>CAJTSQ010000005.1:17631-99467 GCA_910578735.1 uncultured Oscillospiraceae bacterium
CTCCGCCGGGCCGCTCTGTTACGCCATCCAGCCCGCCGCCAGCAGGAGGGCCAGCCCGCCGGCGCACAGGGCGGGGACCAGCGCCGCCGCCAGCCGGGGCCAGATCAGGGCGGGCCGCCCCCGCAGCGGGATGAGCCGCCGGGCGGCGGGAGAGTCCAGCCAGCGCCCCAGGTCCACAGCGGTGAAAAGCAGCCAGATCAGCAGCAAAAAGACGACCAGGCAGGCCAGCAGAGCGGATACCCCGCTGTCCGCCAGGGCCAGGGGGTCCAGTGGGCGTCCGTCCGCCGTCTCCAGCGTCACCAGCACCCGATCCCGGTCCAGCAGCGTCTCCTCCAGCCGGGGACGGGCACCCTCCGCGCCCGCCCGGTCCAAGATCCCGCTGTCCAGCAGATATCCCTCCGCCATGGCGGGGGAGACGCACTCGGCCACACAGGCGGCCGCTGTCTCCCGCACCAGGGGGTAGACAGCGGAGCCGGGGCCGATCAGCAGGACAAACAGTCCCTCCAGGTCCACCCGGTCCAGTCTGGCCTGAAAGTCCTCTGGGAGGACCAGGGCGCAGTCCCACCGGCCCATGGCCACCTGGCGCTCCGCCTGGGCCCGGCCGGCCGCGTGGAAGGTAACCACCAGCCCGCTCCGCCCCTCCAGCCGCCGCCAGAAGTCCTCTCCGCCCTCCTTGGGGAGCACCACCCCCACCTGTACGGGAGCAGTCACCTCCTCCGCCGGCAGGAGCCGGGCGGCGGACAGGACCAGCAGGGGAAAGAGAAGAAGCACCAGCCAGATGCGCCAGTCGGAGAGACGGACCCGCAGGCAGGTCCGGAAAAAGGTCCCAAAAAACCTCATGACTCCACCTCCCGCCGGTCCACCCCCCGGCGGTACAGCGCCAGGGAGAGGGCCAGCATCCCCGCTGCAGTGAGGGCCAGGCCCGTCCAGGCGGAGGCCGGGACCGGATAGCCCATGGGCCATGCCGCCAGCCTCATCAGCCAGGTCACCGGTGACAGGCCGTTCAGCCTCCGCGCCGGCCCGGGCAGCAGCACAGGCGGGACGATTCCCCCGGCCAGGAACAGGGAGGCCAGCCCGATTCCCAGGGACAGCACCCCGCAGCCGGCGGCATTCCCTGCAGCCAGGCAGCACAGCCCGCCGAACACCGAGCAATATGCCGCCATCAGGGCAGCTGCCCCCAGCAGGGCCAGGGGGCTTCCCTCCCCCATTATCAGCAGGCCGGGGGCCAGCAGCAGAAAGAGAATCAGACCTCCGGCTGCCACGCCGGCGCAGCAGCCCGAGGCAGTCCCCCGGCCCACACTGCGCAGCCGCCGCTGGACCCCCAGCCAGTCCCCGGTGTAGAGGGGGGCAAACAGGGGGGCGGCGGACAGGCCCAGGCAGGCCAGCAGAGCCAGCCCGTAGTGGAGGGGGATGGGCAGAGTCCCGGTGGCGGACACCGGTTCCGTCTGAAACAGCTCCCCCCGGGACAGGGCCAGGCGGATATAGCGCAGGTTGATGTCCACCACCACCCGGTCTCGGGTGAGGCCAAGGGGCGGGGCCTCCTCATACAGGGCCAGCACCGCGTACACCCCGGCCTGAAAGGCGGAGAGGATATCGCTGGCGCTCTGTCCCACCCACAGCAGCAGCAGGGACTCCAGGGGCCGGTCCCCGGCCACGATGAGCCGCAGGTCCGGGTTCTCCCCGCCCATGACCCCTTGGATGAAGTCCTCCGGCAGGGCCAGCACCGCGGTGACCTCCCCCCGCTCCAGCGCCTTCAGAGCCTGGTCCTCCTCCATGGCCAGCACCCGGCAGTACTGGGCGATGTCCTCCATATCCCCCATGTACTGTTCCAGCAGCCGGGGGACGCCGTCCCCCTCCGGCGCGGTGACCGCCAGGGTGACTCCAGAAAAGTCCACCCCCCGGGACAGCAGCCAGCCGGCCGCCCGGCCCGCCCCCAGGGACAACAGCAGGCCCAAAAGGACAAGCCCTGCCAACCGCCAACGCGGTTGGCAGAGCTTCGCCACAGCCAATTTTACATATGTCCCAAAAAACCGGAGCCCCCTCATCCGAACATCAGGGCCCAGAGCACCTCCTGGGGCAGGCGCTGGAGGATCAGGGCCTGGATCTCCTCCATCCAGGTCATCGCGCTGGCCTGAAGTTCTTCCGCCAGGCCTGTCAGCTCGGTCTCGTCCATCTCGGTCAGCATCCTGGAGGACGTGGTGGTCACATCCACCCCCTCACAGGGGCCCATATAATAGTCCAGCCCCAAGGAACACACCTCCAGCCCCATGACCTGCAGGGAGATGTCCTCCAGATTCAGGTCTATGGAGTTCTTTCCCATGACAAGCTGGCCCGCCATGTCCAGTCCGCCCGCATTTTCCAGCTCCAGCTCCCACTCCAGGTGGTGGGAACCCAGGTCATAGCGCAGGTCGGAAATTATCGTGGGGAAAGAGCCGCGAATCTCAGTCACATCGGTAAAGGCCCCGCCCCTTGCGCTGTGGTCGCCGGTGGAATCCAGAGTGACCACCTGCCCGTCCAGCCCGATCTCCAGGCACAGATCGTCCACGTAGGCCTCGCCGCCGCCCAGATACAGGGACAGTTCCAGCTGGGAGCCGTAGAGCTCCCCCTGGTAGAACACGGCGGCCACACAGCCTCCGCTGAGATCGACCTCCAGCTCCAGGTCGCCCACCTCGCCGATCAGCTCCTTCAGCCCATCGGCCAATTCACCGTATACGTCCAGCTCCTCCAGCTCATCCATAAAGCTGTCCAGCTCCTCCTGGGGCATCCCCATGCCCCGGAGCAGCTCCTCATAGAGCTGGAAATAGTTTACGGAGTTCATCAGCTCGGCCATCGCGTCCACATAGTCCTCCAGGGCCGCTTGGGGAAATACAATCCGGTAAGCGGTGGTTTTGCTCTCGGCGCCGTTGATGCTGAGGATCCTGCTCCCCGTTTTTTCCACCTCCGCGGCCTCCCAGAGGGCCTTGTTGGCCTTCTTGACCTGCTGCCTGATCTCCTTGTATTGGCCGGCGGGCACAGCCAGGTCCATCAGGTCAAAGAGGTTGAAGCTGACGCTCCCCGCGTCCTCCACGCCCATGGCGGTCAGGTCCTCCCCCAAAGTCTCGGTGTTCACCCCGTAGGCCGTGCCGCCGGTGAACTGGGGAGAGACCACATACACCTCGTCGTCATCCGCCAACATCCTGAGGGAGAGGATGTCCTCCTCCCCCCAGAAGGCGCCCAGCTCAAAGCTCATCCTGCGCGCGTCCCCGTCCAGCCCGGTGTTCATCCGCAGGCCCAGGCCCTGGAGCGCGGACAGGTCATAGCCTGTCACTGCGCTGTTGATGCTGCCCAGCTCCAGTTCAAAATTCTGGCTGACCGACCGGCGGTCGGTCAGTTCATACAGATCGGGCACCCCGATCTTCTCCCCGGCGGCGGCGTAGGCGGCCACCGACTTGGCCAGCGCCTTCTCCGCCTGGCCCTTGGGAGAGGCAAACATCCCGCTCACCACAGCCGTCAGCAGGGCGATCACCGCCACAGCGGCCACGGCCCCGCCGATGAGCAGGCCTTTCTTTCTGCCGCCACCCGCCGGAATCTCCGGCCCGGCTGTTTTCGCAACAACCGCTTCCCCGCTTACCGCACCGCAGTGTGGGCAGAACTTGGCGTCGTCCCGAATTTCATTGCCACAATTTTTGCAGGTCATTCATCATTCCTCCAAAACTCCATTTTCCAGGCGCAGCACCGCGCCGCACAGCCGGTCCAGCTCCTCCGGGCGGTGGCTGCACCACACCAGGCTGCCTCCGCTCCGGACATACTCCTCCAGCCAGTCCAGCAGCCGGGGGACGTAGCCCCGATCCAGGCCGCTGGCGGCCTCGTCCATCAGCAGCACCCCAGGCCGGGCCAGCAGAGACAGGGCGATGCTCACCCGCTGGGCCATCCCGCCGGACAGCGCTCGGATGGGGGTCTTCAGCAGGGACTCCAGACCCAGCAGCCCCATAACATCCCCGGGCAGCGGGCCGGACAGGCCGCAGGCGGCCTGCCACAGGGTGAGCTGCTGCTTCACCGTCAGCTCCGGGGCCAGCTCGGGGCTCTGGGGGACGTATCCCAGTCTATGCCGCAGAAACTGCCGGTCTCCCAGCACGGAACGGCCCTGGTAAAGAACATCTCCCCCGTCCGGCCGCTCGATCTGGGCGATGAGCCGCAGCAGGGTGGACTTGCCCGACCCGTTGCTGCCGGCCAGGCCCAGGCACTGCCCCGGGGGGAGGACAAAGCTCACCGGCGAAAGGACCTGGCGCCCCTTATAGCTTTTGCACAGCTGCCGTATCTCCAGCACAGCCCCACCCCCTTTCTTAATAGTATTGCATAGTTGGGGAAGAAAATCAAGGGAAGTGTGGGACCCGCCGCCTTGGGCGGGTCATTTTATTGGAATATGGGCCCGCCCAGGGCGGCGGGCTCACGGCCAATTTAAAGAAACTTTAATAAAATCCTCATATTTCCTTTAGTGTATTTTCCCCAACTGTATGATATGCTCTAGTACAGTTAACGGAAAGGAGCATCTCTATGTCTGAGATTTTAACAGTAACCGATTTAAAAAAGGTCTATGGCAAAGGCGGGTCGCTGACCCGGGCACTGGACGGCGTGTCCCTGTCCCTGGAGGCGGGGGAGTTCGTGGGGGTGATGGGGCCCTCCGGGTCGGGCAAGACCACCCTGCTCAACTGCGTGTCCACCATCGACCGGCCCTCCGCCGGCTCCATCGTCATCGACGGGAAGGAGCTTACCCGCCTCAAGGGCAAGGAGCTGGCCAAATTCCGCCGGGAGCGGCTGGGGTTCATCTTCCAGGACTGCAACCTGCTGGACACCCTCACCACCTATGAGAACATCGCCCTGTCCCTGTCCATTATCCGGGCGCCCGCCCAGAAGATCGACAAGCGGGTGCGGGAGATGGCGGACCTTCTGGGCATTGCCGACTGCCTGGACAAGTACCCCTACCAGATGTCCGGGGGCCAGCAGCAGCGGTGCGCCGCCGCCCGGGCCATGGTGACCCACCCGGCCCTGGTGCTGGCCGACGAGCCCACCGGGGCGCTGGACTCCAAGTCCTCCCAGCTGCTGCTGGACCGGCTGGACGAGCTGAATGCAGAGCTGGGCGCTACCATCCTCATGGTCACCCACGACGCCTTTACCGCCAGCTGCTGCCGCCGGGTGGTCTTCCTTCGGGATGGCAAGATCTTCCTGGAGCTCCACCGGGGGAACGACAGCCGGAAGGTCTTTTTCAAGAAGATCATACAGGTAGTCACCGAGATGGGGGGAGGGATGGCAGATGTTCTCTAAGCTGGCCCTGCGCAACGTGCGCCGGTCCTTCCGGGACTACGGGGTGTATCTGCTCACCCTCACCTTCGGCGTGTGCCTGTTCTACACCTTTAACTCCATTCAGGATCAGGGGGCGCTGGTCTATCTGTCCAATGTGGGCAACCCCATCGTGGAGGCCATCACCATGCTGATAGACATTTTTTCCGTCTTCGTGGCGGTGGTGCTGGCCTGCCTGATCCTCTACGCCAACCGCTTTCTCCTCCGCCGCCGGAAGCGGGAGCTGGGCACCTACCTGCTGCTGGGCCTGAGTCAGGGGCAGGTGTCCCGGCTGCTGTTCTTGGAGACGGGGCTCATCGGGCTCATCTCCCTCGTCGCCGGACTGGCCCTGGGAGTGGCGGCCAGCTTTGGGATGTCCGCCCTCACCCTGTCCATGTTCGAGATAGACGTGTCCGATATGCTGGCTGTGAAATTTTCCTCCGGGGCGGCGGGCAAGACGGTGCTGTACTTCGGCATCATCTTCCTGCTGGTGATGGTCCTCAGCGGGGTGCAGGTGTCCAAGGCAAAGCTCATTGACCTGATCCACGGGGAGCGGAAAAACGAGATCCTCAAGCCCCGGCCCCTGGGGATAGCCGTATTTCAGTTTGTGCTGGGCGTGGTCTGCCTCATCGCCGCCTACGCCATTCTGCTTACCTTCGGCATGGCGCTGGCCATTGCCGTCCCCTTCCTGTGCTTCCCCATGCTGGGGCTGGGAACTCTGGGCACCCTGCTCATCTTCCGGTCTCTGTCCGGCTTTGTGATGAAGTTCGTCCAGGGCCATCCGGGGCTGTACTTCAAAAACCTGAACGTCTTTACCCTGCGGCAGTGGATCAGCAAGGTCCACACCACCTATCTGGCCCAGACGGTGGTGTGCATCCTCCTGCTGCTGGCCATCGGCATCACCGCCAGCTCCCTGGGGCTCAACTCCACCCTCACCGCCATGACTGACGGGGAGGCCCCCTTCGACATCACGGTGCAGAACCAGTCCGGGGACACCGAGCGCATCGACTTTGACGCGGTCCTCCGGGAGGGAGGCTTCGACCCGAACAAGGAGCTGGCCTGGAGCTATGATACCATGTTCTACTACAACGAAGGAGAGATCACCGGCATTGAGGATGCCAGCGGCGCTATTAAGGTGTCAGACCTGGATGCTCTGCTGACCCGCCAGGGCAAGCCCGCCTATTCCGGCGCCCTGCCCGCCCTGCTGGAGACGTTGGAGGACAAACTCACCACCGGGAATCTAAACCTGCGGTGCGTGGTCATTCCGGACGATATGGCCGACCGGCTCCAGCCCCGCCGTCAGGTGTGGTCCGCCGACTACGCTGGAGAGGATAAGGCGGAGACAGAGGAACAGCTCCTCCAGCTGGTCCGGCCGCTGAATGAGAAAGTATCCATCCGGTCGGAGTCCCGGCTGTCCATCTACGGCGACATGATGGGCAACAAAATTCTGGCCCTGTTCCTGGGGCTGTATCTGGGCTTTACCTTCCTGCTGGCCGCGGCGGCGGTGCTGGCCCTCCAGCAGCTGAGCCAGGCCGCCGACAACACCGGCCGGTACACCGTTCTCCGCCGCCTGGGGGCGGAGGAGAAGCAGATGAAGAAGTCCGCCACCCAACAGGTGGCCCTGGCCTTCCTCCTTCCCCTGGCTCTGGCCCTGGTCCACTCGGTGGTGGGCATGAAGGCCGCCAACGACATCATCTCCACCGCCGGCAGGGTGGACAGCGCCGCCAGTTCCTTCGTCACCGCCGGGGTACTCCTGGCAGTCTACGGGGGCTACTTCCTGGCCACCGCCCTGGCCTGCCGGAGAATGGCCAAAAATGCGTAATCAATTCCCCCGCCGCGGCTCCGGTCCGGAGTCAGGCGGGGAATCACATTATGTTCTGCCGCACAAAATCCGCAGGGCCTCCAGATAGCCCTCCAGACCGCGGCCCTTGACGGTGTCCACGCAGGCCGCCCGGATATAGGACACATGGCGAAACTCCTCCCGGGTTTCCGGGTCGGAGATGTGGACCTCCACCGTGGGGATGGACACCGCCTTCACCGCGTCCAGCAGGGCCACGCTGGTGTGGGTGTAGGCCCCGGGGTTGATGACAATGCCGTCCACCCCGTCAAAGTAGGCCTGCTGGATAGCGTCCACCAGCGCTCCCTCGTGGTTGGACTGGAAAAAGTCCACCGCCACCCCCAGCCGCTCCGCCTCGGCGGAGATTATGGCCTTCAGGTCCTCATAGGTGGTTTTGCCGTATATCTCCGGCTGGCGGATGCCCAGCATGTTCAGATTAGGGCCGTTAATCACCAGAATTTTCACAGAAATCCCTCCAAATCAGCTCAGCGGTTTCTTCCAGGGCCACGCTGTTGTCGATCACCACGTCGGCGGCGGCGCTGTACAGCGGCTTTCGTACCCGGTACATCTCCTCCAGACCCCCCTTCCGGGACAGGGGACGGCCGTCGGTGGGCAGCTCCTCCAGCGCGCGCCGGAGGAAATACACCCGCCCGGTGCGGCGCATGATGTCCCGGTTTTCCGCCCGGAGCACCGCCCCGCCGCCGGTGGCGATCACCTGGCCGCTCTGGGCGCAGATCTCGGCCAGAGCTTGGGACTCCAGCGCCCGGAAAGCCTCCTCCCCCTCGGCCCGGAAAATTTCCGGGATGGGCTTGCCCGCCCGGTGGACGATCTCCTCGTCCAGGTCCACAAAGGGCTTGCCGGACAGCCGGGCCAGCGCCTGGCCCACGGTGGTCTTGCCGCAGCCGGGCATCCCCACCAGCACCAGATTGGTCCGGTCCCGCCAGAGCTGAGCGATGATGTTCTCTGTCTCACCGTCGGGGATGGCTTTGTCAAAAAACAGCTCCTCCGCCCGCTTGGCTTGGGCCACCAGCATGGACAGTCCGCCGGTGCGGCGCAGGCCACCCTCCTCCGCCTGGAGGAGCAGCCCGGTCCGGCCCGGGTTGTAGATCACATCCGCCACTGCTTCCATGTCGGGGAACGCGAGCAGGTCCACCGGCCGGCCGGTCATATCGGGCCACATGCCCACCGGGGTAGTGTTGACAAGGGCCTCGGCGTCGCCGTGGCGCTGGGGAAGATTTTCGTAGTTATCCGGGCCGGCGCGGGAGACCACCACAACCTCCCGGGCCCCCTCCCGCCTCGCGGCGGCCTGAGCGGTGAGGGAGGCCCCCCCGCTGCCCAAAACGACCACCTTTTTCCCCATGAGGGAGATACGCGCCCGGCGGAGCATGTACAAAAAGCCGTCGATGTCGGTGTTGTAGCCGTACAGCTTCCCCGCCCGGCGGACAATGGTGTTCACGCTGCCGATGGTCTTCGCCCCCTCGTCGATGACGTCGCAGAAGGCCATTACATCCCGCTTGTAGGGGATGGTGACATTCAGCCCGCCGATGTCCTCCCGGCGAAGGAAGTCCCCCAGCTCCTCGGGCTCCAGCTCGATGAGGCGGTAGCCCTCACAGCCCAGGGCCTGATGGATGGGGACGGACCAGCTGTGGCCCAGCTTGCGGCCCAGCAGGCCGTAGATTTTTTCTCCCATGGCTCACACTTCCGCATAGTTGCCCAGGAACTGGAACTGGGCGCAGGAGCGTTCCATCTCCTCCAGACAAGCCCGGACGCTGGGATCCTTTACGCTGGCCTCCAGCTCCAGGAAGAAAATGAATTCAAAGTCGCTCCCCGCCACGGGGCAGGACTCCAGCTTAGTCATGTCGATGTCCAAGGCCGCCAGCTTAGACAGCACCTCATACAGGGCCCCCGGCCTGTTGTCCAGGGCGATAATCAGGCTGATTTTGTTGGCTCCGGCGTAGATGACCGGGTCCTTGGTGACGCAGATGAAGCGGGTATAGTTGTTGTCGCTGTCCTGGATATTGCCGTTGACGCACTCCAGGCCGTAGAGGGCGGCGCAGGGGTGGGAGGAGATAGCGGCGGCGTGAGGATTCCCGCTCTCGGCCACCTGTTTGGCGGCGGCGGCGGTGTTGCCGCAGGGGACCACCTTCACGTCCTTCAGCCCGCCCAGGAATTTGGAGCACTGGCCGATAGCCTGCTCGTGGGAGTAAATTTCGGTGATATCCTCCAGCCTGGTCCCGGGCAGGGCCAGAAGCTCGTGGCGGATGCACAGGCGGGTGGACCGGACCACGCTCAGGTCATGCTCCTGGAGCAGCTGATACACCGCCCGGACGGAGCCGTTGGAGCTGTTTTCGATGGGCAGCACCCCGAATTTGCACAGACCGGACTCCACGGCGGACACCACCGCCCCGAAGCTTTTTACATAGACGATATTGCCCCGGGGGAACAGCCGGTCGCAGGCCACCTGGGAGTTGGCCCCCTCCACCCCCTGGCAGGCCACCATCCCCGTCTGGGGAAAGACCTCGCTGTTGGACTCCAGGGAGACTCTCACCCGCTCCGCCACCTTGGTGGGGGCGGAGATCAGCTCCGCCTGACGGGACCGGGCCAGCTCGAACAGGGTGGAGTACAGGTGGTAGGCGTACCGCTCCTTATCCCCGGCCCGCTGGGTGACCTTGGCCAGAATCTCCCGCTCCCGGGCTCTGTTCAGAATGGGCAGCTTGTGCTCGTTTTTGTAGGCGGCTACCGCCTCGCTCAGCTCCATGCGCTCCAGGAAGAGCTTCAGCAGCTGGTCGTCTACCGCATCGATCTTGGTACGAATTTCAGAAAGTTCCATGATTTCCCTCCAACAGTAAGTCTAACAGTACAGTGGCCGTCACCGCCTCCACCACCGGGACGGCCCGATGGGCAATACAGGGGTCGTGGCGGCCGTGGATTTGCAGTTGAGCGTCCTCCAGCTTCGAAAGGCTGACGGTCTGCTGTTCCTTGGCAATGGACGCGGTGGGCTTGACAGCCACCCGCAGGGTCAGCGGCATTCCCGTGGTGATCCCGCCCAAAATGCCGCCGGCGTTGTTGCTGACGGCAGCAATTCTGCCGTTCTCCACTGTAAAGGGGTCGTTGTTCTCCGAGCCCCGGCGGGCAGCGGCGTTAAATCCTGCGCCGAACTCCACCCCCTTGACGGCGGGGATGCCGAACAGCGCCGCCGCCAGACGGTTCTCCACCCCGTCAAACATGGGGTCACCCAGCCCGGCGGGCAGGCCGATGGCGGCGCACTCGATTACGCCTCCCACGCTGTCCAGCACGTTTTTCGCCGCCAGGATCACATCCTGCATCCGGGCCCCGGAGGCATCGTCCAGAGCCGGGAAGGGCTTTGCGGCAATTTCCTCAAACAGCTCCCTTGTGGGGAACAGGGGGAAATGTTCGTCACAGACCGTACCCACAGAATCCAGGTGGGCCCCCACGCAGACCCCCCGCCGGGCCAGAATCTGCTTGGCAATCCCTCCGGCGATGCACAGGGGGGCGGTGAGCCGCCCGGAGAAGTGTCCCCCGCCCCGCATGTCGGCGTGGCCCTTCCACTTCACCCAGGCGGTGTAGTCGGCGTGGCCGGGGCGGGGCTTGTCCGCCAGCTCCGCGTAGTCCTTGGAGTGCTGGTCGCTGTTGCGGATGACGGCGCACAGGGGCGAGCCGCAGGTTTTGCCGTTCTCCAGCCCGGAGAGAAATTCCGGCACGTCCCCCTCGTTTCGGGCGGTGGACAGGGGGCTTTTCCCCGGCCTGCGCCGGTCCAGGAAGCGCTGGAGCTCCTCCAGGTCGATGCTCTCCCCGGCGGGCAGGCCGTCGATATTCACCCCAATGGCTTTCCCGTGGGACTGACCAAAGACGGACACCTTTAAAATTTTTCCAAACTCAGAGGACATCGAATTTCCCTCCCAACCGCTTATACTCTTCCCAGAAATTGGGGTAAGATTTGCTGACACACTCCGCCCCCAGGAGGGTGACGGGCTCCCCGCACCGGGTGGCGGCCACGGCGGCCATCATGGCGATCCGGTGGTCGTTGCAGCAGTCCACGGTGACGCCGCCAGTTAGGCCGTCCCGCCCCCAGATTTTCAGGAAGTCCGGGCCCTCCTCCACCTGAGCGCCCAGGGCGTTGAGGGTCTGCGCCACGGTAGTCAGCCGGTCGCTCTCCTTCAGCCGCAGGCGGGCGGCGTTGGTCAGGTGGGTGGTCCCGTCGTGGAAGGCCGCCATGACGGCCAGGGGCGGGAGCAGGTCGGGACAGTCGGAGACGTCAATCTCCACCCTCCGCCCTGTCCCCCAGGCGAAGCTGGCAAAGTGTTCGTCAATCACCCGGTCCCCCTGAATGGAGCGGTCGTTCAGGCCGGTGATCTCCACCGGAATGCCCAGCGATCCGGCTGCCATCCAGAACGCCGCCTGAGACCAGTCGGCCTCGATGGTGTAGTCCCGGGCCGTGCACCACTGGTCCCCCGGAACGAGAAACCGCTCATAATTCTGATTCTCTATGGTGATTCCAAAGTCCTTCAGCACGTCCAGCGTCATGTCCACATACCCTTTGGACTCCAGCGGTGAGGTGAGGACAATCCGGCTCTCCCACTCCATCAGTGGCAGGGCGTAAAGCAGTCCGGTGACGAACTGGCTGGACACGTTGCCGGGCAGGCGGTACTCCCCGGCGTTCCACTCCCCCTGAATGGTGAGGACGCCGTCCTTTTGTTCGTAGGAAATCCCCTTCTCGTCAAAGATGTCGAAGTAGGGCTGTTGGGGCCGCTCCATCAGCCGGCCCCGGCCGGTAAAGACGCCGCCGTTGTTCAGCGTCAGCGCCAGGGGAATCAGAAAGCGGAGGGTGGAGCCGGACTCCCCGCAGTCCAGATAAGGCAGCCCAGCGGTGTCCCACTCCCGGCTCCAGACCCCGCTGATCCGCAGGCGGTCTCCTTCCTGTTCCCACCCGCCGCCCAGAGCGCTGATACAGCGCAGGGTGGCCTCGATGTCCTGGGAGAGGGCCACATTTTGAAGGGTGCTGGTCCCGTTGGTCAGCGCGGCGGCCAGGATGGCCCGGTGGGCCATGGACTTGCTGGGGGGCGGGGTGACGGTCCCCTCCAGGGGGCCGGGGGTGATGCGAATATCCATCACTACCTCCCACACATGGCTTCCAGCTGTTCCAACAACCGGTCAAAGGTGACCGGATAGGGGATAGCGTGGCCCAGAGACTCCAGCACAATCAGGTTGATCTTACCCCCCAGATTCTTCTTATCCCGGAGCACCGCTTTGGTCAGGGTATCCCAGGGGCAGGGGATGTCGATGGGCAGACCATATTTCTTCAAAATATTCTGAATGGGATACACAATATCGGGGGTCACGCCCAGGCCGACGCCAATCTGAGCGGCCCAGTTCATCCCGGCGGCCACCCCCTGGCCGTGGGTCCAGGTCTCGTAGTTCCCGGCCAGTTCAAAGGCATGGCCGATGGTGTGACCGAAGTTGAGCACCATCCGCTCCCCAGTATCCCGCTCGTCAGCCAGGACCACCTTCCGCTTGATATCGCAGCAGGTGTAGATGACCTCTTCGATGTGCTCTATTACCCCCGCCCGGCCACCGCAGCGGTCCAGCAGGTCAAAAAATGCCCGATCCCGGATACAGCCGTACTTGATGACCTCGGCCATACCGTCGGAGAAGGTACGGTCAGACAGGGTACTCAGGCAGTCCGGATCGATAAGCACCAGGCTGGGCTGCCAGAAGGCTCCGGCCAGATTCTTTCCGGCGTGGAGGTCGATGGCCACCTTGCCGCCCACAGAGGAGTCCACCTGTGCCAGGAGGGTGGTGGGAATCTGAACATAGTCCACCCCCCGCAGCAGGGTTGCAGCGGCGAAGCCCGCCAGGTCCCCTACCACGCCACCGCCCAGGGCAGCCACCACGTCGGTGCGGGTCATACCAAATTCCATCAGCTTTTCCCACAGCATCACCAGCTGTTCGGCGCATTTCGCCCCCTCCCCGGCAGGAACGGTCAGGCTCAGCACCTGGAATCCAGCCTGTTTCAGGCTGTTTGCCACCCGCTCCAAATACAGGGGCTGGACGTTGCTGTCGGTGACAACAGCCAGCTTTTGCGCCCGGGGCAGGGTCTCCCGGCACAGCTCCCCCACCCGGTCCAGCAGACCGAAGCCGATTTTAATATCATAGGGCCGGGAGGTATCCACACGAAGGGTCTTGACCATTACTCTCGCTCCTTTATCTGTTTAGTTTCCGCCGGCGGTGGCCTTCAGCTCCCGGCCCTCCTTGAGGAGGTCGCGGAGCCGCGAGGCGTCCCTCTCCTTCAGCGCGGACCGGTACTCCTCCAGGTGGCCGATGAGTACCTCCAGCTCATGGGTGAGGAAATCCGCGTCGTCCAGAAACAGCTCGGTCCACATATCCTCGTCCAGCCGGGCCACCCGGGTCATGTCCCGGAAGCTGCCGGCGGAGAAGCCCCGCCTCCGCTGGGCCTCCGGCGACTTGACATAGGCGCTGGAGACGATGTGGGCCAGCTGGGAGGTAAAGGCGATAATCCGGTCGTGTTCCTCGGGCTGGGAGAAGGTAAGCTTGGCAAAGCCCACATCCAGGAAAAAGGCCTGAAGGGTCTCCAGCAGCTTCATATCGGTGCGCTTGTCGGGGGTGAGGATCATGGAGGCCCCCACGTACAGGTCATCGGTGGAGGCGGTAAAGCCCCCCCGCTCCTTCCCCGCCATGGGGTGTCCGCCGATGTAGGCAAAGCCGTGCTCTTCGGCGACGGGAGCGATCTGCTCCACCACCACCCGCTTCACCCCACACAGGTCCACCAAAATTGCAGACCTGCTGATCTGAGGGGCGTGGGCCTTGACCCAGTCCACCGCCGCCTGGGGCCGGATGGCCACCAGAATCAAATCGCACTGGGGCAGGGTTTCCCCATCCAAGGGGCCGTCAATGGCTCCGCACATCCGGGCCAGCATCATAGTCTCCTGATCCAGGTCGATGCCGTATACCGTGTGTCCGGTGCGGTTTTTGATGCTCTTGGCCATGGACCCGCCCATCAGGCCCAGGCCGACAATGCCTACCCTCATGCCTGCCCCTCCATACCCTGAATGGTGGCGTGGAGGGCCAGCAGTTTCCTGGCCAGAGGATCAAAGGTCTCTGGCTTCAGGGACTGGGGGCCGTCGCACAGGGCGTGGGCGGGGTCGTTGTGGACCTCGATCTGCAGGCCGTCCGCCCCGGTGGCCACCGCCCCCATGGCCAGCGGCTCCACCAGCCAGTACTTTCCGGTGGCGTGGCTGGGGTCCACGATAATGGGCAGGTGGGTCAGCTTGCGCAGCACGGGAATGGCGGCCAGGTCCAGGGTGTTGCGGGTGTAGCTCTCGAAGGTGCGGATACCCCGCTCGCAGAGGATCACGTTCTCGTTGCCCCCGGCCATGACGTACTCGGCGCTCATCAGCCACTCCTCATAGGTGGCGGACATCCCCCGCTTAATCATAACCGGCTTGTCCTGATGGCCCACCGCCTTTAAAAGGTCGAAGTTCTGCATGTTCCGGGCGCCGATCTGGATCACGTCCACATCCTTGAACAGGGGCAGGTGGGTCACATCCATCAGCTCGGTAACGATGGGCAGGCCGGTCTCCGCCCGGGCGGCCTTCAGGTACTCCAGACCGGTCTCCCCCAGCCCCTGGAAGGCGTAGGGGGAGGTGCGGGGCTTAAAGGCGCCCCCCCGGAGCATGGTGGCTCCGCTGGCCTTGACGGCCTTGGCGATGGCCACCACCTGCTCCTCGCTCTCCACCGAGCAGGGCCCGGCCATAATGGTCAGGTTGCCGCCGCCGATTTGAGTATTCCCCACCTGGACCACAGTGTCCTCCGGATGGAATTTCCGGTTGGCGTTCTTGTAGGGCTCCTGGACCCGCTTCACGTCCTCCACAATGTCCAGAGCGGCGATAAGGTCGATGTCAATTTTAGACGTGTCGCCCACCAGGCCCAGGATGGTGTTGGCCTCGCCGATGCTGGTGTGGATGGTGATGCCCTTGTCCTGGAGCCAGGTAATCAGGCTGTCCAGCTGGCCAGGGTTGTGGTCGCGCTTTAAAATAACAATCATTTCAGTTTCCTCCTCAAAAGCAGCAAAATTGTACAAAAAAACCGCAGCCGATTTGGCTGCGGTTTATCATGTACATAAGCGGTTTCCACGGAACCGGAATCACATGCACACGCATTCAGCCAAACCGAAACAAGCCTTACCGAAAAAATAGGTAAAGCTAAAGTAGCGGTATTCAGCATTGCGGCTCATGTTGGTCATGTCGCGGTTCCTCTCTTGTTGAAATCTGTGTACAGCATACCACTTTGCTGCGCAAAAGTGAATTGGTTTGTTGCACAAATATTCTATTAATTTATTCCGTTTTTTTATCAATTACACACAGCGTCTCACACATCTCAGAGGCAGCTTAAAATTGCCTGAGCCACCCCCTCCTCCCCGTTGGAGGGGGCGAGGCGGGCGGCGGCATCCTTCACATTCCGGGGGGAGTTCCCCATGGCGACAGGCAGGCCGACCACTCGGAAAACGCCCAGGTCGTTCTCGCTGTCCCCCACGGCGGCGCATTGGTCCAGGGGAATGCCGTACCGGGCGGCGATCACCGCCAAGGCGGTACCCTTGTCCGCCCCGCCTGCGGTGAGCTCAAAGTCGTGGGTGCTGGAGGTGGTTAAAGTCACATCCGGCAGGGCCATCAGCTCCCCCACCGGAGGACGGGCCCCGCTGATCTCCCCATGAATCTTCACCAGGGGCAGCTTATGGGCCTCCATACAGCCCCAAAGGTCCTCTGTTACCGTGGCCGCCTCATGGAAGGCCGGGAAGGGGTAATGTATCTCTAAAAATTTTTTGTATGCCGGTTCTACCAGCACCTCACTTCCGGCAAAGATCATCAGCTGGACATCCCAGCTCAGGCACAGCTCCAGCGCCCGGCGGGCGGAGGACTCAGGCACCTCCCATTGGCGGATCGTCCGCCCGGTCTCCCCGTCCACCACCAGCCCGCCGCCAGCCCCGGACACCAGCAGGTCGCACCCCGCCTCCCGGGCGAAGAAGACCCCCTCCTGAGCGGGCCGCCCGGTGTTGACCACCACCCGCAGCCCGGCGGCCCTCGCCTTTGCGATGGCCGCCTTGGAGGCGGCGGTAATCTGACCCTCGGGGTCTAAAAGGGTGCCGTCCAGGTCCAGAGAAATCAGTTTTATCACAAAATCAGTCCGTTTCTGTCTTTCTTTTTCCGTGTTTGTCGAAGCTTTTCTTCAGCGCCCACTCCACCACCGCGACAGAGCCCAGCATGGGAATCAGCTGCCAGAGGCAGATTGCCGCCCCCACAACGCCCACCGTTGCCACATCCCGCCCCAGCACGAGGAGCAGGGGCAGGGCGGAGGGAATCAGCAGAATTTTGCCCCATTTATACCAGATCTCGCCCATTTTTCTCTGGGCAAAGTCCCAGGTATCCTGGTTTTTTGAGGACATGGCCGTGCGGTAGCCGTAACCTGGGTTGATTTCCTTGGGCGGATTTTTCATAAACTCCCGGCCGAAGCCAATCATCACGCCGGGGAGCAGCAGGTCCATGGCCAGCACGAAAATCCAAAACGCAATATTTACCATCATAAGAACAAGCCCCCAATCTGATACACCAGCAGAGCCATCACATAGGCGCAGCCGATCTGCCAGGCGATGGAGAACCAGGCCCATTTCCGGCTCTGCATCTCCTTAAACAGGGTGGACACCGCCGCCACGCAGGGGACATACAGCAGGATGAACACCAGCATGGCGAAGGCGGACAGGGGGGTGAAGCCGGTCATGGCGGCGGCCACCTCCCCGCTGGCGGCGGTGAGGGAGAAGCCGTAGAACATGGACAGGGAGGACACCACCATCTCCTTGGCGACAAGTCCAGTGAGCAGGGCCACGGTGGCCTGCCAGAACCCGAAGCCGCAGGGGGCGAAGACGGGGGCCAGCACATTGCCCAGGGCCCCCAGCATGCTGTGGGTGGGGTCGTCCACCATGCGCAGGGAGAAGTCGAAGGATTGCAGCAGCCAGAGGACCATAGACATGAGCAGAATCAGGGTGCCGGCCTTGACCAGGAAGCCCTTCACCTTCTGCCACACATGGGTGAGCATGTTGCCGATGGAGGGCAGGCGGTAGGGGGGCAGCTCCAGCACGAAGGGGGCGGGCTCCCCGGCGAACAGGGTCTTTTTAAAGAACAGCCCGGACAGGATGCCCACAATCATCCCGATGATGTACAGCCCGAAGACCACCAGCCCCGCCCAGGGGCCGAAAAAGGCGGCGGAGATCAGCCCGTAGACAGGCAGCTTGGCGGAGCAGGACATGAAGGGCACCAGAAGAATGGTCATTCTCCGGTCCTTCTCGTTCTCCATGGTGCGGGCGCCCATGATGGCGGGCACAGAACAGCCGAAGCCCATCAGCATGGGGATAAAGGCCTTGCCGGACAGTCCAAACCGGCGCAGGGCCCGGTCCATGATGAAGGCCGCCCGGGACATATAGCCCGAGTCCTCCAGGAAGGACAGGAACAGAAACAGCAGGGCGATCTGGGGCAGGAAGGTGAGTACGCCCCCCACCCCGGCGATGATGCCGTCGCAGACCAGAGAGATGAGTACGTGGGACACCCCCAGCCCCTCCAGAGCTGGGGCCAGCCACTGGGACAGGGCATCCATCCCCGCCCCCACCCCGTCGGACAGCCAGGAGCCGAAGGGGCCGAAGGTGACCACGAACATAATGAGCATGGTACACAGGAACAGGGGGATGGCCAGCACCCGGTGGGTCACCACCTTGTCAATCTTCTCGCTGAAGGTGAGCTCCCCAGGCACGCCCCCCTTCTCCACCGAGGCGGCCACCACCCTCTGGATGTACTGGTAGCGGCTGTCGGCGATGAGGGTCTCCCGGTCGCCCAGGTCGCTGGAGTTCTCATACTCCGCCACCAGGGCGTCCAGCCTGGTTTTCACCTCCGGGGGCAGGGCCAGCGCCTGCTCTACAATGCTGTCCCCCTCCAGCAGCTTGATGGAGGCCCAGTGGGCGGGGAGATTCGCCGCATAGGCGTAGTCGTGGAGCAGCTCGCCCATGCGGTGGTGGATGTCGTGGGTGTAGTCGTCGTAGAGGTCATCGGGCTCGATGGTCACCCCCAGGTGCATCTGCCTGTGGGCGGTGTGCATCAGCTCCTCCACCCCCTCGCCGGTGCGGGCGGTGATGGGGATCACCGGCACCCCCAGCTCCTTGGACAGCCGGTCCACATCGATCCTGTCCCCCCGCTTCTCCACCTCGTCCATAAAGTTGAGGGCCACCACCGTGGGCCGCTCCAGCTCCAGCAGCTGGATGGTAAGGTACAGGTTGCGCTCCAGGTTGGTGGCGTCCACAATGTCGATGACGCAGTCGGGAGCCTCACCGATGATGAAGTCCCGGGCCACAATCTCCTCCATGGAGTAGGGGGACAGGGAGTAGATGCCGGGCAGGTCCACCACCGTCACCGTCCGGTCGCCGATGCGGGTCTCCCCCTCTTTCTTCTCCACGGTGACGCCCGGCCAGTTGCCCACATACTGGTTGGAGCCGGTGAGGGCGTTGAACAGGGTGGTCTTGCCGCAGTTGGGGTTGCCCGCCAGGGCCACCCGCATCCGGCGCTTGTCATGCTCGCTGGGGTCGTAGCGGCCGCCGTGCTCGGCCAACTCGTGCTCGTGGGCCCGGAGCTGGCGGCGGGCGGTCTCCGGGTCTCGGCGGGTCATGGCCGCCCGGGCCGCGCCGGTCTCCCTGGGCCGGGGCTGCCCCATGACGATCTGGCCCGCGTCCTCCTTCCGCAGGGACAGCTCATACCCCCGGAGCGTGACCTCAATAGGGTCCCCCAGAGGGGCGATTTTGGTGATCTTCACCTCGGTGCCCGGGGTGAGGCCCATGTCCACCAGGCGGCGCTTCACCGTGCCCGATTTATTGCCAATGGAGAGGATCGTCCCGCTCTGTCCGGGAAACAGGTCCTCCAGTGTTCGTTTGTCCATACATATCCCCCCTTTACTGTCAGGCAGCATGAATGGGCGGCCAAAGGCCGCCCCTACGGTTTGTCAGTATCAAACAGGATGGTCACCGGCCCGTCATTGACGGAGGCCACCTGCATATCCGCCCCGAACCGGCCGTGTTCCACCCGAAAGCCCCTGGCCCGGCACTGGTCCAGAAAGCGCTGGTACAGCGGCACAGCCAAGTCGGGCTTGGCAGCGCGGGAGAAGCCGGGGCGGCGGGAGGAGGTGTCGGCGTAGAGGGTGAATTGGGACACCACCAGCAGCGCGCCTCCCACCTGCTCCAGGTTTAAGTTCATTTTTTCGTTTTCGTCCTCGAATATCCGCAGATTGCAGATTTTTTCTGCCAGTTTGTCGCATGTGGCCTGGGTGTCCTCCGGGCCCACGCCCAGCAGCACCAGAAAACCCTTCTCAATGGCCCCCACCGTCTCTCCGCCGATGGTGACGGAGGCGGAGGTGACCCGGGTGACAACTGCACGCATGGGATCACGTCCTTTGTTGATGTTTTGTAGGGCGCGACAACCCGGCGCGCCGTTTGTTTCGCTGTTTTAAACCTGTAACACGGGCCGCCTGGGCCATCGGCCCCACACCCCGCCAATGGTAGGGACGCATCACGATGCGTCCCTACAAGCGTCCCTACGAACGTCCCTACGTGCGCCCAGGCGCCTATTTCCCCGCCGCCCGCGCCACGTGGTACACGCCCTGAATATTGTTCAGCTTGTTGATGACTCCCTCCAGCTCGCTCTTGTCCTTTACCTCCACCACCATATTGATGGAGGCGTGGCCATCGGGCATGGAGCGGGCGGACAGGGCGGACACCTTCACCTGGGCGGTGGACAGGGCCATCGCTACATCCAGGGTCAGGTTATCCCGGTCCTTGGCGGACAGCTCCAGGGAGGTCTTGTAGTTGGGCAGCTTGCTGTCCACCCAAGACACCTTGACCCAGCGGGCCTCCTCCTCGGGCTTGCGCCGGTCGGGGTGGGCGTTGGGGCAGTCGGCCCGGTGGACAGACACGCCATAGCCCCGGGTGATGAAGCCGATCACCGGGTCTCCGGGGACAGGGGTGCAGCACTTGGCGAACTTCACCAGGCAGTTGCCCAACCCCTCCACAATGATGCCGGAATCGGAGTGTTTCGGTTTGACCGCTCCGTGGGCCTCGGAGGGGGCGGCGTTGCCGGGCATGATAACGCTCTCCTCCAGGGTGCGGGCGGCGGCGGCCGCCTTCTCCGCCTGGAGCCGGCCCAGCCGCTGCATCTCATCCCGGATGCGGGCCACCGACTTGGAGGCGGTGGTGCCGCCGTAGCCGATGGCGGCGTAGAGCTCGTCCAGGGTGCCGCAGCGCAGCTTGTGAAGCAGATGGGGCAGCACCTCGTCATTGGTGATGGCGGACAGGGGCAGCTTATAGTGCTTCAGCTCCGATTCAAAGGCCGCCCGGCCGGTGGCGATGTTCTCCTCCCGCCGCTCCTTTTTGAACCACTGGCGGATTTTATTTCGGGCCTCGTTGGACTTGCACAGCGCCAGCCAGTCCCGGCTGGGACCCTTGGCGGACTTGGAGGTGAGCACCTCCACAATGTCTCCGTTGGACAGTTTGTAGTCGTAGGGCACCATCCGTCCGTTCACCCGGGCCCCCACCATGTGATTGCCCACGGCGGAGTGGATGTTGTAGGCAAAGTCGATAGGGGTAGCCCCCTGGGGCAGGCTCTTCACATCCCCGTTGGGGGTAAAGACGAACACCTCGTCGGCAAAGAGGTCCACCTTCAGGGTGGAGACAAACTCCTCCGCATCGGTGTCCTGCTGGCCCTCCAGCAGCTTGCGTACCCACTCGAATTCGTGCTCGGTTCCCAGGTTCCGGTTGGCCATCCCCTGCTTATACTTCCAGTGGGCGGCGATGCCGTACTCGGCAGTCTGATGCATCTCCCAGGTTCTGATCTGTACCTCGAAGGGGATGCCCTCCCGGCCGATAACGGTGGTGTGGAGGGACTGGTACATGTTGGGCTTGGGGGTTCCGATATAGTCTTTGAACCGGCCCAGCACCGGCTTGAACATGTCGTGGATGCAGCCCAGCACGTTATAGCACTCTGGGATATCGTTGACAATGACCCGAAAGGCGTACAGGTCAAAAATCTCGTCCAGCGTCTTGCTCTGGGCAAACATTTTGCGGTAAATGGAGTAGATATGCTTCACCCGGCCGTAGATCGTGCAGTGGAGGCCCTCCTGGGCCAAGCGCGCCTCAATGCGGTGCTGGATGCCCGCCAAAAACTCCTCATGGGTGGAGGAGCGCTCGGTAAGCTCGTCCTCGATCTCCTTGTACCCCACCGGGTCCAGGTAGCGCAGGGACAGGTCTTCCAGCTCCCATTTCACCTTCTGCATGCCCAGCCGGTGGGCGATGGGGGCATAGATCTCCATGGTCTCCAGGGATTTTTCCCGCTGCTTCCGGGGGGACTGGTACTCCATGGTGCGCATGTTGTGCAGCCGGTCGCACACCTTAATGAGAATCACCCGGATATCCCGGCTCATGGCCATGAGCATTTTTCGCAGATTCTCCATCTGCTCCTCTTCCTTGGTGACAAACTGCATCTTGGTCAGCTTGGTGACCCCCTCCACCAGCTCGGCCACCGTGGGGTTGAACCGCTTGGCGATCTCCTCGTGGGTGGAAGCGGTGTCCTCAATACAGTCGTGAAGCAGGGCGGCCACCACGCTGTCGATGTCCAGCTCCAGGTCGGCCACAATCTCCGCCACGGCGACGGGATGGATGATATAGGGCTCGCCGCTCTTGCGCAGCTGGCCATGGTGGGCGGTGTCGGCGTAGGTGAAGGCGTCAAAGAGCACCTTCGTGTCCAGACTGGGCATGTAGGTGAGCACCCGTTTTTCCAGGGTGTGATAGCGTTCTAAAATGGGGTCCATAAAATCACCTCGGTGTGAGTTGAGATTTAAGAGAGGGGAGTCCAACGCCACCAGACAAAGTGCCCCCACTCCTGTGTCACCTGAAATAATCTGCCGCACCTGGCGCACTGCACCGGATAGTCTCCGGTGTAATGCTCGTTCACCGTACAGTCCAGGATGCGCACGCGGCCCCGTTCCGCCTCCTCCCAGGGGTCAAAGATGCAGTCGCCTTGGGGGAGGGGGTACAGGCAGCAGGGACAAGCCTCGCTGTCCCTGTGAAATTGAATCGTTTGCAGGGCCAAATCGACAAACCGCCGGTTGGGGGCCAATCCGCCTCCCAGTACAATATGCTCAGCTGCCTGCCTGATCTCTGCCAGGTGGGGTACAAGGGGAAGTATCCGCGTCCGCTCTTGGCCCAGATGGATGACCTCGCAGGAGGCATACCATATCCTCTGGGGGTCCTGAGACAGCAGGTCCTCCAAAATCATTTCCGCCGGCCGCGCTGATCGGTTCATAACTCCTCCAGCACCCTCCGCAGGCGCTTGATGATCTCTGAGGCCTCCAAATCCACCTTATGCTCCACCTGGCACAGGGTGATCTGGATGCGGTCCACCCGCCGGTTCATGTTAATGAGCCCCCGCTCCTCCAGCACCTCCAGGCACAGCATAGTGCGGGCGGGGATCTCCCGCTGGCGGGTGGCCCGGGAGACCGCCCGGGCGATGCGGGCGGGGGTGTCCTCCACCACGGTGCAGCCGGTGGACTGCCGCTCCAGCCAGCGGTACAGGCCCACAAAGTCCCCCCGGCTGGGGAGGAGGAACCGGGCTTCCTCGCAGGTGAGGGCCTCCCCCCGGCTGTATTTGTCATAGATGGCTTGCTCCAGCTGGGCCCGGGAGGGGGCCAGCCGCAGGTCCACCACCTGGAGCTGGACGGTGCGCGCCCCCCGGAAGTCGTTGATCTGGGGGTAAAAGACCAGGTCCACCCGGCAGCCGGGGTAGAGGCCCAGGTCGGCCCCCTGGCTGGAGAAGTAGATGGCGTCCAGCGGAACGCCCCGGCTCTCCAGCCGCAGCTTCAGATGCCGTCCCCGGCCCACCTGGGACATGGTGTGCACCTGAGCCCCCTGGAGCAGGAACACCGGCCGGGGATTGCCCGTGCCGCAGGGCTCCAGCAGATCCAGGGACTCCACCGCCTCCACGGTCAGCATCTGGGGGGCCACCGCCATGTCCACCTCCAGCACCGAGGGCAGCTCCTCCCCGCGGCAGGTCTCCGCCACCGCCCTGCGCAGGGCCTGGGCCAGGGCGGGAATATTCTCCTCCCGCACCGTAAAGCCGGCGGCCAGGGCATGGCCCCCGAAGTTCTCCAGCAGCGGGCCGCAGGCGGACAGCAGTTCAAACAGGTTGATATCCCCCCAGGAGCGGCAGGAGCCCTTGCCTGTGCCGCCGTCCAGGCAGATCATAAAGCAGGGGCAGGCGTACTTCTCCGCCAGGCGGGAGGCCACAATGCCCACCACCCCCTGGTGCCACTGCTTGCCCGCCAATACAATGGCCCCCTGCTGGGGGGCTTCGGTGAGGTGCTGGACGCATTGCTGAAAGATTTCGCTCTCAATGCCCTGCCGCTCCCGATTGAGCTCACACAGCTGGGCGGCCAGCTCCTCCGCCCGGCCCGGGTCGTGGGTCATGAGCAGGTCCACCGCCACCTCCGCCATACCCATCCGGCCGGAGGCGTTGATCCGGGGGGCCAGGGTGTAGCCCACCGCCACGGAGGTGACCGGCTTATCCTCCAGCCCGGCGCACCGGAGCAGGGCGGCCAGCCCCACCCGGCGGGGCGGGTCCAGCCTGGCCAGGCCCCGGCTGACGATGGCCCGGTTCTCCCCCGTCATGGGCATCACATCGGCCACCGTGCCCACAGCGGCCAAGTCGCAAAATTCCTCAAAAACCGCCTGGGCCTCCCCCTGTCCCGCCACCGACACAGCCAGCATCAGGGCCACTCCCACTCCAGCCAATCCTTTAAAGGGATAGGGACAGTCAGGCCGGTGGGGGTCCACCACCGCGGCGGCGGGAGGAAGCTCCTCCTTGCAGGCGTGGTGGTCGGTGATGACCACATCGATCCCCAGGCGGTTGGCCAAGGCGGTCTCCTCCACGGCGGTAATACCGCAGTCTACCGTAATAATCAGGGCTACTCCCTGCTGAGACAGATAGGTCACTGCCTCGCGGTTCAGGCCATAGCCCTCCTCCAGGCGGCTGGGGATGTAGGGGACCACCTGTCCCCCCCGGGCGGACAGGAACTGGGTGAGCAGGCAGGTGGCGGTAATCCCATCCACGTCGTAGTCGCCATAGACGGCGATGCGCTCCCCCTGTTCCAGGGCCCGCCGCACCCGCGGGACCGCCTTGTCCATGTCCCGCAGGAGCATGGGGTCGAAGACCGGCTCCTCCTCCGGGGAAAACAGCTTTCTGGCCTCCTCCGGGCGGACGATCCCCCTGGCGGACAGCAGCCCCGCCAGCAGGGGGGGCAGTCCCGCCGCCTCCAGAGCCTGCTGCCCCGGCGGGCAGGGGGCCGCCACCTTCCACTGCTTGTATTTCATTGGTGGTCACCTCCCGCCCTCTCTCCGCGCGTCCCGGAGCGGAGCGCACAGGATATGATTATGAACTTTATTATTATAGCATAGGGGCCCGGTATGTTTCAAGACAAAATACACCCCTCCAGACCGGAAAATCCCGGCCGGGAGAGGTGTTTGCCATTATACTGCCCCGAAGCGGTCCAGGGGCCACAGGGCCAGCACCGCTTTCCCCAGGATATAGTCGCTGTCGATGGGGCCCAGCCTGTCGTCCCGGCTGTCGGTAGAATTGTTGCGGTTGTCCCCCATGACAAAGACAGAGTTCTCAGGGACCTCCCAATGGGTATGCTGCATGGCGGCCCCGTAGGGGAGATACATCTCCTCCCGGATATAGGGCTCGTCCAGGGGCTGGCCGTCCACATAAACGGTGCCGGAGGCATAATCCACATCCACCGTCTGTCCCCCCGTGGCGATGACCCGCTTGACGATGGCCCGGGGCTCGTTCCAGCCGGGCAGAACCGCGCTGGTCTTATTCAGCACCACGATATCCCCCTGCTCCGGGGTATAGCCCAGGGACCAGATCAGCATGACCTCCCCGTCCCGAAGGGTGTTGTTCATGGAGTCCCCGTCCACCCGGGTAAGCCTGGCCACGCAGTTAAACAGCACCACCGCCGCCACCACGCAGCCCAGGAACAGCTGAAGCCACTCATACAGCTCCGTCCCCGGCCGGCCGGGCTCCTCCTGTTCCTTGGGGTGACTGTTGTATTTGTCCATCGGGGCACCTCTTTTCTCTGTGTTGTGAGTGGTATTATAACCGGTTTGCCGGAAAAAAGCAACTGGAAAGGCGCTCTCTCATAGGAGGCCTCACAGCTCGATCCTCGTCACCCCCGGCGTATTGACCAGCACCTCGCCCTCCCGCTTCTGACAGGTGAACAGCAGCAGCTGCTGCTCGCCGGACAGCTCCCACAGCAGCTCCAGTGCCGCCTCCAGGCGGGCATCGTCGAAGGAGGCCAGGGCGTCGTCCAGCAGGATGGGGGGCTTTTCTGGCAGGCACAGCCGGCACACCGCCAGCCGCAGGGCCAGGTAGAGCTGGTCCGCCGTCCCCCGGGACAGGTACAGCGCGGAGCGGGGCAACACGTCCCCTCCGGTCTGGACAAAGCCCTCCAGCTCCCGGGTGAGGGACACCGCAGGGTACTTTTCCCGGGTAAGCCTGGCCATAAACTGTCCGGTCAGCTGGTTCAGCTCTGGGGAGAACCGCTCCTGAAGGCGGGTGTTGGCCTGGGTGAGGGCCTCAATGGCGGCGGTGAGGGCATCGTACTCCAATTTGCGCCGGGCCAGGCGCTCCTCCAGCTTCTCCGCCTGGGCGGACAGGGCGGCAGGGTCCCCCATGGCCTGGAGTGCGCCCCGGGCCTGGTTCAGCTGGGCGCTCACCTGCTCCAGCCGGTCCGCCGTCCGGGCCTGAGCCAGGGCGGTCTCCTCCGGGCCCATGTCCGGTATGGGCAGCTCCGGGGCCTCCCCCGCCTCCTGCCCGGCCCCCTGGGCCTTCAGGTCATCCAGGCGGCGGCCCCGCTCCTCCGCCCGCTCCCGGGCCAGAGCCAGCTCGTGGTCCATGCCCAGCGCCCGGCTCACAGCTGCCGAACAGCCGAACAGGTCGCTGACCTCCGGGGCAAAGCCGTGGACAAAGTTCAGCAGCGCCAATTTTGTGGCGTCCCGCTTTTCCTGCCGCTCGGTGACGGCGTTTTGAATGACCTCCGCCTCGTGGGCAGCCTTGTCCGCCGCCTGGCAGCGCTCCCGGTAGCTCTGGGCCAGGGCGGTGAGCTCCTCCGGGTTCTGGACACCGTAGGCGGACAAGACCTCACCGGCTCGCTTCCTGGCGGCCTTGGAGCGAAACAGGATTAGAGCGGACACAAAGGCCAGCACTACATAGCTTCCCGCGCCGGCCCATATACAGGGGATGATTTTTTGCGCGATCCCCCAAAACAGGAGAGCGGCAAAGGCCACGGCCCCCAGCAGCTGGACAAGAAAAGCCCACTTTTTCTGCTTTTTGGCCCTGTCCACACCGGATTGATACTCAGTGCAGCCGGCGGCGGCCTTGGTTGCCGCCTCCTCTCCGGTCATATCGGGGAAGTGCCCGTCCTTTGCGGCCTCTCTGGCCTTGGCGGCCGCCTCCTCCGCCTCTTTCAGGGCGGGCTCACCCTGCTTGAGCTCCGCCTCCAGGGCCTTGATGTACTGCAGCTCCCCCTGGGCCTTTTTCAGCCCCTCCCGGTCAGGGATGGGCCGGGAGGCCAGCTCCTCCTCCAGATTGTCCAGCTGGGTCCGGGCGGTTCTGTACTCCTCCTCCGCCTGGGTGTATCGCCGGTTCAGCTTCTGCCGGGCAACGGCCTGGTGGACCTCCGCCTGCCGGGCCAGCCTGTCCCGCTCCCGCTCCAGGGCTGTCCGCTCCCCCTCCAGCCGGGCAATTTCGGCGGAGACCTCCCCCATCTGAGACAGCGCCTCCCGCGCCTGGGACAGCTCCCCCTCCAGCTTGGGAATCTCCCCCACGCTTCTATTCACCTGCCGCCGGTTCTTCCAGCCCTTCAGCCGCTCCATAGCCTGGGAGAAGGACACGTCCTCCTCTCCCGAGGTGACCAGAGCGGCGATGCGCCGCTCCAGCTCAGGGGCGGCGTTGAGGGACAGGCCGCCGTCCCCCAGAAAGGCGGATCGGGTAAAGACCTCCGCCCCCACCCCGGTGAGCAGCTCGCCGCAGTTGGCGGCGGTGAGCCCGGGCACCGGCTCCTGGGTACCGGTAAACACGGCGGAAAAGGCCCCAAAGGGGGTGTTCCCCCGGGGGCCGCGGCGGATCGTAATGCCCCGCCCCTCCAGCTCCAGTTCTATCTCCCCCTCCATAGGGGCGCCGGACCAGGGCTGGTAGCGGTTTTTGTCCGCCAGGTAACCCTTCTTGTCCCGGTCTCGGGTGTCGATGCCATAGAGCATGGTGCGCCAAAAGGCGGCCCAGGTGGACTTCCCGCCCTCATTAGGGGCGTGGATCAGGGTGAGGCCGGGCCCCGGCTCCAGCCGGGCCCGTTCCAGCTTGCCGAAGGTGGCGGTCATGGATTTGATTTTCACGCCTCCTCGCCTCCTTCCAGGGCGGTCAGCCCATACCGGGCGGCCAGCTGCCACAGGGGGTTGTCCGGTTCGGACTGGCACTTGTCCCACATGGCCTGCAGGAACAGCCCCGTCAGGGCGTCCTCCTCCCGCCGGGCCCACAGGTCCCGGGGCAGGCGGGTGTTGTCAATAAGGGTCAGCCCGTAGAACTCCGAGGCGAGCATCCGCTCCAGGTTGGCCAGATCGGGGGCCTCCCCCTCCCCGGTAAGGACAAGGCGGCAGATCAGGTCGCTGGTACGCCCGGGCAAGACCTCCAGGATATTGGACAGCGCCCCCTCCGCCCCGGTGATATCCACCGGGATGATCTCATATCGGACCTTGGCCAGGGGGATGAACCGGCTGGTCACGCGGCCCGGCTCCGCCTCCACATAGAGGACCCCCTTCTCCCCCAGCTCATCAAAGCCCCGGCCCTCGGGACAGCCGGGATAGGCCCACCAGGTCCTCCCCTCCCTCTGCAGGCCGCTGCCCTGATGGACGTGGCCCAGGGCCAGGTAATCCAGGCCGCTGGCGGCGATGTCCCCCCGGGCAATGGGGCCGTAGTCCCCCGTGCCGTCCACATCGCCGTGGAGGCATGCCAGGTGGACCTTCCCGTCCTCGGGGACGGCCAGCCCCTCCAGGGGGCAGGTATCCTGGTGAGGGGCGGTAAAGGCCCGCCCCCACAGGGTATACCCGGGGGCCTCCACCCGCTCCAGCGCCCCGGAGGAAAAGATATGTACGTTGTCCGGCCAATCCAGGGTGTCCCAAATGGAGCGCGGGGTGTAAAAATCGTGGTTGCCGGGGGCGATGAACACCGGACAGGGGATCGCGCCCAGCACCGCGGACAGCGCCTGAGCGGTCTCCCGGAAAACCCGCTCCGAATCCAGCAGGTCCCCGGCCAGCAGCACCAGGTCGGCGTTCTTCTCCCGGGCCAGGGCCGCCAGGCGGTCCAGCAGTTCCCGCTGCTCCCCCCGCCGCCGGACGGCCTGCTCTGGCGTCAGGCCGGAAAAGGGGCTGTCCAGATGGAAATCGGCCCCGTGGATGATCTTAAGCATGGTAGTACTCCTTATAGGTTGTGAGGTTGACCCGCCCGGGTGGTCAGGTCCCACAGAGAGATCAGCGTGGGGCCCGACCACCCGGGCGGGCCATATCCTGAATTACTCCTCAATATCCGTCCGCGTCACGCTGACGCACCGCTTCTTCTCGGTGTCGATGGCAAACAGGCAGGCGTTCAGCTTGCAGTTCCCCTCCGCCTCCTCATACCGCCGGGGCAGTCCCCCCAGGAAGATGTTCAGGGAGTTCTCCACCTTGATGCCCAGCACCGAGTTGACCGGCCCGGTCATCCCCAGGTCAGTGACAAAGCCGGTGCCCTGGGGCAGCACCCGGCAGTCCGCCGTGGGGACGTGGGTGTGGGTGCCCCACACCGCCGCCGCCCGGCCGTCCAAATGCCAGCCCATGGCTCCCTTTTCGCTGGTGGCCTCGGCGTGGAAGTCCACCAGCAGCAGATCGTATCCTCCCCGGTTCACATGGAAATTTGCCGCCTTGAAGGGGCTGTCCAGGTTGGAATTCAGGTCCACCCGGCCCATGATGTTCAGCACCCCCAGGCGCTGTCCCTGGCACTGGTAGACCCCAAATCCCCGGCCGGGCACCCGGCCGGCGTAGTTGGCGGGGCGGAGGATGCGGTCGTCCTTGTCCAGAAAGGCTCCGATTTGGATGCGGTTCCAGGTGTGGTTGCCCAGGGTGATAACATCCGCCCCCGCCTCTAAGATCCGCCGGGCCTGGGCGGGGGTGATGCCTACCCCGGAGGCGTTCTCCCCGTTGACCACACAGAAGTGAGCGCCTGTCTCCTCCCGCAGCCCGGGCAGACGGCGGGACAGGATGTCCTGCCCTCCCTCGCCTACAACATCGCCTACCGCTAATACATTTAACAGCATAAGTATATCTCCTTACACAAGAAGTCCAAAAACTTACAGCTCAATTATAATGCATAACAGGAAAAACAGCAACAGGAAAAGCGCCGAAAGGGCGAGAGACAGCTTATGCCGTCTCCCGGTTTTTTTCGGTATGCCGCTGCCATTTTTCCCGCAGCCCCTCCACTGCCCGGTGAAGGACCCAGGCCAGGGCGATGTTGACGGCGAAGGACAGCAGGTAATACAGCCGATTGTCAGGCCCGAAGGAGACGAATCGGCGCAGCAGTTCCACCTCGTTGAACCAGCTGACATTGAGCAGATAGATCTCCAGGCTGTGGGTGCCCAGCACCCGCAGCCCCCGGCGGAGCCCGCCCAGCGGAAGATGTTCAAAGCACCAGCACACCACCAGACACATGGGTACGGTGGTGAACAGGAACAGGTGGCACATGGGAAGGAACACGACCTCCTGATCCAGGTGCGTTGCCAGAAGATAGCACACGCCCAGCCCCAGCCAGCCGCACCAAAAGAGGATATCACCGGTTTTCAGCCTGCGGCCCTCCGCCGCATAGAACCCGATGAGCAGCCCCAGGAAGAAAACCGGGACCCGATATGCAATGTCCACCACGCCCCAGTAGCCGTCGTGGAGAAAAATCCGGCAGAGGGCCAGGCCGCCCAGAATCCCGGCCGCCGCCAGCCACTCCCGCCGGCGGCTGGCCTGCATCCGGCGAAAGCAGGGGGGCGTTATCAGGTAAAAGGTCATGGCCCCCGCTACATACCAGTTAAACGCCCCTTTGGGCCGCACCCAGTAGTACAGCAGCAGGCTGTTCCAGATCAACGCGCTCAGGGGTGCCTGGCGGTATGCCATCTGGAAGACGGTATAAGGAACCATCACCGCGTAATAGGCGGGAAGAATCCGGCTGACCCGCCGGGCCAGGAAAGCGCCGTACTCCTGCCCCCGCCGTGAGAGGGACATGACCAGTCCCATGGTGGACAGCAGGATGAAGATATCCACTCCGCCGAACCCCGCCGCCCGCAGCCACTCCAGAACAGGCCAACCCATATCCAGGTCATAGGCGTGGAACAGCATCACCCACAGGATAGCCGCCCCCATCAGTTCAGTGCGGTATTTGCTTAAAACGCTGTAGCTCATGGCGTTTACCTCCGACTTGTTGGGAATTGCAGGGGCACATAGTATGCGCTCCTACCTGCCACCCCCCCTGCCCCCCGCAGGGCCAGGCTCCATCCCCGCCGCAGCAGAAAGGCTCCTTTGGCAAAGGAGTTGGCAGCGGCGCAGCCGCTGACTGAGGATTGTATTTTGCGAAGCAAAATGTACGAAGTAAATGAAGTTTGCAGTCCGTGTGTAGGGGCGGACATTGTCCGCCCTTACATTTTAGTCCCCATAGAAACTAAAATCAACACCTTTATCAGACAATGTGCTAAAATATGAGAGAGTAAGAGCCTAAAACCATTTTGGGAGGAAGAACAATATGAGCACAAAAAGTGACACAGAAATTTTATGTGATAACGTCCGCCGAAGACGTACAGAAATGTGGATGTCAGTTGCGGAGCTGGCCCGGCAGAGCGGAGTACCAGTAAAAATGCTGATGGATTTGGACAGCGGAGCCATTCCCAGCGGGAAATAAAATTTTTCTGTAGAAAGTCCGATTTTTCCCTTTACATCAAGGAAAAACTGTGATATATTATCCGGGCACGGCAGCCGTGCGCCGTCCTCTGCTTGGTTTCGGGATATGGCCCGCGCAGGTGCGCGGGGACACACCCGCCCGATACCCGGCCCCGGGACAGAACATTTTGAAAGGTGGAGTTTCCCATGATCCGCAAGGACGAAAAGACAGCCGTTATCGAGGCCAACCGCACCCACGAGACCGACACCGGTTCCCCCGAGGTGCAGATCGCTATCCTCACCGCCCGCATCAACGAGCTCACCGAACACCTGAAGGTGCACATCCACGACAACCACAGCCGCCGTGGCCTGTACAAGATGATCGGTAAGCGCCGCAAGCTGCTGGACTACCTGATGGCTAAGGACATCGAGCGTTACCGCGCCATCATCGCCAAGCTGGGCATCCGTAAGTAAGATTGTGAAATGTAGGGCGGGCGTTTTCTGCGCTCCGCCCTATGTTCGCATATACCCCGGCGGTTTTTTCTGGTCTTTTAGCAGTTGAATATGGAAGCGAAGCGTCTGAGCCGTCGTGAGCAGCGACCCTGGACCGGAGCGAGAGATACAAACCAAGCAGGGCCAACGGTCCGGCTGTTTGTGTCCCAAGTCGGAGGGAAGGGGAGCGTCGCGAACAGGCGAGGCGTGACAACACAGATGTGCCGCTCCCGTATTCAAGTGCTAAAGGGCAGACAATTCTCCGGGGACACCAATGAAAAGGAGAATCGACATGTCAACCATCATCAAGCACAAGCAGTTCCCCAAGTTCAAGAGCTGGACTATGGATCTGTGCGGCCGTCCCCTCACCATCGAGGTGGGCAAGGTGGCCGAGCTGGCCTCCGCCTCCGCCCTGGTGAAGTACGGCGAAACCACCGTCATGGTGGCCGTCACCGTCTCCCCCCGTCCCCGGGACGGCATCGACTTCTTCCCCCTGTCCGTGGAGTTTGAGGAGAAGCTGTACGCCGTGGGCCGCATCCCCGGCTCCTTCATGCGCCGGGAGGGCCGGCCCTCCCTGCCTGCCGTGCTGGCCAGCCGTCTCATCGACCGGCCCATGCGCCCCCTGTTCCCCTACGACTTCCGCAACGACGTGTGCATCCAGTGCACCGTTATGAGCGTGGATTACGACTGCTCCCCCGAGGTGGCCGCCATGATCGGCGCCTCCGCCTGCGTGAGCTATAGCGAAATCCCCTTCGCCGGCCCCATCGGCTGCCTGGAGGTGGGCTTCTGCGACGGGCAGATCGTCCTCAACCCCAACCAGGCCCAGCGCAAGACCAGCCGCATGGACGTGACCGTGGCCGCCACCCGGGAGAAGGTGGTCATGATCGAGGCCGGGGCCGATGAGATTCCCGACGAGATCATGTATGCCGGCATCGTAAAGGCCCACGAGGAGATCCGCAAGCAGATTGACTTCATCGACCAGATTGTCCGGGAGATCGGCAAGCCCAAGATGGAGTATGACCACGCCCAGTTCAACCAGGAGCTCTTTGACGACATCGTGGCCAACTTCATGGACGAGGCCAAGGCCGCCATGGACACCGATGACAAGACCGTCCGGGAGAAGCGCTGGAACGAGATGATCGAACACTGGCACGAGAAGTATCTGGAGGAGTATCCGGATATGGACCAGTACCTGGAGGAGTTCACCTACAAGTTCCAGAAGAAGATCGTCAAGGCCTGGCTGCTGGAGGGCCACCGGGTAGACGGCCGGGCTCAGAACGAGATCCGTCCCCTGGCCGCCGAGGTGGGCGTGCTGCCCCGGGTTCACGGCTCCGGCCTGTTCACCCGCGGTCAGACCCAGGTGCTCTCTGTATGCACTCTGAACACCCTCTCCGCCGCCCAGAAGCTGGACACCATCTGGGAGGAGACCGAGAAGCGGTATATGCACCACTACAACTTCCCCCCCTACTCCGTGGGCGAGGCCCGGGCTCCCCGGTCCACCAACCGCCGGGAGTACGGCCACGGCTTCCTGGCCGAGCGGGCTCTGGCCCCGGTGCTCCCCTCCGAGGAGGAGTTCCCCTACGCCATCCGTGTGGTCTCTGAGGTGCTGTCCTCCAACGGTTCCACCTCTCAGGGCTCCATCTGCGGCTCCACCCTGGCCCTGATGGACGCCGGCGTGCCCATCAAGGCCCCGGTGGCCGGTATCTCCTGCGGCCTGATTCAGGACGACAACGGCGGCTTTACCACCTTCATCGACATCCAGGGCGTGGAGGACTTCCACGGCGAGATGGACTTCAAGGTGGCCGGCACCAAGTCGGGCATCACCGCCATCCAGATGGACCTGAAGAACGACGGTCTCAGCCACGAGATCATCAAGGAGGCCCTGGACATCACCCGGGACGCCCGGTTTGCCATCCTGGACGAGGTAATGCTGCCCTGCATCTCTGCCCCCCGCCCCGAGGTATGCAAGTGGGCCCCCAAAATGATCTCCATGAAGATCGATCCCGACAAGATCCGGGAGGTCATCGGCAAGGGCGGCTCGGTCATCCAGAAGATCACCGCCGAGTCGGGCGCCCAGATCGACATTGAGGAGGACGGCACCATCCACATTGCCTCCCCTGACGCCGCCTCCTGCGACACCGCCAAGAAGATGATCGAGACCATCGTGTTCGTCCCCCAGGTGGGTGAGCTGTACTACGGCAAGGTGGTGCGCATCCTCCAGTTCGGCGCCTTCGTAGAGCTGGCCCCGGGCAAGGATGGCATGGTCCACATCTCCAAGCTGGCCGAGCGCCGGGTGGAGAAGGTGGAGGACGTGGTCAATGTGGGCGACATGATCTGGGTCAAGGTCACCGAGATCGACGAGAAGGGCCGGGTCAACCTGTCCTACAGGGACGCCCTTCGGGAGATCAAGGCCAAGAAAGAAGCCGGTCTGCCCATTAAGTAAATCACCGTCAGAAAAAGGCAGGGACAATTTGCACTCCCTGCCTTTTTGTCATATTGCTCAGAGGAGTGATTGTTATGCCGAAAATCGACGCCCAGCTTGGCATCCGGGTGACCAAGGACCTGAAGGCCCGCCTTACCGCCCAGGCCAAAAGCGAGATGAAGAGCGTCTCCACCCTGGTGGTCCAGGTGGTAGAGGCCTATCTGGAATCGGTAGGAAACGGAAAAAAGGCGTAAGCTCAGACGGCCAAAGGACCGGCTGGACCAGTTGGGACAACCCGCTCTGGACAAAGCGGCCCAAGTTTGATATAGTGACACCAACAGCTGAATTGGAGGATGATCTCACATGAGGCAAACCGTATTCGATCGCCGCCTGGAACGGCACCGCGACGAATTAAAGTGGCTCTACATGGAGCTGTACCATGACGAGGCCGCCTTTGCGTACTTCCTTGGAATGCTCAAAACGTGCTGGGGCGAGCGGAAAAAGCCCCTCCGGGATCAGGACGCCCGCCGGGAGGCCAACCCCAACTGGTACCGCCGCCGGGATCTGCTGGGCATGATGCTCTATGCAGACGCCTTTGCAGAGGACCTCAACGGAGTAAAGGAAAAGCTGAAGTATGTCAAAGAGTGCGGAGTCAACTATCTCCACCTGATGCCCCTGCTCCAATCTCCCGAGGGCCGCAGCGACGGGGGGTACGCGGTCAGCGACTTTCGCACGGTCCAGCCCTCCCTGGGCACCATGGAGGATTTGGAGAACCTGGCCAACGCCTGCCGCCGGGCGGAGATCAGCCTGTGCCTGGACTTCGTCATGAACCACACCAGCGAGGACCACGACTGGGCCAGGCGGGCCCGGGCGGGGGAGCCGGGCTACCGGGAGCGGTATTTCTTCTATGACAGCTGGGATATTCCCCGGGAATTTGAAAAAACTGTCCCCCAGGTGTTCCCCACCACCGCCCCCGGCAGCTTTACCCAGCTGGAAGACGGGCAGATAGTCATGACCAACTTCTACCCCTATCAGTGGGACCTGAACTACGCCAATCCGGCGGTCTTCAACGACATGACTGAGAACCTCCTTTTCCTGGCCAACCGGGGCATTGACGTCATCCGCCTGGACGCCATCCCCTACATCTGGAAGGAGCTGGGCACCAACTGCCGCAACCTCCCCCAGGTCCACACCCTGGCCCGGATGCTGCGCATGGTGTGCGAGATCGTCTGCCCCAGCGTCCTCCTCCTGGGGGAGGTGGTGATGGAGCCGGCCAAGGTGGCCCCCTACTTCGGCACTACGGAGAAGCCCGAGTGCCATATGCTCTACAATGTGACCACCATGGCCACCACATGGCACACCCTGGCCACAGGGGACGCCTCCCTTTTAAAGCGGCAAATGGAAATTCTGTGCGCCCTGCCCAAGGATTTCCTGTTCCTCAACTACCTGCGCTGTCACGACGACATCGGCTGGGGGCTGGACTACCCCTGGCTGGGAGAGCGGTTCGGTATCAACGAGGTGGCCCACAAGCGGTACTTAAACAACTGGTTTACCGGGAATTTTCCGGGCAGCAGCGCCCGGGGTGAACTGTACAACGACGACCCCCGTCTGGGGGACGCCCGCCTGTGCGGCACCGTGGCCTCCCTGTGCGGGATAGAGGCCGCCGAGTATGAGGGCAACCCCTTCAAGCTGGAGCAGGCGGTGGCCTGCGACCTCACCCTCCACGCCTGGATGCTGTCCCAGAGCGGTATCCCGGTGATCTACAGCGGGGACGAGGTGGGCCAGCTCAACGACTACACCTACCACAACGACCCCAAAAAGCGGGATGACAGCCGGTATATTCACCGGGGAAAATTCCAGTGGGAGCTGGCCGAGTTCCGAAGGGAGCCGAATTCCCGCCAGGGCAAGCTGTTCCAGGGCCTGCGGCGGCTGGAGGCTATCCGGGCCGGGGAGCCCTGCTTCGACGGAGACGCCGACGTCCAGGTGGAGGACAGCGGGGATTCCCGAGTGCTGGCCCTGTGCCGCCGGGCTGGAGACCGGGAGCTGATCTGCCTGTTCAATTTCAGCAACCAGTTTGTCCGGGCCGGGGCGGACCGGGAGGGAGCCTATACCGATCTGATGTATGGGACCCACTATGACAGCATTCGCTCCGTCGAGCTGTGGCCCAACGGCTTTGCCTGGCTTCTGCGGGATGGAAAAGGCGAACTTTAAAGTTTGTAACCATGCAGGGGCGCACATTGTGCGCCCCTGCATGGTGTCCTATTTGGTCTTCTTGGAACTGAAGGCCGGTTTCTTCTCCTTGGGCAGCCGCTGATATACCTTCATCTCCCGGTACAGCCGTTTAGACAGCTTCTCATCAAAGGTGCCGGGAAGGGTCCGCCACTTCCAGTTGTCCCCCAGCGTGGAGGGCGTATTGATCCGGGCCTCGCTGCCCAGGCCCAGCAGATCCTGGAACTGGATGACCGCCAGGCCGGCGGGGGAGGCCCAGGCCGAGCGCATCATGCCCCAGTGGCAGCCCTCCCGGCTGTTCAGCCGCAGGTAGGCTTTGGCGTAGTCCCTGTCCTCCCTGCGTGCGGAGGCCAGCCAGCCCTGAATGGTATCGTTGTCGTGGGTGCCGGTATACACTACGCAGTGGGCGGGGTAGGTGTGGGGCAGGTAGCCGCTGTCCATATCCCGGCTGTCAAAGGCCAGCTCCAGCACCTTCATGCCGGGGTAGCCCGCCTCCTTCAGCAGCTTTTTTACCGAGGGGGTAAGAAAGCCCAGGTCCTCGGCGATGATGTCCTTTTTGCCCAGGGTCCTGTTCACAGCCTTGAAAAAGTCGATGCCCGGGCCGGGCCTCCACCGGCCGTTCTGTGCGCCGTTCTCCCCATAGGGGATGGCGTAGTAGGCGTCGAAGCCCCGGAAGTGGTCGATACGCAGGGTGTCATACAGCTGGAACTGGAAGGCAATCCGCCGCAGCCACCAGGCGTAGCCCTCCTCCTTCATCCGCTCCCAGTCAAACAGGGGGTTGCCCCACAGCTGGCCGTCGGCGGAGAAGCCGTCGGGAGGACAGCCGGCCACCTCGGTGGGCCGGCCGTCCTCATCCAGCTGGAACTGGTCCGGGCCGGCCCACACGTCGGCACTGTCTCCGGAGGCATAGATGGGCAGATCACCGATGATAGACAGTCCCAGGCGGTTGGCGTAGGCCTTGAAGGCCCGCCACTGACCGAAAAAGAGGTATTGGACCCCCCTCCAGAAGTCCACCTCCCCGGCCAGCTCCGCCCGGGCCCGGTCCAGGGCAGCGGGATCCCGCAGGCGCAGCTCCCTGGGCCATTGGGACCAGGGGGCGCCGCCGTGTTTGCCCTTCAGGGCCATGAACAGGGCATAGTCCTCCAGCCAGTCCTTCTGCTCCTCGCAGAAGGCGGTGAAGTCGGGCCGGCCTTGCGCCAGCAGGCGGTCGCAGGCTTTGTGAAGCACAGGGTAGCGGGCGGCGTACAGGCGGCCATAGTCTACATATTCGGGGTTCTCCCCCCAATCCAGGCTTTCAAACTCCTGCCGCTCCAGCAGGCCCTCCTCCGCCAGGGCATCCAGGTCGATGAAGTAGGGGTTGCCCGCGAAGGAGGAGAAGGACTGATAGGGGGAATCGCCGTAGCTGGTGGGACCCACAGGGAGCAGCTGCCAGCAGCTCTGCCCCCCCTCGGCCAAAAAATCGGCAAATCTTCTCGCCTCTTTCCCCAGCGTGCCGATGCCGTAGGGGGAGGGCAGGGAGAAGATGGGCATAAGAACTCCTGCTTTTCTCACGTTTTTCACCTTTCTCTCATCAATATCAAGTAAAGGGCCGCCGGAGGGGCGGCCCTTTGATCAGTTGAGCTGCGCGACGCTCTCCCCCTCGATCAGGTGGAAGGGGACCAGCTCATGCACAGGGGGGCTTCGGCGCTGGATGCTCCGCAGCAGGGCGTCCACTCCCCGCTCGGCCAGCTGCTGGGTGTCCTGGCGAACGGTAGTAAGCCGTGGGAGGGAGTACTGGCCGGTGACGATGCCGTCATACCCCACTACTGAGATGTCCTCAGGGACCCGCCTCCCCATGTCCCGCAGGGCCCGGATGGCCCCCAGGGCCATCACGTCGCTGACGGCGAAAATGGCCGTCAGCTCAGGGCACCGCTCCAGCAGCTTCCTGGTAGCGGCGTAGGCCTCAGGCATGGAGTAGCGGCAGGGCTCGCACTGGCGGTCCACGTCGAAGGGGATCCCCAGCTGGAGGCAGGCGTCCCGGCAGCCCATCAGGCGGCTGTAGCTGATTTGAGAGCAGGACCAGTTGCCCCCCAGCAGGCCAATGTGCCGGTGGCCGCGCCCGGCCAGCAGCCGGATCACCTGCTGGGCCGCCGCCCCGTCGTCGGTGGTAAAGGAGGACAGGTTGTCAAACCTCAGCTCCTTGGCGGTGTTGGTCAGCAGCACGCAGGGGACGGCGATGGGGGCAAAGCCCGCCTCAAACAGCTCCAGGTCGCCGCCCAAAAACAGGATTCCCATGGGCCTGCGTTCCCGGCACAGCTGACAGGCAAAGGCCACCTCGTTGGCATCCTCGTCCAGATAGTAGACGGCGGCCTCCTGGCCGGCGTCCCGGAGCAGGGCCTGGAGCTTTTCCACCAGGTCGGCAAAGAGCATGTTCATGATTCCCTTGACGATGATGGCGATGCTGCTGCTGGCCTGCTGCTTCAAGTGTTTGGCGTTGTTGTTGGGCTGAAAGCCCTGCTCCTCCACCACGGCCAGCACCTTCCGCCTGGTCTCGTCGCTGACGTCCGGATGGCCGTTGAGCACACGGGACACGGTGGCCACGCCGCAGCCGGACAGTTTGGCGATATCCTTAATGGTCACAGATGTCCCTTCTTTCTCCATTAACAGAGCGATTTTAGCATATCTGACTGCGGAATGCAAGGCCTTTGCAGGGGCGGCAAAGGCCGCCCCTGCAGCAAGCGCTTATCCCTTCACCGCGCCGGCGGCCACGCCCGCGATGATGTGCTTCTGGCAGGTGAGGTAGAACACAATCACCGGGATGATGGACAGCAGGATCAGGGCCATGGTGGCCCCCAGGTCCACGGTGCCGTAGCTGCCCTTCAGGTACTGGATGTGGATGGGGATGGTGCGGTACAGGTTCTTGTCCAGCACCAGGTAGGGCAGGAGGAAGTCGTTCCACACCCACATAATCTCCAAAATACCCACAGACACCATGGTGGGCTTGAGCATGGGCACCACCACGGAGAAGTAGGTGCGCAGGGGCCCGCAGCCGTCGATGGCGGCGGCCTCCTCAATCTCCAGGGGGATGGACTTGACAAAGCCCACGAACATGAAGATGGCCAGACCCGCGCCAAAGCCCAGGTAGATGATGGGGATGGTCCAGGGGGTGTTCAGGTGGAGGGTGTTGGCCGTCTTGGACAGGGTAAACATGACCATCTGGAAGGGGACCACCATGGAGAACACGCACAGGAAGTACAGCGCCTTGCAGAACAGGGAGTTTACCCGGGCAATATACCAGGCGGCCATGGAGGTACACAGCAGTATCAGGGCGGTGGACAGGATGGTAATCACCACACTGTATACCACTGATTTGACGAAGGGGTAGTTGCCGAAGGTCATGCCCTTGATGAAGTTCTCAAAGCCGGCGTACATCTCGCCGGTGGGCAGGGCGAAGGTGTCGGTTTTGACAAAGGTGTTCAGCTTGAAGGAGTTGATAACCACCGCTACCACAGGCAGCACATAGATGACGCAGATGACGGCCAGCACGGTGGACAGGATGGTCTTGCGGCGGGCCTCGGCGGAGAGCGTTTTCTTGGCGTTCATTACTGCTGTACCTCCTTTTTGCGTGTGTAGCCCAGCTGGCACAGGCCCAGTCCGGCCACCAGAACGAAGAAGACAACTGCTTTGGCCTGAGCGACACCCTGGGAGGAGCCGCCGGAGGCGTTAAAGGTGTTAAAGATGTTCAGGGCCAGCATCTCGGTGGTCTTGATGGTGGTGCCGCCGGGCTGGATGATGAAGGGCTGGCCGCCGGTGAGGGCCAGGTTCTGGTCAAACAGCTTAAAGCCGTTCGTGAGGGACAGGAACATGCAGATGGTGATGGAGGGCATCACATTGGGGATGGTCACCTTAAACAGGGTCTGGGCACGGGTGGCGCCGTCGATGCGGGCCGCCTCCAGCATCTCCCCGGGAACGTTTTGCAGCCCCGCGATGTAGATAATCATCATGTAGCCCACCTGCTGCCAGCACATGAGGATAATCAGGCCCCAGAAGCCGTACTTGCTCTCCAGCAGGATGGAGGTGGACCACCAGCTGAGGATGCCGTCGAAGATCATGGACCAGATGTAGCCCAGCACGATGCCGCCGATGAGGTTGGGCATGAAGAATACGGTGCGGAACAGATTGCTGCCCTTGATGCCCTGGGTGAGGAAATAGGCCACGGCGAAGGCCAGCACGTTAATCAGCACCAGGGACACCACGGTAAACATGGTGGTGTACCAGAAGGCGTGGCGGAAGCCCACGTCGCTAAACGCCTTGACATAGTTATCCAGGCCAATAAATTTTGCGTTGGAGATGGTCTTGAACCGGCACAGGGACAGCCAGATGCCCTGGAGGAAGGGCCAGATAAAGCCGATGATAAAGGCCGCCGTCACCGGCCCCAGGAAGAATAGCCCCCACCGCCGGGTGGCCCGCTGGACAGAGTTGCTGCTGGTGATCTTCATTTTCACGGTATCAGCTCCTTAATCTTTTTTGTAGGGGCGCATAGTATGCGCCTGCTTTTTGCACAGTGTACAGTGTGGAGTTGCGGGCGGATGGTATCCGCCCCTACAAGCAGAAAACCGGGGCGGGCGAAGTGCCCGCCCCGGCTTACAGGAAAAGCGCGTGGTTTTCAGATCAGCCGTTGACGTTCTGATACTGCACAGCCCAGCCGTCTACGAAGGCGGTGCGGACGTTCTCCCAGTTGCCGGCGGACTGGTCGGCGTTGTACTGGTTCAGAGCGGCCACCAGGCCCCGGCGGTACTCGTCCACGTTGGGCTGGTAGTTGGTGACCCAGGGCATCACGTAGCAGCCGTTGGCGGTGTACTCGGCGGCGTCGGTCAGGAAGCCGTTGGAGGACTCCGCGGCATTCTTATAGGGCAGGATGCCCAGCTGCTCCACCATCTTGGCGGAGGCGTCGGGGTCGGAGACCAGCCACACCATGAAGTCCATGGTGGCCTTCTGGTCGGCCTCGGACACGTTGGCATTGATCGCCCAGCAGTTCTCGGTGCCGCAGTTCAGACCGGCCTTCTCCTCGCCGGCCACGCCGCAGTAGTAGGGGATCATGGTGGCGTTGGGCACGGCTTCCGCGTAGCCGGCGTACTCCCAGGAGCCCTGCACGGTGAAGGCGGCCTTGCCGTCCTTAAACTCCTGCGCGGCGTCATGGCCGCCGGTGGCCAGGTCGGTGGGGGCGGTCAAGCTGTTGTTGATGCACAGGTCGTAGAGGTTCTTGAAGTTGTCCATATAGGCGCCGGTGATGGTGGCGGGGCACTCGGTCCAGGGGTCGTCCTTCTGCTCATAGAAGTACTCCAGGTTGGCCATATGGCCGGTGAAGCGCCAGGAGGAGGAGTCGTCCATGTCGCAGGAGGTGAAGGCGTCGAAGCCCAGGGTGGCGGCGTTGGTGTGGATGTCCTCCACCACGGCCTTCAGGGAGGCGAAGTCCTTGATCTCGTCCATGGAGTGGCCGGCCTGCTGCACCAGGTCGGGGTTGACGATGATGCCATAGCACTCGTAGCAGTAGCCGATGGACACCAGCTTGCCGGCGTCGTCATAGAGGTTGTAGGCGTCGGTGTTCAGCTCATTGGCGATGGCGGTGCCGGTCAGGTCCATGGCGTAGTCGCCCCAGTCAGCCACGCCGGCGGTGTTGCCGATAACGAACAGGGTGGGAGGCGCGTTTTTATCCATCTCGGCGGTGAGGGTCTGCTGGTAGGTGCCGGAGGCGGCGGTGATTACCTGAACGGGCACGCCGGTCTTGTCGGTGTAGGCCTTGGCCAGGTCCTGAGCGGTCTCGTCCAGCTCGGGCTTGAAGTTCAGCCAGTAGACGCGGCCGCTGTCGGTGCTGTTGTTGCCTTTGCTGCTGCCGCTGCCGCTGGAGGCGTTGTTGTTCCCGCCGCAGCCAGCCAGCAGGGACAGCGCCATAGCCGCGCCGAGGACCAGGGCCAGAATTTTTTTGCTTGTTCTCATTTCATTTTCCTCCTATAAAATATTCGCCTGTATGGTTCGTCTTTTTGGAAACGCTACCGGAACCGTTTCCAAACCTATAATAGCACCGATCTCCCCAGGGCGCAAGTAAAAATTGGCCGCAGTGGAAAGAATCGGAAGATTGCAAAAAAACAGGCGCTTCTTTTTGTCTGATATGACCAATTCACTCCCTGCGCATCCAAACCGGCATTTTCATCCATTCCCGCTCCCATGGTGAAAATTTAGGCATTTCCCCTCGCCTGCCTATTGAACCCGGAAAATGTCTTGATTACAATCGGGGTTAACCAGTACACAGCGGCCCGGAGAAGGGCCGCCGGAAACGTTAGGAGGAATATTTCATGACCGGACGCAACCCCAAGAGACGGGCCCTCGCCCTGATGATGACTGCAGTGATGGCGGCAAGCTGCACAGGACCCGCGCTGGCCGCGCCCATTGGCAGCGGGGTGACCCCCACCTATGACGAGGCCTACTACGCCACCTTGGACTACTATGGCAACCTGATGGAGGGCAGCGTGGTGAAGAGCTACTCCCTCAACGGGGCCTCCTCCCTTGTGGACTACGGCACCTACGATCAGGTGGTCAACCTCACCGACAACACCCCCATCACCATGAGCGCCGGGCACACCGCCTTTCAATTCGGCCAGGCCCCGGAGCACTTCTACTTTGAGGGCAAAACGGCCCAGCCCTTTCAGAGCCTGCCCTGGACCATCACCCTGCGTTACACCCTGAACGGCGTCCCCACCCCGGCGGAGGAGCTGGCGGGAAAGACGGGGGTGGTGGAGATCCTGCTGGACCTGGTGCCCAACCCCTATGCCAGCAGCTACGCCCGATATAACTACACCCTGGAGGCTATGGCCCTGTTCAATCAGGACGACATCCTGGCCCTGGAGGCCCCGGGGGCCCAGGTGCAGCTGGTGGGCAACCTGCGCACCGTCCTGTTTATGGCCCTGCCCGGGGAGGAAAAGCACTTCTCCATCCGGGTGGGCAGCAATGACTTCTCCTTTGGCGGCCTCACTGTCCTGATGGTGCCCGCCACCCTGGACCAGCTGGAGGAGATCGCCAAGCTGAGCCAGCGCAAAGACGACCTGGAGGAGGACTACCGGGCTCTGTCCGGCAGCCTGGACGCCCTGCTGGACGCCATGAACGACATTCAGGGCGGGCTGTACGCCTCCGCCAAGGGGCTGGACCAGCTGGACACGGCCCGGGGAACCATCTCCGGCGGCAAGGGCCTGCTCTATGACGACGCCGGGGTGGTACGGGGAGACCTGTCCAGCATCGCCGACCTGCTGGAGCCGGTGGAGCAGCGGACGCTGGCCCTCAGCCAGACCATCACCAGCTCCAAAGCTGTGCTGGGGGAGATGACCGACACGGCGGTATCCCTCCAGGGCCAGCTGGAGGCCCTGGAGGAGGCCCTGGAGCAGCTGGAGAGCGGCGCCACCGACGTGCGGCAGGTGGTCCGGGGCCTGGCCGACATGAAGAGCAGCCTGCGCTCCCTCCAGCGGGCCCTGGGCGACACCCATGTGGGCGGCAGCAGCAGCGGAGACCGGAACGACCTGGACTTGAAGGGCAAGGTGGAAAAAACCAAACAGATCGGCGGCATCTACAGCTCGGACGACGCGACATACCTCAATCAGATGCTGGCTCTCAAGGGAAAAACGCCGGAGGAAATTGCGGGCATCAATGACCTGCTGCGTCTTTCGAAGGATCAGGCGGCAGCGGCGGGAATGGAGCAGCAGTGGCAGGAGGCCAAAGCCGCCAAGGATAGCCTGGATGCGCTCCATCAGCAGAGCTTCCAGCAGTTCTGCGACACTCTGCTGAAGGAGCAAAACCCCAGCCTGTCCGACAGGGACCGCGCAGAGCAGGCCAAGCAGATGAACGACCTGTGGACCATCGTCAAGCCGGCCCCCAGCGGCCAGGCGGCACAGGCCTCTGAGGAGCCAGCGCCGGAACAGGGTGCCCCGGAGGCGGAGGCCCCGCTCCCGGAGGAGGCGGAACCTGCGGCGGACGCTCTGGCGGCAGGGCTGTCCCTCACCGGCCGGCTCAAGCCCGCCGCAGGGCTGATGTCCGGTGCGCTGGCGGGCGGCAGCATCTGTCTGGACGCCTCCCAGCCGCCGGCCTCCGACCCGGAGCCCGCGCCGGCCAGTGATCCGGAGCCCGCGCCCGCAGAGGATCCCACACCCGAAGACCATCCCGCGCCTACGCCGGGCGGCTCCTCCTCCGGCGGCCAGACGCCGGGCGGCGCGGCGGTGGACCTGATTGTGGGCGGCCTGGACCAGGCCATGAACGCGGCCAACGACCGGATCAACGCCATACAGAGCGAGCTGAACAGCACCATCAACCGGATCACCCGCCCCACCGGCCGGGTGGTGGGCGAGCTGGCCGACCTGTGCGACGATGTAGAAGACCTGGTGGACCTGATTGACAGTGCAGAGGACCTGTCCGCCGCGCTGCGCCAGTCCTCGGGCAAAATCCGGGACATTCTCGGCGACATAGACACCCTGCGGGGCATTTTGGACGAGTATGAGGCCACCCTCCAGGAGGGCGTGGCCAATGTGGGGACTTTGAGTACCTCCGCCGTCACCGTCCTCCGGGACCTGGAGACGGCCCTGGCCGACACCGAGTCCTTGATGAAGCGCTCCGGCAGCCAGCTGGACGCCGGCACCCGGCAGACCCTCCGCGGCCTGGCCTCCACCCTGCGCCAGACCGCCCAGGCCATGGCAGCCACCAATGACGTGCGCTCCGCCAAGACCACCATCACCGATATCATCGAGGAGACCTGGAACGAGTACACCGGCGACGTCAACAACATCCTGCTGATGGACGCCGAAGCCCGGCCCGTCTCCCTCACCGACAGCCGCAACCCCGCCCCCTCCAGCGTCCAGGTACTCATCCGCACCCAGGAGATCAAGGCGGAGCAGGCGGAACAGACGGCGGAGCTCCTTTCCGCAAAGGAGCCCACCACCTTCTGGGACCGTGTCGTCCAGATGTTCCGGGACTTCTGGACCGCCATCAGCGGTATCTTCCACTGAAAGGAGCGAGGACCCCATGGTGGAAAAAATTGCCTATAAGCTCACCCGAAGGCCCAGGCTGGTGGCGCTGATCGCGCTGCTCATGCTGATTCCCGCCGCCCTGGGCTATGTGGGTACCCGTATTAACTACGACATCCTCTCCTACCTGCCCCAGGACCTGCCCTCCTCCCAGGGGGAGAAGATGCTGGAGGACCCCTTCCAGATGGCGGCCACCAGCATGCTCATTGTGGAGGGAATGCCGGCGGGCTACACCAACAGGCTGATCCAGGACATCAAGGACATTCCCCATGTCTCCAATGCCATCTGGGTCAGCAACCTGGTGGGCATCCAGGTGCCGGTGGAGATGATCCCCGCCAGCTTCCGGGATATGTTTTTCTCCGGTCAGGCCACTATGATGCTCATCCAGTACGACCACCCCGGCGCCTCTGACGAGACCATGGAGGCCATCGAACAGGTACGGCGGGTGTGCAACGAACACTGCTTCCTGGCCGGCTTCTCGGTGGTGGTAAAGGACACCCGGGACGTGATGGACGGCGAGCTGCCCATCTTTGTGGGCCTGGCGGTGCTGCTGGCCCTGGCCGCCATGTCAGTGACGCTGGAGTCCACCGTACTCCCCTTTGTCTACCTGGCCAGCATCGGCATGGCGGTGGTCTACAACTTTGGCAGCAACATCTTTTTGGGGGAAATCTCCTACATCACCAAGGCCATCGCCGCCGTCCTTCAGCTGGGGGTCACCATGGACTACTCCATCTTCCTCTACCACCGGTACGAGGAGGAGCGGGCCCTCCATGACGACAAGCGGGACGCCATGACCCAGGCCATCATCGCGGCCTTCCGGTCTTTGTCCGGCTCCAGCCTGACCACCATCGCCGGCTTTCTGGCCCTGTGCTTCATGCGCCTGACCCTGGGCCGGGACATCGGCATCGTCATGGCCAAGGGGGTGGTGCTGGGGGTGGCCACGGTGATCCTGGTACTGCCCTCTCTGGTGCTCATCTTCGACAAGCAGATTGACCGGCACAGGCACAAAACCCTCATTCCCTCCTTCGACCGGGTGAACGGCTTTATCATCAAGCACAGGGTGCCCATGGCGGCGGTGACCCTGCTGCTGTTCCTGCCAGCGGTGTACGCCCAGCGGCATGCGGAGATCTACTACAAGCTGGACGAGTCCCTGCCCCGGGACCTGCCCTCCATCGTCAGCAACGAGAAGCTGAAAAACGACTTTGACATGGCCACCTCTCACTTTGTGGTCCTGCGGGACGACATCTCCGCCTCGGACATGAAGGAGCTGGAGCGGCGGATGGAGGACATCCCCGGGATTACCTCGGTGCTGTCCTACCACAGCATGCTGGGCGAGGGCATTCCGGACTTCTTTGTCCCCAGCGGCGTCAAGGACATGCTGCGCCAGGACGGCTGGCAGCTGATGATGATCAACTCCAGCTATGAGCCCGCCACCGAGCAAGTGGCAAAGCAGCTGGACCAGATGGGCGCGGTCCTCCATGACTACGATCCGGCGGCCATGATGACCGGAGAGGGAGCCATGTACCGTGACCTGATCGATACCTCCTCGGTGGACTTCCAGATCACCAACTACATCTCTATCGCCGCCATCTTCCTGATTATCGCCTTTGTGTTCCGGTCGGTCACCGTCCCTCTGGTGCTGGTGGCCACCATCGAGCTGGCCATCTTCATCAATCAGGGCTGCTGCTACTTTTTGGGGACGGAAATTCCCTTCATCGCCCCCACCATCATCAGCTGCGTCCAGCTGGGAGCCACGGTGGACTACGCCATCCTCATGACCTCCCGGTTCCAGGAGGAGCTGCGGGCCGGAAAGGGCCGGGAGGAGGCGATCCGAATCGCAGCCGCCTCCTCCGACGCCTCCATTGTCACCAGCGCCCTGGTGCTGTTCTGCGCCACCCTGGGGGTGTCCTTTGTCTCCTCCATCGACCTGATCGGGTCCATCTGCGTCATGCTGTCCCGGGGCGCCCTCATCTCCGCCCTGGTGAGCATTTTCCTGATGCCGGCGGTGCTGTACGTCTGTGAGCCGGTGTTCAACAGGACCAGCCTGAACTGGCGGGTCACGCCTCCGCCCCGAGTCCGCGGGCCCCGGAAAAAACAGGTGAAAAAGCCCCTCCCTCCGGTGGCCAAGGCCTCCTGATCGGTCAAATAAGCCCCGCGCTTTCTTCGGAAAGCGCGGGGCTTCCTTTCGGGAAATCAACTAAAACGGCGGCGGCGGGAGCGCGGCCCGTTCCATTCAAAAGGGCAAAAACGCGGCATATTTCCCTCTTTACGGCCTGAATTTATCAGAATTTGCCTTCATTTTTTCACCAAATAGAGCTAACGTTTGCCCTGCTTCCCTGTTAAAGCAGCTGTTTTCTGCGATATACTCTCATCAAGTATATCTTTTGATCAATATCCGCAAATTAGGAGTGAGGTTAAGTTGAAGCACATCTATCTGAATTTAAAGCGCTTTGATGTTCCGGTTCAATATGGCGGGGTAAACCGGCTGTCTGACGTAAAAGACTGGGGCGGCTATATTGTCGCCAACACGCAGAGCGCGCTGAAGGACTACTGTCCGGATGAAGCAGAGTTTGTCCAGTATTTTCCCGAGGCACATATTCTAAGCGCCCTGAAGGCCCGGGACGAGAAAAACCCCCTCCAAATCGGCTGCCAGGGCGTTTACCGGCTGGACACCTCGGCAGGGGGCAATTTTGGCGCCTTCACCACCAACCGCACCGCCAGTGCCGCCAAAGCGATGGGCTGTACCTCCACAATTATTGGCCACTGTGAGGAGCGCAGCGACAAAATGGGGGTCTTAGCGCAGGCCGGGGTGTCTGACGCGGACGCCGTGAACCGGCTGCTGAATCAGGAGATCAAGCAGGCCGCCGCCCGGGGGCTCAGTGTTCTCTACTGCATTGGGGAAACAAGTGAGGAGCAGCCCAGATGGGAGCAGGTGCTGGAACGGCAGCTGCGCGTTGGCCTGGACGGGGTGGACACCGAAAACGTGGTCATCGGCTACGAGCCCATCTGGTCCATCGGGCCCGGCAAAACCCCCGCCGACCGGGCGTACATCACCAAAGTTGCCCGTTTTGTCAAGGAAGTGACCGGCGGAGCGGACGTTGTCTACGGCGGCGGCCTGAAGCTGGACAACGCCGCCATGCTGGCTTCCATTGACGAGATCGACGGAGGCCTGATTGCCCTGACCCGGTTCCAGGGGGAGATCGGTTTTTATCCGGAGGAATATATCCAAATTATCCGCGCCTATCTGGGAAAATAATGAACAAGGAGGAAGCGCAATGAAACTTGAGTTTGAGTATGGCCATGGACTGATGAGCGCCGAACTGCCAGACAGCACCGACGTATTTATCCCCGGTGAAACTGTCCCCGATCCGCCCTGCCTGCCCCAGGACTGGGACAGCCTCTACAGCGCCGTTCTGGAGAGCATCCGGAATCCGATTGGAATGGCTCCTCTGAGAGAGCTTGCCGGCCCGGGAAAAACAGCGGTATTTGTCATTCCGGATATTGTAAAAGGCGGCTGCCAGCCAACAGCTCACCGGAAGGTAGCGATTCGGGCCTGCCTGGATGAATTATACGCCGCCGGCGTGGAAAAAAAAGACATTCTGCTTCTGTTCTCCAACGGACTGCACCCCCGGGCCACCGTGTCCGAGATGCAGGCCATTTTAGGCCGGGAGCTCTTTGACGAGTTCTACTGCACCAATCAGATCACCAGCCACGACAGCGAGGACTACAGCCATATGGTGGACCTGGGTCTGACAGACCGGGGAGATCCGGTGCTGATGAACAAATATGTCTTTGACTGCGATATCCCCATTCTGATCGGCCACATCCAGGGAAACCCCTACGGGGGGTACTCCGGCGGTTACAAGCACTGCGCCACCGGCATTACCCACTGGCGTTCCATCGCGAGCCACCATGTTCCCAAAGTGATGCACCGGGATGACTTTACCCCCGTCTCCAGCCACAGCCTTATGCGGAACAAATTTGATGAGATCGGAATGCTTATGGAGGACAGGATGGGCCACCCCTTCTTCTGCTGTGACGCCGTCCTGGATACCCTCTCCCGGCAGATCGCCGTTTTCAGCGGCTATGCCGCCGAAATGCAGCCGGTCGGCTGGCAGGTGGCCAACAGGCGCACCTACGTCCCCTATGCGGAGGAAAAATACGATGTTATGGTGTTTGGCATGCCCCAGAATTTTCATTACGGGGACGGCATGGGCACAAACCCCATCCAGATGATGCAGGCCCTCTCCGCCCAGGTCATCCGCCATAAGCGGGTGATGAAGGACAACTGTGTCATCATCTGTTCCTCCATCTGCAACGGATATTTCCACGATGAGCGCTGGCCCTATCTGCGAGAGCTGTATGAAATGTTTCAGCACGACTATATGAACATTCTGCCCGATATGGACCGCTATGGAGAGTACTTCGCCACCAACGAGGAATACATCCGCAAATACCGGTTTGCCAACGCGTTCCATCCGTTTCACGGTTTTTCCATGATGAGCTGCGGCCACATCGCGGAGATGAACACCAGTGCCATCTATATTGTGGGGGCCCAGGAGCCAGGAATCGCCCGCGGGATGGGGCTGAAAACCAGGGCCACCTTTGAAGATGCGCTGGAGGACGCAAAGAAAAAATACGTCGGGCCGGACCCGCGTATTCTGGCGCTGCCCAAGACCTTTAAACTGGGGGCGGCCCATCTGTGTATGAAGGGCGATGATTTAGGCGGCGTGTGAGGCTTCGGCAAATCGCACAAAAAACTAGGCGGCATAAGGTGAATTGCCGTCCGAAAACATCGAAATATCAGCAAAGCCGCATGTCAAAAAGGACAAACCTTTGCCTCATCCAAGGAAAAACCAGAGAAGCGGCCATGCTATACTTGTATCATACAAAAGTCCTCCTGACAGATTTACCAAAAAATCCCGTTCATTGGCAGTCCATTTTTGTCTGCTATAAAGAGCGCACAGCAGACACTGTCTGGCCTATTTCATTTTGTAAGGAGGAATTGTATGGCCACCCTAAAGGATATCGCCCGCGAAACCGGACTGTCAATCTCAACCGTCTCCCGCGTAATCAACGACCCCAACTGCACCAGAGCCAGTACGGATACCAAGAAAAAAATATGGAAGGCCGTCCGTGCGCTGGGATACGTTCCAAACAACTCTGCCCGGCAGCTCAAGCTGGGCAGCACCGCCAAATCCCCCCGCTATCTGGAAAACAAAATTCTGGCCTGCCTGACAACCCGGCCCTTTGCCTCCAGCGACCCCTTTTTCAGTGAGATATCCCAGGTGATTTCCAGCGCCGTTCTCCAGCAGGGGTATACCCTGAAATACCTGATCTCTGTTTACAACATGGACTACCCCACTGTGATCGAGTCGCTGACAGGAGACCATATCGCGGGCATCATCATCCTGGGAAAAGCCAAGCAGGATTTTTTAGACTATCTGCACCGGCATTTTAAAATCATGATCTATTGCAGCCTCAATCCGCAGAAGAACTTCAAATACAGCCAGGTGGTCTGCGACGGCTTTTCCGCCTCCAAAAGCGCGGTTCAGTATCTCATCGACTGCGGGCACAAAAAAATTGGCTATGTGGGAGAAATCGCGGGTGAGATACGTTACCAGGGGTATCACAGCGCGCTGAAGGACAACGGCCTGGAGTTCAGCTGGAAATACATTGTGGAAAGTCCCCTGGGGATGGACCAGGCCTGTGAAAAGGTGCGAAAAAAGGTACGGACCGACGATTTTCCCACAGCGTTCTTCTGCGCCAATGATTCCACCGCTATCGGCACCATGAAAGCACTGCAATCTATGAATTTTTCCGTGCCTGAAAATATATCCATCATCGGCATTGACGACATTGACCTGAGCCGCTATGTAACGCCCATGCTGACCACGGTCTACATTCCAAAAACGGACCTCGGGCGGGTCTCCGCCCAAATGCTGATCGACCAAATCGAAGGGCGCTATGATACCCCAATGGAAATCAAGCTCCCCTACACGATTATTGAACGGCAGACCGTAAAATGCCGCAGGTCATGATATCGCCTCGAGCTATGAACAAGGAGGAAAAAATATGAAAATTCTGATTACCAGCCCGGCGTTCAGCAAGCCTCACATGGAGGGCCTGATTGAGGCCGCAAAAAACGCTGCGGATGAGGTTGTCCTCAACCCCTATGGCCGCACCATGACGGTGGAGGAGCTAAAGGAGCTCTGGGCGGGAGCCGGCGCGATTATAGCGGGCCTGGAGCCCTACACCGCCGATGTTCTGGCCCAGGCCCCCGATACGCTGAAAGCCATCTGCCGTTTTGGGGTGGGCTATGATTCGGTGGATCTGGAGGCGGCCAAGGCCCGGGGCATCGCGGTTACCAACACACCGGGCACCAATTCCGACGCAGTCGCTGACCTGGCCATTGGAATGATGATCGCGATTGCGCGGCACATCCCCCAAGGGGATAAAAGCGTGCGTGACGGAAGCTGGAAACGTTACACCGGCCTGAGTATGGAGGGCAAGAAGCTGGGCATCCTGGGCCTGGGCGCGATCGGCAAGGGCGTGGCCAGGCGGGCCGCCGGCTTCTCTATGGAGCTCTGCGCCTACGACCCCTATTTTGACGAAAGCTTTGCCAAACAGCACAATGTGAAGCGCGCGGAGCTGGACGAAATATTTACTCAATGCGACTACATCACCCTCCACCTTCCCGTCCTCCCCGAGACGATTGGCATCGTCAACAGGGAGACACTGGGGAAGATGAAGCCCACCGCCTACCTGATCAACGCCGCCCGCGGGCCGTTGGTCAATGAAAGCGACCTCTACGACGCGCTGAAAAACAACCGGATCATGGGCGCCGCGCTGGACGTCTACTCCGAAGAACCACTGAAGGACAGCCCCCTGTTCCAACTGGATAACATTGTGCTTCTGCCCCACATCGGGGGCAACACCAGGGAGGCCGCCATAGCCATGGGGCGCATGGCCATTGACAGCGCATTGGAAATTTTGAGTACCGGCGGCTGCAGGCATATTGTGAACCGCTGATCTTACCACCGGGGAATCCGGTGATTAAGATAAAAAAGTTTAGGAGGAAAATTATGAAAAAGTTGCTTTCCATGACCCTGGCCGCCTGTATGCTCCTGACCCTGGCCGCCTGCTCCGGCAAGCCCAGCGGCAGCCAGAACACGAGCGGAAGCTCTCAGTCCGCGCCCGACCCCGTCGGTTCCGGCAGCACCGCCACAGTTGATTACCCCACCAAGACCATCAAGCTGATTTGTCCCTGGTCCGCCGGGGGCGGCTCCGATCAGATCTGCCGCGCTGTTGCCACTGTTGCAGAGAAATATCTGGGCCAGCCCGTTGTGGTGGAAAATCGGGACGGCTCCGGCGGTGTGATCGGCATCACCGAGGCTGCCAGGGCTGCCAATGACGGCTACACCTTTGTACTGGCCACCACAGGCGTGTTCCTGACTCAGCCCATTCTCAGCGATGTATCTTACACCCTGGACAGCTTTGAGGGCGTGGCCAAGGTATCCACCGATGAGATCTGCATCGTGGTCTCCGCCGACTGTCCCGCCAACAACATTGCCGAACTGGCCGAGCTCTACAAGGGCAAGGCCCTGAACGCCACCGGCAACGCCGCCGGTTCCCTGATGGAGCTGCTGTCCTACGACGTCTACGACCAGGCCGGCATCACTGTAAACATGGTACAGTTCTCCGGCGGCGCGTCTGAGTGCATCTCCGCGCTGCTGGGCGGCCACATTGAGGCCATCGCCGTCCACCCCTACGAAGTCAAGAGCAATGTGGAGGGCGGCACGTTGAAAATCCTGGGCGTCACCGGCCCCGACAAGCTGGAGTGGTCCCCCAATACACAGACCTTTGAGGAGCAGGGAATCGAGACGCTCTTCAACGTGCAGAAGGCCTTCTTCATCCCCGCCGGCACCGATCAGGCCATTATTGATGTGCTGGTGGACGCATTTGAAAAGATCTATGCCGACCCCGATTTTCTGGCCCTGGCAGAGAACATGAGCCTGAACCTCACTCCGCTCTATGGTCAGGATGTCACCGCCGCCTATCAGGAGCAGATGGACGCCTGCTATGATAAGGCCGTTGCCCTGATTGGGAAATAACGCATAAGTCTTGTACGCGTCCCTGTCACACGGTGTGCGGGACGCGTACATTTTACAAAAACAAAGGAGACCGCTATGAAAAAACTTGTCAAGGATATGATCCTGAATATCATATTTATCGCCGGCGGTATTGCGGTCGCGCTTTTGATCCCTACTCAGGTGAAAGGTGTGAACGCCTCCGTCCAGATGGGTCCTGATTTCTTCCCGTATATTGCCGCCGGGCTTATGATTGCAGTCAACGCCATCGCGCTGATTACCAACTACTTCCGTTACAGAAGGGAGGCGGCCAGCGGCAGTGAAGCCGTTGTGCAGAAAACCGCCCCCAAGGACCAGATGCGGGTGCTCCTCATTTTGGTGCTGGTGATGGGATACATTTTTTGTATGCCTATCATTGGATACGTGATCTCCACCCTGGTGACCGTCAACGTCCTTCTGTTCATCCTGGGCGTGCGGAAGTGGTATCAGTATGTACTGGTTTCCGGATTTTCTATGGTGATTTACTTCATCTTTAAAAACCTTCTCTATGTAATGCTGCCGTAAGGAGGGGAGAGCTTTGGAGAATATTGTCAATGGATTTTTGTCGCTCCTTTCCATAGATAACTTTATCGCGATGAATGTGGGGCTGTGCGCGGGTATTATTATGGGCGCTCTGCCCGGCTTGACCGCCACCATGGGTGTGGCCGTACTGCTCCCCCTGACCTATGGAATGGATCCCACCGCGGGCATTCTGCTTTTGCTGGGTGTCTACTGCGGGGGTACCTACGGCGGTTCCATTACCGCCATCCTGATTCGCACGCCGGGCACGCCGGCCTCTGCCGCCACCGTCTTGGACGGCCATCCGCTGGCCCAGAACGGACAGGGCGGCCGGGCACTGGATATAGCGATTAAAGCGTCCACCATCGGCGGCTTGATCAGCGCGGTCATGCTGCTGTTTCTGGCGCCTCAGATCGCCAACTTTGCCCTGAAGTTTGGACCCGCTGAAAAATTCACCCTTGCGCTGTTTGGTCTGACGATCATCGCCGCAATTTGCAGCAAGGACCTTCTGAAGGGACTGTCTATGGCGGCGCTGGGCATTTTTATTTCCTGCATCGGAATCGACTCCATTATGGGTGTTCCAAGGTTTACCTTCGGGAACATGTATATGGAGGGCGGAATCGAACTGATTCCCGCTTTGATTGGCCTTTTTGCCTTCTCTGAAATTTTGAATAAGGTGCGGGACATCAATATCCCCGTCGGAGAGGTGGGCGAGGTCAAGGGCGACAAGGTGACCAACAAGGAGCTGAAAGCATGTGTGCCCACCATTGTCAAATCCAGCCTGATCGGCACACTGATCGGCGCCATTCCCGGCACCGGAGCCGCGATCGCCTCCTTCCTGAGTTATCAGGAGGCCAAACGGGCCTCCAAGCACCCGGAGGAGTATGGGCACGGTTCCATTGAGGGCATCAGCGCCTCTGAAGCGGGCAACAACGGCGTTACAGGTGCCACGCTGATTCCCCTGCTCACGCTGGGCGTTCCCGGAGACTCCATTACAGCCGTTTTGCTGGGCGCTCTGACCATGCAGGGACTGGTCCCCGGGCCTATGCTCTTCAGCACCCACGGCACCACCATGTACGCCATTATTATCGGCCTTCTCTTTGTCAACATCTTCATGTTCCTCCAGGCCAAGGTGTTTATCAAGCCCTTCTCCCAGGTGACCAAGATACCGGTCAACGTGCTGATTCCTGTTCTGCTTGTGGTCAGCGTCACCGGCGTATATGCCACTAACAACGCGATTTTCGATGTGTGGGTGGCAATTGCCATGGGCATTATCGGCTATGTGCTGATTCAGGCGGATTACCCTGTCACACCCCTGCTGCTGTCCCTGATTCTGGGGCCGATGGCGGAAAAAAATCTCCGCCAGGCGATTCAGCTGTCCGGGACCTGGACGACCTTCTTCACCAAGCCGATCTGCGTTGTCTTTATCCTGCTGTCAGCGGTGTCCATCGTGTTCTCCCTGATGCGCGGAAAAACAGCGAAGGAACTGGTAGAGTAGGAGGGGCAAACCATGCGCAACATGCTGAATGAGCTTTTGGACGCGGGATTTGTGGCCATCGCCCGGGGGCTGCCGGAGAACAAACTGGCAGATGTGGCCCAGGCTCTGTGTGAGGGCGGTGTCCGTTTCTTTGAGGTCACCTTCGACCAGCGGCGGGAGGACGCGCAGGCCCTGCTGGCCCGGAGCCTGCACGCTATCTACAGCCGTGTGGGGGACAGGATGGTCCTGGGCGCCGGCACAGTGATGACGGCCGGACAGGTCAAAGCGGCGCACGATGCCGGCGCGTCCTATATTGTATCCCCCAACACCGATGTCCCGGTTATCGAGGCCGCGAAAAAACTGGGGATGCTCGTCTCCCCCGGCGCGTTCACCCCTTCAGAGGCCGCCCTGGCTTACGCTGCAGGTGCGGATATTGTCAAGCTGTTTCCGGCGGCCAGTATGGGCTTCGACTACATCAGATATCTGCGGGGACCGTTGAATTACATCCCCTTTATGGCCACCGGCGGCGTCACCCCCGAGAATATTCCGGAGTTTTTTGCCGCCGGCGTCCAGGTGGTGGGCACCTGTCCCACCGTAATCCCTGCCCGGGATGTGGAACGGGAGAACTATAGCCACATCACGCAGCTGGCCCGCATCCATATGGAGGCGGTCCGGAAGGGACGGCAGCTTGTCTGACCGGCCACTACTACCGGGATCAACGCCCGGACAAAGGAGTGACAACAACCGGGCCTATGAAAGGAAACATATTTCCCCTGTTGCTTTTGCCCGTGATCTGGGGCAGTTATTATGTGGCTTCCCACGAGGCCCTGCGTTTTTTGTCCACCTTCTGCGTGGGAATTGTGATCCGGCTGATTACCATGCTGCTGCTCACCGCGCTGATGGCACGGAGGGGAGAGCTGGGCGCGCTGTTCCGCGTCAGAGTGGTCTGGCGGCGGCTGATCTGCATCGGCGTTCTGGGCTTTCTCCTGGACGCCACCGCATTCCTTGGACTGAGCATGGCCTCCGCCGGCCTGGGGACGGTTCTGCTCAAGTGCGACATCCTGTTTGTAAACCTGATTTCAGTCATCGTATACAAGCAGAAGTTTTCGCGGTTTGATTGGGCGGCCACCTTTGTGATGCTCTTTGGCGTGGTCCTTGTGCTGGGGATTGATCCGGCCGAGCTGGAACTGATGAACGCGGGCAACATATTCTTCATCCTCAGCGCCCTGTTCGTCTCCATCAACGCTTTCGTCATCAAAAGCGTCCAGCTGGACCCGGTTAATCCGGTCAGCGACAGTGTGGTGGCCTATTACAACAACTTTGTCACCATGCTCCTGTTTCTCATCACCGCGGCCGCTTTGGGAGACATCAGGCAGATGCCGGTCATTTTGGAAAACCGCTATTTGGCCGGCGCGCTGCTGCTGTCCGGCCTGGGGCAGACCCTGATCTACATTGTCTACTACGCCAATCTGCGCCGGTTTCCGGTGTGGCAGGTCAAAATTTTTCTGCTGCTGATGCCCATTGTCTCCGCCCTGCTCTCTTTCCTGCTGTTCGGGGATGCCATGTCAGGGGGGCAGTATCTGGGAATGGGGATCGTTCTGCTGGGCGCTTTGAGCATCCTGGCGGAACAGCGCCGCCAGGAGCAGAAATCCTAACGTTATTCAAGAAAGAAGGAATTTTTCATGCGTCAATTTGACTACTGTATGCCCTCCAAGATCGTCTTCCGCCACGGGGCCACGAGCGATATTAAGGAGTACATACAGGGCAGCCGTGTTCTGATTATTTCCGACCCCTTCCTGTATCAAAACGGGACCGCCAAGGCCATCGGGGGCCGCCTCACCGGCTGTCAGGTGGCCTATTTTTCCGATATCGAGCCCAATCCCTCCTGCGAGAGCGTAGACGCCGCCGCCCAAGCGGCCAGAGAGCTGGGGGCCCAGACCGTGATCGGCATCGGCGGGGGAAGCTCCATGGATGTGGCGAAGATTGTCTCCTGCCTGACCACCAACGAGGGCAGTATCTACGACTATTACAGCGGCGGGACCCGCACCTTCTCCCCCCGGCAGACCCGGCTGATCTGCATTCCCACCACTGCCGGAACCGGCAGCGAGGTGACCAATGTGGGTGTCTTCACCAACCGGCAGACCCACGTCAAGATGCCCATGGTCAATCACCAGTTCTGGCCCGACGTGTCCATGCTGGACCCGGAGCTGACCTATACCCTGCCCGCTCCGATTACCGCCTCCACCGGCATGGATGCCTTCTGCCACGCGATTGAAGCCTATTGGAATCGGGACAGCCAGCCCATCTGTGACTGTCTGGCTGTGCAGGCGATGAAGCTGGTGCTGGCCAACATTAAAAACGCCTACGACCATCCTTCCGACAAGCAGGCGCGGGGCAATATGCACCTCGCCAGCCTATTGGCGGGCATCGCCTTCAGTCAAACCAGAACCACCGGCATCCATGCCGTCAGCTTTCCGCTGACGGCAGAGTACGGCGCCAGCCACGGAACCGCCTGCGCCGTTACGCTGCCCGCTTTCATCCGTATCAGCGGCGAAAAAGCCCAGGACAAAATGACCGCCCTGGCCAAGACCTTGGGCTATGATTCCATCGAGGCTCTGTCCGGCGCCATTGAGGCGCTGATGGTCAGCATGAAGATGCCTGTCCGGCTTCACGAGCTGGGCGTGAAGGAGGAGGCAATTCCTCACATCGCTCAGGTTGGCCTGAGCGCCGCCATCATCCAGCTCACCCCGGCCACGATGAACGAGGAGACCGTTTCCGCACTGCTCCGCTCTATCCTGTAGAAAAGGGGTGGGACAGAGATGGATCAAACATTGACCGAGCTTCAGCGCACCGCCAACCAGATCCGTAAAATGACGCTGCAATGCATCGGGGAACTGGGCGTTGGGCATATCGGCGGCAGCCTCTCCCTGTGCGAGCTGTTGTCCGTGCTGTATTTCAAGGTTTTGCGGATCAATCCGGAGGACCCTTCCTGGGAGGAGCGGGACCGTTTTGTCCTGTCCAAGGGACACGGGGGGCCGGCCCTCTACTCTGCCCTGGCCCTGAGAGGCTTCTTCCCCCGGGAGGAGCTGTCCACCCTGAACAGGCCCAATACCAATCTGCCCAGCCACTGCGACCGGCTGCGCACCGTGGGGATCGACATGTCCACAGGATCTCTGGGGCAGGGATTCTCCTGCGCGGTGGGGATGGCGGTGGCCGGAAAAATGGACGGCCGCCCCTGCCGCGTCTATACGGTCATTGGAGACGGGGAATCTCAGGAGGGACAGATCTGGGAGGCCGCTATGCTGGCCGGTTCCCGAAAGCTGGACAACCTGATTGCCTTCACGGACTACAACAAAATGCAGTTGGACGGCTATATTGAGGACGTGAACGGGCTGTACCCCCTGGACCAAAAGTGGAGGGCCTTTCACTGGCATGTGCAGTCGGTGGACGGCCATGACGTCAGGGCCATCTGGAAGGCCATTGACAACGCACAGAAGGTAAAGGGCCGCCCCTCCATGATTATTCTGGATACGATCAAGGGAAAAGGGGGCTGGTTCTGCGAAAATCAGGTGGCCTCCCACAACATGAGTATCACAGAAGAAATGTGGCGCAAGGCAGTGGCGCAGCTGGAGGAGGACGAGACGTGATGACAAGAGAAACCAGGTGGCTGAGGGAGACCTATGTGGACCTCCTTCTGGAATATGCCAAAAAGGACCCGCGCATCGTCCTGGTAGAGGCCGACCTGGCCAAGGCGGCAGGCACGAACCGCTTTCAGCAGGAGCTGCCTGACCGGATGGTCAACGTAGGCATCGCGGAGGCCAGCATGATCAGCACCGCCGCCGGTATGGCGGCCATGGGAAAGCTCCCCTTCACCCATACATTCACCGCCTTTTCCAGCCGGAGGGTATGCGACCAGGTGACGCTGTCCGTGGCCTATGCCGGGCTGAAGGTGGTCATCGTGGGCAGCGACCCCGGCGTGACCGCAGAGCTGAACGGCGGCACCCACATGAGCATGGAGGATATGGCCATCATGCGCAATATTCCGGGGATGCTGATCTACGAGCCGGTGGACAGCGCCCAGCTCCGCCTGGCCTTTCCGCAGATACTGGCCCACGGCGGGCCGGTGTACATCCGGCTCCTGCGCCGGGCTGCCGTTCAGGTTTACGATGAGGCCAGCCCCTTCCAGTTGGGCAAGGGCGTGGTTCTGCGGGAGGGGCGGGACGTGTCCGTCTTTGCCACCGGCATCATGGTGGCCGAGGCGCTGGAGGCGGCCCGGCTTCTGGAAGCAGAGGGGATCAGCGCGGAGATTATCAATATCCACACCCTCAAGCCCCTGGACCGGAACCTGGTTTTGCACAGCGCCAAAAAAACCGGCGCCGTGGTCACGGCGGAGAACCACTCGGTCCTGAACGCGCTGGGCAGCGCCGTGGCGGAAGTTTTGGCGGAAGAATGCCCCGTTCCGCTGACCCGCGTCGGCGTGCAGGACCACTTTGGCGAAGTGGGCTCCACTGAATTTTTGCAGCGGAAATATGGGCTGACCGCTCAGGACATTGTTCAGGCGGTTCACAGCAGCACTCAAAAGAGGGAGGCATGGAAATGAAACTGGCAATCGGTTCTGACAAATCCGGGTTTTTCCTAAAAGAGGCGGTGAAGAACCACCTGGCGGGGCAGGGCGTCCAGGCGGACGACCTGGGAACTCTTGACCCGGAGCAGGCAATGCCGTATTATGAGGTGGCCTCCACCGTGGCCCCCCTGGTCCAAAACGGCACATATGACCGGGCCATCCTGATCTGCGGCACAGGAATGGGGATGGCTGTGGTGGCCAACAAATATCAGGGCGTCTATGCGGCGGTCTGCGAAAGCACCTACGCCGCGGAGAAGTGCAGGGCCATCAATGACGCAAATGTTCTCACCATGGGCGGATGGATGATTGGAGAACAGCTGGGCTGCGATATGGCAGATCGCTTTTTGAGCACCGGGTTCACCCAGGGACTGGAGGAGTGGCGGCAGGCCTTTCTTTCCGGTGCCAGGGAAAAAGTGAAAGAAATCGAAGAAACCATTTATCAAAAGTGAGGACGAGAGCACATGGACAAACTGCATGAAACTACTGTAAAATTTCCAAATACCGACATTTGGATGGACTCCTGCGGGGAGAAAGAGCTGAATTACGGCCTGGAGCGGGGCATCTCCGGCGCTACCAGCAACCCCACAATCATCTGCGGCGTAATCGCCAACGAGCTGGAGATGTGGGAACCCCGCGTCCGCCAGCTGGCCCGGGAGTGCCCGGAGGCCTCTGAGGACGACCTGGCCTGGAAGCTGATGTATGAGATCAGCGCCCTGCGCGCTCAAAAACTGCTCCCTGTATTTCGCGCCCATCGGGGCAAAAAGGGGCGGCTGTCCATGCAGACCAACGCCAAATACTACCGTGACGCCCATCGCCTGCTGGACCAGGCCCTGGAAATCCACGGCCTGGCCGAGAACATGCAGGTGAAAATCCCGGCCTCCCAGGCGGGCGTTCAGGCCATGGAGGAGGCCACCTATCACGGGGTGAGCATCAACGCCACCGTCTGCTTTACAGTGGCGCAGGCCGCGGCGGTGGCCGAGGCGGTGGAGCGGGGGCTGGCCCGCCGGCGGGCGGAGGGGCTCCCCGTGGACGAGATGTCCCCTGTCTGCACCCTGATGATGGGCCGTACCGATGACTGGCTGCGGGACTGGTGTGACAGCTCCGACGTTGTGATCGACCCGGAATGTCTGGACTGGGCGGGCGTGGCCGTGATGAAGGAGGCCTACCGCATCTACCAGGAGCGGGGCTATACCACCCGCCTGCTGATGGCGGCCTGCCGGAACCACCACCACTGGTCGCAGCTTTTGGGCGGCGACCTCTGCATGACCATCAATTACGGCTGGCAGAAGAAGCTGAACGGATGCGGCATCCCTGTGGAGGCCCACATCGGCGACCCGGTCCCCCAGCGGTACCTGGAGCAGCTCAATACCCTGCCCGAATTCCGCAAATCCTTTGAGGAAAAGGGTATGGCCCCGGAGGAATTTGTCAATTACGGCGGTTTCCGCCACACACTCAACGGGTTTTTGGGGAGCTATGACGAACTGATTCGGATCATCCGAAGGATCATTGTTTGACCTGATTTGAAAGGAGATTGCAAGACATGTCTATGAAATTCAACAAGCTGAGAAAAATTCTCAACGAGAACGGTTCCTCCGTGGCCACCCGCATGTGGAGCACAAACCCCTTCTTTACAGAGCTGCTGGGGCAGAACGGAAACTTTGACTACATGGAGTTTGTGGCCGAGTACTCCCCTTATACCCTTCAGGACCTGCAGAATATCTGCCGGGCTGCTGAGCTGAACGAGATGGGCACCATGATCAAGGTGGATTTTCAGAACCGGGGCTTTGTGGCGCAGAAGGCCGTGGGGTCTGGGTTTCAGGCCATTATGTTTGCCGATCACCGCACCCCGGACGAGGTGCGGGAGACCGTCCGCATGATGAAATCTGAGACGCCGGCCTCTGCAGGGATGTTTGGCTATCCCAACAACCGCTTTATCGGCGGCCAATCCCATATCTCCCAGATGGACCACGCGAAGCGTGTGGACGACATTGTCCTGTGCTTTATGATTGAGAAAAAAGCGGCGATGGACCACATCGATGAGATCTGCTCCATCCCCGGCGTGGACATGGTTCAGTTCGGGCCCTCCGACTACTGCATGAGCTGTGGGCTGAACCGGGATCAGTGTGTAGACGAGTTTAAGGCTGCAGAGCGCAAAATGATTGAGACCGCCCTGAAGCACGGTGTTCAGCCCCGGTGCGAAATTCCCAACGCCGAGGCGGCCCAGTACTATATCGACCTGGGCGTCCGCCATTTCTGCGTTGGGGATCAGGTCAACGCCCTGCGGACCTTCTGGAATACCCAGGGGCCCAAGCTGCGGGAAATCGCCGACAAGCTCTAAACCGATTCTGGGAGGGAAGGATTTTGAACATTGTAATTTTGGACGGCTATACGGAAAACCCCGGGGACCTGAGCTGGGACGCCCTGAGGGAACTGGGCGGGCTGACCGTCTACGACCGCACAAGCCTTACCGATGAAGCTGAGATCATCTCCCGGATCGGCGGGGCCGAAATCGTGGTCACCAACAAAACGCCCCTCACGCGCAACGTTCTGGAGGCATGCCCGAATATAAAAATGATCAGCGTGCTGGCCACCGGCTATAACGTGATCGACTGCGACTGCGCCAAAGAACGGGGCATCCCCGTCTCCAACGTGCCCACCTACGGCACCGCCTCGGTGAGCCAGTTTTCCATTGCGCTGCTGCTGGAGGCCTGCCACCACATCGGCCACCATGACGCCTCCGTCCATGCCGGCCATTGGGCTAATTGCGCCGATTGGTGCTACTGGGATTACCCCCTGATTGAGCTGGAGGGGAAGACAATCGGCATTATCGGCTTTGGCCGTATTGGACAGGCCGAGGGCCGGGTCGCCAAGGCGCTGGGGATGCGGGTGCTGGCCTACGACCTCTACCCTAACGACTCCGGGCGGGCGCTGGCCGAATATACCGACCTGGATACCCTTTATGCCCAGTCTGATGTCATTACCCTGCACTGCAACCTGACCCCGGAGAACACCAGGATGATCAACCGGGAGACAATCTCCAAAATGAAGGACGGTGTGATCCTGATCAACAACGCCAGAGGCCAGCTGATCGATGAACAGGACGTGGCGGACGCTTTGAACAGCGGGAAAATGGGGGCCGCAGGGCTGGATGTGGTCTACACCGAACCGATCAAGGCGGACAACCCGCTGCTCACGGCCAAAAACTGCATCATCACCCCCCATATCTCCTGGGCCCCCAAGGAGAGCCGCCAGCGGATCATGGACACCACAGCGGACAATATAAGGGCGTATCTGGCCGGCGCTCCCATCCATGTGGTCAACCGGTAACGAAGGATGAAAAAGTGCGTTGTTGTCTCTGATTCCTTTAAAGGCACCCTGTCCAGCCTGGAGATATGCAGGATAGCCAGTGAGACGGTGCCCCATATTTTCCCGCGGTGCCAGGTACTCACCATCCCGGTGGCGGACGGGGGAGAGGGCACGGTGGCCTGCTTTATGGAGGCGGCCGGCGCTGTCCCGGTCACAGTGTCAGTATCCGGCCCCTACGGCGAAAGCGTCCAGGCGGTCTACGCCAAAATCGGCGGCAAAGCGGTGGTGGAGATGGCCTGCGCCGCCGGCCTGCCCATGGTGGGGGAACGAAAGAATCCTGAGGTGACCACCACCTATGGGGTGGGGCAGGTCATCCGCCACGCGGTGGAGTCCGGATGCAGCGAGGTGCTGCTGGGCCTGGGCGGAAGCTGCACCAACGACGGGGGATGCGGCTGCGCCGCGGCCCTGGGCGTAAAATTTTACGACCGGACCGGCAGGGAATTTGTGCCGGTGGGGCAAACGCTGGATCAAATCGGCCGCATGGATCTGTCCGAGACCAAGAGGCTGCTGGAGCATGTGAAGATCACAGCTATGTGCGATGTGGAAAATCCCCTGTTTGGCCCCCGTGGAGCCGCCTGCGTATTCGCCCCCCAAAAGGGAGCGGATCCGGCGATGATACGCCGGCTGGACGGCCAGCTTCAGAGCCTGGACGCCAGCTGGAAACGGGAGCTGGGGCTGTCCCTGGCCGAATATCCCGGCGCGGGAGCGGCCGGGGGAATGGGCGCGGGCTGCGTCGCTTTTCTGAACGCCGGCCTGAAATCCGGAATAGAGGCCGTATTGGACCTGGTGGAATTTGACCGGTGCCTGGAGGGCGCGGACCTGGTCATTACCGGCGAGGGACGCATTGATGGCCAGAGCGTTCAGGGCAAGGTGATTTCCGGGGTGGCAAAGCGGACCGCTCTCCAGGGCATCCCCTTAATCGCCATTGTGGGGGGCATCGCGGACGGCGCCCAGTCCGCCTATGAGCTGGGGGTTACGGCCATGTTCGGCATAGACCGGGAGGCGGTGGCCTTCGACCAATACGCCCACAAGTGCGCAGAGAACTACCGCGACACTTTGTCGGATATCCTGCGTCTCATCAGAGCCTTTCAGAGATAGGCCCGTGCCGGCGCTGCTGCCAGCGGTTTTTATCAGGACAGATGCAGGCAGAGCCGGAATGTATGAAATAGCCGAGGTTTCTGCAAATTTTATTTACATTGTACATTTTGCCTCGCAAAGTACAATTCCTCAGCCACCGCCTTTCAGGCGGCGGCAGCCCCTTTGCCCAAGGAGCCTGGCCCTGCGGGGGACGGGGTTTTATGAACAGAGTAAGGCCCCGCCAACCGGCGGGGCCTTCTTGCGTCTATTTCGCTGTGACAGGAATGGCCGCTTCCCCAGCAGGGGGCTGGGCGGGAGGCCCTCCCTTTTTCTTTTTCCGGGAGAAGATGTGGCTCAAATCGTCGATAACGGAGTAGTAAACCGGGGTAAACAGCAGGGTGACAATGGTGGAAACGACCATGCCGGAGATCATGGTGATGCTCATATCGCTCATCATCTCCGCCGCCCCCTCGGACAGGCCCAGGGCCATGGGCACCAGGGCCAGGATGGTGGTGAGGGTGGTCATCAGCACGGGGCGGACGCGCAGGGGACAGGCGTGGAGGATGGCATCCACCCGGCTCTCCCCCTGTTCCCGGCGCTGGCGGATGTAGTCTACCAGGATGATGGAGGAGTTGACCACCGTGCCGGCCAGCATAATCAGGGCCACCAGGGAGATCATGGACAGGTCCCGGCCGGTGAGGGGCAGGGCGAACAGCGCCCCGGTGAAGGCCACAGGGAGAATCATCATCACGATGACCGGCATGAGGAAGGACTCAAACTGAGAGGCCAGCACAAAGTACACCAGACCCATGGCCACAATCAGGGCCAGCAGCAGGTCGCCAAAGCTGTCCATCATGTCCTCATAGGCGCCGGAGATTTCCACGTTGTAGCCGTCGGGGAGGGTGTAGGCCTCTAGGATTTGATTGATTTCCCGGGTAATGGCGGTGGTGTCGCCGCTGATGGTGTCGCCGGTGACAGAGAGCTGCCGGGACTGGTTCACCCGGATGATGCTCTGGGGGGCCTGCTCAATGCCCACATGGGCCACGGCGGACAGGGGCACCGTTCCGCCGAAGGCGGAGGGAATGGGCATGGACTTCAGGGCGTCCAGGCTGGCGGCCGACCGGCTGTCTCCCTTGACCACCACGTCCAGCTCCTTGTTGTTGATGGTGACGGTGGTGGCGGTGGAGCCGGACAGCTCCGACCGGACGGCAGCGCCCACCGTGGCGGCAGTGAGGCCGTACTGGGAGGCCGCCTCCCGGTTCATGGTGATGGTGACCTGCTCCACCTCCTTGGCCTCGGAGGTGCCCACGTCTACCGCGTCGGGCAGCTGGGAAATCTGGGCGGCCAGGTCATCGGCGATCATGGTCAGGGTCTCGTAATCGTTTCCGGTGATATCCACGCTGATGTCCGCCCCGCTGCCCATAAGGGCGGTCATGTCAGAGGCGGAGACGGTAATCTCACAGCCGGCGATGTCCTGCACCAGCTTCCGCAGGGCGTTGGCCACATCGCTGCTGCTCCGGTCCCGGTCCTCCTTGTCGGAGAGCACCAGGTTCAGGGAGGAGGTCTCGGGCTGGGTGATGTGGTAGATGGACTCCAGCTCGGGCACGTTGTCTATGGCGATGTCCACGATTCGGTCGGCAATGGCGGCGGTATCCTTCACCTCGGAGCCCACAGGGGTGCTGATGGACACCTGCACCATGCCCTGGTCCATCTCGGGCATGAGCACCATCTTGGTGGACATGCACGCGGCGATAAAGAGGGCCACCAGGGCCACTGAGGCCAGCATCCCCACCCACAGCCGGCGGACAAAGTAGCCCAGCAGGCGGGTGTAAATCTCGTTCAGCCAGTGGCCCAGGCCCGCCTTGCCGGCGGCGTGCTTCCGGGCCTTTTTTTCCGCCTTTTTCAGGGCGTGCTGGTGGACCTTCTTCTCGTCCAGCAGGAAGTAGCACAGCAGGGGCACCAGGGTAATGGCGATCACCAGGGAGCCCAGGATGAGGAAGGAAATGGTGAGGCAGAAGTCGTCAAAGAGCATCCCGGCCATACCGCCGGTGAGACCCAGTGGCAGGAAGACGGCCACGGTGGTGAGGGTGGAGGCGGTGAGGGAGGTGAAGACCTCCCGGGTGCCCTCCACGCAGGACTCCATCCGGCTGCGGCCCTCGGCGGAGTAGCGGTAGATGTTCTCCAGCACCACGATGGAGTTGTCCACGATCATGCCCACACCCATAGCGATGCCCCCCAGGGACATCATGTTCAGGGTGAGGTGGAACACGTTCATCAGCACGAACACCGTGAGGATACACACCGGCATAGACACGGCGATGGTGGCGGTGGCTCCCCACCGGCGCAGGAAGAGGAACACCACAACGGCGGCCAGCGCCACGCCCATGATGATGTTCTGAATGGCGGCGTTCACCGCCATGTTGATGTAGTCAGAGGCGGTGTACAGCACCGTGTACACGATGGAGCCGTTGCGCGCCTGAAGTTTGGCCATCTCCTCCACCACCGCGTCGGCGGTGGCCACCTCGTTGGCCCCCGACTGCTTGGACACCTGGATCACCACACAGGCCGAGCCGTCGGTCTTGGCGATGGCCTCCGGGTCCTGGGTCTCCAGGGCCACGTTGGCCACCTCAGACAGGCGGACGGCGCCCCCGGTCTGGAGGGGAAGGATCAGGTTGGCCACGTCCTCCACCGTCTGGAGCTTGGCATTGGTGGTGACGGTGAGGGTCTGGGTGCCGTTTTGCATGTCGCCGCCGGGGTAGAGCAGGTTGTCCGCCGCCAGCATCTGGGCGATGTAGGAGTTGGACAGCCCGAAGCCTGAAGCCCGGGTGGGGTCCACCTCCACGGAGATCTGCTGCTCCACGCCGCCGGAGATGGTGACCTGGGCCACCCCGTCGATGCGTTCCAGGGCGGGGGCCACTGTGTCCTCCGCCAGGGCCTGGACGGAGACCAGGTCCTCCCCCTGGAGGGCAATCATGGCCGAGGGCATCAGATCGCCGATATTGATGTTGACGATGATGGGGTCCATGGCCCCGTCGGGGAGGGACAGCCGGTCAAACTGCTCCCGCAGCTTGGTGGCGGCGATGTCCAGGTTGGTGCCCTCCACATATGTGATTTGCAGCTGGCTCACCCCGTCGGAGGAGGTGGAACTCACCCCGTCCACCCCGGACACCGACATAATGGCCGACTCCAGGGGCCGGGTGACCAGCTCCTCCATGTCAGAGGGGCTGGCGCCGTTGTAGTAGCACATCACCAGGGCGGCGGGGGCCTCCATCTCAGGCAGGAGGGCCATCTGCAGCTGGGTGGTGAAGACCACACCGAAGATGGAGATCATGATGACCGCCATCAGGGTGGTGACCTTGTGCTTGATGCAGAATTTCGCGATTTTATTCACCGGCCTCAGCCCTCCCCAGAGACGATGCGCACCGGGTCACCGTCAGACAGATAGGCCTGGCCCACCGTCACCAGCATGTCGCCGGCCTTCAGGCCGGAGGTGACCTCCGTGACGCCGTTGCCTGTCAGGCCGGTGGCAATCTCCGCATAGCGGGCCGCGCCGTTTTCCGCCACAAAGACATACTGCACCCCGTTGCTGGTGAGGATGGCCTCGGTGGGGATGACGACGGTATCGGCGGAGGTGTCGGTGCGGAAGGAGACGTCGGCAAACATGCCGGACAGCAGGCCGGGTATATCCTCTTGAATGGAGATGGTAACATTATACAGCTTGGTCTGCATACTGGCGCTGCTCTCAATTTTCTTGATGGTCCCCACCAGCTGAAGATTCAGGGCGCCGATGGACACATCCACCTCATCCCCCTCAGCCAGCTTGGGCACCAGGGCCTCGGAGACGGAGACAGCTACCTCCAGCACATCCACCCCATCGATGACCGCCACCGGCGCAGAGGGGGATACATAACCGCCCTCCGCCGCGTTCAGGGAGAGGATGGTGCCCGAGATGGGGGCGATCACATTGCCCCGGCTGTCCACATTCTCCAGCACTCCGGCCAGCTGCTCCACGTTGGACTTATAGCTCTGCATCCCTGCCTCCAGCTGGGCCAGGGTGGAGGTGCGCTGGGCCTGGGCGGTTTGGAGGGACAGCTCCGCTTGGTCGATCTCCATCTGGGAGGCAGCGCCGATCTCAAACAGGGCCTTCAGGTCGCTGACATTCTTCTCCGCCAGGGCAATCTGCCTGTCGAAGATGGCGGCCTGATCCTCATATCCCTGGACGGCAGACCGGTAGCTGATATTGGCCGCGTTGTAGGAGGACAGGGTACTGGCCATATCCAGGGTACACAGCCGCTGGCCGGCGGTGACCTGGTCCCCCGCCTCCACATAGAGGGCGATGCACTGGGCCTGGGCCGCCACAAAGACGGACTCCTGCCCGTCTGTGACCACCCGGCCGGATACGTTGTTCTCGGTGGAGATGGTGTCCACCTTTACCTCCTGTACCTGGACGGCCACACCGGCGGGGGGCGCGTCCTGAGAGCCGTCCGCCTCGCCGCCGGACTGGCAGGCAGCGAGGCTCAGGGCCAGGGCCGACGCCAGGGCGAGGGAAAAAATTCGTCTGTGCTTCATGGGTCAGTCTCCTTTAATTGATGATGCCGTAATCCACGGCCCAGCGGTAGGTGTTGTAGGCGGAAAACAGATCATTTTCCGCCCCGGCCACCTTCTCCCGGGCCTCCTTCAGCTTATCCTCCGCCTCCAGCAGTCCGTTTTGGGACAGGTTGCCTTGGCTCTGCTTCAGCTGGGCCAAGGCGTAGTTGTCCCGCTCCACCGCCAGGGCGGTTTGGGCGGCGTCCAGCACCTGCTTGCAGTCCTTCACCTTGAGATACAGGTTGCGCAGATTCAGCTCAAAGTTCTGCACCGTGTTGTCATAAGTATATTTGGCGCTGTAATAGGTGTGCCGCGCCTGCTGGTAGGACCGTTTATCCCCCTTATAGGTCTGGGCGTAGTCGCCGCCGTGATCGTTGTACTCCTCCCGGGCGTCCTTGTAGGTCTCGGTGGCCTCATACAGGTCCCAGCTGTTGGCCTTGGCGGTCTCCAGGTCCGCCTCCAGGTCCATCCGGTCCAAGTCCTGCCGGGTAACGGAGGGCAGGGCCTTCAGGGCGATGTCCCCGGTGATATCCGCCCCCAGGAGCAGCTCCAGCTGGCCCTTGTAGGCCTCCAGGTTCATCCGCAGGGTGGACAGGCCGCTGGTCAGGGCCGCCCGACCCGCCTGGGCCTGCTTCTGCTGCATAGAGGAGATATGCCCCAGCTCATAGCGCAGGTCCAGCTCGGTGAGCTGGCGGTCCAGGGCGGCCAGCTGCCGCTCCAGCCCGTCCTCCTGAAGCTCCATAGAGGCTAGGGCGATATAGGTGACCTCCCCGGCCATGATGATCTGATTCTGCAGGTTTTTCAGCTGCCGGATCGTGTCGGCGTTGTCCGCCTGCATATCGCCGTCCTTGATGGCGTCGAACTGCTCCCGGACGGCGTCGTAGGCCTTGTCCAGCTGGTCATAGGAGCTGTGGTACTCATATTCGCTCATCATACCCGCCTGAATCATCGCGTTTGAGGACACCACCAGGCTCCACTGGGTCTTGGCCAGCTCGTTGAGCTGGATGCGCAGGTCCTCCTTCAGATCGTCGTAGTCGATCTCCTCCAGCATATCCACGCTCTCCTGGATGGCCAGGACCTGGAGATTTCCCTCGTGCATCCTGCGGTTCAGGTTGCCAAAGGAGATGGACCCCACCGGGTCGGGTATGTACTCCTCCACCGGCTCCTGCCCGGAGGGCTCGTCCTCCTCTTGGACCGGCTCCTCCGTCCCCGTCTCAGGCGTCCCCGTCTCTGGCGTCCCCTCCTCAGGCGCGGGGACTTCGGCGGATGCCTCCTCATCCCGGACCTCCTCCGCCTGCCCGGCGGAGCCGGCCGGCCCGGAGATATCCCCCTCCGCCGCCAGCACCGTGGCCCCCAGCAGGGACAGGGCCAGGACCCCGGCCAGAAGCAGGCCTATGGTTTGTTTTTTCATACGGTTACCTCCTTGTATCCCTCCGCCGCGCCGCCGTAGCGGAGCAGGTCTATGCGCACCTTGGTCATCTCCCGTATCCGGGCAGACCGCGCCGGGTCGTGCAGCGTCTCCACAATGGCGAAGCCCAGTACCGCGCAGCCCAGATGAAACACCTGATCGGCATACTCCCGGCTGCTCTGACGCAGCTTTCCGGGGTCCACCGCCTCCCACAGCTCATCGGGCAGAAAATTGCTTGGCCCGGCCATAAAGCTCTGCAAATCAATCCCCTGGTTCAGTCGGAGCAGCTGAATAAACAGGGTCAGCTTGGGGTCTGTATGGCCCCGCTGGCTGATGAAGCGGTCGTAGGCCAGCAGGGGCAGGACGAACAGGTCGCCCTCGGCCTCCACCAGGATATTACGCAGCAGGTCCACGAAATAAGTACGCAAATCCTCCAGCAAGTACCAGACCAGGTCCTCTTTGTCCTCAAAATACTGGTAGAAACTGCCCCGGGGGATGCGGGCCGCCGTGATGATCTGATTGATGGACACATCGGTAAAACGCACGCGGGTCAGCTCACCCCAGCAGGCGTCAATCAGCCGCTTCCGCTTTTCCTCCGGCAATCGAAAAAATGTTGCGGTGGGCACGGTCTCCCTCCTTTATGACAGGTTGTCGCAATATGACAGGCTGTCATGAATTATACAGAAGGGCACCCCTGCTGTCAAGGCGGGAATTGTGAAGCTTCTGTTAAAATGTGTCCGCCCATGAAAAAGCCCGCCGGCGGGCGGGCTTTTCTCTATTTCTCGATGTCCATCATCAGGCCCACCCGCCTGGCGTGGCGGCCCCCCTCAAAGTCGGTGCTCAGGAACACGTCTACGATGCGCTCGGCGGTCATGGTCCCCACGATGGCGGCCCCCATGGCCAGCATATTGGCGTCGTTATGCCGGCGGGTCATCTCGGCGGACAGCACATCACCGCACAGGGCGCATCGGACGCCCTTCACCTTGTTGGCGGAAATGGAAATACCGATACCGGTGGTGCAGATCACGATCCCCTTCTCACACCGGCCGCTGGCCACGGCCTCCGCCGCCGCTTTGCCGAACACAGGGTAGTCGCAGCTGTCGGTGCTGTTGGTGCCGAAGTCCTCACAGGTAATCCCTTTGGCGGCCAGATAGGCCTTAACATGCTCTTTCAGCTGATAGCCGCCGTGGTCAGATGCAATTGCAATCATAATGATAACCTCCAATCAGCGCGGCGGAGCGGGCTCCGCCGTTTTCCTCCCCATTGTAACTTCTTTTTCCGGGTTTTGCAAGGGGGACGAAAATTTTCACCTCCCATGTATAACCACTCCCCGGCCTGTCCAAAATAGGCTTTGGAGGTGGTTTTTTGAAAAACCGGAACTTTTTGAGTAAACTGGGTGATTTTGCCATGGGAAAGGGCTTTTACATCGTCCTGTTCCTGTGTGTCGCCACCATAGGGATTTCAGGCTACTATCTGCTTCAAACCGTCATGGGCAGCACCCGCTCCACCGCGCCGGTGGGGGGTGACGCCTCCGTGACCATCCCGGATCAGAGCGTGTCCCGCCCCGCCGTCCCATCCGTTCCCACACCCGGCACTCAGGCCCCTGCTGTCACGCCCCCCGCCGACACCGGGACCAAGCCCACCGTCCAGCCGCAGCAGCCGGACGATCCCGAGCCGGTGAAGGACACCGCCCCGGAACCTGACACCGAGCGCAAGGAGACGCTTTCCAAGGTCTTCACCTGGCCGGTACAGGGCGCCGTCCTGCGGGACTTCAGCGTGGAGACCCTGTCCCTGGACCCCACTCTGGGTGACTGGCGCACCCACGGCGGGCTGGACATCGCCGCCGCCCAGGGGGTGAACGTGCTGTCCATCAGCGCCGGGACGGTGGAGCAGGTCTATCACGACGGCCTGATGGGCACCACTGTAGTGGTGAATCACGGCGGCGGACTCCAGTCCTGGTACTGCAACCTGGCGGAAAATGTGGCCGTAGAGGAGGGCGATAAGGTGGAAATCGGCGGCATTTTGGGCACTGTGGGCTCCACCGCCATCGCGGAGACGGGTGTCTCCTCCCATATCCACCTGGAGACCCTCCTGGAGGGCCAGCCCGTGGACCCTAGAGAGTATTTGAAATAATAAAAACCGCCGGCAGGGAGTACTCCGAAAGGAAGTACCCCCTGCCGGCGGTTTCGGGCCCGGGGGAGACAATAGATCGTCCCTGCGGTTTTCATTTATCGAACGCGGAAACGGCGCTGGTGTTATCACCGGCTTGTGTCATCCACACGTCTCATTTTTTCCTGATGCTTCCCTCAAATTCCGCAGGGGACACGCCCTAAAACAGCTTGACATTGCCATAAAAATATACTATTGTTATTTTACAAAAATTACAGTACGCTTTCACACTCAGCACGAAACAAGCCAATAAACAACGCAGGCAGGTGAACAACACAGATGGTGAACTTCGTGATCGGGCTGGAGTACTTTGCAATTTGTTTAACCTTTGTAGCCCTGATCCTGCTGCTCAATGGCGACGGGGCCAGGGAGCAGAAACTGCTGATCTTCATTATGTGCGGCTCATTGGTGCAGAATGTGGGCTATCTGCTGGAGCTGACCGCCCCCACTGTGGAGGCCGCCGTGGCGGCCGTGACGATGGAAAACGTGGGCTCCGCCTTTGTCCCGCTGTGCTACTGCTGGTTTACCTATACCTATTGCTACGCCCGTCCGCCCAAAAGGCTGCTGCACATCCTGGGAATTATCAACTTCTTCGTGCTGCCCACGGTATTTTTTAACTGGAACGGCCTGTTCTACCGGGAATTTCAATGGCTGTCCACCGCGGACGGATTTCATTACATCAGCATTTCCTACGGCCCGCTGTACACCCTGTTTATGCTTACCCGCGTCGTGATCCCCTACGCGCTCTCCATCCATACCCTGATCCGTGCAGTCCGGCTCCGCTCCGACCAGCAGGTCAGCCGCCAGTACTGGACCATTCTCGGTATCTCCTCCCTGCCCGTTGTGGTGCTCGCCGGCTATATATTCAAGCTTCTCAATGTCTTTGACCTCACCCCGATGACGCTGGCCATCGCCATGTCCATGGTGGTCATCGTGGTGTGGAGCCGGCGCAACTACGACTTCCGCCACCTGGCGGCGGAAAAGGTGCTGGAGAGCCTGGGAGACGGGGTCATCGCCCTGGACGACCACGACAGGCTCATCAGCTACAACCGGGCTGCCGCCCACATCTTTACCAGCCTGCCCTCCCACAAGCTGGGAGAAAATATCCGGGTGCTGGAGGACTTCCGGGAGGAGATGCTCAATGAGAATATCCCCTGGAGCTTCTCCATCAACGGGCAGCACTACGAGTGCCACAGCAAGCAGATTGTGGATGAGAACGGCCGGAAGCAGGGCTGCGTCATTTTGATCCTGGACATGACCGACATCAAGGCCTATATCAACGAGATCAAGCGGGTGCGCCAGCAGGCGGAGAAGGCCAACATCGCCAAGAGCGAGTTTCTGGCCAATATGTCCCACGAGATCCGAACCCCCATGAACGCCATCATCGGCCTGAACGACATCATTATGGAGGAGTGCCAGGACCCACAGATATACGCCCACGCCAAGGACGTGCAGTCTGCCGCCAAAAATCTGCTGGCCATCATCAACGACATCCTGGACCTGTCCAAGGTGGAGGCGGGCAAGATGGAGCTGGTCCACACCGATTACCACCTGAAGACCTTGATGGACGAGGTGGTGGGCATGATGGACATGGCCGCCTCCAAGCGGGGACTGGTTATGAAATATGAGTGCGACGGCGCCCTCCCCTGCCGCTACAACGGCGATGAGGGGCGCATCAAGCAGATTCTCATAAACATCCTCAACAACGCCATTAAGTTCACCAAGGAGGGCTATGTGAAGGCCAGCGTCACCGGCTGGCCCGGCCAGAACGAGGACGAGGAGATTATCTCCTTCCGAATTGAGGACACCGGCTGCGGCATCCGGAAGGAGGACCTGGGCAAGATATTCGAGGACTTCCGCCAGGTGGACTCCAAGCGCAACCGGAGCGTGGAGGGCACCGGCCTGGGGCTGGCCATTGTCCGTCATCTGGTGGAGCTGATGGGCGGCCTCATCGATGTGAACAGCGTCTATGGTGAAGGGACCGTGGTCACCATCACCATCCCCCAGAAGATTGTAGACCGGCGCTCCACCGCAGAGGTGCCGGAAATTCCCCAGGCCGAGCTGGAGCGCGCCGAGGCCTTCACCGCCCCCGATATGAAGGTGCTGGTTGTGGACGACAACCTGATTAACCGCAAAGTAGCCAGGGGCTTCCTGAAGAGCTACGCCTTTGACCTGACCGAGGCCGAGAGCGGGGCGGAGGCCATCGAGCTGGTGCGCAAAAACCGGTATGACATCATCTTTATGGATCATATGATGCCTATGATGGACGGCATTGAGGCGGCGGAGATTATCCGCAGGGACTGCGGTGAGAACGGCACCGCTCCGGCTATCATTGCCCTCACCGCCAACGCCATGGAGGGGATGCGAGAGCAGTTCCTGAACCGTGGCTTCCAGGATTTTATCCCCAAGCCCCTGGACCGGAGGGAGCTGGGGGACCTGCTGGCCCGCTGGGTTCCGGAGGAGCGCCGGCGGGCTGCCGGGAACACGGCAGAGGAGCCCCACGGCACCCTGGACCCGGAAGTCTTTCCCATTGAGGGGATCGACCTGGAGACCGCCTCCCGCTATTGCGCCGGCGATGAGGCCGGCTTCGCCAATCTGCTGGAGCTGTATTATATGGACGGCCAGCGCAAGTCCAAGCTCTTGTATGAGCTGGCCCGTTCCGACATCGACCGCTACTGCGTGGAGGTACACGGCCTGAAGAGCGCCTCGGCCAACATCGGGGCCATGGAGGTCTCCAGCATGGCCCGGGCCCAGGAGAACGCCGCCTCCAAGAGGGATACAGAGTTCATAAAGCGGCAGCTCCCCGCCCTGCTGGAGGCTTATGAGGAACTCCTGATGAATATCGGGCTGTTTCTGGACCGGCGGAGTCAAAATAACTCCAAGGAGGAGAAGCGCCCCTCTCTGCCCGCCCATGAGCTGCGGGAGCAGGTGGCGGCGGCCTTGGGTGAGCTGCAGCGTTTCCGGTCTCAGGCGTGCGCCGGCATGGTGGAGGATATTCTGCTCCACGCCCTGCCCCGGGACGTGGAGGACAGTCTGAAGGAGATTCAGGGACAGCTGAAGCTGTTTGAGGATGACAACGCGGAAGCACTGCTGGGCCAGCTCTTGAGCAATCTTAACGAGGAGGAAGGCGCAATATGATAAAACCGGAGAAAGCGGCCAATAGAAAGCGTATTTTAGCGATTGACGACGCGGCAATCGTTTTGAAGCGGATCTCAGATGCTCTAGAGGACTACTATGACGTGGTCACGGTAAACACCGGCTCCCGGGCTTTGCGATACCTGGAGACAGAGAAGCCCGACCTGATCCTGCTGGACATCCGTATGATGCCGAAGGACGGCTTTGAGACCCTTCAGGAGATCAGAAGCATGGAGGACCGGGCGGATATCCCGGTGATCATGCTCACCGGCGTAGAGGACAAAAATGCGGTTGTAGAGAGCATCAAATTGGGAATCTGTGACTATATCCTAAAACCCTTTTTCCCCGACGACCTGCTGGAACGGATTCAGCGGGCCCTGGGGAGCAGCGAGGAGAATCAACAGCAGCCCGATGAGGAGGAACTGCTATGAATACTGTTATGACCAGGGAGGACCTGGAGCAGATTCTGGACCAGGCCCTTCAGGACGTGACGGAGCGCACCGCCGGCGTGTGCCTTCGTCAGGACGACCAGCCGCCGGGTGAGGACCTGTGCACGGTCCATATCACCTTTGATAAAGGATTCAACACCAGCCTTACCCTCTGCGCCGACAAAAGCCTTCTGGCCCGGATGGCCCGCAACTCCTTTCATGAGGAGTCAGTATCTCTGGAGGACCTGGAGGAGTTCAGCAAGGAATACCTCAATGTGCTCTGCGGCAAAGTGACAGGGGCGATGTATCGGGCCACTCAGATACCGGCCCATTTCGGGCAGCCTACGTTCTATCCCGGACGTTATGAGCCGGAGGGACAGGAAGTACAGTTTATCCTCACCTACTCCGATGAGCACAGCGAGGGGGCACAGCTGATTCACCATGTGCCTTGTCCTCAGGAGGACAGTGTTGTTTCGGATGAAACCTGACGAAAGGGAGTATAGCAAATGAGCAAGAGACTTATGGTTGTGGACGATTCCCGGCTGGTCAGGGTCCAGTTGGAGGATACCTTAGCGGGGACCGACTATGTGGTCGCGGCATACTGCCGCAGCGGCGAGGATGCCATTGAGCAGTACGCCGCAGTGCAGCCTGACCTGGTGACGATGGATATTATTATGCAGGGAATGGACGGACTGGATGCCGCGGAAATCATTTTGAAAAATCATCCCGATGCAAGGATCGTAATGGTCTCATCCCTGGCGTACGATGATACGTTTGAACGGGCTAAGGCGATCGGGGCCAAAGGCTTTGTCGATAAGCCGTTTCACCAGGAGCAGCTGCTGCATGTTTTCGAACAGGCACTCAAATAAACGCGGAACAGGTACCGCGCAATCTGGGCAGTGAGTCTTTTAACTGCTGATCAGCTTTTACAAAACCTACTGCGAAAATTCAGGAAAACACCAATCCTCTGAATAATAATCTGTGCGAAAACAGCTCATAGACCGCCGCTTCACTAGACGAAAATGGTAACGCAGGAAATGCAGGATTGAATGCCCAATAAAGATTGATAAATGTTCAAAACGAAATATGAGAATTATAGAGAGGAAATGAATTAACTTTTATTGGGCAGTCATTGAACAACAATGGCTGCCCACATCGCTATTTTGACGGAAAATTAAAAAACTGAACCTCCGTCAGCATGAAAGGTAACGGGGGTGTCAGTTTAATCTGACTGGCTTCAGCTTGCCTTACTCTCTGTTCTCAAAAATAGTTTGCTCTCCGACAGGAACAGGCCCGCCAATGTCAGAGCTGTTCCAACAGCGGCCAGGAGGGTGATTTTTTCGTGGAGAATTGCCGTGGAAGTCACCACTGTAATCACAGGAACCATGTAGATGTAAACGCTCGTTTTGACCGCTCCCAACACCTTGACAGCGAAATTCCAGGTGACAAAGCACAGAGCTGATGCGCCCAGCCCCAAAAAGAGAATGTTGAACAAATACACAGAATTTGCAAGTCTTGTTAAATCCAGCCTGAAATCAAACAGGAATAGTGTCGGGAGCATGAACAGGATGCCATAGCAAAACACTCGCCGGGTGGTGAGAATGGTGTGGCAGCCATAGCCGCTGATTTTCTTTGTCAGCACAGAATAACAGGACCAAATCAGCGCGGCCAGCAGCGCCAGCAAGTCGCCGGTGGGGTTCAGCTCCAGCCTGGAGCCGTTGAAGCTGATCAGCGCAATCCCGGCCATAGCGACAACAAAGCCAATGTAAAAGGCAGCGTGGGGTTTTTCCTCGTTCAAAAACAGGTGTGACAGGATTGCTGTGAAAAACGGAGCCACGGAGATAATCACCCCGACATTGGAGGCCATTGTGTAAGTGAGCGCAATATTTTCCAAAAGATAGTAAAGGCATATTCCGCACAGGCCCGCCGCGGCAAGGGTCAATTCCTGCTGCCGGTTCGTCCCCTTCAAGCGCCGGGGGCAAACAATAAACAGAGCCAGCAGCCCTATGACAAAGCGGAAGAACAGTATTTCTACCGGCTTGAAGTCGGCCAGCAGAATTTTGGTGGAGATAAAGGTCGTTCCCCAAATGATGATTGTAAGCAGGGCGGAGAGGTGTCCCGCTGTGCCGTTACCCTTCATGCGGCATTTCCTCCGTATCCTTGAAGATATCCCGATAAATACCGGGAGCCAGACCAATAAAGCGGTTGAAATAATTGGTGAAATGGCTCTGATCGGAGAAGCCGGTTTGCAGCGCCGCCTCAACGGGGGGCACACCTTGTTCCAGCAGCTTTTTGGCCTTGCCGATGCGAATGTTTTCCAGGTAGCTGTATGGTGTGATGCCTTTTGAAAGAGCAAAGGCCCGGAGCAGGGTGGATTTGCTCAATCCGGCGCAACGGCAGATCTGATCCAGATAAATTCGCTGGGCGTAATGCTGCTCCATAAAGGCACAGGCTTTTTCAATTTCCTCCCGGCACTCCGGGACACAGTTCTCAAAGGGCTGGCCATATTGCTGGATGAGCAGCGAAATCAGAAACAGCAGATTTTCCTCTTTTCCAAACTCATTGGAGCCTTTCATCACCAACTCATGGAGCGGGCGCAGGCAGCAGGTGACTTCTTCATCAAAAATCACGTTTTGGGAAAATCCGGGCAGTTCCGGCTTGCCGGTAACCTCCTCCGCCAAATCCAACATGACCTCCTTGGTGATGTTGAGGCCCCGGTAATCCAGTGTCCCGCCGTCACTCTGAACACAGGCGTGATTGTCTCCCGGGTTGAACAGAAGGACATTGCCCCTTTTGATGGCGTGCTCCTGATTTTTGCAGGACAGGACACGCTCCCCGTCTTCCATGAAACCAATCACATAGTATTCGTGAAAATGGTTCGGAAAAGGCTGTACGATGCCCTCAAAATGGTAAGCCTCAATGCGGAGTTCCTCATCGTAGACCACTGTTCGCACTTCTTTTTTCACCCGCAGTCCCTCCTTGTCCGTCCCATTATAACAGCCGGGGATTGTGCTGGCTTGCAAAATATCTTCATTTTTCGAATGCCGTTCCAATCCTCCTCCACATATTCCTAGTCCGGCTGCACAATGTGCCAAATTCCGCCGCAGAGCAGGCGGTCATACCGGGCCGGATCGGATTCGTCAACGGGGATCGCCTCCTGCTCTATTTATCCTTAGACGCCAAACCCAAAATCATCTGTGAAAGCCAGATCCATGACCACAGGGTGCGGGATGTGTGTCCACATGGCCCTTCTCCATCTTGATGTCCAAAACCGGAATCAGCATCTCCTGGGGAGAGGAACCGCCGTGGACATAGTTCTGCCCGCCACCGGACAGCTTGAACACGCTGTTTCCCACCGGGAATGAGACAAATTTTGCATCATCGTTTCCCAACAGCCGCCCCATGGAGAGGCTCCGGACGCCCTGGCCCTCAACAGAGGTCTTGGAGACAATAAACCGGTGGCCGCAGAAGGCCTCCGCCGCTTTGACGCCGGTAATTTTACCGCTCTCCGCTCGTATGCCCCGTTGGTAGAGGAACCCATGGTCAGCCGTGACGATGAAGCGGATGGTGTTGGCACTGATTGTGAGCCGCCGGACCAGCTTCATGATTTCGTCCATGGCCTGCTCACAGGCATTGAAAACCTCATCCTCCGTGGCGGGCCACCCAGCCGCCGACACCACAACAACGCCACTTTCAAAACAAAAACAAAGCACTCTATCCAAACTGAAAGAGCGCACACCACCACTGCGCCATACCCTACACATAAATAGGGCGACCTCAGCACTTCGTACTGAAGTCGCCCGCTATAGCATAGTTTACCACTCAAGAGGTTTCATACTGGACTCCCAGTCATCAGGATAAAACTGCTTCTGCACATTATCCGCAAGCAAAGTCTCGTTCAAAGACCCATTCGCATTGACAGTACGCATCACGGCCTCCGTCATATCAACTGTATAGGTCTGACTGTCCAACACAACCTCATTCCACATGTGAACTTCATTTGCCTTACACGAACAGGTAATGCCCTCTGTCTTCAAAAGCTCCATATACGCATACGACAAGCCATCACACTCACCAATACCAAGAACTAACGGGCCATAAGCATAATCAACAACCCAACGCGGATAACCATATACACTTTCCGCTGCATCTCCGACCTTATACTGACAATTAGTACACATCCAGCGGAAATACTCGATAGCTTTCTCCTTCTGTGTCATACTGGATGTGATTGCACCAGAAGCCCACAACTCATCATGCACTTTCCGAGCCATCGCTGTGGCCTCTCCTGTAATGTCTATCTTACCCCAGTCTGTGCCAGACTGATTACTATTCACAGAAGGTGTCTGACCTAAACCAGTAGCCTGTGCCAGCCTTACCAAAGAAACTGCCGCCTCCGCACGGGTCACCTGATTACGAGGATTGACATTGCCAACTGAGTCTGTCGGGAGAAGATTATACTTCGCCATAAGCTCCATGTTGCCCTTCGCCCAACCTGCAATGCTGGAAGCATCCTTATAAGTGGTGGGCGGCAAGGTCGCTACGACAACTACCCCAGACTTGTTAAGGTGATTGGCGATGATTGTACCCATCTGCTCGAAAGTGATGTTAGCATCAGGAGCAAAAGTAGTGGCAGAGGTGCCGTTCACATACCCTCTGGAAGCCGCCCAGCCCACATAGGGAGCGTAGAACGCTTTCTCAGGCACGTCGGTGAACTTCGTCTTGCCGTTGTTCGCATCAGCCCCCAGCATCCGCCCCATGATTGTGACAAACTGGCCACGGGTCACCTTGTCATTCGGACTGAAAGTGGTGGAGCTGGTGCCGGAAATGTAGCCATTGTACACGGCGTAGGCCAGCTCATCTCTGTACCAGGCGTCTGCCGGAACATCAGTGAACTTGTCCACCGAAGCACCCTCCGCCGCAAACGCACTCGGCACCAGCGACAACGCCAACACCAACGCCAGAACACACGATATTAACTTTTTCATAATGTCCTCCCCTTTTTATTAAGGTTGTGTCTCAACGGTCTAGCCTTGGGGGTGGGACTTCCCGGCCCCCGTAGGCTTTTCCGTGAGACAACAAAAGCGGCGCAGGGGTTTTAATCCCTACACCGCCGAAGCTACGCACACAAGCCATAGATTTCCCCATTGATTATTGCCGGGAAAACCGTTATAATGGGCCTTGGGCGCAGAAAATTTCTGCTGTGTGGGACTGGACCTTAACGGGGTCTCCTGCATAGGGGCGTGGGGTGCGGGAACACTTCACGCCCTGCCTTTATTTGCTTCTGCTGTCTCTTGCTTCATTATAGCTGATAGAGGTAAATTGTGCAAGGGATTTTTGTATTGTTGTTGACAAAGTGACGTGTGGGGTCTGTCCCTGTTTTGGTTTCTTTAAGTTGGGCATACCTCCCCCGGTCACTTCGAAACGATGATCGACCAGCGATGCGACTGCATCGGCGTGGGCGTGACCCAGTA
>CAJTSQ010000006.1 GCA_910578735.1 uncultured Oscillospiraceae bacterium
ATTACGGTCAAGGGGTCGGCCAGGATGTTATGGAGCCTTCCCCAACCATCCTTTCCAAAGACCACGCGGGGCTGACTATCGCCAACCTCTCCAAATACTTCGGCGGAGTGGTGGGCACCGAAGTAACTCAGCCCCTTCCTACCGTCACATCCGTTGATCACAACGCACTCCAGACGGCCCATATGGTCAAGATGAAGGGGGACAACCTTGGCCATGGGATGCAGGAACCGGTCCAGACGATAACAGCAGGAGGAGGCCATTTTGGAGTAGTTACGGCCCAGATTGTAAAGGTATTCCCGGGCGCAGACCTCCAGAACTGGCCGAAAATCCGGGAGTTGCTGAATACATACTGCGATTATTCAATGTCGGACGATGAGGTGATCCTTTTCGACATCGGAGGGGTCATGTACTTCATGGCAGACATCGGGCTGAGGATGTTGACGCCCAGGGAGTTGTATCTGGCAAACGGTTTCCCGCCTGACTACCAGATCGAACGCGATTACACCGGGACTGCCTATGGGAAAAACAAGCAGGTAGCCCGCTGCGGAAATGCTGTGCCGCCCCCGTTCGCCACTGCTTTGGTACGATCCAATTTGCCGGAGTGGTGCGGAGAAGAAATCCATACAATGCGTGAGTTGGAAGGGATGGTGGCTTCGTGAATGAAATCTGTTATCAAATATCCTGGCGCAAAGTGGTCTGTCGCCCAATGGATTATTGCTCATTTCCCGCCCCACCATAGTTATCTGGAGCCGTTTTTTGGAAGCGGCGCGGTGCTTTTCTCAAAGGAGCGGTCTAACATCGAAACCGTCAATGATATTGATGACGATGTGATAAATCTGTTTGACTGGATACGCAGAGACCCGGAGATGCTGGCTCATGCAATCCGGTGGACCCCGTACTCTAGGGCAGTTTACGACCAAGCCTGGGCGGACCAGTATACAGAGAAGGACCCGTTCAAAAGGGCTGTAAATTTCTACGTTAGAATGATGATGGGACACGGTTTCCGCACCACTGGAGAAAAAGTTGGGTGGAAAAACGATGTTCAAGGCCGGGAAATGGCCTACGCCGCCCGATACTGGTGCGAAACTCCAGAAACCATTATGCAAGCTGCCGAGAGGATACGGGGAGTACAGATCGAAAAAAAGCCGGCGGTTGAGCTGATTGAGCGGTTTAATTATTCTGGCGTTTTGATATATGCTGATCCACCGTATCTCCTATCAACACGGAACAGGAAGCAGTATAGGCACGAACTGAGCGACCAGGATCACATCGAACTGCTTGACGTTCTGAAGGCTCATAAAGGGCCTGTGCTCCTATCCGGTTATGATAGCGAGTTGTATAATGAGGCCCTGAGAGGGTGGCACCGCGATGAGATAGGAGCTATTGCCCAAACATCGGAAAGACGCCTTGAAGTGCTATGGATGAACTTTGAGCCGCCAAATAGACAACAACGCCTATTTTGAAATCGGAGGAGTGACTGCAATGAACAAAACCGCAATCGACTGGTGCGATGTCACCTGGAACCCCGTCACTGGATGCAAGAGGGATTGTCCATACTGCTACGCAAAAAATATAGCCAACCGCTTCGGCCATGGAAACGGTGACGGCGGGGAGCACTTCCTGGGTGAACCGATGATGAAGCCGAGAACAGCGACGCAGGACACCAGGGTGGACCCGTACCCGTATGGCTTCGACCCCACGTTTCACCGCTACCGCCTGGGTGAGCCGGCCGAAATGAGAAAAGGGCAGAACATCTTCGTCTGCTCCATGGCTGACCTGTTCGGACCCTGGGTGCCCCTTCGCTGGATCATGGAGGTCATGGATGCTTGCCTCGCCGCCCCTCAGCACAACTACCTCTTCCTGACAAAATTCCCGGAGCAGTACAAGAGCCTGGACTATGTATCCCTTCTGCCCCGGGCCGATAATTTCTGGTATGGGACCACAGTAACCAACCTGAAGGAGCTGCACAGGGTAGATGAGCTTCCCGAGTTCGCACACAGGTTTGTCAGCATTGAGCCGATGATGAGCCCCATCGACCTGGACTTCGCCAATCAGCCGGTTGACTGGATCATTGTTGGGGCTGAGACCGGGAACCGCGAAAAGAAGGTAAAATCACACCTGGAGCGCGACTGGCTGATGGGCCTGGCCGGACACGCACACATGAACGGAATCCCGATCCTGATGAAGGACAGCAAGGAGCTGAAGGCTGCATGGGGAGACCGGGCATTGATCCAGGAGTTTCCCGATAGGCTCAGGAAAGGCAGAGAAGGCCATGAGTAAGGGCGGGAAGAACGCATACCTGGAGAAGAGAAGGACGGAGATCAACGCCTACCGACAGGCCGAGAAGGAAACGTACATCCAGTACATGACCGATATGCTGATGGTGACGCTCAACGATCCTGAAGTCATGGGCAAGGACGTGTTCGGCGCCCAGCGGATTGCAAAGATCGTGGATGCCATGGGCAAAAAGTTCGACCAGTACCACGGTGCCCTGGAGGACGGGCCCGAGGCCGACTACTTCCAGGAAAAGCTTGACCGCCGCCTCCGCCCTATTGCGGGGAAACGGTTTGTTCCATTCGCTGATCGGTACAAGTGGATCAAAAAGATTTTTTATCGTTAAATCAAAAACAAAATTGACGTTTGTTTATCGAAATGGTATAATAAGCCGCGTCAGCGCAGGGAGGGATCACATTGACCGTATCCGAAATTGTAAAGGTCTACCTGAAAACTGAAAAGATGACCAAGGCGGAGCTATGCCGTCGGATGGGGTGGAGTTCCCAAAACCTGTCCGGCCGCCTGAACCGCAACTCGTTCTCCGCAGAGGACTGGAGGAAGGTCATGGAGGCCATGGGCTATGAGCTGCGGATCGTGAAGCCCGGGTCCTCCAGTGGACTCCGACTCCCGGCCGGGCCGAGGGTCCGCAAGATGGAGGGCAAGATCATCTATGACACCGCCACGTCCGAGCCATTGTGCAACACCCGCATAGGTGAGGATGACATGATGTTCCAGGAGTTATACCGGGATCAGATGGGCCGGTACTTCATCGTCAGCTATGCGATGTGGGAAGGCGGAGTCCACCAGGTCACACCTATCGGCCGAGCGGACGCCAGGACCTTCTATGAACGCTTCTCCGCCGCCGGGGATGCAGATGATATTTTCCGTGAAGGGAGCGGGGACAATGAGTGATACCAGAGGGACCACCAAGCGGATCAGCGCGGAGGAAATCGAACGCCAAAAGCAGTTCTGCGCGGAGATCAGGAAGCTGAATGAGGGGCGTCCCGGGGGTCCCCCTCTCGCCTATACTCAGACCTACGGCTGCCAGCAGAACGAGGCCGACTCGGAGCGCATCCGGGGCTATCTGGAAAAGATGGGCTTCGGCTTCACCGGCGACGAGGAGCAGGCCCGGATCATCGTCATCAATACCTGCGCCATCCGGGAGCACGCCGAGCAGCGGGTTTTCGGCAATGTGGGCGCCCTGGTCCACGTGAAGCGCCGGCACCCGGACACCCTCATCTGCCTGTGCGGCTGCATGGCCCAGCAGCCCCATGTGGCGAAAAAGCTCCGGGAGTCCTACCGCCATGTGGACCTGGTCTTTGGCCCCCACGCCCTCTGGAAGTTCCCCGAGATGGTCCACGGCCTTCTCACCCGACGGGGGCGGACCTTCTCGGTGGAGGACGAGGCCGGCTCCATTGCCGAGGGCATCCCGGTGGTGCGGCAGGACAATATCAAGGCCTGGGTATCCATCATGTACGGCTGCAACAATTTCTGCTCCTACTGCATCGTCCCCTACGTCCGGGGCCGGGAGCGGTCCCGGCAGCGGTCAGATATCCTGGCCGAGGTGCGCCGGCTGGTGGAGGAGGGGTACAAGGATATCACCCTCCTGGGCCAGAATGTCAACTCCTACGGCAGGGACCTGGCCGAGCCCGTCGACTTTTCCGACCTGCTGGAGCAGGTGAACGCCATCCCCGGGGACTTCCTCATCCGGTTTATGACCTCCCACCCCAAGGACGCCACCCAAAAGCTCTTTGAGACCATGGCCCGGTGCGAAAAGGTGGCCCCGGTGCTCCACCTGCCCTTCCAGGCGGGGAACGACCGGATTTTAAGGGTGATGAACCGCCGCCACACCCGGGCGGAGTATCTGGAAAAAATAAAGGCCCTCAAGGCCCTGATTCCCGATATTACCCTCACCTCCGACATTATTGTGGGCTTCCCCGGGGAGACAACAGCGGAGTTTGAGGACACCCTGCGGGTGCTGGAGGAGGTCCGCTTCGACGCCCTGTTCACCTTTATCTTCTCCCCCCGCCCGGGCACCCCGGCGGCGGAGATGGACGACCCCATGCCCCGGGAGGAAAAGCTGGCCAACTTCAACCGCCTCACCGCCCTTCAGGACGCGATTTCCGAGGAAAAGCACGCCGCCTATGTGGGGAAAACCGTCCGTTGCCTGCTGGACGGCCTGTCCGACGATCAGCGCTACGACCTCACCGCCCGCACCCCCGGCAACCGCCTGGTCCGGGTGGTGGGCGACCCTGCCGCCCTGGGCCAGTTCAGAGACGTGAAGATCACCGGGGCCAACAAGTGGTCGCTGTTTGGGGAATTGGTGTGATGGACTGCCTTCCGCAGCGAAGGTCTCCCCGTCTGCCAGGATATGACTACAGTCAGGCAGGGGTATATTTTGTAACCTTTTGTACAAGGGCACGGGAAAACCTGTTGGCACGAATTACGTCTCCTGAATGTGTAGGGACATATTATGGTGCGTCCGCACTCACCCTGACCGATATCGGTCAGATCGTAAACCGGATGGTGCAATCCCTGCCTTCGCGCTATCCTGCAATTCACCTGGAATCGTATGTTATCATGCCGAATCATGTTCATTTACTGCTGCGAATTGTTTCGGAGGAGCGGACGCTTCATGAAGCGTCCCTACACAAGCCTGTGCCGCAGCAACGCACCCTGTTGGCAAAGGCGATCGGTTATCTGAAAATGAACGCAACCAAAATGGTCCGTTGCCAATACCCATTTATGGTCTTGTGGCAAGAGCGCTATCACGACCACATTGTTCGCAATGAAGCCGATTATCTGCGCATCATGCAGTATATAGAAAATAATCCCGCGAAATGGAAAGAAGATTGTTTCTATAACGAACCAGGCCCCGCTCCGTAGGGACGCATCACGATGCGTCCGCCCCTTATATGGTACCCGTGAAATATATTGCGGACGTTTCATGATGTATCCGTCCCTCATGGTCCGGTAAAACTGATTGCGGACGCTTCGTGAAGCGTCCCAACAAGAAGCGTCCCTGCAAAGAGTTGTACGTTTCAGTGCAAATAGGGCCGCGATATAGATATAGCGCCGCCGGTGTGCGGCGCGGAGAGAGAAAGAAGGTATCCCCCATGCCTGCCGACACTACCCCCATGATGCAGCAATATCTGGACATCAAGGCCCAGAACCCGGACAGCATTTTGTTCTTCCGGCTGGGGGACTTTTACGAGATGTTCAACGAGGACGCCAAGCTGGTGTCCAAGGAGCTGGACCTGACTTTGACCACCCGGGACCGGAACAAGCCGGCGGACCAGCGCACCCCCATGTGCGGGGTGCCCTACCACTCCGCCGACAGCTACATCGCCCGGCTCATCGCCAAGGGCTACAAAATCGCCATCTGCGAGCAGACCGAGGACCCGGCCCAGGCCAAGGGGCTGGTGGACCGGGACATCATCCGGGTGGTGACGCCGGGGACGGTGATCGCCTCCTCCATGCTGGAGGACAGCAAAAACAACTACATCTGCGCCATCTACGCCGACTCTGCGGCCTACGGCCTGTGCCTGTGCGATATCTCCACCGGGGAGGTGTACGCATCCTCCTTCCCCGCCGGGGCGGAGGGGCTGGGCCACCTCCAGAACGAGCTGGGCCGGTTCCATCCCGCCGAAGCGGTGCTGTCCTCGGGGGCCTGGAACACCGACGGTCTGGTCCCCTTTCTCAAAGACCGGCTGGACTGCCTGTGCGAAAACGGCGGCGAGGCCCGGTTCCGCGTGGGGGCGGCCCGTCCCCTGGCGGAGAAGCAGTTCAAAACCGGCCTGGCGGACATCCCGCCCCAGGACGAGGCCGCAATCCAGGCCGCCGGGGGCCTGCTGGCCTACCTCTACGAGACCCAAAAGACCGACCTGAGCCACATCTCCGCCCTCACCTACTACACCGCCGGCCAGTTTATGGAGCTGGACCTCACCGCCCGGCAGACCCTGGAACTCACCGCCACCATGCGGGGCAAGGAGAAGCGGGGCTCGCTGCTGTGGGTGCTGGACAAGACCAAAACCGCCATGGGCGGCCGGCTGCTCCGGGGCTGGCTGGAGCGCCCCCTTCTCTCCCCGGTTCAGATTGCCCGGCGGCAGCAGGGGGTGGCCGACCTGGTGGAGGACGCCATCACCCGGGAGGAGTTATCTTTGGCCCTCCGGGAGGTCACCGACCTGGAGCGGCTGGCCGGCCGTGTGGTCTACGGCTCCGCCGGCAGCCGGGACCTGGCCGCCCTGTCCGCCGGGCTGGGCAGGCTGCCCCATATCCGGGACCTCCTCTCCCACTGCCCCTCACCCCTCCTGCAGGAGCTGCTGGGGCAGCTGGACGACCTGCCTGAGCTGCGCGCTATGCTGGACAGCGCCCTCCGGGACGAGGACGAGAAGCCCCTGCCCTTCTCCGTGCGGGAGGGGGATTTTATCCGCCCGGGCTACAACGCCAAGGTGGACGAGCTGCGCTCCCTGCTCACCAACGCCAACGGCCACATCATCGACATGGAGGTCAAGACCAAGGAGCAGACCGGCATCAAGAACATGAAAATCACCTCCAACAAGGTGTTTGGCTACTACATCGAGGTGGCCAAGTCCCAGACGGGGCTGGTGCCCGACCACTGGACCCGGAAACAGACCACGGTAAACGCCGAGCGGTACATTTCCCCTGAGCTGAAGGAGCTGGAGCACGCCATCCTCTCCGCCCAGGACCAGATTACCGCCCTGGAGTATCAGCTGTTTTGTGCGCTGAAGGAGGCCGTCTGCGCCCAGGTGGACCGGATTCAAAAGACCTCCGCCGCCCTGGCCCAGGTGGACGTCCTCCAGTCCTTCGCGGCGGTGGCCGCCGCCGGCGGCTACTGTATGCCTCAGGTGGACAATTCCGACACGCTCACCATCGTGGAGGGCCGCCACCCGGTGGTGGAGAAGATGCTCAAGGGGGCCCCCTTCGTCCCCAACGACACCCACATGGACGGCGGGGACGACCTGGCCGCCATCATCACCGGCCCCAACATGGCGGGCAAGTCCACCTACATGCGCCAAGTGGCCCTCATCGTCCTCATGGCCCAGATGGGCTCCTTTGTCCCCGCCCGCTCCGCCCGCATCGGGGTGGTGGACCGGGTGTTTACCCGCATCGGAGCCAGCGACGACCTCTCCTCCGGCCAGTCCACCTTTATGGTAGAGATGACCGAGGTGGCCGCCCTGCTCACCCACGCCACCCGCAAATCCCTGCTCATTCTGGACGAGATTGGCCGGGGCACCTCCACCTACGACGGCATGGCCATCGCCCGGGCGGTGCTGGAGTACTGCGCCGACAAAAAGCGCCTGGGGGCCAAAACCCTCTTTGCCACCCACTACCACGAGCTCACCGCCCTGGAGGGGGAGATTCCCGGCGTGAAGAACTACAACATCGCCGCCAAAAAGCGGGGGAGCGACGTGATTTTCCTGCGGAAGATTGTCCGTGGCGGGGCCGACCAGAGCTACGGCGTGGAGGTGGCCAGGCTGGCCGGGGTGCCCGACCGGGTGGTCAAGCGCGCCCGGGAGATTCTGGAGGAGCTGGAGGGCGGCAACGCCCCGGGTGTGGGGCCCGGCCACCCGGGCGGGCCATCCTCTATGCAGACCGCCGGGTCGTCGGCCCCTGCCGCCTTACGGGGCGGCACAGAGGCCGCCGACCAGGTCTCCCTGGGAGACATCGGCGGCGAGACCGTCTTGAAAAAGCTGCGCATGACCGACGTGAACATCCTCTCCCCCATCGAGGCACTGAACCTGCTGGCCGAGCTGAAGCAGGACTTGAATACATAGGGGCGCGCCATGTGCGCCCCTACACAGAAAGGAAGTTTTCTATGAGACACACAAAATATCTTCTTCCGCTTCTGGCCCTCTGCCTGCTCCTCGCCGCCTGCGGGCCCAAGCCCGCCGCAAGCTCTGAGGGGGACGCCTCGACCACACCGGATATCTCCGTCTCTGTCCCGGACAAATCCCAGCCAGATGTGTCCCAGCTGGAACCGGATGTGTCAGCGCCGGAGACCCCCGCTCCCCTCACGGACGCAGACAAGGCCGCCGCGGAGGACGCCGCCTGCGACTACTACCTGGGCACGGTCTTTGAGGTCCACTCCCTCACCGAGATCAGCCCCAAAGAGGGGGAGATCACCTTTCAGGTGTCCTGTTCCAAGGGCGGGGTAAAGCAGGACCCGGACCGGACCATCAGCCTGGAGCGGAAAAACGGCGTATGGTCCGTAGTCAGTGAGGGGTACTGATATGTACCTCCACACCCACTACTTTATGGACCCGCGCCGCCCGGCCGGCCGGCTGGAGATCGTCACCATCGTGCTGTCCGCGCTGGCCGTTTTCTTCATGCTGATTTTCTGGCTGGTGTATGTCATTGCCATCCCCATGCGCAGCGGGGAGCCCTGGATGCTGGGGGTGACCGGGCTGCTGCTGCTGTTCGCCGCCATGCCCTGTATGCTGATTGCCCAGTTTCAGGGCCGGCGGCGGGAGTGGCTGCGGTGCAGCGGCTTCCCGGTACAGGGGCGGGTGGTCAGGGTGACACACCACCCCTCCGTCAGCTATGGAAACCAGCGCCACCCCTGGACCGTCCTGTGCGAATACCGCTACGAGGGCCGGACCTACACCGCCCGCAGCACCTTCCTGTGGGACGAGCCAGCGGGTTCAACCGCGAAAATCTTTCTGGACCGGGACCGGCCCGGGCAGGCCTGGGTAGACCCGAAGTCCTTACAATACAAGATAAATTTGAGGTAAATTATGCCAAACATCCAAGTATTAGACCCCCATGTGGCCGACCTCATCGCCGCCGGCGAGGTGGTGGAGCGGCCGGCCAGCGTGGCCAAGGAGCTGATGGAGAACGCCATTGACGCCGGGGCATCCACGGTGACGGTGGAGATCAGCCACGGCGGGCTCACCTTCCTCCGGGTCACCGACGACGGAAAGGGCATCCCGGCGGGGGAGCTGAAAACCGCCTTCCTCCGCCACGCCACCAGCAAGCTGCGCACCGAGTACGACCTGGAGGCCATCGGCACCCTGGGCTTCCGTGGGGAGGCCCTGGCCGCCATCTCCGCCGTCTCCCGGATCGAGGTACTCACTCGGACGGCGGAGGCGGACCTGGGGGCCTCCCTGGCCCTGGAGGGGGGCGTCCCCGGCGAACTGGACGAGGCGGGCTGTCCTCTGGGCACCACCCTGGTGGTGCGGGACCTGTTCTTTAACACCCCCGCCCGGCTGAAATTTATGAAAAAAGACGCCGCCGAGGGCGCCGCCGTCTTCGCTGTTGTTCAAAGAGTTGCCCTGTCCCATCCGGAGGTCAGCGTGAAGTTCATCCGGGACGGCAAGCAGGAGCTGCTCACCCCCGGGGACGGGCAGCTGAAAAGCGCCGTCTACGCCGTGCTGGGCCGGGAGCTGGCCCTGGGCTTCCGGGAAGTCAAATCTGCCGGGGAGGATATGTCGGTGGAGGGCTTCGCCTCCATGCCCGCCTGCTGCCGGGCCAGCCGGAGCTGGCAGTTCTTCTTTGTCAACGGCCGGCAGGTAAAATCCCCCCTAATGACCGCTGCCCTGGAGGAGGCCTATAAAAACCAGAAGATGGTGGGCAAGTTTCCCGGCTGTGTCCTTCATCTGCGCACAAAGCTCAACGCTGTGGACGTAAACGTCCACCCCGCCAAGACCGAGGTAAAGTTCGGCACAGAGCGGGCGGTGTTCTCGGCGGTGTACCACGCCGTCCTGTCCGCCCTGGAGGGGAACGCCTCCCACCCCCAGGCAGTGCTGAAAAACACGGAAATCCCCGGCGTGCGGAAGCAGGATACGGTGGCAGAGAATCAGCTGCGGATAAATGCGGGCCCCGACGACCCCGGCGGGGCATCCTCCTTCAAACCGCATAAGCCCTCGCCGGTTGACCCGCCCAGGTGGTCGGGTCCCACACAGCCCTCCATCCCCACCGTGGTCCGGGTCCATGACAGCACCTATTCGCCCCCTGCCCCTGTCCCGCCGCAGCGGCCAAAGCCTCCTTTGGAAAGGAGGTGCCCCAGCCCGCAGGCTGGGGCGGAGGATTGCGTTTCGCGCAGCGAAACATACGATGTAAACAAGGTTTCCGAGCCTGTGTGTGCTCCGCACATTTCGCCTGCGGCGAAATCAATCCTCAGTCAGCCTACGGCTGACAGCTCCTTTCACTGCGCAGCCGTTGGCGGCTCTGCCGCCTTACGGATGCGGCGTCCCCCTTGCGGGGAAAAGGAGCCTGTGCCCGCTGCGGCGGGGACGGAGGAGCTTCCCTGGCGGCTGGCCGGGGAAGTCCTTAACACCTACATCATTGTGGAACGGGGGGACACGGTCTACCTCATTGACAAGCACGCCGCCCACGAGCGGATGAACTTCGACCGGATGAAGGCGGAGGGCTACGACCCCATGGCCCAGACCCTGCTCACCCCGGCCGTCTGCCGCCTGACCCCGGCCCAGCGGGAGGTGCTGCTGGCCCACCGGGCGCTGCTGGAGAAATTTGGCTTTGAGGTGGACGAGCTGGGGGCAGACCTGGCGGTGCGTCAGGCCCCCTTTGACGTGGATGTGGGGGAGGTCCCCGCCGCCCTGGAGGAGCTGGCCCAGCGTCTGCTCACCACCGGCAGCGCCGACCCCGCCGCCGCCCGGGACGAGCTGCTCCACACCATGGCCTGCAAGGCGGCCATCAAAGGGGGCTGGCACAGCGCCCCCCAGGAGCTGGAGCGGGTGGCGGCCGCCGTCATGTCCGGGCAGGTGAAGTACTGCCCCCACGGCCGGCCGGTGGCCATTGAGCTGACCAAAAAGGAGCTGGAAAAGCAGTTCAAGCGGGCCTGAGGGCCTCCAGCATCAGCCGGATACCCAGGCGGAAGCCCGCCTGGTAGAAGTAAAAGCTCCGCCGGTCCTCCCACTCGTCCTCCACCTCCAGAAAATGCTCCATGAACGCGTCGCCGAACATCCTCTGCACTTTGCCCCGCTCGGCCCACAGCTTTTTATCCAATTCCCGCATTTCTTTGTCCGGTTTTTAGGTAGTATCATAGTCTCCGGCGTATAATTGATAGAGCAGGCTGTCCATATTCGCGCCTCCAAAAATTCGATTTAACTTGATTTACAAGTTTATTATAGTTCGATATAATTTGATTGTCAAGGGGGATTTTATGTTTTCTGCGGAAATTTTCGGGCAGCGTCTCCGATGTGCGAGAAAGGCCTGCGGCGAGAAGCAGGAGGAACTGGGCTTGATACTTGGCGTTGGAAAAAGCCAGGTCAGCGAGATGGAGCGCGGCACTGCATCAACAACACTGGAAAGGTTTTCCCTCATCTGCGAACACTACAACGTCTCCGCCGACTACCTGCTGGGCCTCACCGACGAGCCGAAGCCTTACAAGAGGCGGAAAAAAGGCTCCTTTGGCAAAGGAGCTGTCAGCGAAGCTGACTGAGGATTGTGTTCGGCGCAGCCGAACATACGAAGTAAACAAGGAGGCGAAGCCATGCCCCCCAAAATCCTAGTCATCACCGGTCCCACGGCCTCGGGGAAGACCTGGCTGGCGGTGGAGCTGGCCAAGCGATATAACGGCGAGGTGGTGTCCGCCGACTCCATGCAGATTTACCGCCGCATGGACATCGGTACTGCCAAGCCCACCCAGGAGGAGATGCAGGGCGTCCCTCACCACATGCTCGACGTGGCCGGCCCGGAGGAAGCCTTCTCTGTCGCCCGGTACGTGGACATGGCGGCAGACTGTGTAAACGATATCCTCTCCCGGAAGAAGCTGCCCATCCTGGCCGGCGGGACCGGGCTGTATATCGACTCCCTCCTCTCCGGCCGGACCTTCGCCGCCTTTGACGAATCCAGCCCCCTTCGGGCCGAGCTGGAGGCGCGGTATACCAAGGAGGGGGGCAAGGCCCTGCTGGCGGAGCTGTCCCAGGCTGACCCGGACACCGCAGCCCGCCTCCACCCCAACGACGGCAAGCGGATTGTCCGGGCCCTGGAGGTCTTCCTCACCACCGGCAAGACCATCACGGCTCACAATGAAGATACAAAAATTGCCCCCCCCCGATACACCCCTCTCACCCTCAACCTGGACTTCCAGCGCCGGGAGGACATGTGGGACCGCATTGACCGCCGGGTGGACCGGATGATGGCGGACGGACTGGTCGAGGAGGTCCGCGCCCTGCTGGACAGCGGCGTGCCGGAGCACTGCACCGCCATGCAGGCCATCGGCTATAAGGAGATGGCCGCGGCGATTCGGGGGGATGGAGACACTGCTGCGGCCGCCGCCCAGATCAAGCTGCGGTCCCGGCAGTATGCCAAGCGGCAGCGCACCTGGTTCCGGCGCAATACAGAGGCCAAGCCCCTGCTCTGGGGGCCTGTCCCAAACTTTACGGCCGTACTGCACCGTTCGACAGAATATTTGGAAGAATTTGGTATATGATAGCAGCACTCAGGCGGGATACCCGCCGTAAAGAAAAAGGAGTGCTACATATGCAGAAGACAAACAATCTCCAGGACATTTTCCTCACCCAGGCCCGCCGGGAGCGGCGGATGGTCACCATGTTTCTGATGAACGGCTTTCAGATGCGGGGCTGCATCACCGGCTTCGACGCCTTCACCGTTGTGCTGACCAGCGACGGCAAGCAGCAGATCATCTACAAACACGCCATTTCCACCATCGTCCCCGAGCGGCCGGTGCCGCTGACAGAGGGGGGAGAGGACGTATAACCAGAAAGAGAGAACCCTATGAAGCAAGGAAAACCCCTAATCACCTTTGTTATTCTGAGCATGGCGGCTGTCATTGCCATATACGCCGCCGCCCACCTGCTGGACACCTTTGAGGAGCCCTACAAAACCACTCAGGTCTACGCCTACACCGCCGACGACAGCGTACTGGCGGAGGGCCTGGTGGTGCGGGAGGCCCTGGTGCTCCCCGCGCCCTCCGGCATCCTGGAGGTCACCCGGGCCGAGGGGGAAAAAGTGGGCATCGGCCAGCAGATCGCCCTGGTCTATCGAGACACCGAGGCCCAGGCCAGCCAGGCTCAGATCGAGGAGCTGGAAATGGATGTGGCGCTGCTGGAGGAGGCCGTTTCCCAGACCGGCGACCTGGAGTCCGCCGCCCGGCTGGACCAGGATGTCCTCCAGGCCATGGTGGACCTGCGGGCCGCCTACGCCCAGCAGAACTACAACCAGCTGCGGGAGCAGGTGATGGCCGTCAAGAGCAGCGTGCTGAAGCGGGGCTATACCTATGGCGACGGGCTCACCTCCGCCGACCTGACCGCCCGGCTGAACAAAACTCGGGAGGAGCTGGCCGTCCTCACCCGCCAGTCCGCCCGGGCCACCACCCGAGTCACCGCCCCCGAGCCAGGGGTCTTCTCCAACCTGGTGGACGGCTATGAGAGCGTACTCACCCCCAAGACCATGCTGGACCTCACCCCCACCTCCCTCCAGCAGATGATCGACAGGCCTGCCGGGGAAGACAGCTCCTCCATGGGTAAGCTGATAACCTCCAACACCTGGTATTTTGCCGCCAACCTGCCCCAGGCAGCGGCCGCCCGGCTGGAGGAGGGGCGAAAAGCCTCCCTCCGCTTCTCCGGCGAACTCAACCGGGACGTGGAAATGACGGTGGAGCAGGTCGGCCCCACCGAGGGGGAGGAAACCCTGGTAATCTTCTCCTCCAACCGCTACCTCACCCTTACCACCCTGCTGCGCTACCAGACGGTGGAGCTGGTTTTTGAGAGCTGGTCCGGCCTGCGCATCCCCAAGCAGGCCCTCCGCCTGGAGGAGGCCGAAGTGGACGAGGGCACCGGCGAAGTACTCCGCCCCCGGCGGCTGGGGGTGTATGCCCTGGTCAACGGCCGCACCGAGTTCCACGAGCTGACCATTGTCACCGAGGGAAGCGACTACTATGTGGTCCGGCCGGTGGGCACCGGGCCGGAGGTTCTCCGAGCCGGCGACATCATCTTAACCGAGGGCATCGGCCTGCAGGACGGGCTGCTGCTGGAGTACTGACTCCTCACTACAAGAGAAAGAGAGAAGGAATCCCAATGGACCTGACCCAAAATGTGAAAGCTGTCCAGGAAAAAATTGCCGCCGCCGCCCGGGCGGCCGGCCGGGACCCGGGGGAGATCACCCTGTGCGCCGCCACCAAGGTCCAAACCGACGAAACCATCCGGGCGGTCATCGCCGCCGGAGTTCCGGTGTGCGGCGAAAACCGGGTCCAGGAGCTCACCGCCCACCTGGACGCCGGGGCCTACGCCGGCGCCCAGGTCCACTTCATCGGCCACCTCCAGACCAATAAGGTCAGGCAGGTGGTGGGCCGGGTGGCCCTCATCCACTCTGTAGACTCCGAACATCTGCTCCGGGCCATCCACCGCCAGGCCGAAAAGCTGGGCATCGTCCAGGACATTCTGCTGGAGGTCAACGTGGCGGGTGAGGAGAGTAAGGGGGGCTGCACCCCCGAAGCCCTGCCCGCGCTGGCGGAACTGGCCCAAAAATCCGGCTGCGTCCGGCTGCGGGGATTGATGGCAATTCCGCCTGTTTCAACGGGTTTGGGGGCCAACCGAAAATATTTTTCCCAAATGCGGAATCTTTTTGTTGACATAATGAAGAAAATGTCGGATAATCAAGATGTTATGGACTGTCTATCTATGGGCATGAGCGCCGATTTCGAGGACGCCGTCGCGGAGGGCGCCACCCTGGTTCGGGTGGGCACCGCCCTTTTCGGTCCCCGTCCCCCCCTGGGTACTCCCCGCTGACGGACATCTGCCCTATTTTTACTTGAGAGAAAAGAGGATCGACTTATGGGAATTTTCGACGAGTTCAAGCGTCTGGCCCGCCCCTATGAGGATGAGGACGAGGACGATTACGATGATTTCGACGTCTCCCCCCGTCCGGTAGAGCGGCGCGACCGGGACCGGGACCGGGACCGCTCCGACCGGGCCCCGCGCAGCGAGAGCAGCTACAGCGGCGGCTACAGCGGCGGCTACAGCAGCGCCTCCCTCCCGGAGGACGACCGGCGCAGCAACAAGGTGGTCAACATCCGCGCGGCCACCCAGCTCCAGGTGGTGCTGGTAAAGCCCGAGCGGTTTGAGGACGCCTCCTCCATCGCCGACCACCTGCGGGAGAAGCGCACGGTGGTGCTCAACCTGGAGTCCACCAACGGCGAGATCGCCCGCCGCCTGCTGGACTTCCTGGCCGGCGTGTCCTACGCCAACGAGGGCAAGATCAAAAAGGTGGCCATCTCCACCTACATCATCACCCCCTACAACGTGGACATCCTGGGCGACCTGATCGACGAGCTGGAGAACAACGGGCTGTATTTCTAAAGAGGAATATTACTTTCAGGACTAAAATTGCCCGCTGTTTTGGTCCTGTGGTTCGGCGTCCTGTCCCGGGTACTTGCTGTCTATGCGGAAGCAGTTTAAAACGGGAAACCGGTTTTTCTGCCCGTTCCCGAGGATGACCTTGAATCCATGCCGAACCGGTGGATTGAATGGTTTACTTAGAAGATAGAGAAGGGAGGCTTTGCATATGCTCACACCACAGGAGGTATCCGAGCGCGCCTTTCAGAAGGCGTCCTTCGGCGGCTATAACATGGCCCAGGTGGATGAGTTTCTGGATATTCTCACTGGGGACTACTCCGCCCTGTTTAATGAGAACGCAGTGCTGAAAAACAAGATGAAGGTGCTGGTGGACAAGGTAGAGGAGTATCGGTCCACAGAGGATGCCATGCGCAAGGCCCTGATGGCCGCCCAGCGGATGGCGGACGACCTGGTGAAGCAGGCGGAGGAGGAGAAGGCCGCCATGCTCTCCAGGACGGAGGAGGAGGTACGCACCCGCAAGGCGGAGCTGTCCAAGGAGCTGGAGGCGGAGGAGTTCCGTCTGAAACAGGCCCAGCAGGCCACTGCCTCCTACGTGGAAAAGGTGCGCGCCCTCCATATCAAGGAGGCGGAGTGCCTGTCTCAGCTGGAGGGGCTCTACCCCCCGGACACCACCCCCGCGCCCGACCCGGTGGAGGAGAAGGCATCGGAAATCGACGACAACGTACAGCGGCTGCTGAACCAGGCCATGCAGGACGCCACTGCGGAACACCTTCGTTCCAAAGCGGCCCAGGAGGAGCAGGACCTGTCCGACACGGCGGAGTTCACCCCCGGCCTCCCCGATGAGGAGGAGGCCGACGACGACGACGGGGAGGATCCTCCCCCCCGCGACAGCGGCATCGACTTCGGCCGGCTCCAGTTCGGCCGGGACTATGAGATTACCTGAGTAGGGGGCGGTCTCCGTGCCGCCCCGCCTGCAAAATCACAAAAGAGTGGGGCGGCGCAGAGGCCGCCCCCTACACACCCCTCCCCCTCACGGGGGCAGGGGCGTTGCCGCGTTATCGGCTTTATTGAAAGTGAGGTGTTCCATGTGAAGCTGCTTACCGCCGCCCTGAACCGACTGCCGGAATTTCAACAGCTCCTCTCCGCCCTGGAGGGGGGCCGTTCCCCCGCAGCCCTGTCCGGCGTGGCCGCCATCCATCGCTGCCATATCGCCGCCGGCATCGGCCTGATCACCGGGCGCCCGGTGGTGGTGATCTGCGCTGACGAGAGCGAGGGCCAGAAGCTGGCTCGGGACCTGTCCGCCTTCTCAGACGCACCCGTGCCGGTGCTGGGCCCCCGTGACTTCACCTTTCACAACGCCGCCGCCCTCTCCCGCCAGTGGGAGCACAGGCGGCTGGCCCTGATGCGGGCGCTGGCCCAGGGGAAGCTCCCCCTCCTGGTGGCCACTGTGGAGGGCCTGCTCCAACGCACCATCCCTCCCCAGACTCTGGAGGCCTGCTGCCGGGAGCTGAAGACGGGCGGCGTCTACGACCTGAACCAGCTGGCCGAGGACCTGTCCGCCGCCGGGTATGTACGGTGCGAGCAGGTGGAGGGGGTGGGCCAGTTCGCCCTCCGGGGGGGCATCCTGGACGTCTTCTCCCCCGGCATGGACAGCCCCGTCCGGGTGGAGTTCTTCGGGGACGAGGTGGACGCCATGGGGGTCTTCGACCCCGCCACCCAGCGCCGGACGGAAAATGTCGAAACCGCCCTCCTCCTCCCCGCCGCCGAGGTCCTGCCTCAGCTGGCCCCCGGCGGAATGGGGGAGCTGAGCAAAAAAATCGGAAAACTGGCCGCCAAGGCCCTGCAAAACGGGAACAGGGAGCTGGCCGCCACCCTGGAGCAGGACGGAGAAGCCATCGCCCAGGGACGGACCTTCCCCGCGCTTGACCGGTATCTCCCCCTGATTTACCCGGAGCTGGCCGGGGCGGCAGACTACCTGCCCCCCGACGCCTGCGTGATATTTGACCAGGCTCCCCGGGCGGCGGACCGGGCGAAGTCCTACCAGTGGCAGCTGGAGGAGGACGCAAAGTCCCTGCTGGAGCAGGGGGAGCTGGACCCCTCCTGTACCCAGCTGGCCCTCACCTTCCCCCAGCTCCTCAGCAAGCTGGAGGACTTCCCCCTGGTCTATCTGGACTCCTTCACCACCGCCTCCTACCCCACGCCCCCCAGGGAGCTGCTCTCCATCACCGCCAAGCAGCTGCCCCCCTTCCTGGCCAGCCTGGAGACGGCGGTGCAGGACCTGGCCCACTATCAAAACAGCGGCTTTGCCGCCCTGGTGCTGGTGTCCGGCGAACAGCGGGCCATCGACCTGCAAACCCTCCTTCGGGAACAGAAAATCAAGTCGGCGGTGGACTTCCAGCTCAGGGAGCTGCCCAAGCCCGGACAGGTAGTGATTACCGTGGGGGGACTGTCCAGCGGCTTTGAGTACCCCGAGCGAAGACTGGCTGTCCTCACCGAGGGGGAGAAGGCCGCAGGGAAAAAGCCCCGGCGGCCCAAGGACGCCACCAACCGGCAGAAGCTGAAATCCTACGCCGACCTCACCCCCGGCGACCTGGTGGTCCACGAGCACCACGGAGTGGGCCGCTATGTGGGCATGGTAAAGATGCCGGTGGAGGGGGTAGAGCAGGACTATGTAAAAATCGCCTACGCCGGCACCGATGTACTCTACGTCCCCGCCACCCAGCTGGACCTGGTGAGCAAGTATATCGGCGGCGGCGAGGACGCCAACGAGACCAAAAAGCTGAACCGCCTGGGGGGCCAGGAGTGGGAAAAGGCCAAGAAGAAGGCCAAAAAGGCGGTGCAGGACCTGGCCAAGGGGCTGATCCAGCTCTACGCCCAGCGCCAGCGCCAGCCGGGCTACGCCTTCGCCCCCGACTCCCCCTGGCAGCGGGAATTTGAGGAGCAGTTTGAATACACCGAGACGGACGACCAGCTGCGGTGCATCGGGGAGATCAAGCAGGACATGGAGCGCCCCACCCCCATGGACCGGCTGCTGTGCGGCGACGTGGGCTACGGCAAGACGGAGGTGGCCTTCCGGGCCATGATGAAGTGCGTGCTGGACGGCAAGCAGACCGCCATCCTGGTGCCCACCACCGTCCTGGCCCGGCAGCACTACCTCAACGCCCTGCGCCGGTTCTCCCAGTACCCGGTGAACGTGGATGTGGTGTCCCGCTTCCGCACCCCCGCCCAGATGAAGGAGACCCTGCGCCGGGTGGAGGCCGGCGAGGTGGACATCCTCATCGGCACCCACCGGCTGTTTAACAAGGACGTGCGCTTTAAGGACCTGGGCCTTCTTGTGGTGGACGAGGAACAGCGCTTCGGCGTGCAGCACAAGGAGAAGCTAAAGGAGAACTTCAAGCAGGTGGACGTACTCACCCTGTCCGCCACCCCCATCCCCCGGACGCTGAACATGGCCCTGTCCGGCATCCGGGACATGTCCACCCTGGAGGAGCCGCCCGCCGACCGCCAGCCGGTGCAGACCTATGTGCTGGAACACGACTGGAATCTCCTGGCCGATGCCATGCGCCGGGAACTGGAGCGTGGGGGGCAGGTATTTTATCTGCACAACCGGGTGGAGACCATCGACCGCTGCGCCGCCCGCATCCAAATGCTGCTGGGGGAGGACGCCGCCATAGGGGTGGCCCACGGCCGTATGTCTCAGGAGGCCATCGACGACGTGATGGCCCAGATGACCGACGGGGAACTGAACGTGCTGGTGTGCACCACCATCATCGAGACAGGCATCGACCTGCCCAACGTGAACACCCTCATCATGGAGGACGCCGACCGGCTGGGCCTGGCCCAGCTCCACCAGCTCCGGGGCCGGGTGGGGCGGTCCAGCCGCCGGGCCTTCGCCTACCTCACCTACCGGAAGGGGAAGGTACTCAGCGAAGTGGCCTCCAAGCGGCTGGAGGCCATCCGGGAGTTTGCCGAGTTCGGCTCCGGCTTTAAAATCGCCATGCGTGACCTGGAAATCCGGGGTGCGGGCAACGTGCTGGGTCCGGAACAGAGCGGCTTTCTCCTGTCGGTGGGCTACGACATGTATTTAAAGCTGCTGGAGGAGGCCGTCCTGCTGGAGCAGGGCCAGCCCCTGCCCACCCGCACCGAGTGCGCCGCCAATTTGAGCGTGTCCGCCTCCATCCCGGACAAGTACGTCCCCTCCCCGGAGCAGCGGATGGACCTGTACCGCCGCATCGCCGCCATCCGCGGCGAGGAGGAGGCCGACGAGTTGGTGGATGAGCTCATCGACCGCTACGGCGAGCCCCCCCGGCCGGTAAACAACCTGCTGTCAGTGGCCCTCCTCCGGGTGAAAGCCGCCCAGTGCCGCATCAACGACCTGGCCCAGAAGGGAGACCGGCTGATTTTCACCCTGGACGAGTTCCGCCTGGAGCCCTTCTCCGCCCTGTGCGCCCGGGAGAAGTATGCCAAGCGCCTGCTCCTCATGCCCGGGGACATCCCCCGCTTTTCCTTCCGCCTGGCGAAAAACGAGGACCCCCTCCGGGCCGCCCGGCAGGTGGTGGAGGATTACGCCAAAGCGCTGGAGACATAAAAAACCGGCTGGCCGCTGCAGTGCGGTCAGCCGGTTTTGTCAAATACGCAAGAGAAACATCAGGGCACCTGGATGCAGGAGCCATCGCAGAAGCCGCAGTCGTGGTGAGCGCCGCAGTAGACGCTGTAGCCGTGGTAGTGGCGGCCGGAGGCGGCGCAGTCCTCCAGGGGGCACAGGGCCCGGCAGAGTCCGTCGCACAGGCCGTTCCCATGGGCATATCCGCAGTAGGCCATGCCGTCGTGGAGGTGGCGTCCGGCCAGGGCACAGTCGTCATAGGGGCAGACGGTGATCTCCGTCTGAACGCTTTGGACACACCTGCCGTGGTGTCCCCCGCCCCTTCTTCCATGACAGCCGTGGGCGGAGGCTGGCACAATCAGCGCGGCGGCCAAAATGGCGCAGAGCAGACCAGCAGCCAGACGGTTCCATTTCTTCATGACAGAATACACTCCTTTTATTGTTCGTCCGGGAGGACGGTAGTGGTACGGCCTATTATACGCCTTCCCCCAGCGGTTTGCAAGGTAAAAAATGGGTCCCGCGCCCCCGGTTTCAGGGGGTCACGCCCTTCAGATTTTTGATCCGCCAGTCCTCCCCCGCCTGCTCGAACTCCACCACCACGTCGGAGTTGAGTTTGTCTGAACTGAAGTGGGCGGTGAGGGTGTCGCCGGACCAGTCGAAGGGGATATTGCTCCACCGCAGGAAGGCCTCCACAAAAATCTTGTGATCCAGATAGAAGTGCTGGATGCACTGGAGGGTATTGCCGATAAAGACGGCGCCGCCCACCGGCTCGAAAATCTCCTTGGGCACATCGCACAGGGCCACAAATGCGGCTCCCTGTCCGTTGCCGTTGGGACAGCGGTAGTAGCACCGGTCCTCGGCCAGCGCCCCGCACACCACCATAGAGAAGTTGTGGCCGCAGAAAGTGTCGTTCAGCTCACATTGGGCATGGATCAGGGGCTCCAGCCCCCAGGCCTGGCCGTAGGTCCGGGCGATGTGGGCCTGGCCCAGCAGATTGTTGGGGAAGCTGTTCACATTCTCCCAGCCCCACAGCCAGGAGTTGGACACATAAGACTCGCTGCCCAGAAACTGGACGCCGAACTCATATTTTCCCAGGGTAAGGGTGCCCTTCTCAAAGTCCACATACCAGTTGGGCTCGTCCTTCACCAGCATCCCCAGCCGGTTCTGCACGGTGTACATCTTGCCCAGGCATGCGGAGAACACCTGGTCCCAGTCGGACATGTCCACCCCCTGGGGGAAAAATCCCACCGGCGCGCCCGGCCCGGCCTGGGGGGCAAGCTCCTCTTTGGGTTCCCGCTTTTTGCCGAACAGATTATCAAACAACGCCATAACAGCCTCTCCTCTCGTTTTTTGGATAGTTTACCATACAATAAAACCATTTGCAACCCGAATCAGGCTTGCTCCCCGCCCCGATCTGTGGTATGATAGGGGCTGTTCATGATCTTCTCATGGAGGAAAGGAAGCACTTTTTATGAAGCATATCAAACGATTTGGGGCCCTGACGCTGGCCCTTGTGATGGCCCTCTCCGCGCTTACCGCCTGCAGCGGCAAGCCCGCAAACGATCCCGCCGGCGGTTCCGGTTCCCTTCCAGACGGCTCCTCCGGGTCGGGAAGCGTCTCCGGCAGTTCTTCTCAGACAATCACCCCTATGGACCTGTCCCAGATCACCGACCCCTACCTGGCCGTCTCCGGCCTGGCCGAAGGCGAGGTGGTGATCAAGGCGGGGGAGGCGGAGGTCACCGCCGGCGACCTGCTCTATTGGCTCAACCGCGTCATCAGCACCTACCTGGCCCAGTTTAACGGCCAGATGTCCACCCTGCCCTGGGATACCAAGATGGACGGGGAGTCCACCTTCGCCCAGGTTCTGCTGGACCAGGCCGCGGAAAACGCAGTATTTTATGCCATGCTGCGGCAGACCGCTCTGGACGAGGGCCTCACACCCGACGCCTCCATTGCCGCCGAGGTGGACAAACAACACACCAATCTGGTGCTCCAGGCGGGCACTGACGAAACCCGGGTGCTCCACGCCTACTGGGCCCAGATGCTCACCAAAGACCGCCTGACCGAGCTCGGTGAAAACGGCGATCTGTACAATCAGCTCCAGGAGCTGTACTTCGGGGAGAAGAGCGGCCACTATCCCACCGACGCTGAGGTGAACGCCTACCTGGAGGAGGCCGGCCGCTACCGGGCCAAGCACATCCTGCTGGCCACCATCGACCTGGACACCCGGGAACCTCTGGACAAGGCCACCATCGACCAGAAAAAGGCCACCGCCGACGACCTGCTGGCCCAACTCCGGGCGGCGGAGGATCCCATCACCCTCTTCGACCAGCTGATGCACGAACACAGTGAGGACACCGGCCTGGCCACCAACCCTGAGGGCTACACCACCTACAAGGGTGAGATGGTGGCCCCCTTTGAGGAGGCCGCCCTGGCCCTGAAGGCCGGGGAGATCAGCGATGTTGTGGAGAGCGATCTTGGCTACCACATCATCCTCCGCCTGCCCATGAGCGCGGACGAGTACCGCAGCGACTGCATCTCCCACCTCTTCGAGCAGCGGATCGATGAGGAACGGGAACGCCTGGGCGAGGAGCGGACTGCCGCCTTCGACAAGCTGGACGTGGCCTCCTTCTGGGACAACATGCGCGCCCTCCAGGCCGCCGTTCAGGCGGAGAGCTGAAAAACCGACGCAGGAGCGCCTAGCCCGGGCGCTCCCCGCGCTTTTACAAGGAAGAATGCCGATGAAAACCTATCATGCCGGACAATATGACATCGCCGTCATCGGGGCGGGCCATGCGGGCATCGAGGCCGCCCTGGCCGCCGCCCGGATGGGGATGAAGACCCTGTGCTTCACCGTCAACCTGGACGCGGTGGGCAATATGCCCTGCAACCCGGCTGTTGGGGGCACAGGGAAGGGCCACCTGGTCCGGGAGCTGGACGCCCTGGGGGGCGAGATGGCCAAGGCCGCTGACAAGGCCTGCATCCAGTACCGGCTCCTCAACCGGAGCAAGGGCCCCGCTGTCTGGTCCCTCCGGGCCCAGGCCGACCGCCGGGCGTATCAGAAGGTGATGAAACACACCCTGGAGAAGCAGGAAAACCTGTGGGTAAAGCAGGCGGAGGTGGTGGACATCCTCACCGAAGACGGCGCGGTGTCCGGGGTGGTCACCCACACCGGGGCGGTGTACGGGGTCAAGGCCGCCGTTGTGGCCACCGGCACCCACCTGGGGGGCCGCATCGTGGTGGGAGAGGTGGTCCGAGACTCGGGCCCCGACGGTCTGTCCGCCGCCCTGCCCCTGACCCAGAGTCTGAAGCGCCTGGGGCTGACCATCCGCCGGTTCAAGACGGGCACGCCGCCCCGGGTCAACGCCCGCAGCGTGGATTTTTCCAGAATGGAGCTCCAGCCGGGGGACGGCGGCGGCCTGGCCTTCTCCTTCCAGACGGAGCGCCCGCCGGAAAACCGGGCGGTGTGCTGGCTCACCTACACCAATGAGGCCACCCACAGGATCATCCGGGCCAACATGTTCCGCTCCCCCCTCTACGACGGCACCATCGAGGGGGTGGGCCCGCGCTACTGCCCCTCCATCGAGACCAAGGTGGAGCGCTTCCCCGACAAGGAGCGCCACCAGCTGTTCATCGAGCCCATGGGGCTGGAGACGGAGGAGCTGTATATCCAGGGCTTCTCCTCCTCCCTCCCGGAGGAGGTGCAGATCCAGATGCTCCACACCATCCCCGGCCTGGAGCAGGCCGAGATGACCCGGTGCGCCTACGCCATCGAGTACGACTGCATAGACCCCACCGGCCTGGAGGCCACCCTGGAGACCAAGGCCGTCCCCGGCCTGTACGGGGCGGGGCAGTTCAACGGCTCCTCCGGCTATGAGGAGGCCGCCGTCCAGGGCTTTGTGGCCGGGGTGAACGCCGCTCTGAAGCTCCAGGGAAAGCCGCCCCTGATCCTCCGCCGGGACCAGGGATACATCGGGGTACTCATCGACGACCTGGTGACCAAGGGCACCAACGAGCCCTACCGGATGATGACCTCCCGCACGGAGTACCGCCTGCTCCACCGCCAGGACAACGCCGACCGGCGGCTCACCCCCATTGGCTATGAGCTGGGGCTTATTTCCTGGGAACAGTATGAAAGGGTACAGGAAAAATACGCCGCCGTAGACCGGGAGGTCCGCCGGCTGGAACACACCGGCACGCCGCCTACCCCCGAGTTGGCCGGCCTGCTGGAGAAGCGCGGGGAGCCCCCTGTCAAGGACGGGGCCCGGTTGGCCGATCTGCTGCGCCGTCCCCAGCTCACCTACGCTGACCTGGCCCCCTTTGACCCGGGCCGGCCCGCGCTGGACGCCGCCGTGGTCAGCGAGGCGGAGATCACCATCAAATATGCCGGGTACATCGACCGCCAGCTGCGCCAGGTGGAGGAGGTCAAGCGCCTGGAGGAGCGGCCTATGCCCGGCGGGATCGACTATCTGTCCATCGCCGGCCTGCGGCTGGAGGCCCGCCAGAAGCTGGCCGCCATCCGCCCCAAAAACCTGGGCCAAGCCAGCCGGGTATCCGGAGTATCCCCGGCGGATGTGGCGGTGCTGATGGTGTATTTAAAGAGCGCCGAATCGGAAAAGCCCGATTGACCTTCCGGCAAATATCCTGTACCCTTGGAAATTGGAAAGAATGCAGCGAAAAGGGGCCAACTATGAAAACTGTCACTATTTACACCGACGGGGCCTGCTCCGGCAACCCCGGCCCCGGGGGCTGGGGGGCCATCCTGATCTATGGCGCCCACAAAAAGGAGCTGTCCGGGGGCGAGGCCCAGACCACCAACAACCGCATGGAGCTCACCGGAGTAATTGCCGCCCTGGAGGCGCTGAAGGAGCCCTGCACGGTGGAGCTGTACTCCGACAGCAAATATGTCATCGACGGCCTGGCCAAGGGCTGGGCCAAGGGCTGGCGGGCCAGGGGCTGGGTGAAGTCTGACAAAAAGCCTGCCCTCAACCCGGATCTATGGGGCCGCCTGCTGGACCTGTGCGAAAAGCACACGGTGAATCTCCACTGGGTGAAGGGCCACGCCGAAAACGAGTTCAACAACCGCTGCGACCAGCTGGCGGTGGCTGAAAGTCAAAAGTACAAATAAACAAAGGCACAGGACCTACTTGTCCTGTGCCTTTGCTTTTCTTTTCCGGTAGCAGATATCCCGGTTTCCGCAGGTGGCGCACCCGCGGCCACATCCCCGCTTGCTGCCATAATCGTTATACAACAGAATAGCGATAGGGATACCAATCACAGCCACGGCGAACAGTCCAATGGCAAACGCTTCCACAGGCGGGCCTCCTCTCAATCGAAGTAGAACAGCTCCTCGAATTTCTTATCCAGGGCGACGCACAGCACCAGGGCCAGCTTGGCGGTGGGGTTGAACTGTCCCGTCTCAATGGAGCTGATGGTCTGGCGGGAGACGCCCACCAGCTTGGCCAGCTCCCCCTGGGACAGGGACCGCTCCGCCCGGGCCACCTTGAGCCTGTTTTTTAAAACCAGCTGGTCGTCCATGCCCTCACCATCCCTGTGAGAAATATTTTACCACATAGAACACCAGGAACACAAGGGAAATTATCATGATGATCAGGTCGGAGGTATCCTTCCGCTTGGTGAGCCGGTACAGCCGGCTGCTGACGCAGGAGGTCCAGAACATAATCATCACGCTGTCGGAGGACAAGTTGTGAAAGTGATTGTAGGCGACAATCGCAAGGCCTGCCATCAGAGTAAAGGCCAGACTGAAGGACTCCCCCTCAATGGTGATGGTCCGCTCCATCTCGTCCCGGGTTTGGTTTTCCCTGCGGCTTCTTTCCAGAATCTCTTTTTTATCCATGTTACAGTCCTTTCTGTGCAATCACAAAAATCGTAAGAACAGGCGGAATCAGGCAAATCAGGCCCGTAATGAGATTGTACTTTCTGCGGTGATAGCGGTAGAGCGTCAAATCGTGGGCAGATTTAGAGATAAACATAGCCAAGGCGAAGGGCCACCAGGTGATGAACGCCTCCCCGGTGATCGTCTCTTGCAGCATCAGCAGCAGGCACAGAAAGCAGTTGACGCCAACCACCGCGTAGTAGCCGGCTGTACAGGCTTTCTGCTCCAGTTGCCGGGCCCGCTCGTCCTCCGGCTGATTTTCCCTGCGGCTCTTTTCCAAAATCTCGTTTTTGTCCATAGGAAAACTCCTTTCCCGGCTTCGGTCCGGCCGTGACCTTCCCCGTTGAGGCTATCATAGCACGGTGGTCCCGGATTGTCAAGTATACTTGTCAAAAAAATAATGAAACTTGGCAGAACAGAATAGGCTTGCCTTTTTCGGAAAAACAGGGTACAATCAGGAGCAATAGTGCATAATCAGGAGGAAACAGGAATGAAGGAATTTCACGGAAGTCAGAACTATGTGGCCTCGGAGGAGCTGCTCCGGGCGGCCAACATCGCCATGGTGCTGGAAAAACCCCTGCTCATTAAGGGGGAGCCGGGCACCGGCAAGACCATGCTGGCCGAGGCCATCTCTCAGGCGCTGGGCAAAAAGCTCATTATCTGGAACATCAAGTCTACCACCAAGGCCCAGGACGGCCTGTACGTCTATGACGTGGTTCAGCGTCTCTACGACAGCCAGTTTGGCGGCCAGGGGGTAGACGACATCGAGAAGTACGTCAAGCTGGGCAAGCTGGGGGAGGCGTTTACCGACGATGAGCAGGTGATTTTGCTCATCGACGAGATCGACAAGGCCGACCTGGAGTTCCCCAACGACCTGCTGTGGGAGCTGGACCGGATGGAGTTCCACATTCCGGAGACGGGCCGCACCGTGAAGGCCAACCACCGTCCGGTAGTGATTATCACCTCCAACGCGGAGAAGGAGCTGCCCGACGCCTTCCTCCGCCGGTGTGTCTTCCACTATATCGAGTTCCCCGACCGGGAGCTGATGGCGGACATCGTCCGGGTCCACTACCCCGACATCAACGACCGTCTGCTGGACCAGGTGCTGGAGGCCTTCTACAAAATCAGAAATCTCCCTCAAATTAAGAAAAAGCCCTCCACCAGCGAGATCATCGACTGGATCCAGGCCCTCCAGCACGGAGGCGTGGACGTGCGCCGCATCGTGAAGGAGGTCCCCTACCTGGGAGTGCTGCTGAAAAAGAACGAGGACATCGACGTCCTGCGCCGTCAGTGGCGGTGAGGCCATGTTTACCGATTTTCTGTACCTGCTCCGGCGAAACGGCCTGAAAGTGTCCCTCACCGAGTGGATGGCCCTGATGGAGGGGCTGCACAAGAACCTCCACAGCGCCAGCTTCACCGGCTTCTACCATCTGTGCCGCTGCCTGCTGGTAAAGAGTGAGGCCGACTTCGACACCTTCGACCGGGCCTTTCTGACGTACTTCAAGGACGTGCCCTTCCAGCAGGAGGTGTCCCAGGAGTTATTGGACTGGCTGAATAAACCCGATGTATTATCCGACTACGCCAACTGGGACGAGGTCCAGGCCCTGAAAAACATGGGCTTCTCTGAGGAGGAGATCGAGCGGATGCTCCGGGAGCGCATGGAGGAACAGCACGAGGAGCACAACGGAGGCAGCTACTGGGTGGGCACCCACGGCATGTCGGTGTTCGGCAACTCAGGCCTGTCCCCCAAGGGCATCCGGGTGGGAGGCCAGAGTATGTACCGCCGGGCCTTCCGGGTGGCGGGGGAGCGGAAGTTCCGGGACTTTCGCCGGGACAACACCCTGGACACCCGCCAATTCCAGGTGGCCCTGCGCCATCTGCGGCAGTACTCCGGCCTGGTGGACCTGCCCCCCACCGAGTTCGATGTAGACCGCACGATTCAATGCACCGCCGATAACGGCGGCGTCCTCAAGGTGCGCTACAAGCGCCCCCGGGAGAACACGGTGAAGGTCCTTCTGCTGATGGACTCCGGGGGCTCCATGGACTACTACGCCCAGCTGTGCTCCGCCCTGTTCCAGGCGGTGAGTAAGTCGGGTCACTTCAAGGATTTGAAGGTATACTACTTCCACAACTGCGTCTACAGCCGGCTCTATCAGGACCCCACTCTCATGTCCCGGAACAGCGTGCCCACCGACTGGGTGCTGTCCAACCTGCCTGGAGACTACAAGCTGATTCTGGTGGGAGATGCCCAGATGGCCCCCTACGAGCTGATGGGGGGCTACTACGGCGCAGGCCGGGAGGCGGGCGGCCCCCAGTGCGGCCTGGACTGGCTGCGGCTGCTGAAGGGCCGGTTCCGGCACAGCGTGTGGCTCAATCCCAGCGGCCGTCCTGACTGGGGCGCCTACTGGTCTCAGACCTACGACGCTATCGCCAAAGAGTTTCCCATGTTCCCCCTCACGGTAGACGGGCTGGAGGAGGGAATGAAAAAGCTGTTGGTCCGGTAAACTACAGGGGAACGCTTGAGGAGGGGAATCCCATGAAATTGAGGCAGATTAAAGGCGACACCTGGGTGGCGGAGGCCAGCCAGCTGGTCCCCTTTTATAGGCTGGACGCAGGCCGCTGCATCCTGCTGGACACCGGCCTGCTGGAGGAACGTGAGGAGCTGGAGTGTGCGCTGCGTGAGGCGGGGCTGACGCCGGCAGGGGTTTTGTGTTCCCACGCCCATGTGGACCACTGCGCCAACAACAGCTATTTTCAAAAGAAGTACGGGGCCAAGGTGGCCCTCACCTTTCCTGAGGCGGGGATGTGTGTCTCTCTCCTCAATCTGAAGTGCTACTTCCTCACCCTGTCCCCGGGGACGGTGGAACGGGAGTCCGCCTGCATGGTCCACCAGCCTGACATCTTCCTGCCCATGTCCGACGGCCCCTTCACCCTCTGCGGGGCGGAGTTTCAGATCATCCACACCCCGGGGCACTCCGCCGGCCATGTCTGCACCGTCACCCCGGACAACGTGTGCTACACCGCCGACGCCCTGCTCAGCGAGGAGCTGCTCACCGCCAAGCTGCCCTACAACCTGAGCCAGCAGATGGCCATGGCCAGCCGGGAGAAGCTGCGGGACCTGGACTGCGCCGCCTATATTATGGCTCACCGGGGGGTGTGCTCCGGCGGGGAGATCGGCGGGCTCATTGACGCCAACCAGGCCCTGATCCTCCGCCGGGTGGAGGAGATCCTCCAGCTGGTGGACCGGCCCATGACGGCCAGCCAGATCGACGAGCAGGCCTGCTCCTACTACCAGCTCCTCACCCGCAAGCCCCGCCGGGCCCTGCGCTTTGAGCGCAACGTACGCTTCTTCATTGAGTACCTGGCCGACACCGGCCGTCTGGCGGAGGAGTGCCGGAACGGCGCCGTCTACTACCACCGGACCGCCCCCTGACCCGAGGCCCATACCCACAACTTCAGATGCCGCCAGGGCCGGAGCCCTGGCGGCATTTTTTCATATCCTGCCCGCCGCGCGCATAGACTGGGTATAATCAAACAGCTTGCAACGGCCTACACAGGATAAGGAGTGATACCATGGGGAACCATATGGGACGGGCCCTGCGCCGCGGGGTGGCGTTGGGGCTGACAGCGGTGGCCGCCTGGGGCGTGAGCCTGACGGCCGATCTGGACGGCGCGGGCCGGCGCGTGACCGCCTGGAGCGGGGAGCCAGCGCTGGCGGTCTCGCTGATGACCGCCCGGCTGGGGGAGCTGCCCGGCGCGGCCCGGGGGCTCAACGGCTGGGGCCGGCTGCTGCTGGATTGCGCACCGATGCTGGCTGCGGGAGAGGGGCCGGTGCTGGAGCTGCGGGCGGGCCGGGAGGACTCCGCCCCAGACGCCCCCGGCGAGCCCGACCTCCAGGACCGCGAGGACCTGGACGAGCCGAAGCTCCAGCCCTCCCAGGGGGACGAGGGGATCGTGGAGATGACCGGCCGTGGGAAAGAGGGCAGCCAGTATCTCTCCGACGGCGGTGTCTATGTCTACAACCGCACCGGGCAGGAGCTGGACCCGTCCCTGCTGGGTCAGGGGACGGTGGACGTCCCCCTGGGGGACGGGCCCCAGATTTTAATTGTCCACACCCACGGCAGCGAGGCCTACGCCATGACCGACGGGGATACTTACGAGGAGAGCGACCCCTACCGCACCACAGACTGCACCCATAACGTGGTCCGGGTGGGGGAGGAGATGGCCACCGTCTTCCGGGCCTACGGCTTTCAGGTGATCCACGACACCACTCTGTGCGACTACCCCTCTTACAACGGGGCCTACGACCGCTCCAAGGCGGTGGTGGAGCAGTGGCTGGAGCAGTACCCCACCATCAAGGTGGTCCTGGACGTCCACCGGGACGCCCTGGTGGGCAGCGGCGGGGAGATCTATAAGATGGTGTCCACCGAGGCGGGGCAGAAGGTGGCCCAGGTGATGATGGTGCTGGGCACTGACGCCGGGGGGGCGGAGCACCCCCGGTGGCGGGACAACATGGCCTTCGCGCTGAAGCTCCAGCGCAGCCTGGTCAAGGGCTATGCCAGCCTGGTCCGGCCCACCGTCCTGCGCAAGAGCCGGTACAACCAGCAGCTGTCTCCCGGCTCCGTCCTGGTGGAGGTAGGCGGGCACGGCAACACCCTCTCCGAGGCCATCGCCGGGGGCCGCCTCTGGGCGGACAACGTGGCCAGGACGCTTTTAGAGATGAAACAGTAGAAAACCCGCCGGGAGTACCCCGGCGGGTCAATTTTAAGTAAAGTGCCTTTTACGATACAGTCAAGCTAAACATACAGAAAAATCCTCCAGACAATTCTGGAGGATTATGTTTCATCTCCGTTCAGGCAGGCTTCGATCATACTGACGACCACGTTGTTAAAGCTGGTGTCATTGTCATCGGCGATTTTTTGGATTCTATCGGCCAGCGCTTTGGGAAGATACAATGTCTTATAGATAGTTTCTTTCTTCTGTTTCGTTTTTTTGATTTCAAAAGCCATAGTATCCCCCCTTCTTAGTATACCAATCTAACATATTTTAAAGTTTATTGAAAACATAGAAAAATAAATTGTAAATTTCTATTTTATATGTTATGATTCAAAATGGAAGGGGGAATAACCAATGGAAGAAAAAGAGTATTGGAAGGATTTTCAAAAGCTGGTAAGCGGCCGGCCGGACTATCAGGCATGGCTGCACTGCAAGGACCCGGAGGAAAAAGTCCTGCGGTCGGAAATATTGAGACTGCTGACCAATCTGGACAACCGCGCCAGCCGGGCAGCCCCCTCTGGGCGGACAACGTGGCCAGGACCCTGCTGGAGCTGAAAAACGGAACGAAATGAAATCGGAAAACATAAAAGCCCTCTGGTCCCTTTTGGGACCAGAGGGCTTTTGCGTGTACAAGGCTCCCGCGCCGCGAGGGGGTACGGCATTGGTAGAAAGAGACAGTTCCTTGCACACCGTCAGAAGAGAGGGGATTTTTTCTCAGTAGATATTCATCTGCTTGGCCGACTCGATCAGCTCGTCCCGGAACTTGGGGTGGGCGATGTTAATCAGGGCCCGGGCCTTTTCATGAATGCTCGCGCCGGCCAGCTTGGCGATGCCGTACTCTGTAATCACATATTCGATATCGGTGCGGGGGACGGAAACCGGCGTGCCGGGGGTGAAGAAGGGGACGATTTTGGAATAGGTGTCGTCCTTAGTGGTGGACTCCACCACAATGATGGACTTCCCGTTGGGGCACAGGGTGGCCCCCTTGCTGAAATCGCCGATCCCGCCCATGCCGGTGTACTGGCGGTTTTTCAGGGATTCGGCGTTGACCTGGCCGAACAGGTCCACATTGATGGCGTTGTTGATGGCGGTCATCTTGTTGTTCTGGGCGATGATGCCGGGGTTCAGCGCGTAGGTGGAGGGCATCATGTTGACGGAGTGGTTGAAGGAGACAAAGTCATACAGCTTCTTGCTGCCCACCACCTGGCAGCAGATGTTGATCCCCTTATTGATGCTCTTTTTCCGGTTGGTGACGATCCCTTTTTCGATCAGGTCCATCATGGCGTCGCCAAACACCTCGGTGTGGATGCCCAGGTCGCGCACGCCGTCCAGATACAGCATGGCGGCGGAGTTGAGCCGGCCGATACCGATCTCAATGGTGGCGCCGTCCTCGATCAGCTCAGACAGATAGCCGCCGATCTTGCGGTACTTCTCGTTGGAGGCGTCGGCGTCGATGATGGTCTCGTTGGGGGCCCGGCCCTCCCCCTCCACAATGACGTCAAACTCCGAGATGTGCATCAGGTTGCTGCCGTAGACAAAGGGCAGCTGGTCATTGATCTCCCCGATCTTCACAGCGGCGTTATGAATGGTGTACGCGATGTAGTCCGCACTGGACCCAAAGGAGACATACCCGTCCTTGTCGGGGCGGCTGACGCAGGCCAGGGCCACTTTGGCGTGGAGATACTCCTCCACGCGCTTGCTGGCGCAGGAGAAGTGGCCGGGGGAGTAGTGAATCTTCCCCTCGTAGAAATAGGGCAGGGTGCTGCGGCCTAAAAATCCCGTCATGACATAGGCGTCCTTGCCGGCAGGGGAGGTAAAGATGCCGTCGGCGTCGGCAATCTGCCCGCAGTAGTAGTGGGCGTCATGCAGGTCGGTGCGGGCCCAAACCGCCTTCAGCGTGGTAACCGCCTCCCGCGAGCCGCAGAAAAACCAATCTCCGTCCTGAATCAGCTGCGCGGCCTCCTTCGGGGTCCTCAGCTTCTCTCGGTAAATTTGCTCCCAGTTGTTCATAAAAACTCCTCCTCATTATTTTGTGGACGGTGTGTGCCACCAAAGTCATTCAGCAAAATAACAAAGCAAGTTTTATGCCAATTTTTCTCCCGGCTACATGATCTGAAACTTTTTCATCTTCCGGTAGATGGTGCGCCGGCTGATTCCGATCTCCTCCGCGGCCCGGGTCACGTTTCCATTGGCCCGCTGCAGGGCGCGGATGATGGTATTCTTCTCGATTTCCTCCCGGTTCATGGGGATCAGCTCGGGCTGGTTGGCCTGAGAGGGCTCCTCCAGCGTCAAGATGCTGGGGGAGGGGTAGGGGACATGGTTAAAGCGCAGCTTGTCCGGCAGGTCGTCCAGCCGGATCTGGTCCCCGCGGCTGAGGATGACCGCCCGCTCAATGGTGTTTTCCAGCTCCCGGATGTTCCCGGGCCAGCTGTAGCTTGTCAGGCAGCTCAGGGCCTCCGGCGTAAAGCCCAGCAGCACCTGGTTGGAGGCGGATTTATACTTCTGCAAAAAGTAGTGGGACAGGTTGTGCACATCTCCGGTGCGCTCCCGCAGGGGCGGGACGTGGATGGTGAACACATTGAGCCGGTAATACAGATCCATCCGGAACACCCCGTTGTTGATGGCCTCCTCCAGATTTTTGTTGGTGGCTGCGATGACCCGCACATTGAGCCGGATGGGAGTTTTCCCGCCGATCCGGGTGATCTCCTGCTCCTGGAGGAAGCGGAGCAGGCAGACCTGCAAATTGTAGGACATATCCCCGATCTCATCCAAAAAGATGGTGCCGCCGTCCGCCAGTTCAAACTTCCCCGGCATCCCGTTTTTCTTGGCCCCGGTAAAGGCCCCGCTCTCGTAGCCGAACAGCTCGCTCTCGATCAGCTCCTTGGGAATCGCCCCGCAATTCACCGCGACGAAGGGCCCGCTCCGGCACTTGCTCTCGTTGTGGATGGCCTGGGCCACAAGTTCCTTGCCCGTTCCGCTCTCACCGGTAACCAGAACGGTGCAGTTGGTCTTGCTGGCGATGCGGGCCAGGTTCAAGGTTTCGGTCAGGGCGGGGCTGGTGCCCACAATGTCGTTAAAACACCATTTGGCCTTCAGGTCGCTGCTGGCGAGGGCCACCCCCTCCTTCACTTGCGACCTGCGGAGGATGAGCAGAAAATCGCGCTGTCCCTCGGCGATTTTAATCAGATAGACCGACGCGGAAAAACGGAATTTTTTCACCTCGCCGGAGTGTACCACCACATCAACCCCGTACACGTCATTGGTCAGGGTGGAAAAATCCACATCCTCCGGGCTGATAAAAGAGGAGATGTGCTGCCCGATCAGCTCATACTCGTACATCAAAAAGAAGTAGCGGGCCACACTGTTGGTCTGTATAATCATGCCCTGATGGTCCAAAAAGACCACCCCGTGGTTCATCGTGTTAATCAGCGTGTCGATATGCTTCTCCTGGATGCGGCACCTGATGGTCTGGTGATAAACCGTGACCTCCTTGCCGATGCTGCCCGCCACCGAGGTGAGCAGCGACAGCAGCATCGGCGTCTCCTGAGCGCACATGGACAGCACGCCGATCACAGCCACCAGCTCGTATTTGTGGTCGAAAACCGGGGCCGCGTAGCTGATAAAGGGGCAGAGATTGTCGTGGTAGTGCTCATTTTGACGGATGCAGACGGGCTCCCGGATATAGAGGGCGGTGCCGATGGCGTTTGTCCCCGCCGTCTCCTCCCGGAGGGTGCAGTTCTCCCGCAGGCCCGCCTGGGCCAGCTGCTGCAAGTCCTGTTCCCGCCCGTAGCGGCTGATGATCTGTCCGTCCGGGTCGGTGAGCAGCAGGACCATGGAGGAAAAATCATTGCTGGTATACAGGTCCTCCATGCATCGGAAAATATAGTCAAACAGGATCGGCCGCCGCTCGGCCACACAGGCCGCCGGATGCCGGCCCTTTTCCGCCCGGGTAAAATCCGCCTGGCGGGGCGAAAGCTTTTTCTTCCAGCTTCTCAGCCAGGATTTTGCCACCGTCTCCCGCACCTGGCTCAGATCGGAGGCGGGATTTTGGAAAAAGGCGGCGCGGGTGGCCGCAATCTGTTTCTGGTCCTGTTTTCTCATCAGAGCACTCCCTCCCCAGGCCCTTTTGGGCCCTGTGACCCGATTATAGCATAGTCACAATAATGTGTCAAATTGAGTCAAATTTCGGAGAGTGTGCCGTGCATGTCACAGTACCCCGGGCGGGCCGGCACATCCGCCGCCGGACGGGGCCGGCGCATGTGCGAAAAGTTGGCACGCCGCTTGCTGATACGCTTTGGTATATGCAGGCCAAACGGCCATCAGAAAGGAGGGAGCGCCGGACCGCCTGTCCGGCGAACCGCATGAACCAAAAATGGGAAGTATGCACCATGATCTTGGGAGGGGGGACGGTGGACATTACCGCCATCTCCCGCACCGCTTTTGGGACGACGGTCCACGTCCCCTATGTCAGCCTGGCCGCTACCGACGGCACCCACAAGGTGGTCATCGACACCGGGGCCAGGGAGGTAGACGTGGTCAAAAAGCCCCACGCCCACCGCTGGCCGGAGGAGGAGATGGAGAACGTCCTGCGGGCGTGCATGGGCTGGTCGCTGGAGGATGTGGATACCGTCATCAACACCCATCTGCACTACGACCACTGCGGCGGCAATTTTTTCTTCCCCAACGCCAGCTTTTATGTACAGCGCCGGGAGTGGGAGGCGGCCTGGAATCACTCCCCCTACGAGGCGGCCTACTACGACTGCGGAGATTTCTGCAAAACCCGCATCCCATACTCCCGCTGGCATTTTGTAGACGGTGAGGAGGAGATCTTCCCCGGCCTGCGGGTCATGCTGGCCCCAGGTCACACCCACGGCTCCCAAATCGTCCTGCTGGACACGCGCGAGGGGGACCTGTGCTTCCCGGGCGACACCTTCACCTGCGCGTTCAATCTGGAGCACAACATCCAGCCCTTCATCGTCGTGGATGACCGCCGACTCTTCCAGAGCATGGACCTGGTGCGCCAGGTAGCCCAGCGCATCGTATTCAGCCATGACGACCAGATCAAGACCGGGATGCGGTCTGGGTTTTACGAGGTGCCCGACCCATGGTACACATGAAAACGATCGCCCGCCTGAGTGCCATCTATTCCCTCATCTTCCTGAGCAACGGCACTCTGCTGCTGTCCCCCGCCATTGATACGATGGTTCAGGCCTTTCCCCAAGAGCCCTACAGCAAAATCCTGCTGCTGTACACCCTGCCCTCCCTGGTAGCACTGCCCTTCGCCCTCCTGTCCGCATTAATCATGGGCAAAAAGCTCCCCTACCGCACCGTCCTTTTGATTGTTGTCCCCCTCTATATGGTCACCGGAATCCTCCCCTTCTTTTTCAAATCACTGAATGCCGCCCTGCTCTGCCGGGCTGGTTTCGGGGTGTGTATTGGGATGCTGGCCCCCCAGGGCAACGCGCTTATCCTGCGCACCTTCTCCGGGGAGGAGCGCTACCGCTTCCTGGGGTACAGCAGCGTGATGATTGGCCTGGCCGGCGTGGTGTTCCAGTTTCTGTCCGGGTTCCTGTGTACCGTGGGCTGGAACTTCGTGTTCCTGGGGCACCTGGTGGCCATCGTTCCTCTGCTTCTCATTTTCTTCTTTCTGGAGGAACCCGCCGTCTCCACAGAGCAGGACCAGGTCCGGCCGTCCGGACGGGGCGGCATCCTCCGGCCCGGAGTCGTGCCGCTGTTCGGGCTGGTCTGTATCCTGTACACCTGCAGTCAGACCAAGATGCTCACCCTGTCCTCCATCGTAACCTCCGAGGGGATGGGGGACTCGGTCACCAGCGCCAGTATTCTGTCTATGGCCACGGTGGGCGCCATCGCGGGGGGACTGATTTTCCCTTACTTCTGCAAGCTGGTCCCCCGATACCGCACCGCCCTCCTGATCGCGGTCCTCTCCGCCTCCACTCTCTGCAATCTCATCAACAGCCCTGTGATCATCGCCGCCGGCTACGGGATCGGCACCATGGCCTTTATGATGAATCTGAGCCTGATGACCGTCCGGGCCTCCCGCCTCTTCCCCGGCGCCGAGGCCAGCAAGGCCACCACCGTGATCCAGTTTGCCGACAAAGGCGGTGTGTTCCTGTCCACCTACTACACCACCGCCATCAAATGGACGGCGGAGCAGTTCCACTGGTCCATCTCCCCCTATAAGGCGCCGGTAGCGGCCTGTGTCCTGGTATACGCCCTGGCTGCACTGTACGACGGAAAAAAATACGGCCCGGATGTGTCTTGATGTGTCAATCAGTGCCGCGATGTGACACATTTTATACTACAAATTGACACAATATGCGGCGTCAGCTCGGGGAAACCCAGGCACAGGACCTGTACAAAAGCCGGACATCATCCTAAGTCCTCCCGGCCCGCTCCCCTCGGCGGAGAAGTTGGCACAGAGCTTGCTTATATCATTAGGCACAGGCGCTTGCAGTGCGCTGTCCTGACACAGCAGGCCGCTGGCACAGCAGAGAACCGGGACAGACGCAGCGAAATCTGGAGATAGGAGATTTTCTTTATGAGTACGTTCGTTTTAAATGAAGACCGCCTGACCCTGCAGAAGGTGACACGGGAATTTGTCCAGCGATATGTCCGCCCCGTGGCCGCCGAGTGGGACGAGAAGGGGGAAACGCCTCTGGAGCTGTACCGGCTGGCGGTTCAGCACGGCTTCGCCACCTTCGCCTGGCCCAAGGAGGTAGGCGGTCTGGGGCTCCCCTTCTTGTATCAGGTCGTAATCACCGAGGAGCTGAGCAAGGGGGATGTGGGCATTGCCAACACACTGGGCGCCACCTCTTTCGCCGGCCGCCCGGTCCTGGACTCCGGGACAGATGCCCAGAAGCAGTTTATCGCCGACATAATCCTGAAGCAGGGCGGTATGGGCTCCTTCGCCCTCACCGAGCCCAACGCCGGCTCCGACGCCTCAAAAATCCGCACCACCGCCGTCAAGAGCGGTGATGAGTACATTCTGAACGGCCGCAAGTGCTTTATCACAAACGCGCCCAACGCCCAATTCTTTGTACTCTTTGCCAAGACCGCCCCCGAGCGGGGCCACCGCGGCATCTCCGCCTTCCTGGTGGAGCGTGACCGGCCCGGCGTCTCCACAGGCAAGCACGAGAACAAGATGGGCTTCCGCCTGGCCACCGCCGGCGATGTGGTGCTGGAGGATGTCCACGTCCCCGCAGAAAACCTGATCGGGGTGGAGAACAAGGGCTACGGCCTGGCCATGAAGATTCTGGACTACTCTCGGATCGGCGTAGCCGCCGAAGCCGTAGGGGTGGCCCAGCGGGCCCTGGACCTGGCCGTCGAATACGCCAAAGGCCGAACCACCTTCGGGCAGCCCATCGCCCGGCACCAGGGCATCGCCTTCAAGCTGGCCGATATCGAGATGCGCATCCAGGCCGCCCGTTCCCTGGCCTATCAGGCCGCCGAGCTGGCCGACGCCGGGGCCGCCGGCTTTGGCAAGATCAGCTCCTGCGCCAAGGCCTTTGCCTCAGAGACCGCCGAGTTCGCCACCCGGGAGGCGGTGCAGATTTTTGGCGGCTACGGGTATATGAAGGACTACGAGGTGGAAAAGCTCTTTCGAGATGCCAAACTGCTCTCCATCTTTGAGGGTACCAACGAAATCCAGCGCGTCATTACCAGCAGCTACCTGCTGAAGTGAGCGCGAGACAATATAGAGCGAGGGAAAGCGGTATGTTAAATATTTTAGTATGTGTCAAACAGGTGCCGGACACCACAGTCATTAAAATCGATCCGGTTACCAAAACCCTGATCCGCACCGGCGTGCCCAGCATCGTCAACCCCTTCGACGCCTATGCTCTGGAGCAGGCCGTCCGCCTGAAGGAGGCCTGCGGGGGTACTGTCACCGTCGTCTCCATGGGCCCGCCCCAGGCGAAGGAGGCTCTGAAGGAGTGTCTGTCCAAGGGGGCGGACCGGGCTTTTCTGATGACCGACCGGGCCGTGGGCGGCTCCGACACCCTGGCCACCAGCTACATTCTCTCCTGCGTCTACCGGAAGCTGGGCCCCTTTGACGCGGTGTTCTGCGGCAAACAGGCCATCGACGGGGACACCGGCCAGGTGGGCCCCGAGATGGCCGAGCACCTGGGCATCCCCCAGGTCACCTATGCCGTCTCGGTGGAGTACGACGGCGGCGAGCTGAAGGTCCGCCGGGAGGTGGACGACGGCTGGGACGTGATCGGGATTCCCACGCCCGCCATCATCACCGTCAACAAAACGGACGAGCTTCCCCGAATGGCTACTCTGAGCAGCGCGCTGGAGGCCAACCGGGCCGATATCGAGGAGATCCACTGCGCTGACGTAGCCGACATGGATATGGACCGGGTGGGCCTGAAGGGCTCCGCCACCAAGGTCATCAAAACCTTCACGCCTGACCGCACCAAGCAGGGCGTGAAGCTGGAGGGCAAGGCCGCCGGAGACGCGGCAAAGGAATTGGTAGCGCTGCTGGCTGACAAGCAGCTGATCTCATAAGGGTGGTTTAGATGAAAGAGTTTCAAGCGTATCAAGATATCTGGGTCTATTTAGAGACCAAGGACGGCGAACTGCGGAACGTGGGTCTGGAGCTGCTCAACCCCGGCCGCAGGCTGGCCGATGCCACCGGCGAGAAGCTGGTAGGCGTCCTCATCGGCGACGGGGTGGCCGCCCTGGCCAACACCGTCATTGCCCACGGGGCGGACCGCGTCATCGTGGTGGACGACCCCGCCTACGGCTGGTACGAGACCGAGCGCTACACCAGCGCCCTGGAGGAGCTGGTTGCCAGGCATAAGCCCTCCGCCCTGCTGATCGGCGCTACCAACAACGGCCGGGACATGGGGCCCCGCCTGTCCTGCCGGCTGCGCACCGGCCTGACCGCCGACTGCACCGAGCTGGGGCTGGACGAGGAGACAGGCCATGTGGCCTGGACCCGCCCCGCCTTTGGCGGCAACCTGATGGCCACCATTCTCTGTCCCGATACCCGCCCGCAGATCGGCACGGTCCGGCCCGGCGTGTTCAAAAAGCGTCCCGCCGACCCCAGCCGCAAAGGGCAGATTCTGGCAGAGACCCTCACCCCGGCCGCTCCCATGTCCCGCCTGCTGGAGGTCCTGAAGAAGGACATGCGCGAGGTGGTGGACCTGGAGAACGCGGAGGTCATCGTGTCCGGCGGCTTCGGCCTGAGAGCGCCGGAGAATTTCAGCTACATCCGGGACCTGGCAGCGGTCCTGGGGGGACAGGTGGGTTCCTCCCGTGCCGCAGTAGACGCCGGCTGGATCCCCCAGGCCCACCAGGTGGGCCAGACGGGCAAGACGGTCGCCCCCAAAATTTACATCGCCTGCGGTATTTCCGGCGCCATCCAGCACCTGGCTGGCATGTCCGGTTCTGATACGATCATCGCCATCAACAAGGACCCGGAGGCCCCCATCTTCGATGTGGCGGATTACGGGATCGTAGGGGACTTGTTCGAGGTGATCCCGGCGCTGATCCAGGAGCTTCAGGAATACCGAAAGAGACAGTGAACCACATAAGACAGGAGGGAGTAATTGAGACATGAGTGAACAGCAAGCATTGCTCTATGAGCAGGTCGGGAAGGTGGTCAAGCTGACCATTAACCGCCCGGAAAAGCGCAACGCCATGAATCACGCGGTGATGCAGGGCCTGCACGACGCCTTTGACCGGATTGCCGAAGACGACAGCGTCAGCGTGGTTGTCATTGGCGGCGCGGGAGAGAAGGCCTTCACCGCCGGCTTCGACCTGAAGGAGGCCGCCGGCAACAACATCACCGATGTGATGGAGCGCCGGAAGGACACCCGGGGGGAGAACGCGCTGTGGCTGAAGATGTGGAACCTGCACAAGCCCATCCTCACCATGATCCATGGCTACACCATCGGCGGCGGCATCACCATCGCCATGCTCAGCGACATGGTCTTCGCGGCCAGCGAAGGGCTGAAGCTGGGCAACCCGGAGGTGTCCCTGGGCTACATCTCCAGCTTTCCCCTATCCCCCTACAAGCTGCACTTCAACAAGGCCAGGGAGCTGTGCCTTCTGGGCGACTTCTGCGACGCCCAGGACCTGAAGGAGGCCGGCCTGGTCAACCGCATCTTCCCCTATGAGAAGCTGGAGGAGGAGACCATGAAAATCGCCCAGCGGATCGCCAAGACCCCACTGTTCAGTCTGTCCATGATGAAGCAGGAGATGAACAAGGTCTATGAGCAGATGGGCTTCTTCAATACGGTGGACTACGCCGCCGAGATGTTCAACCTGTGCCGCCAGCATATGAACATGGCCACCACCTTCTCCCAGGACATTAACGAGAAGGGCCTGCGCCACACCATTGAGACAAAATATGACTACGTGAGCCAGGAGCACTGAACTGCTATCCTGTAAAAACGTGGGAAGCCACACTTTAGAGGGGAGAATATATGAATACTGTTATCATTGTTGTAATCATGGTAATTTATATGGCTGCAATGCTTTATATCGGCTGGCGTGGGAGTAAATATTCCGATAACCTCACCGACTTTCTTACTGCCGGGAAGCAAGGAAAACTTTATATGGTGGCTGGTTCCTTTTTGGGCGCTCATGTGGGAACCGGAATTGTCGTAGGTGGTGCAACAAACGGCGCCAAATATGGCTTGGGCGCCGGCTGGTATGGAATCGGTGCAGCACTGTCCTTCATTCTCTTTGGCATTTTCTGCGCCAAATGGGCCTATAATAACAATTACCTGACCATTCCGGCCTATTTTCGGGACCGGTATCAAACGGCAGGCAAGGGAATTACCCTGGTTTGGTCGGTTTTGTCCGTAGTTGTAGCACTGTCTACTCTGTCTGGACAGGTAATTGCAGGCAAAAATCTGTTTATGTATATGGGGATTGAACCGCTGATCGGTTGTATTCTCTCAATGGTAATCATTTATCTCTATTGCTCTGCCGCAGGCATGTGGGGAGTTATGATGACAGATTTCTGGCAGTGTGTCGTTATTCTGGTGGGACTCGTGTTTGCAATCTTTGCCGTGTTTGCAAAAGGCGGAACGGAGACTATCGCTACTCTGGCCCCCTCTTACTTTGAATTAGTGCCCTTCGATACTAAAACACTGCTCCTGATGGTCCTGCCCACTGCTGTATATGGTCTGACAGGCGGGGCCAATATGCAGCGCACCGCTTCTGCAGACAGTCTTAAAACCGCAACCCGTGCGCCAATCATAGGCGGCATCCTGGTGGCTGTCTTTACATTCCTGCCTGTTACTTTGGGCATGTATGGTATGGCAGCCTATGAAAACGCTGATAGCAGCACCATTATCTACCAAGTTATCGTAACGGAGTTGGGGCCCATCATGTCGGGCTTAATGCTCGCTGCCATTGTAGCCGCAGTCATGTCGACCTGTGATACCACCATCATGACCATCGTGACAAGTGTTATCTATGATGCATATGGAAATGTAATTGCCCCCCACTTTAATCTGTCGAAAGACGAGCGTGCTATGAAGCGCGCCTCCAATGTCCTCACCATTGCGCTCTGCGTAATCGCGGTCTTCGGTGCGTTTGTGTCCAATGATATTATTTCTATGTTGGCAACCGGTTACACAATGTTTGCTGCCGGCGGCTTGGTTCCATATGTCTTCGCCCGCCTCTGGAAAAAGGGAACCTCTGCCGCTGCTGTATCCTCCATGATCGTTGGCATGGCCGTTGCCTTAGCCAACAGCCTAGGCATCATCCATCTCGTTACCGGTCTGTTGTGTGTCATTCCGGCTTCTATCGTTTATGTGCTCGTAACATTGCTCACGCAGAAGAAAGAAGCCCTTCCCGTTGAATAAAATATCTATGGCTATCTGCTGTAACAAATTATTTGCCACAGAGACAAACAACCCGCCGGGCACACCCGGCGGGACATTTTTTCTCTCTCGACCATTTTCCCCAAAAAAGTGGACAGGCCTCCGCTATACTGGAATAAATTGGAAAGGGGAGATGTCGCATGGGCGACTGGCACAGCAAGAGCGTGTCCCAGGTAATGCAGGAGGTGGGCGGCCGCGCCCAGGGGCTGACTGAGCGGGAGGCGGCCCAGCGGCTGGAGAAATACGGTCCCAACCAGCTGGCCCAGCCCCAGCCTCCCAACCTGCTGCTGCGGATTCTGGGCCAGCTGAAGGATCCCATGATCCTGGTGCTGTTGGCAGCGGCGGTCCTGTCCTTGCTGGCCAGCGGCGGGGAGGACTGGTTAGACGGGGTCATTATCTTAGTCATTGTGGTGGTCAACGGCATCATCTCCATCACCCAAGAGGACCACGCCCAGCAGGCTCTGGAGGAGCTGCGGCGGATGGCGGCCCCCCAGGCCCGGGTCCTGCGGGAGGGCCGGCCTTATCGGGTGGCCGCTTCCGCCCTGGTGCCTGGGGATATCATTTCCCTGGAAGCCGGAGACCAGGTCCCCGCCGACGCCCGCATTTTGGAGTGCAGCCGCCTCCAGGCCGACGAGTCGGCCATGACAGGGGAGTCGGTGCCTGTGGAGAAGGAGGCCCGGGAGGCCCTCCCTCCTGACACCCCTCTGGGTGACCGGGTGAACCTGCTGATCTCGGGCACCCTTATCACCGCCGGCCGGGGGACCGCCCTGGTAGTGGCCACCGGCATGGACACCCAGATGGGCCAGATTGCCGGCCTGCTCCTGGACAGCGGCGAGGGGGAGACCCCGCTCCAGCGGCGGATGGCGGAAATCTCCAAATCCCTGTCCTTCCTGTGCCTGTCGGTGTGCGCGGTCATGTTTGGGGTGGGCCTGTTCCAGGGCAAGGGGATCCTGGACATGTTCCTCACCGCCGTCTCCCTGGCAGTGGCCGCCATCCCAGAGGGCCTGCCCGCCATTGTCACCATCGTGCTGGCCCTGGGCATCCAGCGGCTGGCTGACAGACACGCCATTGTGAAGAAGCTGCCCGCCGTTGAGACTCTGGGCTGCGCCGGAGTGATCTGCTCCGACAAAACAGGCACCCTCACCCAGAACCGGATGACGGTGCAGCAGGTCTGGCTCCCTCCCGGCGCCCGGCGGCGGGACGCCATGCTGGCGGGTGCTCTCTGCTCAGACGCCCGGCTGGAGTGGCGGGCCGGAGCCCCCACCGCCTCCGGCGACCCCACCGAGGGGGCGCTGGTGGTGGCCGCCGCCCGGGACGGGGTGGACCAGGCCCGGGAGCTGGAGCACTGGCCCCGGGTGGGGGACATCCCCTTTGATTCCACCCGCAAGCGGATGACCACTGTACATATCCACCCCGAGGGGGGCTGGGTGGCCCTGGTCAAGGGGGCCCCGGATGTGCTGCTGGACCGCTGCGCAGACACCCCCAAAGGGCCCATGACCTCCGGGGATCGGACCCGCATCCTGGCCTCCAACGAGGAGATGGCCGGCAAGGCCCTGCGCGTCATCGCAGTGGCCTGGCGGCGGCTGGACCGCCTGCCCTCTAAGCTGGAACCCGAGCAGATGGAGCAGGGACTGACCTTCCTGGGCCTGTTTGGCCTGATGGACCCGCCCCGGCCGGAAGTGCGCTCCGCCGTGGCCAAATGCCACCTGGCGGGGGTGCGGCCGGTGATGATCACCGGCGACCACCGTGCCACCGCCCTGGCCGTGGCCCAAGAGCTGGACATCGCCCGCCCTGGGGACTGGACGGTCACCGGGGCGGAGCTGGACTTCATGCCCCAGGAGCTGCTGGAGGAGGACATTGCAAAGTTCGCCGTCTTTGCCCGGGTATCCCCGGAACACAAGATGCGCATCGTCCAGGCCTGGCAAAAGAGGGGCAAAGTGGTTGCCATGACGGGGGACGGCGTCAACGACGCCCCCGCTCTAAAGGCCGCCGACATCGGCTGCGCCATGGGAAAGACAGGCACCGACGTGGCCAAGGGCGCGGCAGAGATGATTCTCACCGACGACAACTTCTCCACCATTGTCACTGCCATTGAGGAGGGCCGCGGCATCTACTCCAACATCCGCAAGGCCATTCATTACTTGCTCTCCTGCAACATCGGGGAAATTTTCACCATTTTCGCCGCCACGGTGGCGGGGTTCAGCCAGATGCCCCTGGTCCCGGTGCAGCTGCTGTGGCTCAACCTGGTGACCGACTCCCTCCCCGCCCTGGCCCTGGGGGTAGAGCCGGTGGAGGAGGGCGTCATGGAGGAGAGGCCCCGGGACGCCTCCGCCGGGCTGTTTGACAGGTCCTTCTCCTTCCGCCTGGCCTGGCAGGGGCTGATGGTGGGGGGCCTCACCCTGGCGGCCTACTTTCTGGGCCTCACCAGGCTGGCCGCCCCCGGGACGGAAGGGGCGGTGGCCAATACCATGGCCTTCGCCACCTTAACCCTGTGCCAGCTGTTCCACGCCTTCAATGTCCGCAGTGAGGACCGCTCCCTCTTTGCCCAGGGAGTCCTGTCCAACCCGGCCATGAACCGTGCCTTCCTGGCGGGGCTGGTCATGCAGCTGTCCGTGCTGCTGGCGCCCCCCCTCCAGGGGGTGTTTTCCGTCACCCCCATGTCCCCCGCCCAGTGGTGTACCGTCCTGGCCCTGGCTATGGCCCCCATCCCCATCTGTGAATGGGCCAAGTCCAGCCGCCGCAGGCAGGCGGCGGAGCAGGGAACAAGAGAGGCGGCAGTCAAATAGTTAAGAGCACAGCCCCGCCGGCGAAGGCCTGGCGGGGCTGTTGTTCGTGACGCTACGTCTGGCACTCGAAATATACCAGGCTGCCGCTCACTGCGGCGCCTCCGTCCGCTGCCTGCCCCAGGGAGATGGTGATATTACTCAGCATACAGCGGTACAGGCTGTCATGCAGCCGCTGGAGGACAGCCTTGGCGGTATCATAGCCGCTGCAGGTAAAACTGAGGGATATTTCCCGGCGCACAATGTGCTGGGCGGTGTCCACCGTGCCGAAGGACAGGCTGTACTCGGTTCCGGTCAGGACGGTGTGCAGCTCCATCATCACCGGCTGCAGGTTATCGTAGTCGGCCAGGGCACGGGGCTCCTCCTCCCGGGCAAAAATTTCCTCCAGCTCCCGCTCCATGCGCCGCTTTTCCGCCAAACGGAGCTGGGCCGCCTCCAGCTCCAGCCTGCAGGATTCGGTCTCGGTCAGGGCGCTGTCCCGGGCGGCGGTGGTGGGTATGTAGAACAGCATCACATAACCGCTGACCGCTGCCAGCACAGCCAGCACGCCCAGCAGCATCCACTCCCGGACCGTCAGTTTCCGTTTCACCCCTCCTCCACCTCCTTTTGCAGCTGGATCATAATGCTGGTTTGGACCTGCGCCCCGGCAGTCTCCATGGTGGAGGCCGTGTTCACAACGGTGCCCGCCACAATGGGAAAGCTCTCCAGAACGCGGACGATCTGGGCGGTCTCGGCCAGGTTCGCGCCGGAGAACTGCACCTGGGCCGCGTCCCCGCTGATGGATACGCTGTCCAGCCGGGCGATGCCGCCCACGGCCTCCTCCAGCATATCCAGCACCTCCACGCGGTCGATGAGGGCCTGTTCCTCATCGGTGGCGGAGTAGCGGCTGTACCGCTCCCGCACCTCGTTGTAGTCGGCCAGCTGGGCCATGGTGCCGGTGAGCTGTTCCTCCGCTGCCGCCAGGCCCCGCTGGGCCTCTCGGTTTTCTGCCCACAGGTCATACACCAGCAGCTTGCCCAGCCCCAGCAGGCAGACCAGGACAAACAGCACATACAGCGCTGTCGTAGCCGGCTTGGTGGTGCGGTCGGGCTTATAGAACAGGTTCATGGAGGTCTTAGTGGGATAAGCTGATTGCTTCATGTCATTTCCCTCCCATGGCCGCCCCGGCGGCAAAGATGCCGGCCGCCGCCCGCTCCCCCGCGCCGGGCAGGAGTCTCTCCGGGGAGAGCAGGGGCAGGCCCACCGTCTCTTTGATGGAGGCGCGCAGACCAGGCATGGCCGCGCCGCCCCCCACCAGGTAGATCCCCTCCAAGCTGCTGGATCGGTATGTAAACTGGTAGAAGTTTATCACCTTCAGAATCTCCACGGCAATGCGGTCACACAGAGCGGTCAGCGCGGAGGCGGACTGCACGCCCTGATAGTCGTTGACCTTGTAGGTGTTGGCCAAAAAGGCGTCCACCCCCAGCTCATCCGCCGCAATCAGGTCTAGGTTCCGGCCGCCCAGGGCGATCTGCCGGGTGGCCTGGACCCGGTCCCGCCAGACCACCGTGATCCGTGTGCTCCGGTGGCCCAGGTCCACAAAGCAGAACTCCTCCCCCATGTTCTTCCGGCCCTTCACCAGGTTGATCAGGGCCATCTCCTGGGGCAGAATGGTCTTCAGGCGTATCCCGGCCCGGGAGAACATCTGGACGTATTCCGCCAGCCGCTCCTTAGCGGCGACAGCGGCCATCATGGGTATCCCCTGCTCCTCGCTCTCCCCCTCGCCGGGGGAGCAGAGGGCATAGTCGCAGAAGTACTGATCCGCCACCCCCTGGATGAAGTCGGTGAATTCATAGGGCAGATTCATCATCAGCTGCTGGGTGGTCATTTTGGGCATGGTGACCAGGCGGCAGATTACCTGGCTGGGAGGCAGAACCAGCGACGCCGCCCCGCCGGGGAGGGACAATTCCTTCCGCATTTGTTTCAAAAACTGGACAAAAGCGTGGGGAAGCGCAATGTTTCCCCCCTCATCCACCATATTCTCCGGCAGACAGACCTCCTCCACCCGTATTGTATCTCCATGGAGGACTATCGTCTTCATACTGCTGCTTCCGATATCGAAGCCCAGCTGTGTTCTCGCCATAGTTTCTCTCCTTTTTCCTCTAAAACAGGCCAACATACCACTGAATGACCGGATTTCCAAAACAAACCGTCACGACTGCGCCCGCCGCCAGGAAGGGACCGAAGGGCACCGCTGTCCCCCGTTTCCAGCCGGCCGGGACAGACCACAAAATCCCAAAAATACAACTTACTAACAGCAAAAGCAGCATATTGGCCCAATCCAAGTAAAAAGACAGCACAAACAGCAGCTTGATGTCCCCGCCGCCCATGACCTCCCGACCCAGGAGCCGCTCGGCCAGCAGGACCAGCGCCAGCAGGGCTGCGGGGACAAGGCAGGACATAAATATGTTTAAAAATTCTTGAAACTTCTCTTTTTGGACAAAAAACCACACAATTCGGTTAATCAGCAGGGCCAGGAGGAGGGGGTTCGGGATGATCCGTCTGGCCCAGTCGGCAAGGGAGAGGGCCAGCAAGAGAGCCCACCAGATTATCCACTGTCCCAGGGCGGGAAGGGGGACGGTGAGCCCCAGAATCAGGAAGCCCAGCGCCCCCGCCAGCTCCGCCGCCAGGCAGTCCGCCGGGATTTTTTCGCCGCAATACCGGCACCTTCCCCTGCGAAAAAGCCAGCTGAATACGGGAATCAGGTCCAAAGCCGACAAAATATGCCCACATGCGGCGCAGCGAGAACGTCCGGCAAACATCCGCTCCCCCGCCGCCCAACGGGAGACCGCACAGTCCGCAAAGCTGCCCCACACCGCGCCCAACACCGTCAGCCAGGTGCACAAATATACCGTAATTATTATTCCTTCTGATGGCATATTTGTCAACCTCTTTTCCTGCGGTAATTTTGTCCGTGTTGCACGGACGTCAAATACTTTTTGTAATATATCTCGGGAATAATACGCTTTCTGCCTTGCATTTTCCTGCTGGTCAAGGTGTTGGGAAGGGGGGTTGCGTCTGCGGGAATCCCCCCGCCACCGGGCTCCGCCCGGCGGCCCTCCCCCCTTTCGCAAGGGGGGCTTTTTCCTGCCCTCCAGACGCCCTCCAGGAAGCGCGGCCCCCGCGCCCCCTGGAGGACGCCCGCAATAGCGGGCTGTCCGTTGTTGTCAACCACCGGAGCCGTCGTTTGTGTCCAGAGCCGCCATCAATTTGTCACTGACCAGATTACCAGCAACAACATCAGCAATACTTTTATTCACGCTACTCCATTGAATCACCACATCGCCTGCCGTAGTCACTTTGCCGTAGAGAACTTTGCCTGCGCAGTCAGCATCACTGCTCCCTGCACCTGCTTTCGATTTGCCGTAAACAGTGGGCGACTCAGTCTTCTCTACAACTTTCCCGTTAGCAGCATCATATACATATATATTTTTTTCAGTATCAGTATAAGGTTTAATTATTGTCATATCATCTTCAGTCATCCCACCATCACTCAGCAGATAACCGGAAACCAGTGCGCCCTTAAAGGCTCGCTCATTGGCGGCGTCGGTGGCTTCGCGGGCACGCTCCAAAGTGGAACCCACCAGGGGAATGGAAACCGCAATCAGAATGGCAATAATGGCGACCACAATCAGCATCTCGACCATGGTAAAGCCGCCGTTTTTACTGAGCTTGGCGCTTAGTTTCTCTTTGAGTTTTTTCATGTTTGACATCCTTTCTTTTTAGCGCTTTTATATTCGGGATAACCGCCTGTGCATATCAGCGGAAAGCTGTAAAACTGTCCTCCTTTCCTTCAAAGCTGGAATGTTATATATTCAGAGCGCATATCAAAGACGGCTCGGAATATCAACAGGAATTGGTTCGTGTTCCTGAGAGGAACACGGGGAAGGCCATGGCCTTCCGTTAAATCGCGGAGTACATACTGAACATGGGCAGATAGACCGCCATGAGGATAAACACGACAAAAATCGCAAGAACAACGATAATGGCGGGCTCCAGCAGGGCCAGGGCCTGTTTGGTGCGGACCTCCACCTCGTTGTCGTAGTACTCGGCCAGCACCTTCAGGGTGGACTCCATGGACCCGGTAGCCTCGCCCACGGCGGTCATCTGAATCAGCATGGCGGGCAGCTCCTTGGCGTACCCCATGCACTCCCCCAGCGACCGCCCCCCCTCCACTCCGGACAGGGTATTCAGCACCTCGGCGGCCATGCACTGGTTGGTCATCGTCCGGCCCGACACCTCGATGGCCTGGAGAATGGGCATCCCCGCGGTGAGCAGGGTGGACATGGTGTGGGCAAACTGGCTGGCCCCCGACATGCGGACGATGTTCCCCAGGATGGGCAGGTTCATCTGGGCCCGGGCCAGCACCGGACCGCCCTTCTCCGTGACGCCGTAGAGACGCACCAGCAGAATGGCCAAAGCGAGCAGTCCCACCAGCACCAGGGTATACCGTTGGAAAAAGTGAGACACGGCGATGAGCGCCACCGTCACCCAGGGCAGCTCGATGTCCATGCTCTCAAACATACTGGTGAAGGTGGGCACGGCATAGCCCATGATAATGGCCACCACAAACACCGCCACCACGATGACAAAGGCGGGATAGGTCAGGGCGGACACCACACTGTCGTGGGTCTTGCTCATGCGCTGGAAGTAGTCGGACAGCCGGCGGAAGGAGGACAGCAGGTCGCCCGACTCCTCCCCCGCCCGTACCGTCTCCCGGAAGGTGACGGGCAGCTTCCGCCCGCCCCGCTGCTCCAGGCTGTAGCTCAGGCTCCAGCCATTGGACACGTCCTCCGACACCTGGCGCAGCAGCCGCCCCAGCGCTTTGTCCGTACACTGGTCCGCCACCAGGTCTACCGTCTGCACCAGGGGCAGGCCGGCCTTCAGAATGATGGCGAACTGCTGGCAGGTGAGGGCCAGGCTCTTGGCGCTCACCTTCTGGAAGCGCTCCAGAGGGTCCCGGGCCGCCGCCCGGGGGACCTCCTTCAGGTACAGAACCACCTCACAGCTCTGGCGGATCTGGGCCACGGCGTCGTTCTGGCTTACCGCCTCCACCACGCCGGTTACCCGCTCGCCGTTGGCATAGGCCCCTTCGTATTTGTATGTGGGCATGGGTTGCCTCCTTTGCTGTTACAGCGGACGCTTGAACCCTGGGGCACGGGTCAGGCTGCCGGACGGGGCGGGAGTCCTGTCCGGCTGGGACTGGTCCCGCAGGGCGGAACGGTAGGTCTCCTCGGTGATGGTCCCCGCCGCGCGCAGGTTTTGCAGGCAGCGGTCCATCAGGATGTTCCCCACCGCCCCCGTGGTCTGGATGGCGTTGGCAATCTGAGGGGTCTTGCCCTCCCGGATCAGGTTGCGGATGGCTCCGTCGGTCTTCATCACCTCGCAGGCCAGCACCCGGCCGCCCCCCGCCTTGGGCAGCAGCTGCTGACTGAGTACCGCCTTCAGCGACATGGACAGCTGGAGGCGAATCTGCTGCTGGCGCTCCCCGGGAAAGACGTCTACAATGCGGTCGATGGAGTCGGCGGCGGAGTTGGTGTGCACCGTGCCGAACACCAGGTGGCCCGTCTCCGCGGCGGTGAGGGCCGTCTCGATGGTCTCCAGGTCCCGCATCTCCCCCACCAGGATCACGTCCGGGTCCTCCCGCAGGGCGGCCCGCAGACCGGCTGCGAAGGACTGGGTGTCTTTGCCCACCTCACGCTGGTTGATGACGCACTTGTCCGGGGTGTAGACATACTCGATGGGGTCCTCCAGCGTGAGGATGTGCTTGCGCTCCCGCCGGTTGATTTGGTTCAGGATGGCCGCCAGGGTTGTGGACTTGCCCGAGCCCGTCTCGCCGGTGATGAGAACCAGCCCCTGGCTGTAGGCGGGGAACTCTGCCGCCACCGTGGGCAGGCCCAACTCCTCCAGGTTTGGGATGTGCTCGTTGAGCAGGCGGATGGCCGCCGACCAGGCCCCCTGCTGCTGGAACAGGTTCAGCCGGCACCGCACCCCGGCGATGGTCAGGGCCAGGTCGGCCTCCCCCACCACCCGGGCCTTGGCAAATTCCCCGCCCAGCAGCTCCCGGGCGGCCTCCTCGCACTGCCAGGCGGTAAGCGCCTCCCCGTCTATCTCCCAGATCTCCCCGTCCACCCGGTAGCGGGGAGGCAGCCCCCGCACCAGATGGATATCAGAGGCCCCGGCCTTCAAGGCCTTGGCCACCAGTTCTTCCACTATCATAATACCGCTCCTCTCATAATCAGCCGTCGCCCAGCACCCGGTATATCTCCTCCGGGGTGGTAATGCCGTCTTGCACCAGCCGCCGGCAGTTCTCCATCATGGGGTGGAAATTGGCGGCGGCCACAGCCGCCTCCAGTTCCTTCAGCGACCGGGCATGGATGGCCCGGCGCATGGCGGAGGTAACCTCCAGGATTTCAAAGACGCCCACCCGGCCCCGGTAGCCGGTGCCGAAGCACTCGCCGCAGCCCCCGGGCCGGTAGAACAGGGCGTCCCCCGGCGCCATCCCCAGGGCGGCCAGCTCCTCCGGGGAGGGGGTATAGGCCTGGCGGCAGTGGGGGCACAGCCGCCGCACCAGCCGCTGGGATACAATGCCCTTCACCGCTCCGGCGATAAGGTAGGGCTCCACGCCGATGTCCAGCAGACGGTCCACCGAGGACACGGCGTTGTTGGTATGTACCGTGGAGAGCACCAGGTGGCCTGTCATGGCCGCCCGCATGGCGATCTCCGCCGTCTCGCCGTCCCGAATCTCGCCCACAGCGATGATGTCCGGGTCCTGGCGGAGCACCGAGCGCAGGACGTTGGCAAAGGTGAGGCCTGTCTTGTCGTTGATCTGCACCTGGCACACCCCGTCGATGTGGTACTCCACCGGGTCCTCCAGGGATACCAGGTTGACCTCGTCGCTCTTCAGCCGGCCGATCATGGCGTAGAGGGTGGAGGTCTTGCCCGAGCCGGTGGGACCCACCATGAGGATGACCCCCTCGGTGGTGCGGTCTACCAGGCGGCAGAACCGCTCCCGGTTCTCCCCCTCCAGGCCGATGCCCTCCAGGGTGGACAGCTCCGGCGACTTGCGCAGCAGCCGGACCACTACCTTTTCGCCGTAGATGGTGGGCAGGGTGGAGATGCGCAGGTCTAGGGTCTCCTGGCGGACGGTGACGTTGGCCCGGCCGTCTTGGGGGATGTTCTTCTGGGCGATATCCATGCGGGCCATGATCTTCATGCGGGAGATCACCGAATTTTGCAGCTCCCGGGGCACCGGGATGATGGGGCGCAGGATACCGTCGATGCGCATGCGGATGGTCATGCTGCCCTCGCCGGGCTCCAGGTGGATGTCGCTGGCCCCCTCGGTACAGGCCCGGTCGATGATGGAGTTCACCAGGCGGATGGCCGGGGCGGCGTCCGCCTCGTCCTCGTCCACCGCCGTGATCTGGGGCAGGGCGGCGTCTCCCGCGCCGCCGTACTGGCTGCCCAGCAGATCCCGCCGCATGTCTTCGATGGCCCGCATGGCCCCCTGGTTGCTGTACAGGTTCTGCACCGCCCGGTCCACCGCCGCCGAGGCGGCGATGAGGGGAATCACCCTGCGCCGGGTGACCGACTGGACCTCCTCAATGGCCACAAAGTTCAGCGGGTCGGCCATAGCGATGCGGATGTCCGTCCGGGTGACCCGGACCGGGACCACCGAGTACTTTTTCGCAATGTTCTTGGGCAGGACCTGGGCCATCTCAGAGGGGATGGTAAAGCTGTTCAGGTCGATAAACTCCACGCCCAGCTGGCTCATCAGGGTGTCGATGAGCTGCTTCTCGGTGATAAAGCCGTGCTTTTGCAGCACTGTGCCCAGCCGTTCCCCGGTGTCCGCCTGGAGCTTCAGCGCCTCGTCCAGCTTCTCCTGGGTGATGGTTCCGCTCTTGACCAGCAGGTCGCCTAACCGGATATACTTCATGGTCCTCCCCCTGTCGCCCCGTCTCTCTTTCCATTCAGGCACCGGACTGTTACGCTTGTTCCGGCGCTGATTGCCTCATCTTTTGTGGTTATGGTGAGTTCAATGGTAAAGTTGGGCTCCGCATACCCGATCTCCATCTCCTTCACCCGGTAAGCCCCCTTCAGGCCGTAGGCCCCAGTGGGCAGGACACGCTTGCCGTTGGCCAAAATCTGGCCGTTCTCATCCACCGTCAGGCTGGTACCCGCTCCGTAGGAGTCGCTGGTGTAGGTGAATCCTACGCCGTCTGCACTCACATCCCGGGCGTAGCGCAGGTCGTCAGCCAGGGCGTCCACAGCGGTGGACAGCAGCAGCTCCACCTCTGACTGGGCCGTCACGGCCCGGTAGGTGCGCACCGCCATTTGCAGGCCGGTGTTCAGCAGCAGTCCAAGCAGGATCAGGATCACCACCGCGGCCAGCAGCTCCACCAGGGTCAGGCCGCCCTCGCCCCTCAGCTTCTTCCTCATGGGTCCGTCCTCTTGTAGGAGTACAGGCCCGCGTCGCCGTGGATACTCACGCTCAGGTCTTTGGTCTGGCTGTTGGCCGGATTTTCAATGCGAACTGTTCCGGCAGCCCCTGTCCCGGACCGCTCCTCCGCAAGGGTGAGGGCCTCGTAGTGCCTCCGGTCCAGGTCTTGGGCTTCCCGGTCCATGCCGGCAGAGGCCATGACGCAGCCGAACAGCAGCGCCACCGACAGGGAGGCGATGAGGATGGAGGCCAGCACCTCCACCAGCGTCTCGCCCCGGCTGTTATGAAGCTTTTTCATCCGCCCGCCTCCTTCTTGACGACGTGGTCCAGGGTCCAGGTGAGAGGCGCCGTCTCGCAGGAGCCATTCGCCGCCTGACCGCTCAGGACCAGCAGGTTTTCCGGCTTGCCCCCGGGCTTCAGCAGGGCCTCCATGATGTACTCCAGGTGGTCCTTCAGGGTGGCGGTCAGGACGACCTCCCCCTTGGCGTTTATCCGCACCGTGATCTGGACCTCATCAGTCAGCGCCCCGCAGGCATCCCTGTCCGCATCCACCGTGAGGGTGAGGGCGTGAGGGCTCTGGGGCTGAATGTCGTTCAGCGCCGTGTACCTGTACTCATCCAGTGGGCTCCGCTGGCCCGGAGGGACTTGAAAACTGTCCGCAAACATGCTGTCCAGGTCGTGGTACAGGGGGGCTGTTTCGTTCAGCTCCCAGGCCGCCCCGGCCACACGCAGCTCACCGGTTTTTTGCTTGTAGTCATGCTTATAGTGGTCAAAGACACTGGTGGTGTTTCCCTCCTCGTCCGTCACCGTGATATAGACCGGCTCCCGATGATAGCTGTACTTTCCCACATACTCCACCCGCTCCAGCTCGCCGCACATCAGGGTGAGGGCGGAGGAGAGGGTGAGGTATTTCTGCTGTTCCTCTCGATTGCTGCGCAGCTTGCCCGCGTTGGAGGCCGCCGCCATCAGCACCGACGCCCCCACCATCATGCACACCAGCAGAAACAGCAGGGCCAGGAGAATGGACGCCCCCCGGCTGCTGTGCAGTTTTTTTCTCAGTCTGTCCAAGGGACGTTCCCTCCTCTCCGATTTAGGCCCCTTCGCCCTCCTCGGGCTTAGGCGGTACGGTGACAGTCAGCGTGTGAGGCAGGCCGTCCAGGGTCAGGGTGATGTTCAGCTTGACACCGTCCGCCGGGAATGCGGCGCCGGGCTCCACTCTTTTCAGGCTGACAACGGAACCGCTGACTCCGGCTTCAAAGCCCGCCAGACCGCCGTCTGGAAGCTCGGCAGCCAGGTCTTTCAGCTCATAGCCCTCAAAGCTGATACTCCAAGTCCCGTCATTCTTGTCCCACGCGCCTGCGGGGAGGTCCAGGGGGATGATCTCCATAGGCGGGTTCCCGTTTCCCTGGCCCCGGATTACGGTATACCCGTCCTGGGTGTAGGTGTAGGACACAAGCAGCCGCACCTGCTCCCCTGTAAGAGGCCCGTCTGTCCGGGCCAGAGTGAGGAAGGGCAGCTCTCCCTCCGCAGGCTCCGGTACCTCCGCGGAGAAGGGCGGGGCCAGGGCGCTGACCGCAAGATCGCTCAGGACACCCGCCAGCGCCACATAGTCCTTCCCGCCCGCCTTGAGGCCGTAGGGCGTCAGGGTGACGCGCACCGTGTCGTTGGGGAAGGCACGCACCGCGCTGGGGCGCAGCTCCACATTGGCGGTCACATAGACGGTGATGGGCAGGGAGTACTCCACGCCGCCCGCCTCATAGGTGACTGTGACCGTGACGGGGACGTCGCTCGCCTCCTCTGCGGCTATGGCCAGTTTGCCCCCCTGCGTAACCGAGGCCTTGACGGCAGGGCTGCCGCCGGGATCCGCCGACCAGGTCCCGCCGGCGGGAACGCCGGCGCTCAGTTTCAGCGTCTCGGTGTGGTCCGGGCCGGTGAACAGGTCCAGGTAGACGGGGCTGCCGCCGCCGTCGCGCTCAATGCCTTGGAGGGTCCAGCCGCCGTAGTGGACGTTGTATTGCCCGCCGTCAGGCTTGTTCGGGTCCTGGGGCTGGGTGAGTACGGTGGGGAAGGGGTAGTTCATGCCCTGCAGCTCCAGCCGATTCTTGGGCGCGTAGCTGTACCGGCCCGCCATGTCCAGTCCTCCCACCTCGGAGGTGACCGGGCAGTAGGGGGCATAGCAGTCGGGCGGGTTCCGGTTCTGCTTGTTGTTCAGCATCTGGTAAATCGACTGGTTACCATAGGTTTTGTCGTAAATATCCTCCCAGCCCGCAAGCTGACGGTAGGTGATGGCACGCTGCTCTCTATTTTCCCCGCCGTCCTTGCCGGCCAGATAGTAGTTGTTGGATAGATTGACTGTGCCGTTGTTGGTCGCGCGGCCGCGGCCGCCGATCTCATAGATATCCTGAACCGCTCCGCCCTTGACAGGCAGGGTCAGATAGCTGTAGCAGTTGGAGACGGAGGCACCTGCGTTTTTATCCTCGCCGCCAAATACCCCCATGCCCAGGCCGCCGATGAGCCGGCCGGCGTAGATTTTCGCGCTGTATGCCTGATTCGACACGGTAATCTCTCCGCCGGTGTAGCAGTTGGTCACGCCGGCTGTGGTGGAACCAACCAGGCCGCCTACACGGATGGGAGAATCCATTCCTCCGCCGCTGTGGTTGTAGCCGGTATAAGAGTCGTTCCCCTTGTAATTCCCGGTGTAGGTCTGTATCAGTTCGATGTTGGTAACCGCCACACAGCTTTCCAGCTTTTTGTCGGTCATGCCAACCAGGCCGCCGATGGCACCGCCCATGCTGCCGGTTCCGGCATAACGGGTCACATCCTTTATGGTGTAGCCGGCTACTGCGCAGTTGGAAATCTCGCTGTTCAGCGCCATGCCCGCCAGAACGCCGCCGGCGTACCAGGCGTTGTTCCCAGTACCCTTACGGCCCCAAACAGTCACAGCGTCTGTCCCTTCCTCGGAATACATGACAATGTTTTTCAATGCGGCATCCTGCACCGCGCCGAACAGGCCCATACAGTTGACCTCATAGTTATTGGTGTTTATGCTGATATTGAAATTTTTCACGGTGTAGTTGCCGCCGTCGTAGGTGCCGCCGAACCAGCCGGGCAGACTGTTCTCCGTCACATAGAGCTCCGCGATAGAGAAGAACACGCCGGGGCAGACTATGTCATTGCCGTCCTTATCTTTTCCATCGGTATAGGTATTGCCCTCCGCAATCCAGTCCATATCGTGGGTCTGCTTCCAATGGTAATCCCGTTTGTGTGTGCTGTCACTCAAATACGGGAAACGGGTGGCGTTAGGATAAGAGCTGTAGCCGATGGGGACATCTGTGTAGACCGTATCATACCAGTTGATCTCCTGGAGCTGGGTACCGCAGCGCACCTGATAGGGATTGTTCTCCGTGCCGGGGGTGCTGCTTCCATCAGAAGCCCCGCCGGTTACCGCCAAGCCGCCGTTATGCTTCACCGACATGGCATCCGCAAACTGAGGGTTGATGATGAACTCCACCGCTGTGCTGCCCTGGGTCAGCGTGAAGGTTCCGCTGTTGGGATCGAGCTCAGAGCTTCTGCCATTAGCTGTCGATACATCCTTGAACAGGCACAGGCCGGCGGTATCCCGCTCCTGCCTGCTCTCCCCGCTGACATCTCCCGCCGCTCTGCCGCCCTCATGATAAGAATTCCAGCAGTGGAAGGTATACCCGCTCATCAGACTGCGGAGCCCATCTTCGGCGTTATCCTGCTTTGTTTTGGACGCAGTGTCGGCGGTAATCTTATTCGGGTCCATATTTGTCAGGGCGATTTCTCCCTTGGGCTTAACATTATTCCAGCCATACTGTTTCTCCGCTCTTTCCGGGTCCTCCCAATCCACATACTGTGTATAGGCGATGTTCGCCGCTTTGAAATTGACCACGGTATCGCCCTTGGTGTAATACCCATAGCCATAGTCGGTGATTACCCGGCCGTCGTTGTGGACCTGGGAGAGGGTGGTCTGCTTGGTGATGGCGCCCTTTTTGCCGTCTGCCACCTTCTCCGGGTCCACCGCCAGGGCGCTGAGGTGATAGGTGGGATTGCCGGCGGCCCTGGGATCGACGCCGTTTTTGAGCTCCTCCTGCCAGTCCGCGTCCACCATTTTCTCCCAGTAGAACACCCCCATCTCCCCCAGGGGCATGGGCTCGGGCCAGCGGCCGTAGTGGATGTACTCCCCCTTCTTGTTCTGTACAGCGGTGGGATAGGGATAGAGCGGGCTGCTCTCCTCCTCGGTCCGCTGGGGGCTGTGCTGCGCCTTCTCCATCCCAGAGACGGCATAGGCGTCCGCGCCCTCGCCGGACAGGCGGGCATAGGTGACGCTCTCCGCCTTGTCCCCATCCTGGTGGTACTTGGCGGCATAGGAGGCCCCGCGGTAGGTGAAGTTCCCCTGGTCCAGGTAGCCGGTGCCGGACTGGCTGCCGTACTTGCCGCCGCAGAATCCGAACAGCTCCACATTCTCGCCGCTGGACTGCAGGTCCACCGCCGCATAGGAATTGGTGATGCTTCCGTAATTCCACCCCACAAAGCCGCACAGGCGGGCGGTCTTTACGGTGCTGACCGACACATTGACCCGGCCCACCGCGTAGGAGGCCGTGATGGAGCGGGAGACGCCGTTCTCCCCCACCAGACCGCCGAGGTAGACCTGGGCAAAGTTGAAGCAGTCGGCGCTGAGTTTTTCAAACTCCGCCGCGCTGTTACGGACGACACCCTGGTTCCGCCCCACCAGGCCGCCCACATAGAGCTCCACGCCGGAGGCCATCGCCACCAGGTTCGCTCCGGAGACGGCGCAGTTGTCCACCGTGCCCGCGCTTCCGCCCGCCAGCGTGCCCACATACAGCTTTTGGGCCGTGCTGCCCAGATTGACGGACACATCCTGGCCCGGCATCTGGTAGACAATGTTCCGCAGCGTGCCCTCAGAGTAGCCGAACAGCCCCGCATACTGGCGCTTCGCCGCCTCCTCCACCCGGGGCACCACGTTTTTGATCGTGTTGCAGTCCCCGTTGTAGGTCCCTGCGAAGGGCTCCTTCAGGCTGCCGATGGGCTCCTGTTCGTAGGGCCCCTTTCCCGGAAAGAGGCTGTAGCCGGTGTAGGCGGCATAGTCCAGGTCCAGGATCTGGCGAAAGACACTGTTCCGGGTGTAGTACTCCCGATGCTCGCTCAGGCTGTACAGGTGCCGGGGAGTGCGGAGCTTGACCTCCCCCATGGCCCCGGCCAGCTTGCCGGCATAGGCCGTCACCGTCTCCGCCGTCCAGCCGCCCTCCGTGCCCCGGTCCGAAATGACGGGCACCACCGTCTCGGCAAAATGGGGGTTGTAAAAGTACTCGCCGCTGGGCTGCTCCCCTTCGCCGCCCAGGGCCAGCTCAAACTTCAGGCAGCGGTAAAAGCAGGTCTGGGCATAATCGCTGTTTACCAGGCCGTCGGGCAGGGGAATCATATAGTAGTCCGCTGAATTCCCCTCGTCGTTTTGCCACTGCGTGGGAATCAGTTCGCCCTTTTGATAGCTCAGAGAAGTGTTTTGCGTGGTTCCCGCTTTGTCAAGATATGTGTAGTCAATCCTGATGCCAGCCGCATTTAAGTCCTCCCGCAGGAAGACCACGGCATAGCCGTCGGACAGGATCCTCTTGTTGTCGGACAGCTGCTGAATCAGGTCCCGGGCGTTGCCGCCGGAGACGCCCCAGGTGTTGTCGCTGTACCGCTCGTAGTAGACCAGGCTGGGTTCCTTGAACTCCGCGCCCCAGTCGCCGTAGTGGGGCAGGCTGGCCAGGCCGGGGAAACTGTAGACGTTCAGCGTCAGGTGCTCTCGGAGGTTGTAGGGGTGGCTGTCATCGGTCTTGCGCGCGAAGGCCCCGCCCATGGTGCTGATAAACCCGTCGGAGGTCATCTCGGCGTAGACCGTGCTTTTCAGCGTTCCGCTGATTTGATCCGACTCCTTGCCCAGGAAGCGGGTGTTGACAAAGCTGTCGCCGGCCTGCATCTCTGTGAGGAAGTAAAAGGTGTTTCCCAGCTCCCGGCCGGGGGAGCGCATGGCGGAATACGCGTTTTCGGCGCGGGTGGTCCCGGTTCCCAGGCACAGCCCGGCCGCCTTGTTCCCGCCCGTGATGTATCCGGCGGCGTAGCAGTTGGTCAGGGCGGCGTTCCTTCCATTGTCCAGCTGCCCAATCAGCCCGGCAACGCTCGCCTTAGCGCCCCCGGTGAGGTAGCAGTCGGCGTAGGAATATTTGATTGCCGTTGGGCCGCTGTCGGCTGTGCCAATCAGGCCGCCAGCGCTGGCGGCTCCGTCGACCAGGGTGGCGGCCAGGCTACCGGTGATGGTGCAGTTGCCCTTCGAATACCCCACCAGGCCGCCGGCGCTGGCACCGGTAATCTGGTACTGATAGCCCGCGCCCTCCGCGTCGCTGCCCAGCACCGCCTTCAGGTCGGTCACGTCCCCGTCCGGCTCCCAGTAGACCCAGCAGTTTTGAATGACAGCATCGCTGGTGTGGCCCACCAGGGCCCCGGCGCAATATTCTCCGGCGGCGGTGACGGAGGCGTTGACCAGACGGATGTTTTTAAATGTCATGCCCTTCGCTCCCGTGCCGCCTCCGGTTCGGGAAAAGAGGCCTGCATGGGCGTTGGCGCCGGTAAACTTATCATTTGCCCCGCTGACGTACAGGCCCTGAATCTTGTTGGTCCGGCCATCATAGCCCGTCAGTCTGCTGTTGTAGATGGGAATGAAGTCGTAGTCCCCATAGGTCTCGTTGCCCTTGCAGCGGATATCGGCGGTCTGAATGGCGGAGGTCTTGCCTGTCACGCCGGAGTTGTAAGCGCCGGCATCCAGATTTTGCAGGTGGCGCAGGTATTTGATGTATGCGATGTCCTCGCCGCTCCCCTCCTGGAAGATGCTGTTGTTGGTTTCGCTGGCGGACAGCGCCGTGAAGGACGCCCTGGCCCGGGGGGTGAGGACGGCGGTGACGGTGATGTCATCGCCTGGAGTGACTCCGGAGTTCAGTTTGCTGAACTTCCACTCCTCTTTCTCCAGACTGTCCAGCACCCAGGTGCAGCGGAAGGAGACGCCATTGGAGCCGGTCAGGTCCTGATTGACGGTCTTCCGGCCGTCATATGTACTGTCGGTCAGGTCCAGGTTCCCCAGCTTTACCGACAGGCCGGCCAGGCCGGGGGCGGTATATTCCACCGTTACGGTGAGCTCCTCCCCGTTGGTAATCATCACCTTGAGGGTGGGTTCCTCCGGGATGTCCAGCTCGATATCCGCCCCCTGGGCGGCCTCGCCGTTGTACCAGCCCACCAGCTTCTCGTTCTTCAGCTTCAGCCGGTCGGAGCGGCTTGCGGCCCATTTGTCATAGAAGGCAGAAAAGTCAGAGGCCACAAGGGCGGACAGGGAGGACTCGGCGTAGAACACGTCGGTGACGCTGCCGCTGCTTCGGTCATAGACGATGTAGAAATCACCGTTCCGCAGGGCCGGATCGATGCTCCCCGCGGGCAGCAGGTCCTCCGTCACCGCAGCCTTTGACACATAGTCGAAGCGCGACGCGGGGTCCTCCGGGCCAAGCTGGCTGTTCAGCCGCCGGGCCCCGGACAGCAGCACCGCCCGGTTCTCCGCCGCCATGTAGATCTCCCGGGCGGCGTTGTCCAGCTCGGTGAGTTTCAGCAGGTCTCGGTATCGGACCACAGAGACCATGGAGATCCCCAGCAGGATGACGATAATCGCCACCGCCGCCAGCAGCTCCACCACGGTAAAGCCGCCGTCTGTTTTGTTTGTGTGATTCAGTTCCATTGCATACCCTCTGACATACGGCACAAGCCGTCAATTTCAGGAGACAGCGCCAGCCCGCCGTTTTGGGGGCATGTTGGCGCGTCTCTATATAAGCGCGGGACTTCAGGCCAAATCCTGGGCCTGCGCGCAATGTGCTCTTTCCGCACAAAAATGGCGGCGCAGAACTTTAGTGTGTATCCCATTCGGATATAGCGAACATTTTAACATATCCGAATCGGATATACAATACTTTTTATCGGAAATTTCGAAAGGGCGAACATTATGGGGCTTGACTATCAATCCATCGGGATCAGGGTCCGCCGCCTGCGGAAGGCCAAGGGGCTGACTCAGCAGACGCTGGCGGAGTTCTCTGAACAGGAGCCGTCCAACATCTCCCATATCGAGCGCGGGGCCACCAAGTTGAGCCTGCCCACCCTTGTCAGCATTGCCAACGCCCTGGATGTCACCGTGGACGAGCTGCTGTGCGACAGCCTCACAGCCTCCGGGGGCGTGTTTGAGCAAGAGGTGGCGCAGCTGCTGTCCGACTGCTCCCTTCAGGAGCTGAAAATCATTACCGAGACAGTGCGGACCTTGAAGGAAAGCCTGCGAAAGCACCGCGCCGATTGAGCCCGCCTCCGCCAGGCACTCAGGTACATTATAGCCGGACCCGCGCCATCTTCCGCCGGGTCCGGCCTGAAATGTACGCCCCATGTCCTGAAACGCAGGCCATATAGAAAATTACGCTTTGCCTTGCATTTTTCTTCTGGCTGAGTATAATAGGGTCTAACGAGGGGGTGTCTTGTCACCCCGGCAAAGGAGGCTTTCCCTATGAAAGCAAAAACAAATTTGACCATGCTGTGCGACTTCTATGAGCTGACCATGGCCAACGGTTATTTTCAGACCGGCCTGCAGAACCGCATCTGCTACTTCGACGTGTTCTACCGCTCTGTTCCCGACAAGGGGGGCTTTGCCATCGCCGCCGGCCTGGCCCAGGTGGTGGAGTACATCCAGGAGCTGTGCTTCGACGAGGAGGATATGGCCTACCTGCGCACAAAGGGCTGCTTCAGCGAGGAGTTTTTGTCCTTCTTGAGGGACTTCAGGTTCACCGGCGACATTTGGGCTGTTCCCGAGGGCACCCCCGTGTTTCCCAACGAGCCCATCCTCACCGTCCGGGCTCCCGCCATCCAGGCTCAGTTTGTAGAGACCTTTATCCTCCTCACCCTGAACCACCAGAGCCTCATCGCCACCAAGTCCAACCGTATCGTCCGGGCCGCCGAGGGCCGGCCGGTGGCGGAGTTCGGCTCCCGCCGGGCCCAGGGTGCGGACGGCGCCCTGCTGGGCGCCCGGGCCAGCTACATCGCCGGCTGCGCCGCCACCGCCTGCACCATGGCCGACCAGCGGTACGGCTCCCCCGCCACCGGCACCATGGCCCACTCCTGGGTGCAGATGTTCCCCGACGAGTACACCGCCTTTAAGACCTACTGCCAGCTCTACCCCAACAACGCCACCCTGCTGGTGGACACCTACAACGTGCTCCACTCCGGGGTGCCCAATGCCATTAAGGCCTTTCAGGAGGTGCTGGCGCCCCAGGGCATCACCAAGTGCGGCATCCGGCTGGACTCGGGCGATCTCACCTATCTGTCTCAGAAGGCCCGGGAGATGCTGGACGCGGCAGGCCTGACCGACTGCAAGATCGTGGCCTCCAACGCTTTGGACGAGTACATCATCCGGGACCTGGTGCGCCAGGGGGCCCGGATCGACTCCTTCGGGGTGGGCGAACGGCTCATCACCTCCCGCAGCGAGCCGGTGTTCGGCGGGGTGTACAAGCTGGCCGCCATTGAGGACGACGACGGGACCATCGTCCCCAAAATCAAAATCAGCGAGAACGCCGCCAAGATCACCACCCCCCATTTCAAGAAAATTTACCGCATCTTCTCCAAGGACACCGGCAAGGCGGAGGCCGACCTGATCTGCCTCCACGACGAGACCCTTGACTTCAGTCACCCCCTGGAGCTCTTTGACCCGGACGCCACCTGGAAACGGAAGGTGTATACCGATATCGAGGCCCGGGAACTGATGGTGCCCATCTTCCAGGGGGGCGAGCTGGTGTATGAGGTGCCCGACCTTCAGACCAGCCGGGCCTACTGCCAGCGGCAGGTGGATTCCCTGTGGGACGAGGTGAAGCGCTTTGAAAACCCCCACAACTACTATGTGGACCTGTCTCAGAAGCTGTGGGACATCAAACACAGCCTGCTCAACAGCCATGAGGTGAAATGAGGGGCTGCACAAAATGAACGACAAGCGGCTCCGGCAGCCTGAGACTGCCGGAGCCGCTTGATTGTTGAACAACGGGTATGCCGCCGGGCATCGCGCCCGGGCCCTTACTCCAAATAGAACACCGGCCCCTTGGGTGGGAAGGGCAGGCTTTTTCCCCTGGGAACCAGGAAGGCGTGGTCCCGGCCAAAGAGGTTCAGCCGGTCGCATTCGCAGTCGGTGATGATGAGCAGGGGGGCCTCTTTGGGAAAATCGGAGGCGTGCTCCAGCAACTCCACCCCGGGCTGGAGCACCGTGCCGCCCCGCCCCCGGACCTTGACGCTGCCGGCGATGTCCGCCGCCTCCATATAGCCCTGGTCGTAGGGGGCGGCGTCGCAGAAGACTACCCGCACCCGGTTTACATCCCGGGCGGCGCTGTAGCTGGCGACGGACCCCAGGGCGGCGGCCAGCAGAGCGCGGTTCATAGAGCCCGAGGTATCCAGCAGCACCCCGAAGGTCCGCCCCGCTCGGTCCACCTCCTCATACCGCCAGGAGGGCCGGGGGATCTCCGGGGTGGACGATTGCCGGCGGCTGAGGCGGGCGTAGGTCCGGCGCTTCTCCAGGGGCTCAAAGCGCTCGTCAAACCACCGGGCCAGCTTCACATCCCAGGGGATAGGGGGCTGGGACAGGGCCCGGATCTCCTCCACCAGTCCCTCCGGGAGATAGCCCCGCCCATGGGCCTGGTGGTAGTCCAGCCCCCGCTGGATGGCGGAGCGGCACCAGGCGTCTAAGTCTACCCCGTCTCTGGTATCCAGCCAGGCGGGAGGGCCAAAGAGAATGTCGCGCTGGGCCATGCGCTTGTATTTGCGCAGGTTGGCGGCCAGCAGGTCATAGACGCTCTCGGCGGACAGGCCGTTCAGCTCCGGGTCATAGAGAAGGCCCTCGGGCATCTGGCCCACCTCCATGTCCCGCAGCCATTGGTTGATGACATAGTCGCAGGCCACGTTCCACAGCTCCGGGTCCCGCTTGCCCAGCCGCTGCTCGTGGCACAGGGCTGCGTGGAGGTACTCGTGGGCCAGTACGAACCGCCACTCCTCCTCGGTGAGGCGGGCGGCGGGGTTGACGTAGATCTCCCGCATGTGGACCGAGACGGCGGCCACGGGGATGTCCATCCGCTGGACGGTCAGGGCGTCGTCCACCAGCCGGAAGCCGGAGGCCACGCCCCCCAGCAGGGGGTAGCTGGACAAAAACCACTCCTGGGCCCGGTGGATGGGGCCCATCTTTTTGCGCTCCCCCGGCTCGGCCCGGACGCCTCCGGCGTAGTCCACCGCGGCGCGCAGAGCATCCCGCAGGCTCTCGGCAAAGAGCTGCCGCCAATCCGTCCTGCCATACCACCAGTGGATAGGCCGCTCCCCCCTCCAGGTCATGTCTGTCCGGCCCCCGCTCATGGTGGAGAAGCGGAAATAGGCGGAGTCCTGATGCTCCTTCAGCCACCGGTACAGCTTCTCCTCCTCCCGGGCGTTGGGGGGCAGGGGGCTGTTCAGTTCCCCGGGGGGTGTGCCGATGTGGAGGTCGGCCAGATACCGGGCTGAGACGCAGTCACAGGCGGCGTTCCACAGGGGGTCTCCCTCCCGGTCCTCCCGGATATGGCCCAGGGCCAGGTGGAGCAGGCAGTGGGCGATGACATAGGCCCATTGCTGGGGCTCGGCCCGGCGGTGGCTGTTGGCACAGATCAGCCCGTTGGAGGCCACCCAGGCCCAGTCCTCCCTGGCCATAGGGTAGCCGTCATGAAATTGGACGTCCGCCCGCTCCAGCAGAGGGCCCAGCACGGGGTTTTGCTTTACCAGCCCGCACCCTGCCTGAAATGCCTCCTGGGCCGGGTTGGGCTTTTTCTGTTTTCCCTTCATGCCGTCCTCACCCGTTGCGCTTGTCCGCCAGCCGGGGCAGGTCCCGGAAGAGCTCCACCACAAACCAGTCGGGCAGCTCTCTGCCGTCCTCCGGGGTCACCGCCATGCGGGCAATCTCCAGGCTCAGGTCGGCCAGCTCGGTGATGCGGTCCTTGGCCTGGAGGACCAGGGCGCGGCTGTCGCCGCTGAGTTTGCTCCGCTCGGGAGGCAGCTCCTTCACCAGCCGGGCCCGGAGGGACTGGGCCAGGAAGTAGAGCACGTCCCGCTCCTCCGGCTGGCCCGGCCAGGGCTGTTCCCCGGAGAGAATTTTGTCCAGGGCGTACCGGCTGCGCACCTGCCGGATGTAGGCCATGAACTGGGCAGCGTGCTGGGGGCTGAGGGACCCCGCCGCCAGGACGCGCAGGGCCTCCTCCCCGATGTCCGGGCCGTAGCTGCGGATCGCGTCACTGAGCATGTGCCAGGAGCGGGGGGTGGAGAAGGGCTCCTCGCTTTTGGGGGGCTTGGCCCACAGGTGATCGGGCCGGCTGGTGATGTAGTCGTAAACATAGGGATGGATGCCGTTCTGGGCGGCCCACTCCAGCCACAGCCGGGGGCTGGCGGTGAGCTCCACATGGAACATCCGGTTCACCAGGGCGGAGGACATGGGCCGGGTGATGGCGTTGTCCTGGGCCCGGTTGCCCGCTCCCACCACGATGGAACCCTCGGGCAGACGGTACTCGCCGATGCGCCGCTCGTGGATCAGGGAGTAGAAGGCTTTCTGCACCTCGGAGGTACAGGCGTTCAGCTCGTCCAGAAAGAGGACATAGGGCTCGCTCCGGGCGATGGTCCGGGGCGGGCAGAACTGGCTGAAGCCGTCTTTGATCTGGGGCACGCCGATAATGTCCTCCGGGGCCAGCTGGCTGCCCAGAAGGGAGACGCATTCCAGGCCCAGGGAGTCGGCGAACTGCTGGACGATGGCGGATTTGCCAATGCCCGGCGCCCCCCAGATGAACACCGGGCGGATGAGCCCCACGTTCAGCAGCACGTCTAAAAGCTGCCTGTGGTTGACGGTGACAGTGAGATTCATAGGACAGGCTCCCCCCTTTATTCTGCCGCTATTATACATTCAAAATCCCATTCGCACAACCCGCCGCGCACCGGAGCAGAGACCAAAGCCGCTCAAAAATTTTGAATACAAAAATTGTGGAAGATATGCTATACTGTTTTACAACAAAGCCCGCATAGAATACCGCCATAGGAGGTGCTTTCCATGCCGAATTTTACCAAAAAAGCCATTAAAGAAGCCTTTATCGCCCTGCTGGACGAAAAGCCCCTGAACCGGATCACGGTCAAGGACATCGTGGAGACCTGCGGAATCAACCGCAACTCCTTTTACTACCACTATGAGGACCTGCCCGCCCTGATCGAGGAGATCATCGCCGGCCGGGTGGAGGAGCTGATTCAGGCCCACCCCACCATCGACTCCGTGGAGGACTGTTTTGACGCGGCGCTGGAATTTGTGCTCCAGAACCGGCGCGCGGTGCTTCATATCTACAATTCCATCAGCCGCGACGTCTTTGAGCGCTACCTGATGGAGGTGTGCCACTATGTGGTGAAGACCTATGTGGAGTCGGATTTCGCCGGGCGTCCCGTGGACGAGGAGGACAAGGAAATGCTCATCCGCTACCATAAGTGCGAGTGCTTCGGCAACATCATCGACTGGCTGAACAGCGGGATGCGGGACGATATCTCCACCTACTTTCACCGTATCTACCAGCTCAAACGCGGCTGGGAGGACAGCGCGCAGAAGCGGGGGCCGGGCTGGAGCCTGCGCTGATTACGCCGCTCCATCCCGCTTTTCCATCCGCGCCCCGCCGATTGCCGCATCATCTTTCCTCATAAACAGCAGGCCGAATGAGCCAGGCCCGCAGTTGCACGCAACGGCGGCGGAGGCCTTTTGCAGATAGACCTGATCAAATGAGCAGTACTGCTGTACCATATTTTGAATATACTGAAGCTTTTCCCTGTCCAGGCCGGAGTAGGTGATAAACAGCATGCTCCGGTCGATGGTCCTGGTCTCCTGAAGCACCTTCCTGATATATTTTTTTACCACATTGGCAAAGCTGCCCATCTCCACGCCGTTTACCACCATCCTGCTTCTTTTCAGCACGAGGATGGGGTGCAGCAGCAGCGCGTCGCACAGGATCTGGATCCGTTTTGAGATTCGGCCGGACCGGCACATCATATGGGTGTCGTTGATGATAAAGGCAGAGGAGATGAATTGTTCCATCCGCCTGACGGCCGCGGCAATTTCTGCCTTGGTGGCATGGCGTTCCGCCAGGCAGGCCGCGTGCAGCACCGCCAGCCCCATGCTGCTGGACAGGTGTCCGGAGTCTATCACGGTGACGTTATCAAAGGATTTTGCCGCCTCAAGGGCGTTTTGATAGCCGGCACTGACGTGCTTTGCCATCGTGATATGAATCACGTTCTGGGCCTCTGTCAGCTTCTCCGCGAAAAAGCGCTCGTAGTCCTCCACCTCGGGCGGCTGGGAATATCCCTTCCGGCCCTTGGCGAGGTGCTCCAGCAGCTCATCCGCGTTCAGCTCCTGGCCGTCCAGGAAGCGGCCCTCCTCCGTACAGACGTAGTAGGGGCATACGGATATGCCAAGCTCTTTTACCAGGGTCTCCGGGAGGTCGCACACGCTGTCTGTTGTGATGAGGATGGACCTTCTTTTCGCCTGGTCAAAAATCAGGATGTCCTGCTCCAGCTCTGACTGCCTGAAATCCTCGCACTGCCGCACCAGCTCCCTGGGCAGGATGTTCAGCACGGCCGCCTCCAGCAGCGCGCCACTGACCGGCTTGGCCAGATAATTGCTGAAGCCCTCTCTCCGGTAAAGCCGCTGGTTGTCGCTGCCCGCGTTGGCGGTCAGGGCCACTACGGGCACATCCTGACACAGCCCGCCCGGCTGCACCCGCAGCGCGTGAAGGCACTGGATGCCGTCCATCTCCGGCATCAGATGGTCCATCAAAATGCAGTCGTAGTGGTGGTTTTGGGTCAGCTTCAGGCATTCTGCCCCGCTGGACGCGGTGTCGATCTGAATCTTTGTGGCGGCAAGCAGCTTGGTCACCACCAGCAGGTTCATTTCGTTGTCGTCCACCACCAGGATATGGGCGTCCGGCGCCTCAAAGCTCTGCCGGTATATCTCCCCGTCATGCAGCTTTGCCCGGGAGTCCAGCGTAAACGTCCCCAGTTCTTTCTCGTCCACGATATCCTGGTCCAGGGCGACTATAAATTTCGAGCCCTTGGTGTAGACGCTGTTGACGCTGATCTCCCCGCCCATCAGCTCCACCAGCTGCTTGACAATGCTCAACCCCAGCCCGGTCCCCTCGATGTGGCGGTTTTTCTCCTCGTCCACCCGCCGGAAGGCGTTAAACAGGTAGGGGATGTTCTCCTTTTTCACCCCCTGCCCCGTATCCTCCACAGAATACCAGACCCTTACCCGGTTGACGCCCTGCCGCTCGCAGCGGACCGAGAGGGTGACGGAGCCCTCGCTGGTGTATTTTACCGCGTTATTCAGCAGATTGATCAAAATCTGCTTGATGCGCACCTCGTCTCCGCAGAGCATACTGGGAATGGAGGGGTCGATATGCAGCTTAAATTCCAGCCCCTTCTCCTTTGCCTTGATCCAGATCATATTGACAATCTCTGAAAAAAGCGTTCCAGTCTCATAAGATGCGCTGATGATCTCCATCTTTCCGGACTTGATTTTAGAAATGTCCAGAATGTCGTTGATCAGGGTGAGCAGCAGCTTGCTGGCCCCCTGGATATTCCGGGCGTTCTCCGCCACCTCCTCGGGGATATCCCCCCGAAGGGTAATCTCGTTCAGGCCAATGATGGTATTGATGGGGGTGCGGATCTCGTGGCTCATGCTGGAAAAGAAATGGTTCTCCGCCTGATTCAGCTCCTCGATCTCCTTCTTTTGCTGCTGAGTCAGGGCATTTTCCTCCTCATACATCCGGTTCAGGAACATGAGCAGCACGCTGGTGAGCAGCCCGACCATAACCATGGAGAACGCGGAATCAAAAAAGGAGCGCTCTTGGGAACTTAGGGCGGCCAGCTCCGGGTAATAGAAGGCGATGCCATAGCAGAGCAGCGTCTCCGCCGTGCACAGCATGAAAAACACGGCCATGCGCTTCCCTTGCAGGGTGATACAGACATAGATGAAGCAGAGCACAAACCACTCCGGCACCCCGCTGTAAAATCCGCCTGCAGTAAAAAATGTGAATGGAAACAGTGTAAGCAGCAGCACTACAATGGCCGTAGCCCCCGTCTGGACGCGGCCGTTCCGAATACTGAACCGCACAATCAGCGTAATCGCCATCAGACTTATGACCAGAATCACAATATTCAAGGCACTTCTGCCCATAGGCAGGGTAAAAATCAGCGCCACCATGCAGATCGCTGTCACAATACGGAACATGCGCTCACGCAGGCTGATCTTATGGTCATAGAGGATGTCAAACCACTTTTTGATCACGCAGGCTCCCTCTCCTTTCAATTATAGGTTTGAATACATGGCTATACTCCGGCAAGCTGTGCGCAGATCGCGTCATATGCGTCCATCAGCGCCGGGTGATTTGCCCGGATAAAGTCCCCATCCCCCCGTTTCCCGGCCAGCTCCAGTTCCTTGGCCTGGGCGGAGAGAGCCTCCGCGCCGATGGTCAGGGATGTGCTTTTGAGGGCGTGGACCTTGATCGCGTAGTCTGTCCAGTTGCCGGCCTCATACAGAGCAATGATTTCCGCTTTTTTCCCTGCGCTCCCGCCATGGAACATCCGCAGCATTTTCCGGAAAAAGCTCCCGTCCCCGCCGCAGTAATTCAGTCCCAGCTCCACATTGATGCCGGCCTGGGCCAGCCGGTCATAGAGGAGCGCCGTCTCGTCCGCAGGCGCCTGCTCTGAACCAACCGCCGCCGGCTCCGGGGCGCCGGCAGGCGTCTCCGGTTTTTCCTCCGCTGGAGCGGCCGGCGGGGCGTCCTCGGACATGCTCTCCGATCCCTCGCCGTACTGGACACAGCGGTTGGGAAGCACCCTGCGCAGCACCCGCTCCAGAACCGTGCGTTCAATGGGCTTGGGGACAAACTCCGTAAAGCCCTCGCTGCGGAACATCTCCCGGGCGCCGCTGACGGTATTCGCGGTCAGCGCAATGATGGGCAGGTCCTGATAGGCGCCGTCCTGAAGCTCACGGATCCTTTTCAGGGTCTGCACGCCGTCAAAGCCCGGCATCATGTGATCCAGGAAGATCACGTCATAGGAGACGCTGCCGCACCGGGCCACAGCCTCCTTTCCGCTCAGGCAGGTGTCCACCTCGATGCCATAGCTCCCCAGCACCCCTCTGGCCACCACCAGGTTCATCTCCTCGTCGTCCACGGCCAGCGCCCGCACGCCCGGGCAGGTGAAGGGCTTCCGGCCGGCGGCCTGGGCCTCGGCGAAGCCCCGGGCATCCAGGTCTCCGTTCAGCAGGTTGGCCACGGAGAGGGCGGAGAAGGGCTTGTGCATAATATGCAGCCTGCTTCCGCTGTCCAGGACGAAATCCTTCTCGGCAATGACCACCACCCGGAGCGAGGCGGCCATCTCCTCATAATAGGCCCGGTCCTCCTCATATTCCGACTGGGCAATGAACACATGGGTCAGGCTGTAATTGCGCCGCAGCTTGAGCAGCCCCTCAAAATTGTGGGTCTGAAACCCGTGGATGCCGAGGCCCTCCAGCAGATTCCGGATCAGGCCGTCGTAATATCCCCGGACCTCGTCGCAGCTGTACCGCTCCGGCTTGAAATAGCAGGCGATGCACAACTGATCCGCGTGGTTGAGCACAATGCAGGGCTGGCTGTCCACCACGCCCTGGGGGATGACGATATGGGCGTGCAGGCCCTGCTGCCCCTTGCTCTCAAAGTGGATAAAGCCGCCCATGGCGTTCAAAAGCCCCCGGGCGATGGGGAGCCCCAGGCCAAGGCCGCCCACCAGGCGGCTGCTGCCGGAGTCCGCCTGGTAAAAGTCGTCATACATCTGCAGCATCTGAGAATCCGTCATCCCGATGCCCGTGTCGTGGATGTCGATTATCAAATTGATGCCGTAGCTCTCCTGGCGGTATCCAATGCGGACGTTGACGCCGCCCTCCTCCGTAAATTTGATGGAGTTCTCAACCAGAATTTTGAGTACATGGGAGATCTTCTCCGCATCCCCAACCAGGACCGCCGGCATCCTCGGGTCAATATCAAACACGACCTCCAAGTGCTGCCGGTTGCTCTGCAGGGCGGTGTTTGTAATCACGTCATTCACCACCGAGGTGATCATATACGCCTCCTTCGCGGAGGTCAGGGTGCCCTCCACGATCTCCGTATAGTCCAGCATCTTGCTGATCTGGCTGGACAGGCGCTTTCCGGCCAGCTTAATGGAATTCATATCCTCCCGAATATCCGGGGTGAGCTCCTTCCCCAGCGCCACCTCGCTGATTCCAATGACCATGTTGATGGGGGTGCGGAGCTCATGGGACACGTTGGACAAAAAAACGGCGTTTTGCTTTCCCGAGGCCTCCAGCTCGGCAAATACCCGGTCGTACCATTTCCGCTGGATGCTGCGCTGCTTGATCCAGTATCCCGCCAACGCCGCCCCGCCAAGGGTCACAACGGCCCCCAGCTCCAGGCGGAAGCCCTCCTGTAACCCCATATGAAGGGAAACTGTATGGAGAATCAGAGCGTGGTACAACAGCGTCAGGGCGTAGAGCGCCGCAAGGACATACAGGACCCACTTTTTATTCAGCATGAACAGGGCAAGAATCAGAATGCAGGCCACGGCGGGGACGTCATAGAGGCTGGATTCATGCACACCGAAGAAAAAAAACTCCAGCAGCATCAATCCGGCGCAGAAGTTTTCATAAAATCGATCCGAGCCGATCTTCGCAATATGGAAAAGCCATACGCTGAAGCAGCCTGCCGCCATCAGGGGAATGGTCCAAAACTCCCAGGCCATGACCATGGTAATCAGGCCCAGCATTGCGCTGAACACCGTGGTGATGCCCGCCAGCAGCAGGTGCCGGCTTGTCTGCTCCCCCGCCCTCATTTTTTCTCAAACTCCTGGGCCACCCGCTTCAGCAGCTCCTGGGGCAGGTAGGGCTTTTTCAGGTAATCCACCGCGCCCAGCAGCAGCGCGCCCACCACGTCCTCCACCTCGCCCGACGCCGTCAGGAAGATCACGGGGATGTCCGCAGCGAACTCCTTCATGCGCTTAAAGGTCTCGATTCCGTTCATCAGCGGCATATCAATATCCAAAAGGACCAGGTCTATTTTCTGGCTTTTTAAAATGCTCAGTGCCCGCACTCCTGATTCCGCCAGCACCACTTCATATTCTTCCTCCAGAATGATCTGTGTCCGGGCCAGATTCATGCTGTCGTCATCCACCACTAAAATGTGTTTCTTCATATTTCGCATACCAGATTGCCTCCCGTTCTGTAATCAAGTCTTTCGCAGCCTGTGTACCCTATTCTATAGGAAGCTCCCGGGAAAATCAAGCATGATTCAAAAGCCTTGTTCTCCATGAGACGCGCCCCTCTGAAGTGACGCTATTGCCAGCATAGGCAGTCGTGTGGTATAATGTTCCGGAATCAACTGGAGGGGTGATTTCAGATGAAGAAAAAATGTTTCCTTTTGCTGTGGGTTTTTCTGCTGCCGGGCCTGCTGACGGCCTGCGGCGGACAGGAAGCCCCTCCCCCTGAGCAGGAGACGGGCACAGGGACCGTTGCACTGACTGTGTGGGGCGCGGAGGAAGACGAGGGGCTGCTTCAGGAGCTTTTCGCCTCATTCCAGTCCCATTATGCCGGTCAGGCCAACATTCAGATTACCTTTCAGCCTCAGAGCGAATCCAACTGCAAGGACGTGCTGCTGGGCGACTTGGAGGGCGGGGCGGACGTGTTTGCCTTTGCCGACGATCAGGTCGCCGCGCTGGCCGCCGCCGGGGGGCTGGACCCCATTGAGGACAGTACCACAATCCGAAACACCAGTCTCTCCGCCGCAGTGGAGGCGGCCAGCGTGGGAGGCACGCTCTACGCCTACCCGCTGACTGCGGACAACGGATATTTTCTATACTATAATAAAGCGTATTTTTCTGATGAGGACGTGCAAAGCCTGGAACGGATGCTGGAGCTGGCCGCTCAGGCCGGACGGCGGGTGGCGATGGACTGGTCCTCCGCATGGTATGTCTACTCCTTTTTCGGAAACACCGGCCTGACTATCGGCCTAAATGCGGACGGCCTGACCAATTATTGCACCTGGAACAGTGCAGAAGGGCCCATACGCGGCGTGGACGTGGCCGAGTCCATGCTGGCCATCGCAGCCAGCCCGGGCTTCGCCAGTATGACGGACCAGGAATTCCTGGCCGGTGTGCAGAACGGCTCTGTGATTGCCGGGGTGAGCGGCGTGTGGAACGCTGTCGCCATTCAGGAGGCTTGGGGAGAGGATGCCGGAGCGGCCAAGCTGCCCACTTATAGCTGCGCGGGGGAACAGGTGCAGATGGCCTCCTTCTCCGGGTGCAAGCTGATTGGGGTAAACGCCTATTCCAGGCATCCGGAGTGGGCGGCGCGGCTGGCGGAGTGGATTACCAGCGAGGAGAGCCAGCGCCTGCGTTTTGAGCGGCGGGGACAGGGTCCGGCCAATATCAACGCAGCGAATTCCCCGCAGGTCCAGGCCTCGCCGGCGATCGCGGCCCTGCTGGCCCAGTCGGAGTTTTCTCAGCTCCAGCGGGTGGGCGGGAAGTTCTGGGACCCGGTATCCGAATTTGCCTTAAATATGGCGGCGGGCAACCCCGCCGGCACCTCGCTTCAGGCCCAGCTGGACCGACTTTCGGAGGGTGTTACCGCACGGTAGGCGGCGGCTAAAATGACATTGGGGAGGAAATCGTATGAGAGGCAAACTGACATTGCAGCAGCGTTTGATTCTGCCAATCGTTCTGTTGGGACTGGTGGCATTTCTATCCAATATATTGGCGGTTTTCAGCATCAACAATGTTCATTCCAACGCCGGGACCATTGTGGATCAGTATATGGTCAGTGAAGAAAAGCTGGAGGAGATCAGGCGCTCCATGATGGACATCCACCTGCTGGCCCTGTCCCATATTGTCGCCGCGGATCATGCCACCATGATTCAGCTTGTCCAGGAGATCAAAGCGGAAGAGGCCGTCCTGGACGAAATGCTGGCCGGTTATGAGCGCTTTGTCGCGGAGGAGGATACCCAGCTCTACCAGTCCCTCCGCCAGAACTACGACGCCTTTCGGCACGCCCTGGTCGCTCTGGTGAGCGCAAGCGCCGACAGCAAAACTCAGGAGGCCTACGCCACAGCCAACGGGGATGTGGCCCGCTGGAGCGGGGCCGCCGACCAGGATGTCGCCGCTCTCTACGCCGCAGTCAGCCAACGGGCTGAGGCCGCCCGGGACCGGCTGTTCTTCGTCTACATAAGCTCGCTGGTTATCAGCGCGGCCGCGCTGACTGCCGGCATCCTTCTGGTGGCCGCGGCCTTCCGGATCATCCGGAGACATGTGATCTCTCCCATCCATGACGCGATGGACACCCTTCAGAACAGCTCTGAGCGCATCAGCGGTGTGGTCAGCGATGTGCGCCAGCGGACGCAGACCTCCAGCGGCAGCGCCCAAGACCTGTCCGGCCTGGCCGAACAGCTCTCCGCCGCGCTGGAGGAAATCGCCGCCAACACCTCCGCCATCAGCAACAGCGCCTCGGGCACCCAGTCAGACGCCCGGGATATGGCAGAGGAGTGTTCCGCCATTACCGCCTATTCTGTTCAGATGCGGAGCAGGGCGGAGGAGATGGAGCGCTCCGCCCAGCGTGAAATGGAGGAGGTGCGGGAGAAAACGGCGGAAATCATGTCCCTTTTGGACCAGGCCATTGAAAAAAGTCAGAATGTCAGCCAGATCAGCGTTCTTACCAAGGCGATTCTTAACATCTCCTCCTCCACAAATCTGATTGCCATCAACGCCTCGATCGAGGCCGCTCGGGCGGGATCGGCAGGGGCCGGATTTTCCATTGTGGCGCAGGAGATCCGTCAGCTGGCCGACTCTTGCGCAGAGACGGCCACCAGTATTCAGCAGGTCAACGGAGTGGTCACAGGGGCGGTGGATTACCTCTCAGAGAGCGCCCAGGAGCTGGCCGGTTACCTGAGTCAGGCCATCATGACGCAGCTGGAGCGGTCTGTACGGGCCGGGCAGCAGTACCGGGAAGATTCCGACTATGTGGGACACGCCATGGAGGCCTTCAACGACAGGACCGCCAGGCTGAAAGCCTCGATGGACGATATTGCCGGATCTATCTCCAGCATCTCCGGCGCGATTGACGGCGCGGTCTCTGACGTTACCGGCGTGGCCGGCAGCACCCGGACCCTGGTGGAGGATATGGCCGGCATCACCGCCGGCATGGGAACCAATCAGGAAATCGTAGGGGAGCTGCAAAAGCAAATGGATGTGTTCTCCAACCTGTGAACGAAAGGTCCCGCAGGCCCAAAAGCGCCCCCGACCGGTTCAAATACCGGTCAGGGGCGCTTTTTTTAATCTGTTATTTATATATGATCCAAAAACTCCGCGACAAAATGCAGCGCCACCCCCAGGGGAACCATATGTTTCCGGAGAATGCTTAGATGCAGATAATCCGCGGTTGGCTCAAAGGGATTGATGGCGGCGGTGTACTCCTTCAGCAGGGGGAAGTAGGGGGTAATATACTCCGTCAAAAAGCCGCCCAGCACCACATCACAGTCCAGCGCCATGCGGATATTATTGATGCCAATGGCCAGGTGACGCAAAAAATCATGCCATAAGATCTCATAGTCGATCTCGTGGCGCTCCACCCCGGCAAAAAATTCCTCCAGCGTAATGCCCAGGTCGTCGCTGATCCGGCTGGCGGAGCAGTAGGCCTCCAGGCAGCCCTGACGGCCGCACTTGCAGGGCAGACCGCCGATCTCCACGCACATATGCCCAAACTCTCCGCTGCGCCGGTTGTCCCCTGCATAGGGCATACCGTGGAACAGCACAGACCCGCCCACGCCATTTTCCAGGGACAGGTAGACCATGCTCTGCTTGTCCCTGCGCTCAAACCACTCGGCATACCCGCCGCTGGTTGCGTCATTCTCTACATAGGTGGGGTAGGGGATACCCCGGATCAGCCCGTCCAGAGAGACGTCACGCAGGCGCAGGGTGGGGGCCGAGGAGATGCGGGAGCCGTCCGGCGTGATAATCCCGGGCAGCGCTACACCCACGCCCAGCAGGCGCTCCCTGTCAATTCGGCGGTCGTCCAGCACCCGCTCCAGCATCTGGGCCAAAAAGGGCCCCAATTCTAAAAAGTCCGCGTCCGGCCCGATCACCGTCTTCTGGTAGGCCAGCTCCTGCAGGCACAGGTCCACCACCGCCATGCGCAGCCGGTTTTCTGTGATGGATACCCCAACCGCCACCCGGGCGTCGGGCACAATGGACAGGCCGCTGGCCTTGCGCCCCCCGGTGGACTGCTGCTGGCCGGAGTCCCGCACCAGGCCGGCAGACATCAGTTCGGACAGATTTTGATACACCGTGGGCAGACTGAGTCCCAGATCCTTGGCCAAGCTCTGCCGGGAACAGAAATCTTTGGCTTGATAGAGATAGTGATAGATGCTGCTGCGACTCTGCCGACGGCGGTTGGTAACGGCGGCTTCCCGGTCCAAATCCCTCACCTTCTCCCGATGTGTTTTATGGATTCTATTTTACTCACCAATTTTCAATTCGTCAATGAAATGGCAAAACTTTGCGAGGTAACTTCCGATATATCTTATCATAACAAAACCATCTTTATAAAACAAGATTCTATTTGTCGTCATAATCTATAAATTATGCCGTATTTTTCTGTGCATCATCGACAACATTATGCGCTCGTAAGATAATGCTATTGACATTCATAAAGCCTATTTATATAATATGACTTACTAAAAGGAGCGATGCCTATGCTGTACATCGGAATCGATCTGGGCACCTCTGCCGTCAAGCTGCTGCTGATGGACGGGGAGGGCGAAATTAAGAATATCGTATCCAAAGAATACCCCCTGGAGTTCCCCCAGCCCGGCTGGAGCCAGCAGAATCCCGAGGACTGGAAAAAGGCTGTGCTGGAGGGCATTCCGGAGCTGTTGCGCGGCTTCGACGCCAGCCAGGTGGCGGGCATCGGAGCGGGCGGCCAGATGCACGGACTGGTGGTGCTGGACCGGGACGACAACGTGATCCGGCCCGCCATCCTGTGGAACGACGGCCGCACCGCCAAACAGGTGGACTGCCTGAATCAGGAGATCGGCCAGGAGAAGCTGTCCGCGTTGACGGCCAACATCGCCTTTGCCGGCTTCACCGCCCCCAAGCTTTTGTGGATGCGGGAGAACGAGCCGGAGCTGTTCGCCAGAATCGCCAAAATCATGCTCCCCAAGGATTATATCAACTACATTCTCACCGGCGTCCACTGCACCGATTACTCAGATGCCAGCGGGATGCTTCTTCTGGATGTGGAGCACAGGTGCTGGTCTAAGGAGATGCTGGACATCTGCGGGATTTCGGAAAGTCAGATGCCCCAGCTCTTTGAGAGCTACGAGACGGTGGGGACGCTGCTCCCTGAGACTGCCCGGGTGCTGGGCCTGCCCGAAAGCGTAATCGTCTGCGCCGGGGCGGGGGACAATGCCGCCGCCGCCGTGGGCACCGGCACCGTGGGGGAGGGAGCCTGCAACATCTCTCTGGGCACCTCGGGCACCATCTTCATCTCCAGTGAGAAGTTTGGAGTGGACCCCCACAACGCCCTTCACGCCTTCGCCCATGCTGACGGGCGCTACCACCTGATGGGCTGTATGCTCTCCGCCGCCAGCTGCAACAAGTGGCTGATGGAGGATATCTTCCAGACCCAGGACTATGCCGGAGAACAGGCGGACATCACCCCCGACAAGCTGGGCAGCAACCACGTCTACTTCCTGCCCTACCTCATGGGGGAGCGCTCCCCCATCAACGACACCAGGGCCCGGGGCACCTTTGTGGGTATGACCATGGACACCACCCGGTCTGACCTGACCCAGGCGGTGCTGGAGGGGGTGGCTTTCGCCATTCGAGACAGCTTCGAGGTGGCCAAGGCCCTGGGTATCCCCATAGAGCGCAGCAAGCTCTGCGGCGGCGGGGCCAGGAGTCCCCTGTGGCGGACCATCCTGGCCAATGTGCTGAACATCCGGCTGGATGTTCCCGCGTCGGAACAGGGGCCGGGCATGGGCGGGGCTATGCTGGCCATGGTGGCCTGCGGGCTGTATCCCTCTGTGGCGGAAGCCTGCGCCAGGCTGGTCCGCACCGCCGAGACAATCTCCCCCGACCCCGGGCTGGCTGCCCGGTATGAGGCCCGCTACCAGCAGTTCAGGCAGATTTACCCCGCTTTGAAGGGGCTGTTTCCCATTCTGCAACCGTGAAGGGGTGGTTTTTGTGAAAATTTATTCCATTTATGATCCCGAGTTCAAGCCTTACGGCAAGGTACTGGAGGGCTATGACGTCACCTGTCTGCTGAAAGCCATGGAGGCCATCCCCCTGCCTCAGGAAGGCACGGCCTACGAGCCCAGCATCCCCGCGCTGGAGGCCACCTGTACTTATGGCCAGCTCCAAAACAACGCCTACGGCGGGATGCCTGTCCAGCTGGGCATGTGCTGGGGCCGGAACACCAGGCTGAACTGCCTGGAGTACCACCGGGACAGCGAGGTCAATGTCGGTACCGGCGACTTTATCCTCCTGCTGGCCAGGCAGGAGGAGATCGCAGACGGCGTTCTGGACACCGCCAAGGTGAAGGCCTTCCGTGTCCCTGCCGGCGTCCTGGTGGAGGTCTATGCCACCACCCTGCACTACGCCCCCTGCCATGTGGACGAGCGGGAGGGCTTCCGGGCAGCTGTTGTGCTGCCCCGCGGCACCAACACCACCCCTCCCGGCGCCGCGCCCCTGAATGAGGAGGACAAGTGGCTCACCGCCCGGAACAAGTGGCTGCTGGCCCATCCGGAGAGCGCTGAGGCCGCCCAGGGGGCCCATGTGGGGCTTGCCGGCAAAAATATTGATATTTCCAACGACATATAAGGAGGAGTTATTATGCTGACCAATATCCCCGAGGTTAAACTGGGCATCATTGCCGTCTCCCGGGACTGCTTCATTATTGACTTGTCCCAGCGCCGCCGCGGGGCCATTGCGGCCGCCTGTGCCAGGACCGGCCTGGATATCTACGAGTGCAGGACCACCGTGGAGAACGAGAAGGACATGCTCAAGGCGGTGGACGAGGTGAAGGGGGCGGGCTGCAACGCTCTGGTGGTCTTCCTGGGCAACTTCGGCCCCGAGACCCCCGAGACCCTCATCGCCAAACACTTCGACGGCCCCTGCATGTATGTGGCCGCCGCCGAGGGGGACGGCGACCTGATCGACGGACGGGGCGACGCCTACTGCGGGATGCTCAACTGCTCCTACAACCTTGGGATGCGCCACCTGAAAGCCTTCATTCCCGAGTACCCCGTGGGCACCGCGGAGGACATCGCCGGAATGATCGGCGAGTTCAAGCCCATCGCCCGTACCCTCATCGGCCTGAGCCAGCTGAAGATCATCACCTTCGGCCCCCGGCCCCAGGACTTCTTCGCCTGCAACGCCCCCATCAAGGGGCTGTATGAGATCGGCGTGGAGATCGAGGAGAACTCCGAGCTGGACCTGCTGGTGGCCTACCAGGCCCACGCCAACGACCCCCGTATTCCAGAGGTCTGCGCCGATATGGCCAAGGAGATGGGGGAGGGCTGCTACTACCCTGAGATGAACCAGCGGATGGCCCAGCTGGAGCTGACCCTGCTGGACTGGGCGGAGGAACACAAGGGAGCCCGCCAGTATGTGGCCTTTGCCGACAAGTGCTGGCCCGCCTTCCCCGAGGCCTTCGGCTTTGAGCCCTGCTATGTCAACTCCCGCCTGGTGAGCCGGGGGATCCCCGTCTCCTGCGAGGTGGATATCTACGGCGCGCTGTCCGAGTACATCGGCATGTGCGTGTCCGAGGACACCGTCACCCTGCTGGACATTAACAACTCCGTCCCCGCCTCCCTCTACGAGGAGGACATTAAGGGCAAATTTGACTACCAGCTCACCGACACCTTTATGGGCTTTCACTGCGGCAACACCCCCTCCTGCAAGCTGTGTGCCGACCGGGCGGTGAAGTATCAGCTCATCCAGCACCGGCTGCTGGAGCCCAAGGACTCCGAGCCCGACTTCACCCGGGGCACCCTGGAGGGGGACATCGCCCCCAGCGACATCACCTTCTACCGCCTCCAGTGCGACAGCGAGGGCGTCCTCCGGGCCTACATCGCCCAGGGAGAGGTGCTGCCCGTCAAAACCCGCTCCTTTGGCGGCATCGGCGTCTTCGCCATTCCGGAGATGGGCCGGTTCTACCGCCATGTGCTGATTCAGAAGCGGTACCCCCACCACGGGGCGGTGGCTTTCGGCCACTACGGCAAGACCCTGTTCGAGGTGTTCAAGATGCTGGGCATCCAGGACATCGCCTACAATCAGCCCAAAGCCCTGCTCTACCCCACTGAGAACCCTTTCGCCTGATCGGCCGTCCGTTTCCAAGGCGTCCCATCGCCGGGACACCTCAAAATAAAATTTCATTAGGAGGACTTTACTATGGGTAAGCGACCTGTCACTCTGTGTACCTGCCAGTGGGCGGACCTGCCGCTGGAGGAGCTGTGCGCTCTGGCCAAGAAGATGGGCTATGACGGCCTGGAGCTGGCCTGCTGGGGCAATAACATGGATCTGGACCGGGCCCTGTCTGACGACAGCTACATCCCCTGGGTCCAGGAGACCCTGAAGAAAAACGGCCTGATCTGCAAGGCGCTGGCCTGCCATATCATCGGCCAGTGCGTGGGCGACGCCCCCGACCCCCGGCTGAACAACTTTGCCCCCGCCGCCCTGGCCGACCAGCCCGACGCCATCCGCCAGTGGGGCATCGACACCATGAAGAAGGCCGCCCAGGTGGCCCACAAGATGGGGATCAAGGTCATCACCGGCTTCACCGGCTCCCCCATCTGGAAGTACCTCTACTCCTTCCCCCAGACCACCGAGCAGATGGTAAGCGACGGCTTTAACCAGATCGTGGAGCTGTGGACCCCCATTCTGGACGAGTTTAAGAAGTATGATGTGAAGTTCGCCCTGGAGGTCCACCCCGGCGAGATCGCTTTTGACTACTACTCCACCAAGCGCCTGCTGGAACTCTTTGCCAACCGCCCCGAGTTCGGCCTGAACTTCGACCCCAGCCACCTGCTCTGGCAGGGCATCAAGCCCCACCTGTTCCTGTCCGACTTCCGCGACCGGGTGTACCACGTCCACATGAAGGACGTCGCCGTCACCCTGGACGGCCGCAGCGGACTGCTGGGCTCCCACATCGACTTCGGCGACCTGCGCCGGGGCTGGAATTTCCGCTCCCTGGGCCACGGCGACGTGAACTTTGAGGAGATTATCCGCGTACTCAACGACATGGGCTATGAGGGCCCCCTGTCCGTGGAGTGGGAGGACAGCGGCATGGACCGGGTTGACGGGGCCACCGAGGCCGCCGCGTTTGTGCGGAAGGTGGATTTCAAGGCCTCTGACTTCAAGTTTGACGACGCTATTGCCAACTGACCCGGGAAAGGAGAGCAACTATGGCTAAATTGATCCGTTACGGCATGGTGGGCGGAAGCCTGGAGGCCTTTATCGGTGAGGTCCACCGCAAGGCCATCAACTTCGACACCCGCGCCGAGATTGTGGCGGGCTGCTTCAGCACCCGTCCGGAGAAAAACCAGGCCACCGGCGACGCCTACTGCATCGCCCCCGACCGGCTGTACTCCGATTTTAAGGAGATGGCCGCCAAAGAGGCCGCGCGGCCCGACCCCATCGACTTCGCGGTCATCGTCACCCCCAACTTCAGCCACTACGAGGCCGCCAAGGCCTTCCTTGAGGCCGGCATCAACGTGGTGTGTGAGAAGCCCCTGTGCTTCGAGGTGGCCCAGGCCGAGGAACTCCAGGCCCTGGCCAGGGAGAAAGATCTGCTCTTCGCCGTCACCTACACCTATCCCGGCTACACCATGAGCCGGGTGATGAAGGAGATGATTGCCGAGGGCAAGATCGGCAAAATCGCCGCCGTCAACGCGGAGTACGTCCAGGACTGGCTTATCAACGAGCTGGAGCCCGAGGAGGGCGCGGCAGAAAACCTGTCCGTATGGCGCAAGGACCCCGCCGTCTCCGGCATCTCCAACTGCGTGGGCGACATCGGCACCCACATCGAGTGCTTTGTCCACTATGTCACCGGCCTGAAGATCAAGCGGCTGGCCGCTACCACCAACAAGTATGGCCACGCCCTGGACCTGAACGCCAACATCCTGCTGGAGTATGACAACGGCGTCAACGGGGCCTACTGGTGTTCCCAGATCGCCGCCGGGCACTACAACGGGCTGGTGGTCCGGGTCTTCGGCGACCGGGGCGCGCTGGAGTGGCAGCAGGAGCACCCCGACTATCTGTACTACACCCCCAAGGGCGGCGCTATGCAGGTACTCACCCGGAGCGGCAACGGCATCACTCAGCCCGCCGGCAGCGGCGGACGCATCCCTGTGGGCCACCCCGAGGGGCTGTATGTGGCCTTTGCCAACATCTACCGGGACTACATCACCGCCTTGATCGAGAAGAAGGCCGGCCGGCCCTATGACACCAGCTCCCTCACCATGATTGAGGACGGCGTCGCCGGCGTGAAATTCGTCCACGCAGTGGTGGACAGCGCCGCGGCGGACGCGGCCTGGATCACGCTGTAAGCCCCCTGTGTTTCCTACGGCAAAAAAGCCGCGGAAAATATAAATTTTAGGAGGAAATTGAAACATGAAGAAGAGATATCTTGCACTGCTCCTGGCAGCCGTTATGTCCCTGGGCCTGGTGGCCTGCGGTGGCGGCAACGGCGGCAACAGCGCCAACTCCAACGGCGGCGGGTCCAATTCCAGCGCCGGCTCCAACACGCCCGCGCCCGGCGGCGACGCCAAGCAGAAGATTGCCATCCTGGTGCCCAACGCCGACCACGGCTGGACCGGCGCCGTTATGACCTACGCTGAGGAAAAGGCCGCCGAGGTCAACTCCGCCGGCAAGTATGACGCCACTGTCATCACCTCCACTGACGCTGCCAACCAGATCTCCCAGGTGGAGGACCTGATCGCCAACAAGACCGCCGACGCCGTGGTCATCCTGCCCCAGGACAACACCCTGGAGGCGACTATGAAGAAGCTGGCCGAGAGCGGCATCCCCTTCGTGATGTTCGACCGCATCATTGACTCCGTGTCCTCCAACGCCGTGGCCTCCGTCAAGGGCGACAACGAGGGCATCGGCGCCGCTACCGCCGAGCGCTTCATCGCCGCTGGCCTGAAGCCCGGCGACCCCGTGCTGGTCATGCCCGGCGACAACTCTTCCGTGCCCGAGATGCGCAACAACGGCTTCCAGAACGTCCTGAAGGAGAACGGCTGGTCCGATGAGCAGATCGCCGGCCTGAAGTCCACCGCCTACACCGGCTGGAGCCGCTCCGAAGGCAAGAAGCTGTTCACCGAGTGGCTGGAGGCCTCCACCGTTGACGAGATCACCGCCACCAAGTTCATCTTCACCCACGACGATGAGATCGCCATGGGCATCCTGGAGGCCCTGCAGAGCTCCGACATCGACGAGGCCAAGAAAGAGGCCTTCCTGAATGCCGGTGTCAATCTGGGCGCCTCCTCCGGCCTGAACGAGATCTACAGCGTGCTGAAGGGCATCCATCAGCGCGACTACTCCGCCCAGGTAGCCAAGCTGGCTGACCTGTTCTCCGTCACCTATGACCCCGCTATGATCCAGACCGCCATCGACGACATGATCGCCTCTCTGGACGGCGGCAGCGTGGCGCAGGACCATGTCATCCCCGTCTCCGTGGTTGACGCCTCCAACGTCAACGACTTCCGCGGCTTCGGCGACGCGGTTTCCAAGTAATCCCATCCTTGGCGCAAAAGCCCGCCGGTGCGGTGCACCGGCGGGCCTTGTGCCCGAACCTGAGACAGGAGGTCCATTATGGAGATGCTGCGTATGACCGATATCTCCAAAAGCTTTTTTGGAGTCACGGTTTTGAATCATGTCAATTTCAGTGTGGAGCCGGGGGAGGTCCACGCGCTGCTGGGAGAAAACGGAGCGGGGAAGTCCACCCTGATGAACATTCTGGGCGGCGTATACACCCGAGACTCCGGCTCTGTTGTGTTTGAGGGGCAAAAGCTGGAGCACAGCTCCGTGGCCTCCGCGGAACAGGCGGGCATCGCGTTTGTCCACCAGGAACTGAACCTTTTCAACGATTTGACCGTCTACGAGAACATTTTCCTCCGCAAGGAGCTTACCAACAAGCTGGGCACGCTGGACAAAAAGGCCATGATTCAGCAGTCCGCCGCCCTGTTTGAGCATCTGGGGGTGGATATCGACCCCCGGGCCATGGTCTCAGAGCTGGAGACCGGCAAGAAGCAGCTGCTGGAAATCGCCAAAGCTCTCCACGCCAAGGCCCGGCTGTTTATTCTGGACGAGCCTACCACCGCCTTGAACAACGAGGAGACCGCCCATCTCTTCACCATTGTGCGCAGGCTGAAGGAGCAGGGCAATTCCTTTATCTTTATCTCACATAAAATGACAGAAATATTCGCCCTGGCGGACCGGTATACCGTCCTGCGCAACGGCGAATTTATCCATAGCGGCTTGATTTCCGAAACCACTCCTCAAGAGGTCACCCGCATGATGGTGGGGGAGCGGTACAGCGATCGGGAGGCCTACGAGCAGCGGGAGCTGGGCGGCCCCATCCTGGAGCTGGAGGGGCTGTCCGGACAGGGCTTTCATGATATTTCCCTCTCCATCCGCCGGGGGGAGGTGGTGGGCTTCACCGGCCTGGTGGGCGCCGGCGTCAGTGAGCTGTTTCAGACCATCTTTGGCGAGCGGCCCATCACCGGCGGCTGCCTGAAAATTGCCGGCGTTCCGGTGACCAAGCACTCCATCCACCGGGCCATGCTGAACAAAGTTTCCATGATCGCCGCCAACCGCAAGGAGAACTCCATCATCCCAGACTTCACGCTGCTGGAGAACGACTATATTTCAGAACACACCCTCACCTGGCGGCACCAGCACATATCCAGGAAGAAGGAGGTCCAGAAATATGAGGAGCTGCGGAAAAAGCTGAACATCAAGTCCAACTCCCCCGACGACCTGATTACCTCCCTGTCCGGCGGAAATCAGCAAAAGGTGATTTTGGCCCGGTGGCTGAACACCCAGTCGGACATTCTGCTGATGGATAACCCCACCCAGGGAATTGACGTGGGCGCCAAGGCGGAAATCTATCGCCTGATTCAGGAGCTGGCCCGGAGCGGAAAGACCATTCTGGTCAACACCCTGGAGATTCCCGAGATTCAGCAGGTGGCTGACCGCTGCGTCGTCTTCTACCACGGCAGCCTCCAGGCCCAGCTGGACCGCAGCGAGATCAGCGAGGAGGCGGTCATGCTCCAGGCGACCAACGCTATCAATACTGCGGAGGTGTCTAATTGACATGGGAAACAACACTTTGACCAACAAAAAATCCATTTCAATCGGCAAAACAATCGGCAACTACAGCTTTGTGCTCATTTTTCTCGCCATTTTTGTCTCCTACCTAATCATCAACAAGGGCGCCACAACCTGGAGCGGCGTGATGAATATCCTGCGCCACTCCGCCGTGGTGGGCATCCTGGCCTTTGGCATGGGGCTGGTCATCATTACCGGCGGCATCGACCTGTCGGTGGGCTCTATGCTCTCCCTGGTGGGCGGACTGACGGTGGTGGTGTTCAACAACACCCACAGCGCAGTTCTCACCCTGATCTTCGCCCTGGCGGCGGGCACAGCCTGCGGCCTGATTAACGGTCTGTTCATCGGTGTGGCCAAAATGCCGGCCTTTATCGTTACGCTGGCTACCATGCTGATCTACCGATCCATCGCCCAGTTCTATCTGCGCACTATGGGCCTGTCCATCTACAGCATGGACGCCTCCCACCCCACCTACGACGCCATCTACGGCTTTGGGCAGGCTAAGATTCTCACTGTCCCGGTGGTGGGCATCACCCTGCTGGTCATCACCGCCATTATGGTCTACCTGTCCACCATGACCAAGCTGGGCAAGCGGGTGTACGCCATCGGCTCCAATGAAAAGGCGGCCCACCTGGCCGGCATCAACGTCACGCTCACCCGGGTGATGGTCTATGTCATCACCGGTATCCTGGCCGGCATCGCCGCCTTCCTGTGGCTGGCCATGAACGGCTCCGTCGACCCCGCCACCATCGGCAAGAGCTATGAGATGTACGCCATCGCCGCAGTGGTCATCGGCGGAATCAGCATGAGCGGCGGCAAGGGTAAACTGCTGGGCGTGCTGTTCGGCGCTATGTCCTACAATATCATCGATAAGATTATCGCCTCTTTGGGCTTCGATGCTTTGATTAACGACACTATCAAAGGGTCCATCCTCTTGGTGGCCGTCCTGGTCCAGATGGTTGTGCCTATGCTTCGCGGAAGATTCCGCAAAATTTCTGGTTAGTGCACCCAGAAGTCCCGGCTTCTTTTGAGGGCGGAGGACTGGCAGGAGACACCTGAGCAATCAAGGAAACCCCTCTGATTTCAACTGAAATCAGAGGGGTTTTGCAATAAAAGCAGAGCAGTGATAAATTGAATTTGCGGTCAAAAAACCAGATCATACTTTTCCACATCTATCACCGCGGAGCCGCCCGCCTCAAAGGTGATGGCGTCTGCGGACTGGCGGGTGTAGATCACCGCGCTGGCCACCTGCTCGCCGTCGTTGACGAAGACCTCCACGCTGAACCGGTCCAGAATGACCCGCAGCTTGATCTCCCCGCACACCGGGATATTTTGATGGACCACCCGGGCCCCCCGGCAGCTTTCCAGCTCCCGAACCGGGTTTTGAATCAGCCGCCCGTTTTTCACCGACAGCTCCCGGGGCAGGGTCATCTGCCCGAACCAGCGGCAGTTGCAGGGCTTGGCCTTGGCGGTGTCCCAGTTCTGCATCCAGGCGATCATGATGCGCCGCCCGTCGGGGGCGGCCAGCGTCTGGGGGGCATAGAAGTCCAGTCCGTAGTCGATGGCCTGGGCGCTCTGCCGGGTAAAGCCCTTGTCCGGGCTGTACTCCCCAATGAGGCAGAGGGTGCCGTTGCCCGCGTGGAACTCCAGGCCCACGGGAGACATCTCCTGGGGGCTGGTGATCAGTACCTGCCTGCCGTCCAGAGGGAAGAAGTCGGGGCACTCCCACATCTTGCCATACTGGTTGTGGCAGGCATCCAGGGTGCGGACAAATTCCCATTTCAGGCCGTCTATGCTCCGATACATCAGAATGGCCCCGCTGCCGTCGGCGGTGCGGTTGCCCACGACGGTGTAGAAAACGCCGTCCGGGTCCCGCCACACCTTTGGGTCCCGGAAGTCGATGGTGCTGCCCCCCTGGGGCAGATCTTTTTCGTCCAGGATGGGGTTATCCCCCCACTTCTCATAGTTCACCCCGTCCCCGATGGCCAGACACTGGGTCTGGATATCCTGGAGATAGCCGTCGGCGTTGTGGCCCCGCCGGACGCCGGTGTACAGGAGAAGCTGCCGTCCGTCGGGCAGCTCCACCGCCCCGCCGGAGAAACAGCCGGCGCTGTCATAGTCCTGATCCGGAGCCAGGGCGGCGGGCAGCCGCTCCCAGCGGAGAAAGTCCCGGGTTTTCAGGTGCCCCCAGTGCATGGGGCCCCACTCGTTGGAGTAGGGGTGGTACTGATAGAACAAATGGCACTCCCCCTTGTAGAAGGAGAAGCCGTTGGGGTCGTTCATCCAGCCGATGGTGGGGACGGCGTGGAAGGCGGGGCGGCACAGAGGCCGCCCCCTACTCAGCCGCGCTGTAGCGGTCGTAGGCGTCCTGATAGACCTTCAGCAGGTCGTCCATGCCGCACTTCTTGGACAGGTACTCTTTGTACTCCTCCCACTCCTGGTCGGTGGGGCCGCCGTCCCGGAGCCAGGGGCCCTCCCGCTCCTGGTCGGTGGGGCCGCCGTCCCGGAGCCAGAGGCCCTCCCGCTCCTTCACGGCCGTCTCAAAGTCGGTCTTGTGCCAGTCGATGGTCTCCATCTCCATGCCGGTAAACACGCAGTCCACAGGGTAGAAAGTGGTGTCCTCCACATAGGGCATCCAGAACTGGTCCAGATCGGTGAGCCGCTGGATGGCCCGGTCCTCCATGTAGAACACGCTGCTGTTCACAAGTGGTATGTCATTCTCGGCGCGGCGGCGGTGTGTGTCGTGGGCAGCCTGATCTGGCGGTCCATTACCCAGGTCCACCCGGACTATCAGATCGCCTACGCGGCCTCTGTCCCCCTCTCTGAAGATGAGAGCGCCCTTTGGGAGGCCAAGCTGTTGGCTTTAGGCCTGGACTGTAACGGAGACGGCAAGGTTGTAATCCAAGTCAACCAATACATCTTCTCCCAGGAGGATGCCATGTATACCGCCGCAAATAACGTTAAGCTGATGGCCGATCTGGACTCCTGCGAAAGTTATTTCTTTCTGTTAGAAGACCCGGAGGCCTTTCGGGAGAGCTATGAGGTACTCCAGGAGGACTGGTTCCCGGTGGAGAACGGGCTGTATCTGGCCCGCCGGACCTTCTATGAGGACCGGGTCTCCAAGAATGTGGAGGACTGCGACGCGCTGTGGAAGCGGCTGCTGAAGGAGGCGGGGTAAATGAAAAAGCTGCTTGTTTTGTGTCTTGCGCTGTGTCTGACGGGATGCGGCAGGGCCGCGCCGCCCAGGGCGGCGGACGGCATGACCTGGAGCAAAGACTGGGTCACGCTGGGAAACGTGATCGGTGTGGATACCCCGGAGGGGCTGACCGCCCGGGAAAGCAGCGACGCACTGTCCGCAGACGGGATGTACTACGCCACCTGGTCTGCAGGCGATGCGGTCCCCTATGTCAACGAGTACGGGGAGGACGCACAGCTCTATGACGCGCAGCTCTATGTTCTGCTGTCCGGATATGCTTCTACCGAAAAGGCGGAGGAAGGGATGGAGGAGCTGCTGTCCATGGCTGCCGAGCGGTATACCATAGAGGAGACTAAAACAGAAGCCTATAACGGACAGGAGTTCACCATTATCACCTACGCATATAAGTCAGAAACCAACCCCTATGCCCAAGGCGTGTCCGCCTTGGGCACCTATGGAAATTATAATATCATCGCGGAGCTGTCCTGCCGGGAGAATTTCGAGGGCGACGCCCTTGAGCTTTTGGAGGACTTTTTGGAGCACTGCCACTATGTGGCATAGAAAGGGCCATTCTCAGGATGACCCGGCCAAGGGCCGGGTCACACAGGGCATTTTATAGAGGAGGAGACAATTATGGGACTGCTGTTTGCCGAGGACCCGCACTTTAATGAGAACGAGCGTCAAACCGGCTTTTACCACTACCGACAGCTCCTGTCCGCCCGGTTTGGCCGGTGGTGGAAGATCAATCTGCTCACCCTGGCGGGCTTTGCGCCCCTGGCGGCGGGATTGTTTTACAGCGTGGCCTCCTCCAGTGTTCTGGTGCTGCTGCCCTGCTCCCTCCTGGGCGGGATGATTGCCGGCCCCTTCCTGGCCGGGATGTACGACGCCATCCTCCGGGGCCTGCGGGACGACCCCCGGCCCTGGTGGGACGGCTATCAGCAATCCTGGAAACAGAACTGGAGGGGCAGCCTGATCCCCGGCGCCCTGCTGGGCCTGGCCGCAGGGGTGTACACCTTTATGGCGATGCTCTTTTGGTGGGCGGAGCGGTCCCCCTCCCCGGGGACGGTGGCGCTGTATCTGTTTTCCTTGCTGGTGGTGCTGATCGTCAATACCCTCTACTGGCCCCAGCTGGTGCTGTTCCGGCAGAAAGCATCCATCCGGCTGCGCAACTGCCTGCTGTTCTGGGCCAAATACTTTTGGCGCGTGCTGGGCGTTGGGGTGCTGCAGCTGGTTTACCTGGCGGTATTCGTGCTGTTCGCGCCCTGGACGCTGCTCCTGCTGCCGGTCCTCGGGGTATGGTACATCCTGTTTCTCTCGCAGTTCTTGATCTATGAGCAGACGGATGAGGCCTATCAAATTGAGGAACCCTGCAATGAGGGCTAATATTAACAGACAGTCGCGGCTTCTGCTTTAACAGCTCAAATACCGCCAGGCATTAAACAGGCTGATGCAGATAATCACCACCATCAGCACCACAAACAGCCGCTCGACATCCTCATCCCTCAGCCGCCGGTTCAGCTGCCGGCCAAGGACGCCGCCGCCCAGTCCTCCCGCCGCCATCAGGGCCAGCACCGGCCAACGGAAGTCCGGAACGGAGCCGGTGCAGAGGGTGGTCAGCAAGCTGCACAGCTGACTGAAAAAGATAATGTACAGGCTGTTGGCGGCCGCCGTTTTGGTGTCCATACTGAAAAAGAAATACAGCACCACCAGATTGATAGGCCCGCCGCCGATCCCCAGAAAGCTGGACATACAGCCCAACGCCAGGCCGATCACAGCGCATGCCGACCTGTTCCGGACCCGGCCAGTGGGAATGCGGGCCTTGTTCAGGGTATACAGAAGGGTGCCCACTGTAATCACAGCCAGGCATGCGGCCTGGACCGCCCCTACCCGGTTGGGGTTGTCTGACATCCGGCGCGCCAGAGCGAACAGCTGGCTGCCCAGCAGGCCCCCCGCCGCCGCTCCAACCGCCAGCGGCGTTCCCACATCCAGCGAAACCCGCTTCTCCCCGGCCAGCAGGGACTTTCCCACCGAATAACAGCTCATCGTCAATACGGTGCAGCCAGATAAAAAGCTGATGGTGGACACCGTCTCCAGATGGAGCAAGTCCAGCACCGGCTTAATGACCACACCGCCGCCGATGCCGCAGATGGCGCCCACAGCGCTGGCCCCCAGGGCCACCAGAAAGAATATCAGCATATGCGCTCACCTCGTTTTCAGCAGTTCCCCCGCCCGGCGCAGGCGGGGGAGGGCGTAGGCAAAAAATCCGGCGTATGCCTGACAGTAGTAGTTTCGGCCCGGTCCGTCTGCCGACTCCAGCCGGTCCCGGCGGCAGCCGTTGCGGCACAGAGAATACCACTGGCAGGTCTTACATGTCTCCGGCACACGCTGTGACGCCGCCACAAAGCCAAGCGTCTCCCGCGCTCGGTCCAGTTCCTCCCAGGAATCCTCTCGGATGTTCCCCAGCCGGTACGCATCCAGGCCGTAGAAATCGCAGGGGTAGACACTACCGTCCGCCTCCACCAGATATTGCAGGCCGCAGCTCCCACGCATGGAGCACTGCTCCGGGGCGTTTCCCTTCAGCATCCACACCAGGTTATCAAAGTAACGGATGGACCAGTAGCGCCCCAGCTCCAGCTCCCGGAACCACAGGTCGAACAGGGTCTTCAAAAAGGTCTCATACTGCCCGGGGGATAGGGAATACCCCTGTCCCCCCCGCTCCTCCTCCAGAGGGTCCAGACAGGGGATGTATTGCTGAAAGCGGAAGCCGCCGGCGCACAGGGCGGAAAAGACGCTTTGGATATGCCTGGCCAGATAGCCGGTTACAACCGTGAGGATATTATATTCCACCCCGGCCCGCTCCAGCAGGCGGGCCGCCTTTATTACCCGGTCGTAGGTGCCTTTCCCTGCTCCATCCCGGCGGAAGCGGTCGTGACAGGCCCGGGTCCCGTCCAGGGACAGGCCCACCAGAAAGAGGTTCTCTCGAAAAAAACGGCACCAGGCCTCGTCCAGCAGTATTCCGTTGGTCTGAATGGCGTACCGGACCGCCAGCCCGGCGGGGACCGTCTCTCTCTCATAAGAGACGAAGTCCCGGTAGAAGTCCAGCCCCGCCAGGGTGGGCTCGCCGCCCTGGAACAGGAACGTGACAGAGCCCTCCGCCGCCCCCGCCGCTTTTTCAATCAAGGTATGGCTCACCGCCTGGGACATCAAGCCGAAATTGGGCACGGCGCGGGCGCTGGCCTCGTCGGCATAGAAGCAGTAGGCGCAGCGCAGATTGCAGGCGCTGGAGGCCGGTTTGATCAGGATGCTCAGGGGCGGCATGGAATCTTCCTCCTTTTTAACGCGGGCCGCCCTAAGGGCGGCCCGCACGGTCTATCTTATAGCGGGGCCGATGGAGCGGCCCACAAAGATTTCCGGGGGCAGGACACAGGTATAGCCCAGGTCGTCGCAGTCCCGGCTGCGGATCATCCGCATCAGCCGTGAGGCCACCTCCTGCCCGATCCGGAAGCCTTGGTGGATGGAACAGGTAACCCCTTCGGCCTCCCAGTCCTCGTTGGAGTAGTCGAAGCACACCAGGGAGCAGTCCTCCGGCACCCGCCGCCCCTGCTTCTCCAGCACCTGCCGCACCATCTGATAGATCATATAGTTGCAGCAGACCACGGCGGTGCACTGGGGCAGGCGCTTTAGAAAGCGGTCGATGGAGCGGACAAAGCTGGGGTCGTGGGCCTCATTGGAGACGCACCATTTGGTGTAGTCGTCCTGGTATTCCACTCCCTGCTTCTGGAGTGTGGCCGCCATTCCCTGAAATTTCTCAATGCTCTGATAATTGTCTGAGACAAAAACTCCGGCAATATTCCGGTGCCCCTCCCGGATCAGCAGGCCGATGAGCTCCTCAGCGCAGCGCAGGTCGTTGACCACCACCCGGGGGCATTTCAGGTTGCGGTAGTAGTTGTTGTAAAAAATCACGGGGATTCGCTTTTGATAGATCTTCTGGTAGCAGTCCAGGTTGGGGTTGAGCAGGCTGGCCTTGACGCCGTCTACAATAAAGCCCTGAAAGCCCTGGTTCATCACGGCCTGAAGGCAGCGGCGCTCGTTGGCGAACTTGTTGTCGGTGAGGAAGGTGCGCAGGTCCACTTGGTCGGGGGGCAGAATGCTGCGGATGCCCTCCATCAGGCTGGAGTTGGCGTTGCCGTCCTGGCCCTGGAGAATCAGGCCGATCTTCAGCTTTCCGCCGCTGCCCCCCAGCTCCCAGGACAGGGCCGCCTCCTTGTCAATATAGGTGCCGCTCCCCTTTACCCGGATCAGCAGGCCCTCCCGCGTCAGCCGCTCCAGCGCCCGGCGCACCGTCTCCCGGCTGACGGACAGCTTCCGGCTCAGGGTGTTTTCCGAAGGGATCTTTGTGCTGCTGGAAAACTTGTTTTCCTCGATATAGGCCCTCACCCAGAGGTAGACCAGCTCCGCCTTCCCGTCCAATTCCTTCATGACACCCTCCTCAGAGACCACGCGGCACTCCTCAGTTGGCAATGACAGGCCGGTTCCCCTCCGCTCTCTCGATCCAGTCCAGCAGCCGCTCCCGCAGCTCCGCTTTCACCTGCGCGTAGGCCGGGTCGGCCACCACATTGTTCAGCTGGTGGGGGTCCCGCTCCATATCGTAGAGGAAGTCGTCGGCGTACCGGTCAGCCGCCGCGGCCTCGCCGCCGTTGACGCCGGGGGCGTAGACGGAATAGGTATACCGGGCGGTGCGGATGCACCGGCCCACCCGGCTTTCTGATATCTGCGCGAAAATCTCGTTGGGTCTATTATCGTCCTTTTTCTCCACCACGTCAAGAAGGTTTTCCCCGATCATGGCATCTCCCACGTCTACCCCGGCCAGGGCCAGGATGGTCTTGGGCAGGCTGGCGGTGCTCACCAGCTCCTCCACGGCCACGCCCCCCTTGAAGGGTCCGCCGGCGATGACCAGGGGCACATGGAGGGCCGCGTCGTGGCAGGAGCGCTTGTAGTCGTCGTAGCCGTTGAGGTGGGAGTCCCGGTTGCGGGTGAGGAAGTGGGAGCCGTGGTCAGAGGCGAAGATGATCACCGTATTCTCATACAGCCCCTTCTCCTTCAGCTTTGCCACCAGACGGCCCAGATTCTCGTCCAGGCTGGCGCACTGGCCCAGGTAGTCGGGGTACTCCTCCAACCCGTTGCCCCCCAGGGCCTTCAGATCCTCGGGGAGGACAAAGTCTTTAAATCGCTCCTTGGACCCCTCCGGCCCCTCGTAGTGCTTTCGGTCGTTCTGGTGGTGGGGCTCGATCTGAGAGATGGTCATGAAGAAGGGCTTTTTCCCGTCGTACTGGTCGAAGAACTCCAGGGCCATGTCGTTGATGCAGTCCGCCCGGTAGCCCTTGAAGTCCACCCGCTGGTCGTTCTCGTCAAAGACGAAGCCGTCGTAGCCGTGGGAGGTGAACTCCAGCACGTCAGCGGCGCGCCAAAAGCCGGTGTAGCCCCCCCGCAGCTGGCGGGGAATGGCGGTGACGGTGTGATCGATGGTGGGGGGCTTCTCCAGCTCCCCGTCGCTGGCCAGGTGCCACTTGCCGATGTAGGCGGTCTCATAGCCCGCCTCCTCGATATAGCTGCCCAGGGTCTTCACCCCGGCGGGCAGCATGATGTTGTTCCGGAAGCACCCCGTCTCGGTGGGCCACTTGCCCGTCTGAAACAGGGCCCGGCAGGGACCGCACACCGGCTGGGGGGAGAAGGCGTTGTCAAACTTGACCCCCTCCCGGGCCAGCCGGTCCAGGTTGGGCGTGATGTCCAGGGGCTGGCCGAAGCAGCCGCAGGTGTCCCAGCGCTGCTGGTCAGTAAAGTAGAAGATAATATTGTTGGGCATTGTCAGTCCTCCTTCTGAGCGGCGGCTTTTTTCTCCTTCATCTTGCCCCGGACGATGGTGCCCACCGCCGCCACGATGAGGACCAGGAAGATGATGCAGTAGATGCTGCTGAAAAAGATGCTGGGGCTGCCGTTGGAGATGAGCAGGGCCCGGCGGAAGTTGGTCTCGGTCATGCTGCCCAGCACCAGACCCAGCAGAATGGGCACCGGCGGCAGCTCCAGCTTGCGCAGGACCCAGGCCAGAATGCCGAACACCAGGGCCACGCCCACATCAAAGTAGTTGCCGTTGACCGAGTACGCCCCCGCAAAGCAGAAAATGACGATGATGGGGGTGAGAATTTCCTGGGGAATGGACACCACCTTTGCGAACAGAGAGGTGAGGAACTTGCCCTGGAGACACATGAATATATTCACCAGAATCAGGCCCAACATGATGGCGTACATGATGTCCCCCTGAGTAGTGAACAGGCTCAGGCCGGGGTTCAGGCCGTTAATCATCAGGGCGGAGAGCATGATGGCCACCGTGCCGTCCCCGGGGATGCCCAGGGTGAGCAGGGGGATCAGCGTCGCGCCGGTGACGGCGTTGTTGGCCGACTCCGCGGCAGCAATGCCCTCCACCGAGCCGTGGCCGAACTCCTCCGGGTGCTTGGACATGTTCTTGGCGGTGTTGTAGCTGAACCAGGATGCCTCTGAGGCCCCGGTGCCCGGGATGATGCCCACCAGCACGCCAATGATGGAGGACAGCAGCACCGGCCGGGCCATGCGCTTATATTCATCCCTGCTGATGGCCCCGTCGTCCTTGATCTGGGTGGTGTCCAGGTTCAGCCGGTCCAGAGGCTTCTCCGCCTTGGCCATGATCTCCACCAGGGCGAACAGGCCGATCAGACAGATGGCCAGGTCCAGGCCCAGGTAGAGCCGGGAGATGCCGAAGGTGAAACGGTCATAGCTGGTCATGGGGTCGGAGCCCACGCAGGAGATGAGCAGGCCCAGGCAGGCGGAGATCAGGCCCTTAATCATGCTCTTGCCCGACACGCCGGCGATGATGGTCAGGCCGAAGACACAGACCATAAAATACTCCGCCGTCCCCAGCTGGGCGGCGACTTTCGCCACCTGGGGGCCCAGGAACAGCAGCATCAGCGCGGAGAACACCCCGCCGAAGGTGGAGGCGTACAGGGCAATTTTCAGCGCCGCCTTGGTACGGCCCTGCTCCGAGAGCGGGTGTCCGTCCAGCATGGTGGCCGCCGCGTGAGGGGTGCCGGGGGTGTTGATGAGGATGGCGGACACGCTGCCGCCATAGCCGCCGGCGCAGTAGATGCCCAGCAGGAACATCATGCCGGGAATGGCCATCATAGAGTAGGTGACGGGCAGGAACAAAATGACGCACAGGATGACGCTCAGGCCGGGAATGGCGGCGAAGACCGAGCCCACAAACACACCGATGTTAATCCACAGGATATTTTCCAGGGTGAACAGCAGGCCGGTGGCCGGGATGATATGCTGTAACATAAGCCCCCCCCTTAAAAGTCCACGCCCAGGGCGAAGCGGAAGGCGGCCCAGATGGCCACCGCCAGCACCAGGGTAATGACATAGTAGGATTTCTTCCGGCACCGGAAGTAGAGCAAAAAGCCCAGGCAGCAGAACACCGCGCCTACCACAAACAGGCCGGTGATTTTGCTCAGGAACCAGGTGAGCACCAAAATGGCCAGAATAGTCAGCGCCTTGGCTTCCACCTGAATATTGATGACCTTCCAGTTCAGGGGCTGTCTGGTGGCCAGCTTATACAGCTCCTTGGCCACCAGCATGGCGCAGCAGAGCATCAGTATCACCATCAGCAAGGTCGGAAAGGCGCGGCCGTTGACCACGTCCTTCTCAGAAACTGCCACCTGGTCTGGCATGACCAGCAAAATCACCAGGGCAAAGAGGAAAAACACCACGCCAGTGACCAAATCCACAGGAATTCGAATCTCTTTCTCATGCAGCTTACGGCCCCAGGCGTCCATCCGGCCGTTAAACTGCTCCACCCATTTGCTCATGGGGGGACCTCCTTTCCAAATAAAAACCATAAAAGGGGAATGGGCGGGATTCCTTCCCGATCCCATTCCCCCACATGTTGTCTGTGGCGCGCAGATCAGCCGGCAACGATGTCCTTGTACTCGTTGACGATGTTCTTTACATTTTCAACGTGGGCCTCCACGTCCTCCACGGACATGGTATCCACCTCCAGCAGCATGATGTCATGCAGCCAGTCGGCCACCTCCTGGTCGGCCAGGATCTTGCCGTAGAGCTCCTTGAGCTCCTTCACCTTGGCCTCGTCGGTGCCGGCGCGGGCCATGACGAAGCAGCGGTTGCGGAAGTAGGGGTAGCCGTGCTGGCCTACGCCCTCAACCCCCTGGAAGGGGCCGTTGGCGATGTCGTTCTCGTCGAAGGCGCAGACTACGGTCACGCCGTTCTG
>CAJTSQ010000007.1:0-22520 GCA_910578735.1 uncultured Oscillospiraceae bacterium
CATTGCTGCCTTCAGCACTTTACTCAAGCGGTTTTAGCCTATTGGTACAGCTTCTAAATTCTTTAGCTGTCAAAACCACAATTCCGGCCTGTGCAAGTGCTCCAAGACCCACTATATCCGGCTGGAATTTCTGGAGCGGGTGGTGCTGTACGAAGTGAACCGGCTGGCCTGTTTCGTCAACGAGTACGAGGACGATTTCATCAAGGCCATGATGGGCCGCTCCGCAAAAGTGACGGAGAATGAGCAGGCCAGGAAACAGTGGGAGCAGAGGGAGAACGCCAAGCGGATCAAGGCCCTGCGGCTGGAGCTGAAAAAGAGTGAGGGCCAGCGGATGGACGTTGACACGTTTCTTGAAACGGTCCGGCGGTACACCAACGCCACCGAGATTACCCAGCGCATGGTGGCGGAGCTATTTGACCATATCGACGTGTACCATGCGGAAAAGCGGCACGGCGTTACCACCCAGCATATCACCATCTATTACAACTGTATCGGCGCTTTCTCCGTCCCTGACCGCCGGAAAATCCCGGCTGCGGAGATCACAATGGGGACGAGAAAGGGAGTAGCCGTCAGCTACTCCCGGTCGCGGATCGCCGTATAGGATTTTGAGCAAAAATAATGCGGAGTGTCCTCAAAGGATACTCCGCATGGTCGGAGTGCGGGGACTCGAACCCCGGGCCTCCTGCTCCCAAAGCAGGCGCGCTACCAACTGCGCAACACCCCGCTCTGCACAGTGTTATATTATAATATATTTTAAAAATGATTGCAAGTATTCTATCCTATGTGATAAAATATTTTTTAATGACGATGAGAGGTGACATACCAATGCGAATGAGAAAAAAGCCCAACTTAGCGCTCCGGATGGAGCGGTGTTCCACGCTTCTGGTCCAGGAGCCTGAAAAGATGCGGGGGCACTGGCGGGAACTCTTCCCCGGGGCCTGCAAGCTGTGCCTGGAAATTGGCTGTGGGAAAGGCCGCTTTTCCGCTGAGACAGCCAGTCAATATCCCGATGTGCTGTATATCGCCCTGGAGCGGGTGGCGGACGCCATGATCGTCGCCATGGAGCGCTGTCAAGCCATGGAGCTGACCAATATCTTCTTCATTGACGGGGACGCAGCGCTGCTGCGGGACTACTTTGCCCCTGACGAGGTGGACCGGATTTACATTAACTTCTGCGACCCCTGGCCTGGGGTGAAGCACGCCCGGCGGCGGCTGACCCATGAGCAGTTTCTAGTGCTCTACCGGGGCATCCTGGGGGACGGGGGGCAGATTCACTTCAAGAGCGACAACCGCGACCTGTTTGAGTGGTCCCTGTTCCAGTTCCCCAAGGCGGGATTTGCCCTGTCGGAGGTGACCCGGGATCTCCACCGGGAGAGCATTCAAGGGGTCATGACCGACTATGAGGAGAAATTCCATCAGATGGGCGTCCCCATCAACCGCTGTGTGGGGACAAAGGAGCTTATGGACCCGGAGCCGGAGTTCAAGCCAATCGCGGGCCCGGTTAGACGTCCGGGGGCGGAAACATCTCGCTGAGAGCTGTTACCTCGCCTGGCCCAGCTCCTTTCGAAATTCCGTCTTAAAGTAGTGCGTAACCACTGCGGCGGACAGAAGAAAGGCCAGCAGGTCAGATAGTGCCTGGGTCTGTTCCAGCCCGGTCAGGCCAAAGCGGGCTGTCATCAGATAGACCAGGGGGATATACAGCCCCTGACGGCAGATGGCCAGCAGCACCGCCCGCCATGATTTTCCAAGGGACTGGAAAAACATATTTCCAAACACCATCACCGCCCCCAGAGGCAGGGTAAAGCACTGGTTCCGAAAGGCCCGGGTCCCGATAGCAATGACCGCAATGTCGTCCCGGCGGAACAGGGTGATGATATGGGGAGCCAGCACAAAGCCGGCCGCTGCTGCCGCCGTGAGGATTATGGTGCAGGTCTTTATGGAGAACCACACCGCCTCCTTCACCCTGTCCAGCCGACCGGCGCCGTAGTTGTAGCCCAGCACCGGCTGAAAGCCCTGTCCAAAGCCGATAATGACGGACTGGATCAGGTTGAAAATCTTGGTGACGATGGCTAGGGCGGCCACCGCCGCGTCCCCGTAGATACGGGCATTGTAATTGGCGGCCATGGTGGCGGCGGACAGCACCCCCTGCCGGAAAAAGGAGGGCATTCCCTGCTTCAAAATGGACAGATAGGTCCGGGGAGAGCGGGAGATATAGGCAGGACTTACCCGCAGCTCGCTCTTCTTCAGCAGGAAGAAAGAGGTCAAAATACTCAGGCTGATACACTGGCTTAACAGGGTCGCCGCCCCCGCGCCGCCAATACCCATGTCAAACAGGTAGATAAAAATAGGATCCAGGACCATATTCAAAATGCCGCCGGTGGCCAGGCCAAAAACAGACAGATTGGCCTTCCCCTGCCAGCGCAGCAGGTTATTCAGCGTGAAAGACAAAATCATCACCGGCGCGCCCAGGATGATGTAGAAGGCGTAGTCCAGGGCGTAGGGGTAAATGGTGTCCGTACTGCCCAGTAGCCACATCAGCTCCCTCCGAAAGCCCATCCCCAGCCCGGCCATTGTCAGGCCCAGCACCAGGGCGATGACCACGCCGGTGGAGGCGTAGACGTTGGCCTCCTCCTCCCTGCGCTGGCCCAGCAGCCGGGACGCGATGGAGCCCGATCCCATCCCCACCGTAAACCCCACCGCCTGGATAATGGCCATCAGAGAAAACACCACCCCCACCGCGCCGGAGGCGCTGGTGTTCAGCTGGGAGACAAAATAGGTATCCGCCATGTTATAGACGGAGGTCACCAGCATGCTGACTATGGTGGGGGCCGCCAGGGAGAGAATCAGCTGGGAAATCGGGGTCTCCAGCATTTTCTTCCGCTGGCTCTGCCCAGTACTGCTGCCGTCCATGTTCCCACCTCCTTTCCAAAGGTGAAAGGGCTGTCTGTCAGACAGCCCTTTTTTCGCTTCACAGGCCCAGACCGCCCAGGTTCAGCCCCCCTGTGAGGGACTGCATGGTGCTGGCGGCATCGGTGTCGGCGGCCCGCATGGCCTCGTTGACCGCAGCCACAACCATGTCCTGAAGCATCTCCACATCATCGGGATCTACCGCCTCCGGATCGATGGTCAGCTTTTTCAGCTCGTGCTTGCCGTTGACAACGGCGGTAACAACGCCCCCGCCGGAGGCGGCGGAATACTCCTTCTCCTGGAGCTCCTGCTGCATACGCAGCATGTCCTGCTGCATCTTCTGGGCCTGCTTAATCATGTTCATATTCATGCCGCCGCCCATACCGGGCATCCGCCCATATCCCTTTGCCATTTTGAAAACTCCTTTACTGTATGGTAATGTTATCAAACTGTCCGCCGAAGGATAGCAAGTCATCCAGGGGGTCTTTCTCCGCCGCTTTCGGGGCAGCGGCCTCCGCCGGCGGCGGGGCGCCCGTAATCACGCTGACCTGGGGCTGTCCGCCAAAGGAGGCGGCCGCCGCCTGAGCCAGCTTTTCCAGCACTGCCGGCTTGTTCAGCATGGAGCGGGTGAACTCACTGTCCACCCAGAGGGTAAGCTTCCCGTTTTTCCACACCCCGGCCACCTTGGCTGGGTTGTTTAGGTAAGGTATCACCGTGGGCGGCACCTTCCCCCGCAGGCCTGCCGCGAAGGAGGGCCAGAAGGCGCTGTCGCCGCCCCCCTGCTCCGCCGGTTTAGGCCGCTCCGGTTTCGGTTCGTCGAAGACGCGCTCCGGCTCCTCCGGAGGCTCGTCAGGCAGAGGCGGGCGCTCCTCCTCCCAGGGGGGGGAATCGCCCTCTTTGTGGGGCCCGACGACCTCGGCGGGCTGCTTTTTTACAGCATCTTCCACCCTGGATGCCCCATCCAGGCGGCCAGGTCTCACAGGGTTTCTGCCGGACTCGGGGACAGCGGCCGTCACCCCTTGGGCCAGCCGCTCCTCCAGCCGGGCGATTCGGGCGGACAGGCCGGCGAAGGACTCGTCCAGCCCCTCGTCGCTCAAGCGGATGATGCACAACTCCGCGTCGGTGCGCCGGTTGGAGCTGCGGGCCAAGCCGGCCCCCGCCGTCTGAAGCTGGGTGAGCATCTGGAGCAGACGGGGGGCGGACAGCCGCTCCCCCAGGCGGCGCAGGGTGGCCTCGTCGTAGCCCCCGGCCATCAGGGCTCCGCCCCCCTGGGGGGCAGTCTTCCTCAGCAGCAGGTCTCGGGCCAGGGAGGACAGCTCCCCTAAAACCGAGCCCACATCCTTGCCGTTGCCGTAGAGGCGGGCCAGGGTATTCAGCGCCCCGGCGGTGTCCCGGGCGGCCAGCTGCTCCATGAGGGCGGCGGTCTCCACATTGCCCGCCAACCCCAGGGTATCCAGGATGGCCTGCTCGTCCACGGCGGCTTTGCCCCCGACGCACTGGTCCAGCAGGGACAGGGCGTCCCGCAGGCCGCCGTCGGCCAGCCGGGCCAGCAGAGCAGCCCCCTCCCGGGTCAGAGGGATTCTCTCCTGCTCCGCCACATACTCCAGCCGCTGGGCAATCTGCATGGGCAGAATGCGCTTGAAGGAGAACTGCTGACACCGGCTCTTGATGGTGGCGGGCACCTTGTGCAGCTCCGTTGTGGCTAAAATGAACAGCAGATGGGGGGGCGGCTCCTCCAAAATTTTCAGCAGGGCGTTGAAGGCGGGGGTAGACAGCATGTGGACCTCGTCCACGATGTACACGCGCTTACGGACGGCGGCGGGGGTATACACCGCCTCGTCCCGCAGGGCCCGGACCTGGTCCACCCCGTTGTTGGAGGCGGCGTCCAGCTCCAGCACGTCCAGGATGGAGCCGTTTTCAATGCCCAGGCAGGCCGGACAGGCGTTGCAGGGACTGCCGTCCCGGGGATTTTCGCAGTTCACCGCCCGGGCCAAAATCTTGGCGCAGGTGGTCTTGCCCGTCCCCCGAGTGCCGGTGAACAGATAGGCGTGGGACAGCCGGTCCGCAGCCACCTGCCGTTTCAGCGTCTCGGTGATGTGCTCCTGTCCCACCACGTCGTCAAAGGTTTTGGGCCGCCACTTGCGGTACAGAGCTTGGTACATCAGCTCACCTCCCCAGAATTGAATTGCAGTTCGATTTCACGTAAAACAGCGTCGCCATGGTCATCATGCGCCATGAGAAAAAAGCCGCTCCAGTTATCCCAGCCAAGCGTGATTGGGGCATCGTCAATCCGGATTTCACCAGCGGCAGCGGAGAGGTCCATTCCAACCCTGGACCCCATCTGAAGGCGAAGGCCAAAGTGTGTTTTCAATCGGGAAAGGACCCAGGAGACGGCGTCCGGCTCCAGACCCTCATTGTCCAAGGTGTTGTGCCCATTGCTGACTTGGTATCGCTTCCAGGCCATCCTTGCGTTCCTCTCCTCAAAAACGTTCGTCTCGATGCAAAGCAAGACCGCACACCGGCCTTTGAAGCGTGGGACATACCCGTTACCTGGACAGCCGGCTCAAGACCAGCAACCCCACGGCACACGGGGCCATCCGCTTAGTGCTGCTCGGTTCCCCGCCTGACACGGTTCACGGCAGCCCCGTTGCGCGGGACCGGTCTATCATCACTGCTTTTCCAGGGCAGACAGTACCTCCACACGTCCGGGGGCCGGGATTCATCCCCGCTATAGCGGATTGCGGGTACAGGGCACCGCTATCTCCCCGACTAGTGCGGCCTTGCTCTGCACCGAGGCGGAACAAAAGCTTTCTTTATTGTACTATATTCTCTCCGTTTTATCAATCATTATTTTCAACAGTTTAGAAAAAATTGGAGCGGCACCAGCCGCTCCAATCACCGTCACTTCGGGTAGGCATAGACGATGGGCCGGACCTCCGGGGTCAGGGCGTCAAAGGTAAAGCCCTCCGCCTGATAGCCCTCAATAATGGCGGGCAGAGCCTTCACTGTGTTGACGTGGCTCTTGCTGTCGTGCATCAGGACGATGGCCCGGCGGGCACTGCCCGCCTTATTCAAGGCGTTCTGCGCCAGCACCGAGGCGGAGGGGGACTTGCGCACCGCGTCGCCGTTGGTCCGGTTCCAGTCGTAATAGACAAAGCCCCGCCGCACCATCTCGCTGACAATCTCTTGGTAGATGTCGCCGTTATAGGCGTTGATGCTCCCCCCTGGGAAGCGGAAAATCTGGGGGGCCGTTCCGGTGGCCTCTAAAATCAGGTTGTACATCTTGGAAAAGTCCTCCAGATAGGCCTCCACCGAGTCGTAAATTTTGTTGTAGTCGTGGGTATAGCTGTGGACCGCCAGGGTGTGGCCGGCGGCCACGATGTCCCGCATCCACTGCTTGGACTGCTCCGAGGTCTTGCCCACCACGAAGAAGGTGGCCTTCACGTGGTAGCGTTCCAAAACTTCCAAAATCTCCGGCGTCCTGGCGGAGGGGCCGTCGTCAAAGGTGAGGTAGCACACCTTATCCGCGTCGATGCTGTTGTGTTTGGCCGGCTGGGCATAGAGCTCCGGATACAGCTCCTGGTAGGCGGGCAGCTCCGGGCCCGAGTCCTCCCCCCGAACCACATCCTGTCCCTCCCCCGGCCGGTCCTGCGTCTGGAGCCCCTCCACGGTGGGCTCCTCCTCAACGGGGATTACGGGCCCATCCTGGGAACTCTGGAGGTGGGCCAGCTCCGTCCGGGTCTGCTCCAGGCTGGCTCCCAGCATGACGGACAGACCGCTGGGAAGCAGGATTGCCGCAGCCAGGGCCAAAAGGGCCAGGGGATGGAGCTTCCGCTTCTTTCCGGCCAGCCGGGAGGGAGCCTTCCGCTCCTCTCCGGTTCTGCCGGTTTCAGCGGCCTCAGTGACCTCGGCGGCCGGCTCCTCTTCCGGCTTAGTCTCCAGCGGCTGCCCAAATATATTATACTCCGCCATTGCGCCCATCTCCCCGTGTTCGGCATAATTCGACCTAAATCAAACTCTATTCTATAACCAAATACGCCGGATGACAAGCCTTAATTTTTCCCAGAAAAAGGCCCCGCCGCAGGCAGGGCCTTGGATGATTACGTGATGCGTTTTCCGCCGATATACAGCGCCTTGTCCTGGAAGTAGTTGACCGGGTCCACCCGGTTTCCGTTTTTCCGCACTTCAAAGTGGAGGTGGTAGCCCGTGGTCCGGCCTGTGATTCCCACATAGCCGATGGTCTGGCCCTGCTTGACGGTGTCCCCCTTGCTCACCGCCCGCTTGCTCATATGTGCGTAGAGAGTGCTGGTGCCGTCGCTGTGGGCGATGAGCACATAGTTACCGTAGGACCAGTAGCTTCCGCTGCCCTTCTCCGAAGTGATGACCACGCCGCTCTTCGCCGCATAGATAGAGGTACCGGAGGGGGCGGGAATATCAATGCCGGAGTGCTTGCCCGCCTTGCCGGTGACCGGGTGCTTCCGGTTGCCGTACAGGGAGGACAGCTTGTTGTAGCCGCTGGGCAGGGGCCACATAAAGCCGGACTCGCTTTTTACCTGGGCGATCTGGGCGGCATACTCCTTCTCCTTGGCTTTAATCTGGGCGTCCAGGTCTCGGGCGGCCTTGTTCAGCTCCGCCTCCATAGCCTCCAGCTGATCCTCCTGACCCTTGATCTGATCAATCAGCCGGTCGACCTCGCCCTCCTGGTCCTTCAACTCCTTCTGGGCGGACTGCTGCTGGGCCTTGGCGGCCTCCTGCTCCGCCTGGGCCTCCTCCAGCGCATTCTTCTCCACGCTCACCCGGTCCTGAAGGGCCACCAGGTCATCCATCACCTGGTTGTCATACTGGATAATCTCCTCGATCATCATGTAGTTGTCCAGCAGCTCGGAGAAGTCACTGGAAGAAAATAAAATACTCCAGTAGGAGGTTTCCCCCTGTTCCTCCATATACCGGATGCGTTCACAGAACAGCTCGTACTGGGCCTGTTCATCCGCCTCCGCCTGGGCCAGCTCCGCCGCCTTCTGCTCGATGAGCTGGTCGTACATAGCAATCTGCTCGTTGATGTTGTCGATCTCCTGCTGGATAATGTCAATCTGGTTCTCCAGCAGTTCCTTCCTCTTCATGGCGGCGTTTTTATCCGATTGAACCGCCTTCAGTTGGTTCTGAATATCCTTCTTCTGGGAGGCCAAGTTGCTGGATTTGTCCTTCATCGCATTGATCTCCGCCTGAGTGACGGCGGAGGACTCCGTGACCACCCCGGGACCGGCCAGGGGCAGCAGCAGCACCAGGGCCAGGCCCAGGGCCATCAGGCGGCGAAACAGCTTCTTTTTCTCACGCATGGTATTTCCCTCTTTTCAAATCATCTAATTCATCCAGTCCCAAAGTGGCACTAATTTCCCATCGTCCCGGACATACAGGGCCTTGTCTTTAAAATAGTCCATGGGGCCTGTCCGGACCCGCCTCACCGGAACATAAGGACGTTGGCCAGGATGGGCAGCAGCATCAGCAGCGCCAAAAATCCGGCCAAGATGGACATTAACAGCCTCTGCCGTTTCTGTCGCTTCATAGTTTCAGCCTCCCCGCAATACGTGATATATTTACACCTGCAAAAACTTTCGGATGGCAAACAGCGAGCCGCCCACACCGATAAAGGCGCCCACACCGCTGAACACGGCCAGGATTGTGGGGGCCATGGACTGGTAGCTGATGATGGTCACCAGGGACAGGCCGTTGCCCTGGATGGCGAACTTAGCCACTGCCTGATACAGCCCCCACTGGGCAAAAAAGGCGATGAGCGCACCCGCCAATCCCAACAGCAGCCCCTCTACCACAAAGGGCCACTCAATAAAGCCATCGGTGGCGCCGCACATCTTCATAATGGCGATCTCCTCCCGGCGGTAGAAGGTGGCCAGCTTAATGGTATTGGCGATGATAAACAGGGAGATCACCAGCAGGATACCCACCAGAATCATGGCCACACCGGTGGCGATGTTGCGCACCAGCACAAACCCGTTGGCGATGTCAATGGCGGCGCGGACATCGCCCACCCCCTCCACGCTCTCTAGGTCAGCCTTGGTTTGCGCCATCTGCTCAATGTCCACCACATGGACCCGATAGCGGTGCCGCAGGGTCTCGTCGGGCAGATCGGCCAGCAGGTCGTTGTTCTCCCGCTTGGCCTTAAACTCCTCCATGGCCCGCTGGGCGGTGACAAAGGTCAGCTGAGACACATTGGGCACCTGGGCCAAGGTGGGCTGGAGGAAACGGGCCTGCTCCTCGGTGAGGCCGTCGTCTATGTAAACCACCATCTCGTTCTCATTCTCCAAGTCTCCCAGCATGCTGTCCAGGTTCACCGCCAGCAGGGTAAAGGAGCCCATAATAATCAAGCAGGCCACAATCATACACACGGCGGCAAAGGACATAAAGCCATGGGTAAAAATGGAGCGAAACCCCTCACTGATATAATAGCCTGCGTCAAATCTTCTCGACATTGTAGTAACCACCTGTCTCATCGCTGATAATTCGCCCGTTTTCAATGGCCACCACCCGCTTGGTAAAGCGGTTGACCAGGTTTTTCTCATGGGTGACCACCAGCACGGTGGTACCCAGCTCGTTGATGCGCTCCAGCAGCATCATAATCTCCAGGGAGCGCTGTGGGTCCAGGTTGCCGGTGGGCTCGTCGGCGATAATCATACTGGGGTTGTTCACCAGGGCCCGGGCGATGGCCACCCGCTGCTGCTCGCCGCCGGACAGCTGGCCGGGGTAGCGGTCCCCCTTCTGGTCCAGGCCTACCAGCTGGAGCACATAGGGGATACGCCGGCGCAGCTCCCGGTTGGAGGCGCCGATGGCCCGCATGGCAAAGGACAGGTTTTCATACACCGTCTTCTTCTCGATCAGCCGGAAATCCTGGAAAATGACCCCCAGGGTGCGGCGCATTTTGGGCACCTGCCGGGGGCTGATGTTGGTCAGGTTGAACCCATTGACCATCACCCTGCCTTCACTGGGGGCAATCTCCGCTGTAATCAGCTTGATCAAGGTGGACTTGCCCGACCCTGACGGCCCCACCAAAAAGACGAATTCTCCATCGTCGATGCGCACGTTGACCCCCTTCAGGGCCTTGGTGCCGTTATCATACTCTTTATACACATCTATGAATCGGATCATAGCAAGCTCCGCTCCTCCACTCAGCCAGTCGTTCCGCCCGGGGCGGTCTATCTCTGCGGCTGGGGGCCAACTAAGTTTTTAGTGTACCACAGATCAGGTTTTATGTAAATATAAAATCTGTAATGATCTCTTTCTTTTTATGTTGGACCCCGGCCAGCTTTTACCGCTTTGTCATTTTTGTAACTTTATTGTAACCTATTCCCCGGGAAATGGCAAGGGGGTTTTTAAGATTTTTTCCGGAACAAAAAACAGCGCCGCCCATAAGGGCGGCGCTGTGTCTGCGCTTTCAGTGCCTTACGACTCGATTCCCCGGGAAATCAGGTACTTCTTCACCATCAGGGCCACCTTGAAGGTGATGGCGTCGTCGAACTCCCGCAGGTCCAGGCCAGTGAGCTTCTTGATCTTCTCCAGCCGGTATACCAGGGTGTTCCGGTGAACAAAGAGCTTCCGGGCGGTCTCGGAGACGTTCAGGTTGTTCTCAAAGAACTTGTTGATGGTGAGCAGGGTCTCCTGATCCAAGGCGTCGATGGGGCTCTTCTTAAAGACCTCCTGGAGGAACATCTGGCACAGGATGGTGGGCAGCTGGTAGATCAGGCGGCCAATGCCCAGGTTCTCATAGTTGATAACGGTCTTCTCCGTGTCGAAGACCTTGCCCACATCGATGGCCACCCCGGCCTCTTTGTAGGCCCGGGCCAGGTCGCGGATATGGGGGACGATGGTGCCGATGCCGATGACCACCCTGACCCCCAGCTCCTGGGTGACGGCGGTGACAATCTGCTTGGCAATCTTGCCCAGTTCCCTGGAGTCCGCCCCCTCCGGCAGCTGCTTGATGAGGGCCACATCGGTCTCGTTGATGGAGATGACAAAGTCGGACTGCTTGTCCGGGAACAGGTTCTGGATTACATCGATTACGGACACATCGGCCGGTCCCAGCTGGCGCACCAGGAAGGCGGCCCGGGGAACCTCGGATACAAAGTGGAGCTCTTTGGCCTGGGTGTAGACATCCCCCAAAAGGATATTGTCTGAGATAATGTTTTTCACAAAGGTGGCCTTGTCGTGCTTTTCCTCATAGTAGGTTTTGGCTCCGTTGAAGGCCACAACAGCCATGGCGCACAGGGAGGCGGCCATCTCGTCCTCTCCCTTGACAAAGGCGGCGTAGTCAAACTGAGCCCCCCAGCCTGCCAGGGGCTTGAAGGTTCTGCCCTCATACCGGGCCAGGCCGTCGACCGCGCTGTTGATGGCGGCCACCGCACCGGACCAGTGCTCACCGATGCAGGTAAGCTCGCTGCAGGCAACCACAATCCCCTCTGCGTCTACCACACCTACCGTGCGGCTGATGCTGTCCTTCATTTGGAGCACAACGCCCTGAAACATCCTGCTGGACACAGCGATCCCTCCTACACTTTTTCTTGCTTTCCCATTATACCTGTTATCCCCCCTGTTTGGCAAGGGGTTTTTAAAATTTTTTTGTTCAATTCGCCCAAAGTTTCAGGTAGAAGTCACTAACCTTCTCAGTTCCTCCTCCTCTTGGGGGGTTAAAAAGCGCCACTGGCCCGGTTTTAGTCCTTCGTCCAGCGTCAAAGTCCCCATAGACAGCCGGTGGAGCGAGACCACCGGCTTCCCCCGGGCGGCCAGCATCCGCTTCACCTGGTGGTACTTTCCCTCCCGCAGGGTGACCAGGCAGCGGGACCCGTCCCCCAGGGGCTCCAGCCCGGCAGGGAGGCAGCGCAGACCGTCCCCCAGCACCAGCCCGGCGGCCAGGGCCGCCGCGTCGGCCCGGTCCGTCCGGCCCTCCACCTGGGCCAGATAGACCTTGTCCACATGTTTTTTCGGGGAGAGCAGCCGGTGGGCCAGGTCCCCGTCGTCGGTAAGGAGGAGCAGACCGGTGGTATCCTTGTCCAGCCGCCCCACCGGAAACAGCCCCCGGCGCTTTAGCTCCGGAGGGAGCAGGTCCAGCACAGTGGGCTGATCCCGGTCCTCGGTGGCGGAGAGCAGCCCCGCCGGCTTGTGGAGCATCAGGTAAACAAATGTGGCAAAGTCCACCGGGGCCCCGTCTACGGTCAGGGAGGCCGCCGGGTCCAACTTCTCCTCCGGCTTGAGGACAACCCTGCCGTCCGCTCGCACCCGGCCCTGACGGACCAGCTCCTTTACCTCTCTCCGGCTCCACCGGCCGGTGGAGGCCAACAGCTTATCCAAACGTTCCAGGGCGCTCTCCTCCCTCTCAATCATAACCTTTCTCCGGCCCGCATAAGGTAAGGGGAGAACACATACAGGGAAGGAGAAATATGCTGTGTTGATTGTAACTGCGAAAATGCCAAAACGCAAGCTGACGCTGGGGGTAGCGGCGGCCGCTCTGCTGTGCTGCTGCGCCATCGCGCTGAACTTCGGCCAGGCCGCCATCCGAGAGGTCTCCGGTTCCACCGCCCCTCAGGCCAAGGGGGTCAAGTCCAACCAGGACCGGATCGACTACCTGGCCGCCTACGGCTGGGAGGTCTCTCAGGACCCAATCGCCACCCAAGAGCTGCTGATCCCCGAGGAGATGGACGACAGTTACCAGGAGTACCTGGCCCTCCAGGCGGATCAGGGCTTCGACCTGGAGAAGTACGCCGGCAAGCGGGTCAAGCGGTACACCTATGAGGTGCTCAACTACCCCAGCGGGGAAACAGGGGTGCAGGTCAACCTGCTCGTCTGCAAAAATACGGTGATTGGGGGCGAAGTCCTCTCCCCCCGCCTGGACGGGTTTTTGCACGGGCTGGCTATGCCCTAACCTCCGTCTCTACCGCTCCACCACATGCACATTCAAATGGTCGTAGGTCATCTCCACGCCGTGGCGCGCAAAGGACTCCCGGACCTCCTCGATCAGGCTGTAATACACATCCCAGTAGTCCTCAGAGGCGGTCCACAGCCGGGCCAGATACTCAATGCTGCTGGCCTGATACTCTGACACATAGACCGCCGGGGCGGGGTCTTCCAAAACCTTGGGAAAGGCCGATATGGCCTCCTCGATCGCCGCCCGCACCCGGGCGGTGGGGGCCTCATAGGAGGCGGTGAACTTCAGGTCCATCCGCCGTTTCCCCAAACGGTTGTAATTGATAATCTTCGTTGCGGACAGCTGGCTGTTGGGGACAAAAATCTCTTTATTGTCCGGGGTAATAAAGGTGGTGTAGGCCAGGCTCATATTCGCGATGGTCCCGCTGATGCCGTCCGCCTCCACATAGTCCTCCACCGAAAAGGGCTTGGTCACCAGCAGCACCAGCCCGCCTGCCAGGTTGGACAGGGTGTTCTGCAACGCCATGGACACCGCCAGTCCCGCCACACTGAGCACGGCAATGATAGATGTGACATCCACATCCAAGGTCCCCGCCAGCATTAAGGCCAGCAGGAACCAGAGGAATATATGCACCGCCGTATGGATATAGGGCTGGATGGCCGCCACCGGCTTGCTCTTTTCCATCAGACGGTCCACCATCCGCATCAGCAGCCGGATGACCAGCCAGCCCACCAGGACAATGGCTGCCACCTGTAGCAGGCCGCCCAGGGTCAGGTCCTTGACGCCCATTGTCTTGCCCACGGATTGGAGGATCTCCTCCAGTGTCTCCATCGGTCATCTCCTCCTTTTAAAAAACAGCCGGCCTATGGCCGGCTGTTCTGTCTCAATAATTCATCTGCTTCCGGCGGGACAGGTTCATGGTGCCGTCCTGCATCTGGTCCAGGCTGTCCAGGCTCTTGCCGGTGCCGTAGGCCACGCAGGAGATGGCGTCGTCCGCCACCCGGGTCTCGATGCCGGTGTGGGACTGGACCAGCTTGTCGAAGCCCCACAGCAGGGAGCCGCCGCCCGTCATCACAATGCCGTTGGTGGAGATATCGGCCACCAGCTCAGGGGGAGTGCGCTCCAGCACGCCGTGGATGGCCTCCAGGATGGAGGCGGAGGTCTCCTCGAAGGCCTCGATCATCTCGCTGGAGGTGACATTGAACACCCGGGGCAGGCCGGTCATGAGGCAGCGGCCCTTGATCTCCATGGTGACCTCCTCCGGCCGGGGGAAAACACAGCCGATGTTCATCTTCAGCTCCTCGGCGGTGCGGTCGCCGATCAGCACGTTGTGCTTGCGGCGGATGTATTTCACCACCGCCTCGTCAAACTTGTCGCCGGCCACCTTGATGGAGGCGGACTCTACCACGCCGCCCAGGGAGATAACCGCAATGTCTGCGGTGCCGCCGCCGATATCCACCACCATGTGGCCGTCCGGCTTGGTGATGTCGATGCCGGCGCCGATGGCGGCGGCCACAGGCTCCTCGATGAGATAGGCCCGGCGGGCTCCCGCCTGGATGCCGGCATCAACCACCGCGCGCTCCTCCACCTCGGTGATGCCCGAGGGGACACAGATGAGCAGACGGGGCTTGAACAGGGAGAAGGAGGTGACCTTCTTCATAAACTCCTTCAGCATCCGCTCGGTCATGTCATAGTCAGAGATGACCCCCTCCCGCAGGGGGCGCATGGCCACAATATTGCCCGGAGTGCGGCCCAGCATGGCCTGGGCCTCGGTGCCTACCTTGAGCAGCTTGCCGGTATTCTTGTCCATGGCCACTACAGAGGGCTCCCGCAGAACTACGCCCTTGTTGCGAATATATACCAAGACCGAGGCGGTACCCAAGTCGATGCCGATATCCTTGCTAAAAAACCCCATAATTGCTCCACCTTATTATCCTTATTTAGTTTATCGTCAGCCACAAAATGCGGTCCAATTTTTAACCACTTTATATTATAGCCCGACCTCGCCGGGTTTTCAACCGTTTTTTCTAACAATTTTCCCCTTTTTTTCCGGCTGTCTTCCCATCTTTGCGTGCCTGGGCCAGCGTAAGGCAGAACACCTGTTTGGCCCCCGCCTCCCGCAGCAGGGCGGCGCACTCGCTGAGGGTAGAGCCGGAGGTCACCACGTCGTCCACCAGCACCACGCGTTTTCCCGCAACATCCGCCCCGGGCAGCAGGGAATAGGCCCCGCGGGCGTTGGCCTGCCGCTCGCCCGCCTCCTCCAGCTCCGACTGGGGACGGGTATTGCGGGTCTTTTGCAGGACAGCTTCGGCGGGGATGGCCCGCAGCCGGCCCACCTCCTCGGCCAGCAGCCGGGCCTGGTCGAAGCCCCGCTCCCGCAGGCGCTTTCCGGCCAGAGGGGCCCAGCAGATCAGGTCCGCCTCCTGGGGCAGATGGTCGGCCAGGCACTGGGCCATCAGGGCGGCAAAAGGTTTTCCCAAAGCCCGCACCCGGCTGAACTTATACCGCTGCACCGCCTCCGGCACCCCGTCCCGGTAGGCCAGGGGCGAAAAACAGCCGTCGGTAAACTCCACCTTCCGCTCCGCCGCAGGCCCCTCCAGCCAGGGCAGCCTGGGCTGACAGGCCGGGCACAGCGCCGCCCGGGGCTGGTCTAAAATTTTCTGGCAGTAGGGGCATTTGGGCGGAAAGAACAGGTCCAGCAGCTTCTCTTTGGCGCTCATACCGGATCGTCCCCCGGGATGGGGCCGTGCTCCTTCTCAAACTCCCGGATGCACTGTTGCATCAGGTACAGGGCCTGACCATTGATGGTCCGGCCCTCGTATTCCGCAATGTATTTCAGCTTTCGGTGTATCTCCGGCCTGACGCGCAGACCAATCCCGACTACATCTCTCTTCAATGTATACTACGCTCCATTTCACACGCAATTTTGCGCTCAATGGTTACATAATATACATTTTTCTCTTATTTTAAGAACATTGCTCGCTTTTGCTTGCAATTACCAGCACTTTATTTCGAACGCAGCGACTCCAGCACATCGCACAGGCCGTCCGACAAAGGGCCCTCCCGGACCACTACGGTGCGGGGGGCGCGGACAGCTCCCTCCAGGGCGGGGGGGAACACGGCCAGGTCCGCGGCGTTCAGCAGGGGGATATCAAATTCACTATCCCCCGCCGCCACCGTGAACCCGGTGATAAACCGGCGTTTGAACCGCTTCACCGCCATCCCCTTATTGAGTGACCGGGGAATTGCATACACCTTTCCCCCGCCATGCAGTACATCCAGCAGGGTCCCATCGGTCTGCTCCCGCAGAAGCCGCGCCGCCCGGCCGGCATCCTCCCACTTGGCATAGACCATCAGTCCCTCCGGCATGTGGACGTGTTCCGGCGAGGCCAGCCGCTCCAGCGCCGCCCTGGCTCGGGGCAGGGTGGCCAGCTCCCTTCCGGCCAACTGCCTGGTCTCCTCCAGCCATTGTACGTCGGGCACGCCCTCCATCAGCAGCACGCCCCCGTTGCACACCAGGGCACTGGGAATCTTCAGCCCCGGCGCCGCGATCCGCTCAAACTGGCTGACGGACCGGGTGGTCACCGGAATCACCCGGACCCAGGGTGCGTGTTGAAAAAACTCCAGGGTCCGGCCTGTCATAAAGCTCTGATCCGCCCCGTTCAGCCGCTCCACCACAACCTTGTCCCCCGGCAGCGGCCTGCGGCGGGAGTAGATCAGGGTGTTGTCCAGGTCGGTGAACAGGTCCACCCTCTCACAGGACAATGGGGTACTCCACATGGCACACATCCCGCTCCAACCGCAGGTCCTCCCAAGGTTTGGAGATTCCCAGCAGCTGATTCACCGCGATATTGGGGATGTTAATCCCGCTGGCCACGCAGGCCATCTGCACCCCGCCGGACATCCGGGTGTTGACCTCCAGGATGTAGGGCACCCCCTCCCGGTACTTGAACTGGATGTTGCAGGGGTGTTCCAGGGGAATTTTTTCGTACAGGTCCCGGCAGTAGCTCAGGATCCTCTCATCATACCGGATTTTTTCGATTCGGGTGGCGTCCTTAACCCGGGGGATGGCAATCAGGCCTGTTGCGGTCATCAGGCAGTCCACGCTGATCTCCTCGTCCGGCAGATAGGGCATGACAATCACAGGCGGGAAGCTCTCACGCTCGGACAGGGCCTCCATGGCGGCTTCGAAGGGCATCCGGGTGGTCATCTTCCGGAACAGAGCTGTGTAGCCCCTGCGGTCGTTGTCGATCAGCCGGTAGCTCTTGCCCCCCTCGTCCTTGACAAACTTAAAGCAAACCTTCCCATATTGCCGGGCCAGCTGCCCGTAGCGCGCCTGGAACTGCTCCGCATTGGTGACGATGTAGTGCTCGGGGACGATCCCGATCCCCTCCCGCTGGAACAGCCGGTAGGCCTGATCCTTGTGGTTCAGCCGCTCCATCACATCCCAATCTTCCACCATAACCTTGACGCCCGCCTCCTGAAAGCGGGCCTTCTCCTTACTGATGGACAGCGCCCCCCGCCGGGGCAGGAACACGTCGATCTCGTGCCGGGCACAGAAGTCCAGGCAGAACCGGACATAGTCCTCCCCGTGGAGGACCGGCTCCTGATACCAGGCATCGCATACCTCCATAATGGGGGACTTGAGGTTCTCGTTGCTGCCGATGACATAAAAATCCGGGTCGTCCCTCTTGATGAGGGAAATGATGTGATAGGCGGTACTAAACCAGTGATTCAGCCAGATACGTACCATTTCGCGTCCTCCTCTCAGGTGTCGGCCAGGGAACGGATGATCCCGCAGGCCCGGTAGTACTGCAAGGGGTACTCCAAAACCTCCACGTGCTTCTCTTGGGCCAGCTGGTACAGGTGCCCCAGGTGCTCGCTGTCGTCCAGGCTGCGGACCAGCAGCTTCCAGGGCAGTCGGCGCAGCAGTACCCGGGTGGCCTCGCCGATCCCGGGCTTCACCAGGTTGATATCCCGGACACCGAAGTTTTTGCAGATGTCCCGCACCTCCTCCATCCCCAGGTTTCTATCCGGCGGCGGGGAGGGCGCAGCGGCGGGCGGCTCCGCCGGGAACGCCCCCTCAATCTCCCGGATAAAGGAGTAGGTCAGGTCCCGGTCCCGCAGGCTTTCGTAGCACACCGCGCCGTGAAAGTCCCCCGGCCCGATCAGGTCCCCCCGGAGCACCGTCCGGCTGAGAAGGCCGGACACGGTGGCGTTGAGGCAGGAGCTGGGGATCAAAAAATCGTCGTGGGTGCCGCAGCGCCGGGCCACACAGGCGGGGTCAGACAGCACGGCCAGGCCGGGGTCCACCTGGGGGTAGTCCTCCATGGCCTCCTCCAGCTGCCGCTGGATGGCCCCCTTCCCCGTCCAGCCGTCCACAAACTGGAGGGAGGCCGGGTCGTGCCGGGCCAGGATATAGTCCATGGCGTTCCGGTCGATGCCCCGCCCCCGGATGATGGAGATGGTATAGTGGGGGACCTCCGCCCCGTAGCGCGCCCGCAGGTACCGCTTGAGCAGGATGCCGATGGGGGTGCCGGCCCGGGCCAGAGAAACCAGCACCGCCCTCTCCCCCAGATCCCGCCAGATCAGCTCCGCTGTCCGGGCCACGGCCCAGGCGGTTATGGGGGCGTAGCGCTCCATGGCAGCGCTGTACGCCCCCAGATATTCCGGCGACGGCTCGTACTCCACCGGCAGCATCTCGGAGTAGTGCCCGCCGCTTTGTATCCTTCTCTCCCGCTCCTCTGTACTCTGGGGGGCGATCTGGCCGGTAATGTCCTTCAGCAGGATGGTCACATCCTCCGGACGGTAAGAGCTAAACATAATTTCCTCCGCTGAGAAACAGCACGTCGGAGCAGCCCGCCCGCGCCAGGGCGGCGGTCAGTGTATCCAGGGCGCGGGGCGCGTTCTGGGCGCCGTCGGTCAGGATGACCGCCGCATCATAGGGCTGCAAATCATAAATGTAGGTGTCCCGGCCCGCCTGGTAGAAGCTGTCCAGGCGATAGCCGTTATAGATGGGGTAGCCCGGCTGTCCGCAGATCCCAATGGGACTGCGGGTGGTGGCGTGACACACCACACGGCACCCCAGCGTCTCCACCGCCCTGGCCAGCACCAGCGCCGGGTACATGAACTCCTCCGTCCCCAGCACCAGGATGTTTCCCTCGGGCCGGGTCTGCGCCCGGAGCCAGGGCATGACCTCCTCCGCCAGCTTCCGGCAGGCGGCGTGGTAGTCCCCGATCCGGACCCCGGTTCTGGGGCTCTCCGCCTCCAGGCGGACCGTTCGGTCCTCCACCCGGGCCGGCGGACGCCCCGCGTCCCGGCAGTCCTCCGCCGCCCCGGCCTCAAATCCGGATACCCGGGCGGTATAGTCCTCCTCCGGCAGGCGCAGCAGGGCCTCGCACACGCACCCCGCCTCCTCCAGAAGGGCCTCGTTTTGGGGGGATATCCGGTTGACCGCCGAGGCCGCCACCAACTGCTTTCCCTCCAGCTCGGGGAATCCTTCATGCAGCTGGGCGATAAAATTCCGCAGGGTCCGTCCGGTAGACAGTTCATCGTCCACAAAAATCACCTGGGGGGTGGCCTTGATCCAGTCCCCCAGCCGGTCGCCGCACAGCTTCTGGTCAGTGGCGTGGCTGTGTTCTTCCTGAAAGCGGACCCAGCTCCGGACCTGGGGCAGCTCCTCCCGGGTGGTGTGGAGATAGACGCAGTCCTCTGAAATTTTTCGGGCCACAGCGGCGCCGATGGCGGTGGCGGTCTCCGCAAAGCCGATGACCAGCCGGGCCTCCGGGAACCGGCGGCGGAGCTTATCCCCCAGCGCCTCCATCATCTCCAGGGAGGCGCTGGGGCGGACCGGCATGTGCTTCCCCTGGAGGGGATTTACCAGCAGATAGGCCCGTTTGGCGTTTTGATACCGCCGGGCCAGGCGGACCAGCGCCTGTGTCTCATACCTCACAGCGCCGCACCTCCGTATCCTCCAGAACACCGTACACCTGGGCCAGGGCCGCCACGCGGCGGGCCCACCTGGTGTGGCACTTCACCTCGTTCATCCGGTCCCCGCCGCCGCCCTTGGCCACGCCCAGCGTCTCCTCGTCCCACTGCAGAATCCGCATGGCGTCCTCATAGTCCCGGCGGGAGACCTTCATCCCCTCCTGAATCAGGGGGAGCTGACAGGGGTGGATGGAGGTCTTGCCCACAAAACCGTTCAGCCGGTCCAGCTCCAGCTCCCGCCGCAGGCCCTCGGCCCACGCTCCCCGGGGATTGCCGCCAAAATATTCCCACACCGGCCCGGAGACCACATAATCCCCGCCAAACACGTTGATGATGTCCGTCAGGATGTCCCGCACCACCCCCACGTCGTAGATGGTCTGGCGCTCCGACCTGCGCAGGCCGTAGAGATTGCACAGGTCTGTTCCGCCCACCCGGACATTCAGAATACGGTCCCGTCTGGCGTCGCAGACCTGCTTCAGCTCGGTCAGGCAGGCGGCCCGCCCTGCTGCGTCGGCGATCATCCGGCTCTCCAGGATGGGCATATAAAACAGAGGCGTCCCGTCAGACCGGCACAGCCGTTCCATAAGGCCAGCGTAGTCCCCGGCGTTGGACAGGTCGAATTTTGGCAGGACGTATCCCGTCAGGACGTCTCCCGCCCCGGCCAGCAGCCGATGGACGTGCTCCAGGTGCCGGGGAGTCCGGATCCGCACAAACAGCAGGGGGAGCGTCCCTCCCTGCCGCTGAAATTCTTCCAGCGCACTTAGGATATCCTTCAGGAACTGCTCCGCCCGCTCCAGCGCCTCATCCCGCACGGAGTCTTCCAGGCAGAGCGCCGCCGAGGTCAGCCCGGGATAGCCACCCTCCCTGATCTTTGTTACAATGTCGCTGCGAAAGGCCGGGGCATAGAGCAGTCCGCCCACCTGATAGGGCAGCAGCTCCGCCAGTTTACTGTTGAACACGATAGCGAATATCCTCCTGTTGGTTTATTCCACTTCCACGCCATAGCTCTCGCACAGCGTCCGCAGGCCGCTGTGGTAGCCGGCCCCCACAAACTGGACTTTCCAGTCCCCCTTGTAGCGGTAAAACTCCAGGGCCACCACCGTTTTTTCCAGATTCAGCCCGGCCAATTCAAAGCGGCCCCGCTCCTGCTCGCCGGCCAGCAGCCGGACGGCGGGGGCGGTTACCAGAGAGAAATTCTCTCCGGGACTGTCCCCATAGATGGAGAAGGAGACCACAATCTTGCTGACCTGGGGCTCCACCTTTTCCAGTTCCACGATCACAAGGGGCTTTCCCCGGTTGGAGGTAACCCGCACCTCCCCGTTGGCCCCGGCTTCATTGCCGAAAAAAATCAGGTCGCTGTCTCCCCGCACTTTTCCGTTTTCAGCCAGCAGGAAGACATAGCTGTCGATCTCCACCGGCCGGGATGTCCCCCTGCAGTCGTAGGCCACCCTGATGATCTGGTCCTGAAACGCCCCGGCCGGAATTCGCTGTCCCTTGACAAAGGCCGGGACCTGGGCGTCCGGCTGGGAGGGCGCGATCAGCTCCTGGGGCACGTCCACAATCAGCGGCTCCGACACCGGCGTCCCTCCGGCCAACGGAGGCTCCGCCTGGTGCTCCGGCGCCCCCGCCTCCGCCTTCCCTGTGATGTAGATTCGCCGGGTGACCCCGGTTTGGACCACCAGCTCTCCATACACGATGGTGCGGTCCTTGATCTCTCCGGTCTCCACAAACAGGCGGTTGTCCCCTCTGGTCAGGCGGTCGGGGGTAATCCGTATGTCTTTGAGGGGACAGCTCAACCGGGCATCGGCCGGGACATGCAGCAGGAAGGAGAAGGAATTCACCTTCCCGGCGGCGAAGGTCCCCAGGGAGAGGACTGTTGGCACATCCCACACCGGCGCCTCTCCGCTCAGGCCCGACACATCGCCGCTCACCTCCACGGCTGACAGGACGGTATCCGGGACGTTAGTCCGGATGGCCACCCGGGCCTCCGGGGCGGCGTTCTCCCCGGTAACCTCCACCCTCAGGTTCTTCACCGTCACGCCCGGCGACTCGATCCGGAGTACCGGCCCGCTCCCCGCCCACAGGGTGGACTGCCTGCCGTCCAACGTGCAGGGCCTGGTAATCACCAGAGGACCCTCATACTCCCCCGGCTCCAGGCTGACATCCCCCGCCTGGCTGTCAAAGCTGTCCTGTATCTTGCTCATGGCGCACCTCACCCGTTATTTTCGGCCCGCAACCCACTGCAGTCCCCAGTTGAAGGCCTGGTCCATAAACCGGTGGCCCTGGAAGAAGCGCACAATCTTCTCCACACTGAAGGTCTCGTCATTGCAGTTTTCCAGCATTGCGATGGCGCACATGGGCAGGTTGGAGCCGTATTCGTCCATGCGCACAATAATCTCCTGACTGCCGGGGCACTTCACCGTGACCACGCCCTTGGCCTCGGCCCAGTTCGCCGCCCCCTCATAAATAAAGGTGTAGACCAGAATCCGCCGGATCTGGGAGATCATAGCGCCGTTGACCCGCAGGTTCTCGCCCCCCGCCGAGGCGCCGCTCCGGTCGTCACCGTCCAGCGCCATCATTTTTGAGATTCGCATCAAGTATTTCTTCTAAATTGCTAATAGTGATCCCAAGTCGTGCCATATCATCAAAATCTGGCACGACTACAATCGCCTTAGCATACCCGCCTAAGCGGTTAATA
>CAJTSQ010000007.1:22530-86775 GCA_910578735.1 uncultured Oscillospiraceae bacterium
GTCACCGTCCAGCGCCACAAAGGGCGGGCCCGCCAGGCTCCCGAAGGCATTGCCCAAGGCCTGGACGCAGCCCTTCTGTCCGTTCTTCAGCTCGAACAGGCAGCCCAGGTCCAGGTCGATGGCCTGGGGGCGGGGGGAGAAGAAGCCGCCTCTGTGGGTGGGCTGGTCCCAGTTCAGGTTAATCAAAATCTCGCCCAGAGTGGTGCCGCTGCCCTTGCGCAGGTTGACCTTCTCTCCCTTGCGCAGTTCTACCTTGGCCGGAAGGGGCTGAGGCGCCGGCTGAGGCTGGGGGGCCGGCTGGGGGGCGCCGGCCGCCTCCTCGCCGCCGTAGGCCCGGAGCAGGTCGCCTAGGCCGCCGTTGAACCCGCTGGCCACCGCCGCGAAGCGCCACACGTCTTTCCGATATATTTCGATGGAGATGATGGCCTTCTCGCTGTGGAAGTCGCCGCCGCTCAGCCGCAGCTCCAGCTGGGACTGGCCGTTCTGACTGATGGTCACCGTGTGGGCGCTGATATTCCCCATGGTGCCGCTGCCGTCAATGCTGACCGTAAACACCAGCTTGTGGATGGATGCAGGCAGACGGTTCAGCCCCACGGTAAATTTGGCCCCGGCGCCGCTGGGCGCGTAGGAAATTTCTCCGCCGGGGGACTGCTTCTGGTTATAGAACACCATATATCGGTCGTCCGAGAGCTTGTCCGCCCCGTCCACGCCAAAGCAGCAGTAGTCATACACCGCGCCCCCGGAGACCTCCATCAAAACCTCAATATTCTGGTTAAGATCCACATATTTTTCAAGTTTATCCCTTGTTCCGCGCTGAATGTTCATGCTCCACCTCCATTTTGATATTCCCACAGAAAAGCGGAGAACCAGTGCCGTCTGGTCCTCCGCTTTTTATCACACACCGGTCAAAGCGCTTCCAGACTGTCTCCAAATACACGCGGAGCGCCGCGCACCGGCCTTAGACGAACCGCATGGCCAGCTCAATCACGCCGTTATCCTGGGTAGCCTGCCCGATGGCGTTAAACTTCCAGGCCCCGTTGTGGCGGTAGAGCTCGCCGAACACCATAGCGGTCATGCCGCTGTAGTTTTCTGACAGGCTGTATTTGCACAGTTCCTTTCCGCTCTCCGCATCGCAGATACGGATAAAGGCGTTTTCCACCATGCCGAAGTGCTGTTTGCGCTGGGCCGCCTGGTAGATGTTTACCACAAAGACGATCTTGTCGTACTGGGCGGGCAGGGTCTCCAGGTCCACAAAAATCTGCTCGTCGTCCCCGTCTCCGGCGCCGGTCAGGTTGTCGCCCTGGTGGCGCACCGCCTGGCTCTTATGGGTCAGATTGCCGAAAAATACGATATCGCTGCTCTGGACGGTGGCCTGATTCAGGGGATTGGGCAGCAGCAGCCGGCCGTCGGTGCACAGAAACGCGGAGGCATCGCAGTCGATGTCCTGGGGCTTGGGGGCAAAGAAGCCCCGCTTCTGCTTGACCTCATCCCAGCCCAGGCCTACCATCACTCTGCGCAGGGAGCCGCCGTTGTCCTTGCGCAGTTCAACTTTTTGTCCTTTTTGCAGATTTACAGACATAATTACATTCTTCTTTCGCTATCAATTTGAGGATGGAACCATCCCTCTGAGCCATTGGCCGAAGGCCTCCGGCTTTCTCGTTTGGATCAGTACAGCACCTGGCCCGGTAAACCGGCAGACCAGGCACTCCCCGGAAATCACACTGGAAATCCAGCCGTTGGACGCCTTTTCAATCCGGTACTGCATATAGTCCGGCCAGGCCACCAGGTGGCCGTTATCAATGATGACCTCCTCGCCAGGTCCCAGGTTGATGGCGTGAATCGCGCCGAAGCTGCTGAGAAACAAGGTTCCCCGGCCGCGGACGTTCAACACAAAAAAGCCCTCCCGGGAGAACAGGCCCTGGGTGAGGTTTTGGACCGCAGTGTCCACGTCCACCCCCTGGGTGGAGGCGAGAAACCCGTTTTTCTGCACCCGCAGCCCATAGCTCCCGTCCAGCTCCACATCCACGATCCCGCCCGGGGCCGCATGTCCCAGCAGTACCGAGCCGGGGCCCCGCGCGGCGTGGATGGTCTGGAAAAAGAAGCTCTCGCCGGCCAGGAACCTGCGGGCCAGACCGCCCAGGATATTCCGGTCCATGGTGCCGTTCACATCCAGATTTCCGGACATGGCCACCATGGCGTCCGACTCCGCCTTCAATGACTCACCGTATTGGAGATCGCACTTCACCACCGGAAAGGCCTCTCCATGGAGAATCTCATACTTCATACTCCATCCACTCCCTTTCTGCGGAAGACCCGCCCAGACCGCAGCCCGGGGCCGGACGGCCCCGGACCGCGTGTTTCTTTAGACGTTTACGCCGAAGTTCCGGCACAGGGCCTCCAGGCCGCCCTGGAAGCCGCTGCCCACCGCGTTGAACTTCCACTCCCCGTTGTTGCGGTAGAGCTCGCCCACCACAACCGCGGTCTCAATGGAGAAGTCCTCGCCCAGGTCGAAGCGGACCAGCTCGGTGTGGCTCACCTCGTCCACAATGTGGATGTAGGAGTTGCTCACCTGGCCAAAGTTCTGCTTGCGCACCTCGGCATCGTAGATGGTAACGGTAAAGGCGATCTTTTCCACGGCGGCAGGCACCTTGGACAGGTCCACCTTGATGACCTCGTCATCGCCCTCGCCCTCGCCGGTGAGGTTGTCGCCGGTGTGCTCCACACCGCCGGAGGCATGCTTCAGGTTGCCGTAGAAGACAAAGTCGGAATCGCTTGCCACCTTGCCGCTGGCGCCCAGCAGGAAGGCCGCGGCATCCAGGTCAAAGTCCGCGCCGCCGTCATACTTGTTGGTGTCCCAGCCCAGACCGATTATCAGCCTGCTCAAACCGGGATTGCCCTTTGTCAGGTCGACCTTCTGGCCCTTGGATAGATTAACTGCCATTGAAATGTCCTCCTAAGTTCAGTTTTGTATTTAATTACCAGCCAAGCTGTGTAATCACTTGGATGTGCCCATGACCACCTTCCGGACCATGTCGATGGGGATGACGAGGAAGGCCAGTCCCACACAGATCAGCCACCCGGAGGGGCTGAGGGCCTCCACGCTCAGGACATCGCCGCCAAAGGTGACAAACACAAACTGCAGGATAAAGATCGCCCCCATCACCAGCAGGAAATTCTTGTTTCGGCCCAGGCCCTCCAGCACATTGACATGGCCGGTACGGGCGTTGAAGCCGTTGAAGGTGATGGCCATCATAAAGGTGGCGAAAACGGCGGATTTCAGATAGGTGAGGTCCACGTCGCCGAACAGGCCCCGCACCGGGGGCAGGAACAGGATAGCCAGGCAGATAAAGGTAACATACAGGGCGCTGATGATGATCTCCACCAGCATCTCTTTGCTGATGATGCTGGCCGAACGGGGAATGGGCTTCTCCTTCATATACTCCCGCAGGGCCGGCTCACTGCCAAAGGCGATGGCCGCCAGGGTGTCCATGGCCAGGTTGATCATCAGCAGCTGGATGACCGTCATGATCACGTTCTCACCCATCAGGGGGCCGATGAAGCAGGTCAGCACAGCCGCCACGTTGACGGTGAGCTGGAAAATCAGGAACTTGCGGATGCTTTTGAACATGGTCCGCCCGTAGAGGATGGCTTTTTCAATGGAGGAGAAGTTGTCGTCCATGATGGTGATGTCGCCGGCCTCTTTGGCCACCTCGGTACCGCTGCCCATAGCAAAGCCCACGTCCGCCTTTTTCAGGGCCGGAGAGTCGTTCACACCGTCTCCTGTCATGCCCACCACCATATTCAGCTCCTGGGCCACCCGGACCAGGCGGCTCTTGTCGGTGGGCAGGGCCCGGGAGACCACCCGCAGGTCGGGCAGGAGCTGTTTCAGCTCCTCATCGTTTTTCTCCGCCATCTCCGCCGAAGTGAGGGCCACGTCGCTGGGCTTCTCCAGCAGGCCCGCCTCCTTGGCGATGGCCGCGGCGGTCTCCTTCCGGTCGCCTGTGACCATGACCACTTGGATGCCTGCGTTCCGGACCTCCCGGATGGCGTCTACCGCCTCCTTGCGGACGTTGTCCCGGATGCTGACCACGCAGATCAGGGTCAAATCGGCATCGTCCCGCTCCCCCTCCGCCTTGGCCACGGCCAGCAGGCGCATGGAACGGCCGGCCTGGGTGTCGATGTAGGAGGTGAGATAATTCTTCTCCGTGAGGGGCTTGATGTTCCCCTCCTCGTCCACATAGCGGGTGCATTTTTCCACGATCTTCTCCGGCGCGCCCTTGACATAGGTCACACTCTGTCCATCCCGGACCAGGGTCACACTGGAGCTCTTTTTGTTGGAGTCAAAGGCGTTGAAATTCTTCACATCGCCCTTGGCCAGGGAGTCCTCCACATGGGCCGACATGAGGAAAGCCATCAGGGCCCGGTCGGTGCTGTTGCCGCCGATCACGTTCCCGTCGCTGGCGATGGCGCTGTTGTTGACGCCCACGCCGGTGATGACGTCCATACGCAGGCTGGCCGGCATAGCCGACAGCTCCTGGAAGACCTTGACGTTGCCGGTGGCCAGCTCCACCACGGAGAGCTTGCCCTCGGTGATGGTGCCGGTTTTGTCGCTGAACAGGATGCTCAGGCTGCCCGCCGTCTCCAGGCCGTTGATCTTCCGCACCAGCACGTTGTCCTTGGCCATCTTCATGCTCTGGAAGGAGAGCAGGATGGAGGTGAGCATGGGCAGGCCCTCGGGCACCGCGCACACGATGATGGTCACCGCCACGGTGACGGCGTCCATAATCAGGCGGACCCACTCATAAATCCCGCTGGGGACCGCCCCGGACAGCAGGGTCTTGGCCAGCACACCGGTGATGATCGCAACGGCGCCCACATAGCCAAAGGTGGAAATCTGATTGGCCAGCTTGGCCAGCTTAACCTGCAGCGGCGTCTGGCGGGTGTCCTCCTGGACCTCCAGGGCCAGCTCGCCGAACAGGGTCTGGTCGCCCACCACCTTGATCTCCATGTAGGCCTCGCCGCCACACACTACGGTGCCCCGGTAGGCGTAGCACTTGTTCAGCAGGTCTTTGATATCGTACTCCATCTCCTCGGGGAAGGCCCGTTTTTCCGCCTCCTCCGTCTCGCCGTTCAGGGCGGCCTGGTCCACCTTGATGGTGCCCTCCACCATCACGCCGTCTGCCGGCACCTTGTCGCCGGCCTGGAGGTAGACGATGTCTCCCACCACCACCTCGCTGACGTGGAGCTCGGTGAGCTTGCCGTCCCGGACCACCTTGGCGGTCTCCTTGGCCTCCTCCTCCGCCTTCAGGGCGGAGGCCTTGCCCTCCTGCTTGCTCTCGCTGACCGAGGCGACGCCGTTGGCGATCATAATGGCGATGAGAATGCCCACCGGCTCAAACCACTCGGCCTGCCCCAAGAAAAAGAGCGCCACCTGAACCACCAGCGCTACCAGCAGGATCATAATCATGGGGTCTTTAAACCCCTCCAGGATTTTTTTCCACAGCGGGTCAGGCGGGAGCTCCGTCAGCGTATTGGAGCCGAATTTTGCCCGGCTCTCCTCCACCTCCCGGGCGGTCAGGCCCTTCCATTTCATGTGTAACAGTCCTTTCTTTGATGAATTGCGGCCGTCAGCCGCCTCGGGCAACCTCCACCAGATAGCCCTTATCCTCATTTGAGATGCGGAACACCGCGCCGTCCTTCAGCAGAATCGCCTGCCCCACCGGAACCAGGTTCCCGCCGGGGGAGGTCATGCCCTGGATGCCGTGGTTGACCAGCAGCCACTGGCCCTGGTACTTGCAGACGTAGGCCAGCATGGTCCGGTCCGCCTTCTCATCGGGGAAACAGTTGGAAAACACATGCCACTTGAACAGGGGCATATTGTCATAGACCATCACGTTTTCCGCCCCGACCCACTGCCCGGCCCGGCCGTGAATCTGGCTCTTCAGCCGCAGCTGGACAACATCCCGCTCATCAATCCGGCCCCCGCAGAAGGGGCAGACCGGGTGCTTGGGATCGTGGAGGATAAACCAGCCCGCCGCGCAGTCCGGGTTTTCACAGGGGTGGAGCAGGTCCCAGGTCTTGACCAGGGCCTTCTCCCACTCCATAGCGGTGGGCCGCTCGTTGGGGCGGTGCAGCCCGTCCACAAAGGCCCGGAGAAAAAGGGACTTCAGCGGCGCGCCCAGGTCGTCTATGGTCACATGGAGATCCGGCGGGCGGTTGCTGGTGTCCCTGGGGTCCTCCACAAACAGTGCCCTGGGACCCATGCTGAGATAGTCGTCCTCGTTGGGGTCCTGGGAGTAGACCTTGGGCCCCGACAGCGGATGCCGCAGCAGCAGGTACTCATACAGCAGCACCGCCAGGGCGTGGAGGTCGGTGCTGGCACAGGGCAGATTCCGCTTTTCGTCCCCATAGGGGTACTCCAGCGTCTCCAGCACCTCCGGTGCGATGTACCCCCCCGTCCCAATCACCTCTGGGGGATACAGACCGGGGACCACCAGGGAGTCGATGTCGATCACCACGCAGCTGCCCGACTTGGGATCCACCAGCACATTGTTGCAGGACAGGTCCGAGTGGGCCAGCCCCGCCTGGTGCATCCTCCGGATGGAACGGGCCAGGGAGATGGACATCTGGAGCATGGAGCGGAAGTCCCCCAGCTCCTGCTCCCTCATATAACGCCGCAGCTTGGCGGAGGTGAACCACTTGCTCTTTTTGTCCTTTCCCCGCAGCTCCGCACTGAGTTCGGGGATGATAGCTACATTTTCGGAAAAAAAGTAGTTGGGGGGATAGGCCGGACAGACGATTCCGAACTCCGGGTACTCCACAATGGCCGTGGGCCAGCAGAACCGGCCGGCAAAATAGGAGGCCATCGACGGGCTGTTCCCCCGGGCCCCGCCGTCCTGTTCCGCCAGGGTGGGGTTGTACTTGCCGATGATTGCCTCCACCCGTTTCCGCAGGTTTGGGTTCCGCGCCACCGCCGGGTCGTTGAAAAATTGGACCACATAGGACTTATCCGGCGCAAAGTAGGTGTATTTCATCCCGCCGTGGGGCGGATTTTCCCGAATCACGTATTGAATTTTCCTTCCGTCTGTCAGGATGGCTTCCGCTACCTCGCCCATACTCCCATCTCCTTATATCTGCGCGATTACCAGCGTGCGGTCGTCAAAGGAGCCCCGCTCCACATAGTTGTCCAGCCACAGCTTCAGCCGTTCCGCCGGAGGCGCCGCCCGGAGGCGGTCATCCAGCTCCAGCCGGGCCAGCTCCAGCACAGCGGGGTCAGCCCACAGCTCCTCCAGGGAGAGGCCAAACGCCTCACAGATCCGCTTGGTGTAGTGCAGGGAAATCTTCACACTCTGGTCGTTCACCCAGGGATAGGCGAGGGGATCGGGCAGCTTTTTAAACTGCCTGATCTGCTGCTGGGACAGCTCCGCCAGGGTCAGGCCCCTCCCCCGCCCCGGGATAATCCCGTTGGCAGTCAGGTCATAGTACAGCCGCCGCATCTCGGTCTCATTGGGGAAGTAGTCGTCGGCCACCCCGTCGCTCATGACCAGCACCAGGTCCACAATCCCCCGGGAGAGCTTGGTCCTGCTCTGGAGAGACTCCAGCAGGTGCATCCTGGGGGAGGTCAAAAACTCCGTCTCCCCGGAAAAATCACCGCTGTCCGGCTTGCCCATCAGCTTGACCGAGGCGGAAAAATCCCCCTTGGTATTCAAGATGGCGATCATGCCGTCCCCCACCTGGCAGCTGATAATCAGGTGCTCCCCGGTCTCCTTGTCCACAGGGACGACAGCCGTAACCAGCAGGGTGCCGGACAGGTCGTTGAGTTCCAGCTCCCGGCCCAGGACCTGAGGAAAAGCGGGGTCCAGCGTCCGCTGGTACCAGGCCGCCTCCACCGCCTCATAGGCCTTGACCACCGACTCCTGCACCAGTTTGGCCAGCTGGCCGCAGGCCTCCATGCAGTTTCGGTCGGACAGGGGCAGCTTGATCTCATCGGCCAGCTCCGGCCGGCCGGCCAGAGCCGCGGAGAAGGCTTTCACCAGATAGCCCGCCGCAGCCTTGCAGGACACCTGGGCCCCGATGCGGGAAAACCGCTTGGAGCCCGCCCCATCGGACACCGCCAGAAAGGTGATATCGCCGCAGCTGGCCGTCTCATACCAGTCGTCGCAGTTGGTGCCCTCGTGCTTATGCTTTTTCCCCCGGACCCGCGCGCCTATAATCCGGCTGCCGGGGTAGTCCGTCTCGCCAAAGAGATACTCCGGGCTGGGCTCCGGCTCCCCCTCCGGAACGGGCAGGTATTTCCAGAGGCTGGCCGTGTGCCCGGTAACCTCCTCGCTGGTCAGCGGCTTGGGCGGTTTCTCCGGCTGGCGGGCCTCCGTTTCCGCCGGGGCGTCCGGCTCAGGGGCAGCCTCCCCCGCCTCCGCCGGGGCGTCCGGCTCAGGGGCAGCCTCCCCCGCCTCCGCCGGCTCAGGGGCGGGTTCTTCCGGCCCAGGCTCCAACCCGGTCGGGGCGGGTTCTTCCGGCGCGGGCGCTGGGGGCGGTCCCTCCGGCACAGGGTCCGGCTCCGGAGGGGCCGGCTTGTCCGTCCGGGAAAAGTCCTTCAGCTTCAGGCTTGTGATCTCCCGGTCAGCTGTTCCATCCATGGCCGTCGCTCCTTTTCGCAATATCACCAATCAGGGCACCACCACAAACCCCTGGGGCGGCGGGGGCAGCTGGATGGGGCCGTCCGGCTTGACGTCCAGGCTCTTGGAGGACATCTTGATGGAACCGGACACCCACTGGAAAAACTGGGCCATGTCGCCGGCGGACAGGGTGTTCATCATCAGCACATTCTCTGTGATCTGCTTCAGGTAGGTGGTATTGGCGTTGGAGCCCGCCGCGCAGGCGATGATATTGGCAATCTTTGCGCCCTTGATCCTCTGCACCGCCCGGTTAAAGGCGTCGGTATCTGTGGGCGAGCCGTCGGTGAGGATAAACACCAGGGGCCGCCAGTCCCCCTTCTGGGTCTCAGTGGACTTGTGGACCTCGTTCTCCACACAGTCCATCAGCACCTCCAGCGCGCCGCCCAGGGCAGTGGCGCCGCTGGCGCGGAGCTCAGGCTCTTTAAACTGCATCAGCTCGGTGAGGGGCATGGTCTGCCGGGCGTGGCTGTCAAAGGTGATGACGGACAGGTAGGCGGTCTCCAGGGCCTGGGGGTCGCCCCGCAGCTCGGAGAGCAGGGCCTTTACCCCCTGCCGCAGGGCCTCGATGGGCTCGCCCATCATGGAACCGGAGCAATCCAACAAAAGATAAACAGGCAATCTGCGTATGTAGTCAGACATAATCGAAACTCCTTTTCTCTTTCAGAGCATATTTTTCGTGCAGCGGCTATCATCGCTACTGCCTATTAGAGTACCACAGAAGCCACCTGTTTTCAAGTTATTTCAGCATTTTTTTTAAGGTGTAGAATCCCCTCCCAATCCAATTTCTCTCTTCCAAACTTCATCTTTTTTCCTGTTTTTTTAATTATCACACAGCTTCCCGTGTTCTTCACCCTGGTTTTATTTGGCTCCCGGCGACGGCATAAAAAAGCGGCGGCTTACGCCGCCGCAGCCGGGCAAGGGCTCACTGGGGACCGGCCTCCTCCACCGCCCTTCTCAAGTCCACAGTCCCGGTATACCATGCCTTTCCCACAATCGCGGCGGGGAGGCCCATGCGGTTCAGCGCCCGCAGATCTGCGTTGGAAGATACTCCTCCAGCCGCAATCAGGAAGCAGTCCACCCCGTCCCGGAGGAATTTCAGCCGTGCAAAGGATGGCCCGGACAGGGTGCCAACAGCAGCAATATCAGTAAAAATGATGTATTTGACCCCCAGCGCCGCCATCTCCTTGGAAAAAAAGAGATAGTTCCGCCGTTCTTCCCGTTCCCAGCCGCCGGTGCGGAGCAGTCCCTCTTTGGCGTCTACGCTGACAGCGATGTGTTCAGGACCGTATTTCTCCACCGCGGCCCGCACAAACTCCGGGGAATTGACGGCTGCGGATCCAATGACGGCCCTCCAGATGTCCAGCTGGAACACCTCGTCCAGATCCTGCATGGACCGGATGCCGCCGCCCAATTCAATTTTCAGGCCCGCCCCGGCCACCGCTCTGACGATCTCCCCATTTCTCCGAACACCCTCCCTGGCTCCATCCAAGTCCACCATGTGGAGATACCGAACTCCGGCATCATAACAGGCCTGGGCCGCCGCTACAGGGTCCTGTGCCACTTGCCACGCGGCATTGAGGCCGCTTTCTTTCAGACAGACCGCCTGCCCGCCTTTTAAACTTATTGTTGGAATCACTTGCATCCTTGTTCTCTCCTTTTTCCAATTCTATAGAGCCGCGCAGCGGCCCATCCCTATGTTTCCCTTCTCGGAACAATCGGCAGTGCGGATTGCTTTCGCACTCTATCGATTTAGCACTTTATCATAATAGTGAAATGCTGTAAGAAAATCAACCGCAATTTTTCACAAATATATTTCCGCCATGCTATACAAACTCTGCGGATTGCACGGATACTCCTATTCACAGGGATAAAAATTCAGGACCTGCCGGAACACTCCAGCTGGTCCTGTCAATACTTAAGTTTCGCTCTGTTTTAAGTCTACCTCTGGCATCAGCTCCTGGCCCACAATGTCCAGCACCCGGTCCATCTGGGCCACCTCCTCCGGGGTAAAGCGCTCCCGCACCCGGTCCATGACCTCCCGGATATAGGCGCTGCTCAGATTGTAGTAGTCGTGGAACTTCTGGGTGGGCCGCAGGTGGTACTCCCGGCGGTCGTTGGGGGACTGGACCTTCTCCACATACCCCTTTCGGATCAGGCTGTTCACCTTATAGGCGGCGTTGGGGGAGGAGAGGTTGGCGAAGGAGGCGAACTCGTTGATGGTGGGCTCATCCAGCGCCCGGATGATCTCCATGCAGAAGGTCTCCACCGCCGTCAGACTGGCCTCCCGGGTCTGGAACCGGGAGAAGACGGCCTGATAAAAATGCAGCTTGAATTTGGTATAGATCCGGTCAAAGCTATCCTCCAGCACCCGCTTCTCCCCCTTCCAATTCCGAATCAAGGCCATTATACCAGAGAACCCTCCGTTTCGCAAGAGGGACCGGGCCGGTCAGTGAGGGCAAAGGTAAGCTCCGCCTTACAGGCCAGCTTGCCCTCCACCCGGGCCTCCGCCGTGCCGAAGCCCACCGGCCCCTTTCGGGCGGTGAGACGGCACTCCAGCTCCAGCACGTCGCCGGGCCGGACCTGACGCTTGAACCGGGCGTTTTTGATGCCGCCGAAAAGGGCCAGCTTGCCCTCGGAGCCCGGCTCAGTGAGAATGGCCACCGCCCCCACCTGGGCCAGGGCCTCGATGATAAGCACCCCGGGCATCACCTTAAAGCCGGGGAAGTGGCCCTGAAAAAAGGGCTCGTTGGCGGTGACGCACTTTATCCCCTTCGCGCTTTCGCCGGGGACGCACTCGGTAATCCTGTCCACCAGCAGGAAGGGATAGCGGTGGGGCAGGATGGCCTCGATCTGGTCGATATTCAGCTCCATATCGTCACGCCTCCCACTTTTTCAGCACAATAGCCGCGTTGTGTCCTCCAAAACCCAGGGAGTTGGACAGAGCAATCTTAATGTCCGCAGTCCGGCCCTGATTGGGTACGATATCCAAATCGCAGGCCGAGTCGGGAACCTGATAGCCGATGGTGGCAGGGACAAAGCCCTCCCCCAGGGCCAGGGCGGTAAAGATGGCCTCCACCGCGCCGGCGGCCCCCAGCAGGTGGCCGGTCATGGACTTGGTGGAGCTGACCATCAGCTCCTCGGCGTGGTCGCCGAATACTGTGTGGATGGCCGCCGTCTCGCTCTCGTCGTTGAGGGGGGTGGAGGTGCCGTGGGCGTTGATGTAGTCCACCGCCTGGGGGGCAATTCCCGCGTCGGCCAGAGCCTGGGCCATGCAGGCGGCTCCGCCCGCCCCGCCGGGGGCGGGGGCGGTGATGTGGTGGGCGTCGCAGTTGGCGCCGTAGCCGACAACCTCGGCGTAGATCTTGGCCCCACGGGCCTGGGCGTGGCCCAGCTCCTCCAGCAGGAGGGCGCCCGCCCCCTCCCCCATGACAAAACCGGAGCGCTCCTTATCAAAGGGGATAGAGGCCCGCAGGGGGGCGCTCCCCTCATGGAGGGCCTTCATGGCGGTAAAGCCCCCCATAGCCAGCGGCGTGATGGCCGCCTCGCCGCCGCCGCAGAGCATCACCTCGGCGTAGCCGTCCCGAATGTGGCGGAAGGCGTCTCCCACGGCGTTGGTTCCTCCGGCGCAGGCGGTTACCACGCAGGAGCACATGCCCTTGAACCCATAGCGGATGGCCATGTGCCCCGCCGCCATGTTGGAGATAATCATGGGGATCATGAACGGAGAGACACTATCCCAGCCCCGCTCGCTCCCCCGCTGGTGGGCCTGGCCCACCGTCTCGAAGCCGCCGATGCCGCTGGAGAAGATGACGCCGCAGCGGTTCAGATTCTCCTTCTCCCGGTCCAGTCCGGCGTCGGACATACACTCGTCGGCGGCCGCCAGAGAGAGCTGGGTGAAGCGGTCCATCTTCTTGGTCTCCCGCTTTCCCAGCAGGGCGTCCAGGTCCAGATTTTTCACCTCGCCGGCCAGTTTTACCTTCATCTCAGAGGCGTCATAGCGGGTGATGGGCCCAATGCCGCACGTCCCCGCCTTCACGGCCGCCCAGCTGTCAGACACTGTATTCCCCACCGGGTTGACGGTGCCCATGCCGGTAATCACAACTCTGCGCTTTTCCATCTCTTTCACCTCATTAAACGGCCATGCCGCCGTCTACGCACAGCACCTGTCCGGTGATGTAGGCGCACTCCGGCCCGGCGAAGAAGGCCACCGCACGGGCTACCTCCTTGGGGGAGCCGGGGCGTCCCTTGGGAATGGTCCCCAGCATGGCCGCTTTGGCCTTCTCGGGCAGAACGGCAGTCATGTCGGTCTCGATAAAGCCGGGGGCCACCGCGTTGACGGTGATGTCCCGCCCGGCCAGCTCCTTGGCGGCCGCCTTCACCAGACCGATCACCCCCGCCTTGCTGGCGGCGTAGGCGGTCTGGCCCGGGTTGCCACGCAGGCCCACAACGCTGGACAGGCAGACGATCCGCCCGTACTTCTGACGCAGCATCACCTTGGCTGCCGCCTTGGTGCAGAAGTAGGCCCCTTTCAGGTTGGTGTCCAGGGTCTGGGAAAAGTCCTCCTCCTTGGCGGTCATAAGCAGGCCGTCCCGGGCGATGCCGGCGTTATTCACCAGAATATCCAGCCGGCCAAACCGCTCCTTCACCGCCGCCACCAGGGCGTCGCAGGCGGCGGGGTCAGCCACGTCAGCCCGGAAAGCCTCCGCCTCCACGCCCAGCGCCCGGCATTGCTCCACCGTCTCCTCCGCCGCGGCGCTGTTGCCGGCGTAGTTCACCGCTACTGCCGCCCCCTGCCGGGCCAGCTCCAGACAGACGGCCCGGCCAATCCCCCGGCTGCCGCCGGTGACCAGGGCCACGTTTCCTTTTAAGCTCATGCCGTTACTCCTTTCAGGGCGGATACCACGCTGTGGAAGTCCGCCGCTGTGTCAATGTGGCAGGTCCTGATGCCGGGGGCGGTCTTTTTGAAGAAGCCGCTCAGGGCCTTTCCCGGACCGATCTCTACCACGGTGTCCACGCCCTCCGCCTCCATGCGGCGGATGGTGTCCTCCCAGTAGACGGAGGACTGGACCTGCCGCTCCAGCAGGGCGGGGATATTGTCTCCTGTCTCCATGGGGCCGCCCAGGCAGTTGAAATAGACGGGCAGGGCCATGGGCCGGAAGTCGATGGTCTTGAAGTGAGACGCCAGAGCGTCCCCGGCGGGTTTCATCAGCCGGGTATGGAAGGGGCCGCTCACCTTCAGGGGCATACAGCGTTTGGCGCCCAGCTCCTTCGCCAGCTCCCCGGCCTTATCCACGGCGGCCTTCTCCCCGCCGATGACCAGCTGACCGGGACAGTTGTAGTTGCAGATCTGGACCACACCCAGCTCCGCCGCCCCGTTGCAGACCTGCTGAAGCTTCTCCCGGTCCAGGCCCAGCACGGCGGTCATGCCGCAGTCCAATCCGGCGGCGGCCTCCTCCATGGCCCGGCCCCGGAGGGCCACCGTGGAGATCACCGTTCCCCGGCTGAACACTCCGGCGGCGTAGAGGGCGGAGTACTCCCCCAACGACAGGCCCGCCGCCAGCTGAGGGCGTATCCCCTCCTGATACAGCAGGTCGGTCACCCCCACGGCGAAGGCCGCCATACAGGGCTGGGTGTAGCGGGTCTGGGAGAGCTGTTCCTCCGGGCCCTCAAAGCACAGCTTTTTCAGGTCGAAATCCACCGGGGCGTGGTCAAACACTTGGGCAAACAGGGTAAATTCCTGGTAAAAATCCTTTCCCATGCCCACATGCTGGCTGCCCTGTCCGGCGTATACAAAGGCTAATTTCATGTTAAACCTCCTCCGCCAGGCGGCGGACCGTATCCCGGCAGCCGGAGCACAGCTCCTCCAGAATGACCCGCAGGGGGCGAATCTCATGGAGCAGTCCGGCATTCTGGCCGCACATCAGGGAGCCGGTTTTCACGTCACCGTCGAAGACCGCCCGGCGCAGGGAGCCCAGGGTGAACTTCTCCAGCTCCATCCGCTCGGCCCCGGCCCGCTCCAGCTTCAAATACTCCCGGGACATCTGGTTCTTCAAAATCCGCACCGGGGCGTTTACCGACCGGCCGGTGACGGTGGTGTCGCTGTCCTTGGCCTTTAAAATGGCCTGCTTGTAGTTGTCGTGGATGGGGCACTCCTCACTCACCAGCAGGCAGGTGCCCACCTGCACCCCGCAGGCTCCCAGGGCAAGGGCGGCGGCCAGCTGCTTCCCGCTGGCGATGCCGCCGGCGGCAATCACTGGCAGGCCGGTGACCTCACAGACCTGGGGCACCAGGGCCATGGTGGTCAGCTCGCCCACGTGGCCGCCGGACTCGGTGCCCTCGGCGATGAAGCCGTCCACCCCCAGAGGCTCCAGGCGGCGGACCAGGGTGGTGGCGGGGACCACAGGGAATACCTTGACCCCCGCCTCCTTCCAGGCGGGGACGAACTGGCTGGGCACCCCCGCCCCGGTGGTAACCACCTTCACCCCCTCCTCTATGACCACCTGGGCCATCTCGGCGGCGGCGGGGTTCATCAGCATAATGTTCACCCCGAAGGGCTTACTTGTGAGGGACTTGCAGGTGCGGATGTGCTCCCGCAGGGTGTCCGCGTTCATCCCCCCCGCACCGATGAGACCCAGCGCCCCGGCGTTGGACACGGCGGCGGCAAATTCGCCGGTGGCGATGTTGGCCATGCCGCCCTGGATGATGGGGAACTCGGTCCCCAGGATTTCGTTTAATTTCATGGTATTTCTCCTTACCTCTGTGGGGCCCGCCCACCTGGGCGGGCCATACCGCAACCGGCCGTCATCCTCTGACGAATGACCCGCCGAGGTCGTCGGGTCCCACGATTTTACCACCGCAGCAGCGCTCCGGCCCAGGTGAGGCCGCCGCCGAAGCCCACGGTGACAATCCGCATACCGGGCCGCAGGGCCCCCGTCTCGGTCAGCTCGTCCAGGGCGATGGGGATGCTGGCGGCGGAGGTGTTGCCGTAGCGGTCCATATTTTTGTAAAACAGGCCCTCCCGGGCCTTCAGTTTTTTGGCGACGTGGTCAATAATCCGGGCGTTGGCCTGGTGGCAGACCACCAGGTCCAGGTCGTTGACGGAGGACAGCCCCTCCCGCTCCATCAGCTGGCGGATGGACCGCTCCACCACCTCCACCGCAAAGCGGAACACCGCCTTGCCGTCCATATGGATGGCGGAGGGGACCGGCCCCGGCCCCTGGACCCGGATGCTGTCAGGGTCCCCCCGGGAGCCGAAGACGGTGTGCCAGCTCCGGGACTCGTCCCGCCGGATTACCGCCGCCCCCGCCCCGTCTCCGAAAAGGACACAGGTGTTGCGGTCGGTGTGGTCCATCACCCGGCTGATGACCTCCGCCCCCACAATCAGGGCGCAGGGCCGGGGGGCGTCGGACAGCAGGGCGTGGGCGGTTTTCAGGCCGTAGAGAAAGCCGGCACAGGCGGCGTTCAGGTCGAAGCAGAGGGTGTCCTCCTCCAGCCCCAGCTCCCGCTGGAGCAGGCAGGCGGTGGAGGGGCTGGCGTGGTCGGGGGTAAAGGTAGCCACCAGGCACACCCCGATATCCGCCGCTGTAATCCCCGCCCGGTCCATGGCCTGGCGGGCCGCGGACAGGGCCAGGTCCAGGCCGGTCTCTCCGGTGCAAAAATGGCGGCTGTGGATGCCAGTACGGCTGAACACCCACTCGTCACTGGTGTCCACCGTCCGGCTCAAATCCTCGTTGGTCACCACCCGGGCCGGCAGACACCGGCCGGTGGCTAAAATCCGGGGCGCGCTCATGGCTCCTCCCTCCCCGCCGGGGCCAGGTTCTGGCCCATAACGCGGAACATATCATATCTCTGTCTGGCCAGGGCGGGGCCCCGCAGCTTATCCAGGGCGGCCAGCTCGTGGGTCAAAGCGGCGTCCACTGTGCGGAAAACGGCCTGCCAATCGGTGTGGGCGCCCCCCTCGGGCTCCCGCAGGACGCCCTGGACGATGCCGCCCCGGCGCAGGTCCTGGGCGGTGAGCTTCATCACGCCGCAGGCCTCGCCGGCCCGGCTGGAGTCCTTCCACAAAATGGATGCAAAGCCCTCCGGGGAGAGGACGGAGTAGACCGCGTGCTCCAGCATGAGCACCCGGTTGGCGACGGCCAGGGCCAAGGCTCCGCCGCTGCCCCCCTCGCCGGTAATCACCGAGATAACGGGCACTTCCAGAGTGCTCATCAGGGCCAGGCACTGGGCGATGGCTTCCCCCTGGCCCCGCTCCTCCGCCTCCCGGCCGGGGTAGGCCCCCGGAGTGTCTACAAAGGTGATGATGGGCCTGGAAAATTTCTCCGCCTGGCGCATCAGCCGCTGGGCCTTGCGGTAGCCCTCGGGGGAGGGCATGCCGAAGTTGCAGGTGAGATTTTCCTCCAGATTCTTCCCCTTCCGGTGGCCCAGTACCGTAACGGGCCGGCCGTGGAACCGGGCAATTCCCCCGAAAATACTGCCGTCCTCGCCGCAGAGACGGTCTCCCCGCTGCTCAAAAAAGTCAGTAAACAGGGCGTCGATAAAGTCCGCCGTGCCCGGACGGTCCGGGTGGCGGGCAAGCTTCACTTTTTCCTCCGGAGTATAGCGGCTCATGTACGTCCCCCCTTCTCATGGAGGGCCAGCAGCTGGGACAAAACTGCCCGCCACTCGCTCCGGGGGACAATCCGGTCCAGAAAGCCGTGGTCCAGCAAATACTCGGCCCGCTGAAACCCCTCGGGAAGCTGTTCCTTGATGGTCTGCTCAATGACCCGGGGCCCGGCAAAGCCGATGAGGGCCCCCGGCTCGGCCAGCATGATATCCCCCAAGGAGGCGAAGCTGGCCGTCACCCCGCCGGTAGTGGGGTGGGTAAAACAGGAGATGTACAGCCCGCCCCCGCTCTGGAACCGCTGAACCGCAGCGGCGGTTTTGGCCATCTGCATCAGGGAAAAAATGCCCTCCTGCATCCGGGCCCCGCCGCTGGCGGAGAAAATCACCAGAGGCAGCTTCTTTTTGGCGGCGTACTCGGCGGTGCGGGTGATTTTCTCCCCCACTGCCGTGCCCATGCTGCCCATTAAAAATCGGCTGTCCAGCACGGCGAAGACCGCCCTGCGGCCGTCGATCCTGCCCAGGGCGGCCACGGCGGCGTCCTTCAGGCCGGTGGACTGCTCCAGGTCAGACAGCTTCGACCGGTAGTCGGGGAAGGTCAGGGGGTCGGCGGGGGACAGCTTATCCTCCAGCTCCTGAAAGGAGCCGGGGTCCAGAATGTTGGACAGCCGGTAGTAGGCCCCGATGGGGGCGTGGAAGCCGCATCTGGGGCAGACCTGCAAATTGCGGTCCCACTCCAGCTGGGGGCTCTCCTCCCCGCAGGCGGAGCACCTGGTCCGCCGGGAGGAGGTAATTTTCCCCTCCCGCATGGCCCGGTAGGTGAGCAGCCTGTCCCGGCGGCGGGAAAATGTTTGATTCACGGTTTTTCCTCTCCCTCCATCAGGCGGTCGCAGGTCCGGGCCAGCTCCAGCAGCCGCTCCAGATTTTTGTCCAGAAATCCGGTGTCATACCGGCCCCGTACAAACTCCGGGTCGTGCATAATCAGGTGGGCCAGAGGGGCGTTGGTGGGGTAGCCCTCGATGATGAGCTCCTCCAGAGCCCGGCGCATCCGGCGGACGGACTCCAGCCGGGTGGAGCCGTGGGCCAGCACCTTGGCCACCAGGGAATCATAGTAAGGGGGCACCTCGTAGCCGGTATACAGGGCGGTGTCCACCCGTACCCCCGGCCCGCCGGGCAGATGCAAAAACGTGGTGGTCCCCGGGCAGGGCATAAAGTCCCGCTCCGGGTCCTCGGCGTTGATGCGGCACTCGATGGCGTGGCCTGTCACCTGGACGTCCTCCTGGGTGAAGGACAGGGGCAGGCCGGAAGCCACCCGGAGCTGCTCCTTCACCAGGTCGATGCCCGTGACCAGCTCGGTAACCGGGTGCTCCACCTGGATGCGGGTGTTCATCTCGATAAAATAGAACTGCCCCTCCGGGGACAGGACAAACTCCACCGTCCCCGCCCCTACATAGCCCGCCGCCTTGGCGGCGGCCACGGCGGCCCGGCCCATCTCCTCCCGCAGGGCGGGGGTGAGGGCCATGGAGGGAGATTCCTCCACCAGCTTCTGCCGGCGGCGCTGGATGGAGCAGTCCCGCTCCCCCAGGTGGACCACGTGGCCCTGGGTATCCGCCATAATCTGGAACTCGATGTGCCGGGGATTGACCACCAGCTTCTCCAGATACAGCTCTCCGTCGCCGAAGCAGGCCACCGCCTCGGCCCGGGCCTCCTGAAAGGCCCGATCGATGTCCTCCGGGCCGGCAGCCTGGCGCATCCCCCGGCCGCCCCCTCCGGCGGATGCCTTCAGCAGGACGGGATAGCCCACCTCCTCGGCCAGAGCCTTGGCCTGGCGGAGGTTTTTCAGGGCTCCGTCCGAACCGGGCACCACCGGCACCCCAGCGCTCCGGGCCAGGGTCCGGGCGGCGGATTTGCTGCCCAGCTTCCGGATCACATCTCCGGAAGGGCCGATGTACTTCAGCTCAGCCTGGACGCACCGGTCAGCAAAGTCGGGATTTTCCGACAGAAAGCCGTAGCCGGGGTGGATGGCGTCGCATTTGCTGGCCAGGGCGGCGGAGAGGATAGCGTCCTGATTTAAGTAGCTGTCCGCCGCCCTGGCCGGGCCGATGCACAGGGACTGGGTGGCCAGCTGGGCGGCCAGGGAGCTCTCGTCAGCCTGGGAGTACACCGCCACCGTCTCGATGTCCAGCTCCCGACAGGCCCGGATGATCCGCAGGGCGATCTCCCCCCGGTTGGCGATCAACACACGCTTCACCATGGCCTCACACCCTCCGGATTCGGAACAGGGGGGCGCCCATCCCCACCGCCTCGCCGTCCTGGGCCAGGATCTCCTCCACCACGCAGTCGGCGGGGGCGGGGACCTCGCTCATCATCTTCATGGCCTCGATGAGACAGAGGGTGTCCCCCTTCTTCACCTGGGCCCCGGCGGTGACGTAGGGGGGCTCCTCCGGGGCGGGGGTGGCGTAGAACACCCCCACCAGTGGGGCGGACACCACCTCTCCCTCCTCCTCCGGGACGGAGGAAACAGAAACCGGAGCGGGGGCGGCCACAGTCTGGGAAACGGTCCCCTCCCGCCGCAGGGCCACCCGCTCCCCCTCGCGCTCCCACTCCAGGGCCGTCAGCCCGGAGGCGGCAAAGCGGTCCATCAGGCCGTAAAGCTCCTGTAATTCCATTGCGCGCTCTCCTTACGCCTGCTTGCTCTTGATGTAATCCAGAATGTCCTGGACGGTGTGGATCTTCTCCAGGTCCTCGTCCTCGATGCCCGCGCCCAGTTTCTCCTGGAGGGCCATGGACAGCTCCACGATCTCCAGGGAGTCGGCCTCCAGGTCCTCGATCAGGTTGGTCTCGGGCTTGATGTCCGCGGCGTCGCAGCTCAGGGTCTCTACAATAATATCGCGTACATTTTCAAAAGTAATCTCCATTTTGGTCTGCCGTCCTTTCACGCATTTATTCTCAAGTATTTTATCTAAATTATTTTAACTAAAATACTTGAGCCTTATTATAGAGCTCTCCGCCCCGATGTCAAGGAAAAGTTTTCCTCGCCCAGCCTTTTCTTCATTTCTCCCAAATAACCGCCCCCTCCCGGACGAAATTTTTCCGTTTACTGAGGATGCAAAGCTGCCAAAAATAGCGAAGCCCGGCGCTCTCAAAGCGCCAAACTTCGCTGTTCTGACTGTTCTGATTTTGTTACACACCCTTATAGGCCCGATAGACCTCCCGCCGGGTGTAGTTCTCCACCGGGGCGAACAGCCCCTCGGGCAGGGCGGTAATCGGGCTGTCCGCCTTGACTCCCCTAGCCAGCAGGCCCTGCCGGACGCACCAATCCACAGCCCCCCAATAGGGGGACTGCCGCTTACCGGTCCGGCGGATCTCCTCCCACCGGCGGCCCAGCGCCTCCTCCTTGGGGGCCAGGAGCATGGCCAGCTCCCCGCAGGTCATAGGGGCCTCCAGGCGCAGGCAGTTGTCGGAGTATACAATGGCCCGCTCCCGCTGGAGCCCGCACAGCTTCTCAAAGAGGGGGTCGTCCCGGCCCACATCGGCAAAGGGGCTCTCCGCCATCAGGGTGTCCACCGTGACCACCTGGTAGCCCCAGGCCTTCAGCAACTCCAGCTGCTTGCGCAGGCCAAAGGCCACCGGTGTCCGCTTGCCCATATTGTAGCCGTCCTTTTGGAAGATGATCTGCCCGCAGAAGAACTCCGGGTCCTTCTCCAACGCCTTGCGCATGGGCTCCACCATGGCGTCCACCTCGGCCTGGAGGGCGGCCTCCGGGTCGCTGAGGGTGGAGGGCAGCCAGCCGGCTCCGTCAAAGGAGGCCGCCAGGTACTGGTAGCCCATCTTGTCGCAGACGTCGTAGCTGGTAAAGCCGTCCTGCATCCGGTCCACGTAGTGGGGCGGGCGGTGCATGGTCAGGGTGTAGCCGTAGCGGTCCTGCATCAGCACGTCCAGCTTCTCCAGGTCCTCCACCGCCTTGTCCATGGTGCCCAGGTAGACCCGTGCGCCGTATACAAAGGGCTTTTTGCCGAAAATGATGTGGCGGTATCCGTGGCTGGTAATCTGGTGGCCCTCGGCCAGCATCCGGCGGATCAGCCGGTCATTGTGGACCACGCCGCCCTTGTCGTCCTGGTTGATGTCGGGGTAGTGGTCATACTGGATGCCCCCCCAGGCGGCGCTGCCCACCTTGCCCGCCTTGTCCGGGTAGTTCTCGCTGGTGTCGCCCACCACATCGAAGGTGCCCTTGGCCCCGAACTCTGCCAGGGTGTCCAGCAGCACATCGGTCAGGGAGGTCCCGCCAAAGCGGTCGGGGGCGGCGGGGATATCCATAGGGCCGTCGTCAAAGGTCATGGCGCAGATGCGCCGCCCGGTCTTCACCCGCTCGATCCGGCGGGTGTAGCTGACGCTGTGCTTCTCCGCCGGAGCAATCAGTTTTTTCACGATCCGCTTGCCTTTTTTCCCAACTTTTACGATTAGTGACATGATACAGTCTCCTTATCTTACATTTCGTTCCAGTTCGATCCCGGCCAGGGCAGGGCGTCCTGGGCCAGGCACTTCAGGGCAAAGGCCCCCCATTTCAGATAGGCCGTCCAGCCCGCCCCGGTCCGCCGGCGCTTGTTCAGCTGGCTCCGGGCGGTGTACCAGGCTCTGCTCCGCCGCCCGGCGGTCCGGGCCTGTCCCGCAAGCAGGGCGGCTTTCACCGCCTCCATCGTCAGCGCCTCCACCTCCACAACGGTGACACCGTTGCCGATCTCCTGGGGCAGGTGGGCGTCGCTCCCCCCGAAGGGGCGCAGACCGCAGGACCGGGCCAACTCTCCGGCCATGGCGTTGGCCCGGGGATTTTTTCGGTCCGCACGGCTGTTCCAGACCTCCACCCCGTCCAGCAGCGGGAGGACGGGCTCCAGCCGCGCCAGGTCGCTGTGGCGCTGGAAGGGGTGGGCCAGCACCGCCAGCCCCCCCTGCTGATGAATCCGCTCCGCTGCCTGGCGGAAGTCGCGGGTGTCCACCGGCCCGGTGACGAACAGCCCCAGCAGGTGCCCGTACTCGGTGGACACCTCCACACCGGGAATCACCAAAAAATCAGCCGTCTCCGGCGGGTCGGTCAAAACCAGGTCGTGGTCGCAGACGGCCACTCCGTTGAGGCCCGCCTCTTTCGCCCGCGCTACGATCTCGGACATGGACATACAGCCGTCCGGGGAGCGCCGGGAGTGAATGTGCAAATCCAGCCGCAGCTCCATGGTTACCTCCTGAAAAGCGCGCTGCGCAGGTAGCGCCGCATGGGGGCGGGGTCCTCCCGGGAGGAGAGGGCCTCCCTAGTCCGGAACAGGTCCGCCGCGCCCTGCAAAAACTTTTTGGGCTGGCCATGGCGCAGGTAGTCCAGCATAGCCGCACCGTCATTAAGCAGAAAGCGCATCCGCACGCCGGTCTTGTAGTCGTGGGGGTCGTACTCCAGCACCTCCCCCGCCGCCGCCTGGGCGTAGCGGCAGGCGAAGGGACTGCCGGCGCAGTCCGTCAGGGGGAAGCTGCCCCAGACCCGAGGGTTGACCTCCAGCACACAGGGGCCTTTGAACTCCACCATCGCCATCCCCACAAAGCCGAAGGAGGCCAGCAGGCGGTAAGCCTGTTGGATCATCCCGGCGTCGTAAAAGCTCTCGCAGCAGGTGGAGGGCCCTCCGGCTGCGGGGAACTCCCGGATCCGGCGGTGGCACAGGGCGCAGACCAGGCGGGAGTCCCGGTCCAGCAGCAGACTGACCCCCGCCCCCTCCCCTGTGACCCGCTCCTGCACGATAGGACTGGGGTCATACCGCGCCATGGCGGCCAGACGGGCGCGGTACTCCTCCGGCGTGCGGGCTATGGCGTAGCGGTCCCGGGCTTTCAGCCCGAACTTTTCCCCACAGTGGGGCTTGATTACCACCGGATAAGACTCCGGCTCCCCGTCAAACTGCCTGGGCACGGGAATCTCCAGCTCCCGGGCCCGGCGGTGTACCGCCTCCTTGTCGTTGAGCTGGTCTAGCACCTCCGGCGGGGCAATCAAAAAGCGGCACACCCGGGAGAACTCCTCTCGCCGGTGGGACACTACATTCAACGTGGCCGCCCCCGCACAAAAGAGGACCGGATTGTCATATTCCTCCAGCAGCGCCAGCAGGCGGCCACTATACTCCGGCCCGTCGGGCGCGGCGGAGATCCGCCGGCCCTCGGAGACAAAACGGGAGGCGAACACCGGCGGGTCAGGAAAGCCGCCCTCCCCGGCCTGGACCGCCACCACCCGATATCCGAAGCGTCCCAGAGCCCTGGCTGCGGCAATCGAGGAACGATATTTCGCGTCCGTAAGCACTACGGTTCCCATGGACAGCCTCCTAATGTTTGAAGTTGAGGATTATTATAGCAAAAAGGCCAGGCAATTACAACTCGTGAAATGACAAAATCTCCCCGGACAGGCCTTTCATTCTGTCCGGGGAGATTTCTTTAGCGTGATTCCGTACGTTCGGCGTCAGCTTCGTTCCATAAAGGCGCACAGCAGGATCACGGCGTCTCCACGGGTGACGGACTGCCCGGGATTCAGCTTATCCCCCTGGACCACACCCATGGCCTGGGCCAGAGCGGCGTAACCCAGCATCTGCGCCGGAATCTCCGCCTCATCGGAAAAGTCCGTCCGATAGATGCCCTGGAGCCGGGCGGCGGGCCCATAGCCTCCTGCATCCAGCAGGTACTTGATCAAATCCATCCGGGACAGGAGCTGACTGTCATTCCGCTCCTCCCGGCGGAGCATCCCCATGCTGTAGGCAATCCGGTAGAGCCGGTCTGCATCGTCGGCCAGGTTCTCCGGATCTGTCACCGACCCCTGGGTGCTGGCCAGCAGGACCACCAGATCCAGCTGAGTCAGCTTCTTACCCGGCTCAAGCTTTCCTCCTCCGTAGCCGATGCCGTATTTCGCCAGAGTCTCGGCGGCGCGCTTGGCCTGGGAGCCTGCCAGGTCGCTGTACTCCAGGGCCCCGCGCTCCGCGCCGGTCCAGAACACCGGCTTGCCCGTTTTAGCGTCAATCCCACTGACGCTCCTCTCCGGTGCCGTCAGCTGCCAACCCAATTTCAGACTGTTGAACACCCGGTAGTCCATCTTGGCCAGCGGGGCGTACTCCGGGTCGGACAGGTCCAGCTTCTGGGGAACCGCCACATAGCCCTTGGACACCTGGAAGGTCTTAAAATAGGCCTGCACCGCTTGTTCCATAGACACTATCCCATCCGCATCGGCAAACTGCACGTCCGCCGACCAGGCCTGGGAGTAGGAGGAGACCGAGCCGTCCGCTGTGTCGATCCCAATGGAGAACTGATTGTCGGGGAAGAAATATCCATTCACCTTTCGGGCATATTGGAAATTCCAAGTGCCATAGCGCCCGTCTTCTTTCGTATACCCAGGGTCGCCGCTGTAGGCCTCGCACTGGCTGAACCACTCCCCCTGCCGGGCGGCCAGAAAGGCCTCCGCCGTCTTCCGTGCGGTGTCCTCACTCACGCGGCAGTCCTCCCGGTCCCAGGGCCTGGAGCTGGATACCTCAATCAGCGCCCCGGTCTTGGCGTTCAAGGTCACCACCCTGCGGCGGGTCTCCTCCCCCTCCCGCTTGGCATAGGACAGCCTGGCCGTGATAATCGGAGCGTCTTTCTCCAGCTCCTCCTCCCAGTAGGATACAGAGGCCAGCGTGTAGCTGTTCAGGCCCAGCTGCTCGATAGACCTGGCTCTCTGGTCCAGGGTCTCCTTGGGCAAGGTGCCTTTCAGCTTGTCCGCGCCCAGCTGCTCCGCCTGGGTCAGACCGCCATTGCTGTCCGCGCCGGCGGAAACCGACGGGTCCGGCGCCGCCTCGTCCCTACTGCTGCCGGAGCTGCCTCCCTCTCCCAGCTCCTCATACAGCCGGGTCAGGTTCACCAGCTTCTGGGAGGCGTCGTCCACATAAAAGCTGTCTGTGCGGTTGGGCAGATAGCGCAGAACCGCCGTCTTCTCCCCCTCCTCCAGCACATACTCCAGCCGCAGGGACAGAGTGCCGCGGAGCAGGGGCTCTGCAGCGCTCTGCCTCATCCGGAAGCTGGCCGCGGGAAGTGTGCCCATGTAGCCCGTTTCCAGGGTATCCCGGCGGAACTGAATCACGGCGTAATCAGAGGTGCGCACCGTCATGGAGAAGTTGAGAGGGGAGGGCAGGCCGTGGAGCAGGATGGTCCCTCGGAAGTAGTTCCTGGTCTCCCGCAGATAATTGGGCTCGCCGGCCGAGGCGTCCAGATCCACCGTCTCCGCAGAGCCCAGGACCCGGTCCAAAAACGCCTTCGCCGCCGCTTTTGCCTTGTCCGGGTCAGTCTTGGGCAGGGAGAGGGGCGCACTGCCCCGGTCCTCATCTTCGCTGTAGCGGGAATAGCTCAAAATTTTCCCCGACTCCGAGGCCGTAATCTCCAGGGAGCCGTCCTCGCCGCTCCAGCTCAGCCGCCACGTGGGGGCCAGTCCCCCCTCGGTCAGCTGACCGCTAAAGTCCTGATACCGCTGGGTATCCAGGCCCAGGGTGTTTTTCACCTTTCCGGTGACAGTGGCCAGGCGGTCCGCGCTGTCGCCGCCCTCCGCCGCGATTCCGGGGGCCACTGCGGAACACAGCAACAAGGACGTCAGCAGGATAGACAGGATGCGCTTGTTCATCGTCTTCTTCTCCTTTCACAAAATGCGGGGTACAAAACCCCTGTCTATCCTTTATAGACGTATTTTATAGGGAATGGTTCCAATTTTTTCATAAATTTTTTCTGTCCCCGCGCCGTCCGGCCGTCTTCAGTTGGAAATCGGATAAAAATTTCTCCTCATTCCGGAGTACGGCAGATCGTCGTGTCCGCAAAGAACAAAGTCTGCGTAGCGCCGGATCAACGCAATGCTCCTCAGCGCCGCCCGGCCATCCACACTGATTCCAGGCTCCAGGTCTTCATCCATATTTCGGCGCGTTGGGACCGCGTCGCCCGCAAAACAGAGGGTCCCCTCCGCCGTGTTCAGCAAAACAGACTGAGAACCTGGTGTATGGCCCGGCGTTTGGATCAGGCGCAGTCCCGGGAACAGGTCGCAGTCTCCGTCCAAAAATCTCCATTGAAAACAGCTGATCTGCTTCTTCCCGTAATCAGAGGGCTCATAATAGAATTTGTCCTGCTCCGTCAGGGCCTGGGCCGCCTCCCATTCCGCTCTTTGAATATAAAACAGTGCGTTCGGAAACAGATAATTGCCTCCGCAGTGGTCAGAGTGGAGATGGGTGTTAATTACGGTGTCTACACTGTCCAACGACCAGCCCAGATGTTTTCGCAGTGCCGGCTCCAAATGCTCCTCACGGTTTTGTTCAAATTGAAAATAGTCCGGATTGCGGGATGGGGTGGGATTTCTGGTTCCGGTATCAATGATCACCCGGTGCGTTCCGTCCGTGGCCGCCAGACTGATATACTTTCCACAAAGCATTCGCCCGCTCTTATAGCGCACCATCATGGACTCCTCCGCCCTAACTCGGCCCAGGATCAGCACGCATACTTCCCATTTTGTCATGATTATTCCTCCTGGCTGTGTTGTAACAGAAAGTTTCCCGACAGGATTCTGCCGGGAAACCTTTTCTGCAACGGTTCAAATTTTACAGAGAGAGCTTATAGATATTGACCACATCCTGCGTGGTGATGGGGAATGCACAGCCCACCTTGTGGCCCTCCATGGCGTAGTCGATGCGGTTGGCCATCTTCCAGAGGGTGGCCTCTGAGGTGTCGCCCTTCACATACTCCCGAATGGTCTTAGGCATACCCAGGGAGCAGAACCAGTCGGACAGGGCATCGATGCCGGCCCGGGCCGTGCGGGCGGGGTCGTCGTAGTCGTACTCGATATGGAACAGCTCCACCGCCAGCTTGGCAAACAGGTTGACGTCCCGCTCGTAGACGTAGCGCATCCACACCGGGGTGATGATGGCCAGGCCCAGTCCGTGGGGGATGTTCCACTCGGTGCTCATCTCGTGCTCCATCAGGTGGCAGGCCCAGTCACCCACCAGACCCAGCCGGAGCAGACCGCTGATGGCAAAAGGTGCCGTGGCCATCAGGGCGCTGCGGGCTGCGTAGTTCTCGGGCTCCGCTATGGCGATGGGCGCCTGGTGCAGCACCGTCTTCATGCCGGCCAGGAGAAATTCGTGGTTCATGTAGACATCGGGCACGGCGGTGCAGTAGTTCTCAATCAGGTGGGACATGATGTCGGAGGCGCCGGAGGCCGTCTGGAGCGCCGGAACACTGTAGGTCAGCTCGGGGTTCAGGATGCAGAAATCCGGGCGGACAATGGGCTGGTTGTCGATGGACAGCTTCAGCTGCTTCTTCTCGTTGGTCACCACAGAGGCGCAGCTGCACTCGCTGCCCGTCCCCGCGAAGGTGGACACCACGCCCAGCACCAGCCGCTCCTCCACGGGGGCCACCATGCGGTACATATCCCAGACGTCGCCGCTGTAGGGGGTGCCGCAGGCAATGCCCTTGGAGCTGTCGATGACGCTGCCGCCGCCCACGGCCAGAACGCCGTCGATGTGTTCCCTGCGGCACAGCTCAATGCCCTCATACACCTTGCTCAGGCGGGGGTTGGGCACCACACCGCCCAGCTCGACCCACTCCAGGCCAGCCTCAGTCAGATAGCCGCCAATCCGCTCCACCAGGGGCAGCACAAAGGGCTCGCCGGAGTGGTGGATCAGCACCTTTGCCGCGCCAAATTCCTTCATCAGCTCGCCGGCACGCTTCTCCGTATCCCGTCCAAAAATAATGTCGGGGATATTCATGATATCAAAGTTGATCATTGCGCGTTTTCCTCCCTTCCAATCAGACGCACTGCTTCAGAATAGCGAAAAAGTCCTCTTCCCGCAGCGCGTGCATATCGCCGTAGGCCTCCCCGCCCATGTAGAAGATGCGCTTGCAGACCTTGTGGAGGATTTCATCTGTCATCTTTTCCTCGGGCACGCCCAGGGCCCGCAGGGTGGAGGGCAGGCCCAGTTTACGGAAGAACACGTCCTCCATGGCCTCGATGCCCGCCAGGGCGGTCTTTTCCGGGGAAATCACATTGTAGGGGATGTGGAACACGCTGGTGGCAAAGCGGATAAACAGGTCCAGGTGTTCCTTGTAGATGTGCCGCATCCAGCGGGGGGTGACGATGGCCAGGCCGGCTCCGTGGGGGATGTCCCACTCACCGCTCATCTCGTGCTCCAGAGCATGGCAGTTCCAATCCCCATGGCGGCCGAACTTCATGTAGCCGTTGATGGCATAGCCGCTGAGGAACATCAGCGCGCCTCTGGCCTCGTAGTTGCAGGGGTCCTCCAGAGCCATGGGACCGAACTTGATAGCCGTTTTCAGGCCAGCCTCACACAGGTGATCGGAAAACTCGTTGTCCCCATCCACGCTGAAGTAGTTCTCGCACATGTGGGAGATGATGTCCGCCGTGCCCGAGGCTGTCTGGAACCGGGGGGCGGTGAAGGTGAGCACCGGGTCCAGGATGGCGAAACGGGGACGGATGATGATCTTATCATTGTCGTCCTCCCAGCCCCGCTTGAGCCGCTCCTCCTCCTTGGTGACAATGGTGGCCTTGGTGGACTCGCTGCCGGTGGCGGCAAAGGTAGACACCACGCCCAGGGGCAGGGCCGTCTTGGGAACGGCCTTCAGGTCGAAGAAGTCCCACACGTCGCCGTCATAGGGGACACCCAGGGCAATGGCCTTGGCACTGTCGATGGAAGAACCGCCGCCGATGGGCAGCAGAAAATCGATCCTCTCCCGGCGGCACAGCTCGATGCCCTCATACACGGTGGAGATGCGGGGATTGGGCACCACACCCCCCAGGTCGGCACAGTAGATGCCGGATTCCTCCAGGATGCTGCGGACCTCGTTCACCAGAGGCTGGATGAAGGGCTCACTCACGTGGTGCAGCAACACCCGGGTGCCGCCGTGCTGCTTGACCAGCTCCGCGACACGGGCCACGCTGCCCTTGCCGTAAATGGTGTCGGTGGTGCTGCGTAAAACTAAGTCAATCATAGTCATTTCTCCTTTCATGTTCCCCCAACTGCTCTGCTCCCGCCCCCCGAGGGGGGCGGGAATCGGAGCATATCGGAAAAGGAAAATAAGGGGTTTGCGTGTGTCAGGCTTCGTTACTGGACCTCGGCAGCCTTGTTGGAGCCGGAGGTCATCATGCTGACGATAACGAAGGCGATCAGGCTGGGGATGAACAGGGTAATGGCGGAGTAGGGCAGGGAGAAGATGCCGAACATCTCCAGCACGGCGATGCCAGCGCCCACAATGGAGGCGGCAATGGCCCCCTGTTTGGTAGCGCCCTTGTACCAGCGGCCGCCCAGGAAGGGCACCAGGCAGGCGCCTTCCAGGAACAGGTAGCAGTTGGACAACAGGCCCACCAGGGAGTTGGCGGTAATCGCAAAACCGATAGCCACAATGCAGATGACAACATTCAGGCCCAAAGTCATCTTGGACAGCTGCTTATCCGTGACAGAGGGGTTGATCCGCCGGCGGTAAAAATCGTTGAGCAGCACCTGAGAGAACGAGATAAACACGCAGTCGATGGTAGACATCACCGCGGCGATGACGGCGGTGACCACCAGGGCGGCAAAGACCGGGGGCAGCACGTTGAGGACCACGGTGAAGAAAGCGTTGTTGCCTTCGGCGCCAAAGTGAACCCGGCCATACATGCCGATGATGCAAGGCATGACACAGACGGGGACCATCAGCAGGGCGGACAGAAGATGGGCATTCCGGGAGGTGGCCGCGCTCTTCGCACAGGTGATCCGCTGATAGCTCATCTGGTCGGTAAGCACCTGTAGGGAGACGGGAACCACCAGTCCGATCAGCACTGCGGGGGCGTATCCGCCAACGGCGGAGGTGTAGGTGGCGGGAACGGTTCCGGCGGCCATAGCCTGCTGGATTTCGCCCCAGGCGCCGTTGGTCACCAGATAGATGCCAGCGGCCAGCAGTCCCAGGAGAATGACACCGCTCTGGATCACCGAGGTAGCGAAGGCGCCCCACAGGCCGGAAATCTGAGAGTAGGCGAAGACGACCACCGCGATGACGACGATGCCCAGGTATCTGTTCATGCCCAGAGCTTCAAACAGGGCTCCGCCGGCCATCAGCTGACCGGCCATCAGTCCGATGTAGGAGAAGACGGTGGCGAAGTTGTAAATCTGAGCGGGGCCCTCACTGTCATAGCGGTCCCGGAGATAGTCGGCCAGACTCTGTATGTTGCGCTTGTACACAAAATCGTTCATAATCAGCGGGATAACCAGGTAGGAAATACAGCAGCCGATGCCGTAGGCGATGCCGCTCAGGCCGATGGAGGCGCCCTCAGCGCCGCCGCCCACCACCAGTCCGTTGCCGATGTGGGCGCCCATGCAGCCGCCTATCACCATCAGCAGACCGGTGGAACGGCCGTTATTCAGGTAGTCGGAGAAATTCTCCGCATGCTTCTTGCCCATCCAGCTGATACCGATCATGGCGGCAAAATAGATGACCATAACGATTACGATTGTTGTTAGCATACTTTTCCCCCTCAACTATAGTTCTCATTTCTGTCTTTGTACGCGCACTTTACTCCGTATTGGCTGTAATCTGTGTCAGGTCAGGGGATCATGGAAACGCGCTTGAGCTGGAAATATTCCTCCAAACTCCACTTGGACTGGTCGCACCCAATGCCGGACTGCTTCATGCCGATGTGCGGGGTGTGCGCTCCCCCACCGCCGCCGTTAATGTAGACATCGCCGGTCTGGAGGGTCTCAAACGCCTTGGCGATATCCCGGGCATCATGGCCGAAAAAGTAGGAGGCCAGGCCCAAATCGGTGTCGTTGGCCTTCTCCAGCACGTCTTCCAGGTCGGTAAAGCTGCGCACTGCAATGATGGGGCCAAAAATTTCCTCTTTACTGACCCGCATATCCTCCGTCACATCCCGCAGCAGGGCGGGTGTGATAAAGTTGCCGGCCTCCAAGCCCTGCGGAATCGTGCCGCCGCACACCAGGGCGGCGCCCTGGCCCTTGGCCTCCTCGATCAGCTCCAGAATCCGGTCTCGGGCGGTGCGGGTAATCATGGGCCCCATAATATAGCCCTCGTCGTGCTTGCTGCCGCACTTGACCTCCTTCAGCCCCTCCTCCAGCTTGGACAGGTACTCCTCATAGACGGCTGCATGGACGTAGACCCGGTTGTAGTTGGTGCAGATCTGGCCGGCGTTGTCGCACTTGAATGCGATACAGTGCCGGACCGCCAGGTCGATATCCGCGTCCGGCATGACAATGACGGGGGCATTTCCCCCCAACTCCATAGAGAAACGCTTAATGGAAGAGGCGGAGGCCTCGTGCATGGCCCGGCGGCCGGTGTCGCTGGAGCCGATCAGGGTAATCATGCTGGGAATCTTGCTGGTGTTTAGGGCTTTGGCCACCACCCCGGAGGGGCCGGATACAAAGTTCAGCACGCCCTTGGGCATGTCCATTTTCGCGGCGATTTCACCCAGGTAGAGCGTAGCCAGCGGAGTGTCGCTGGCAGGCTTGAGGACAATGGGGTCGCCGGCCACCATGGCGGGGCCGATTTTCAGCGCCGCCATGGCAATGGGATAGTTCCAGGCAATGTGGGCCACCACAACACCCAGGGGACGGCGCTCTACCGTGTGGTACAGCTCGCCATAGGTCTTGCCTGGGGTGTAGACGGTGGTGCCCTCTATGCGCGCTGCCTCATGGACAAAGTAGCGGGCATAGTCTTCAAAGCCGTAGAGGTCTTCCATGGCGGTCTTGTAGGGCTTGCCGGTCTCGGCGGCCAGCAGCTCCGCAATCTTTTCCTTCTCCGCCATGACCGCGTCAATAAACTTGTCCAGCCACCGGGCCCGCTCGCCGATGGGGGTGGCCGCCCAGCCCTTGAACGCAGCCCGAGCCGCCTCCAGAGCTGCCAGGCACTGCTCCTCAGAGGCGGTGTCCAGCTCCTCAATCACAGAGTTGTCCGCCGGATCCAGGACCTTGACCCGTACCCCAGTGCCCTGGACCAGCGCGCCATTGATATAGTGCTTGTACATTCTGCCTTCTCACTCCTTTGATTTTTTATAGGTTAAAGAAAGCCTTTCCAAATAACGCAGTTATTTGGAATCGACAGGGGCCCCTGTCGCGCTTTTCTCTAATCACGATTTGTTATTTTTACTATAAATTTATTATAGCATGACATTTTCTTGTTGAAAAACAGCCCTTTTTTCGCCCCATCACAACTTTTAGTTGTGCATTGCAATAATCTATTTTGACCCTTATTCTCCGGCCTTGGGCTGGGTCAGCAGGCTGACCACGATGAAGATAATCAGTGCGGGAATCAGTGGGGTTACAGAGGCGTAGGGGATGGAGATTATACCAAACTGATTGAGCAGGGTCAGGCCCACACCCACAACAAAGCTGGCAACGGCACCTTCCGTGGTGGATTTCTTCCAAAATACTGCCCCCACAATCATAACCAGCGCGCCGGCGTTGATCAGGCTGTAGGCGATGGACAGCAGCGGGATCAGATTGGTGAACTGCAGCGACACCAGCAGGGCAAAAATACCCATGGCGATTGTGGCTATCGTGGTCATACGGGACAGCTTCTTTTGGTCGTTCTCTGCTGCAGGGTTTATCACCTTCAGATAGATGTCGTTGACGATGTTGGCCGCGCCGGCAATCAGACCGCCGTCGCAGGTGGACATCACCGCCGCGCAGATGGAGGCCACCATTAGACCCGCCATCACCGGGGGCATCTTTTCCATCAGCAGCTGGAAAAACACTGTGCTCTCGCTGGTATCAGGCCACAGGGCCTTTCCATACATGCCCATCAGGACGGGCAGGGCGGCGTAGGCCACCACCAGAAGTGAGGCAACGATAGGTGCCCAGTAGGCGGTCTTCTCCGTCTTGCTGGCCACCGTGCGCTGGAAGGCGGTGGCGGAGGTCAGGCCAAACAGGGCCGAGGGACCGAACATCATAATCAGCGTCTCTGCGTCGAAGGGGACCAGCTCAAAACTGCTGGCCGGGAGGTTTTCCGCCATAAAGGAGAAGCCACCCTGGGTAGCAATCCAGATGACCCCCAGGATTGTCACCACAAAAATAACGGAGCTCTGCAGCACATCGGTCATCATGACCCCCCACAGGCCGGACATGGCGCTGTAGACTATCACAATCAGGAAGGTGAGCGCCGCACCCAGCTCGCCGGGCAGGCCGATATACTCAAACAGCAGACGGCCGGCCATAATCTGCCCCGCGCAGATGGCTGTCATGGTACAGAAATGCAGGATGGCAATGAGAACAGTGGTTATTTTATCTCCGTAGCAGTCCGCCAGCACATCGGGCAGGGTCAGGTAGCCCTTCCGATAAATCACTTTGGACATGACCACGCCAAACAGCGTAAAGGACAGGGCGGCGCCCGCGCCGTACCAGAGGCCGCCGATGCCGTAGAGCGCACCGTATTGAGCGCCGCCCACCACAACGCCGTTGCCCAGGTGGGAACCCAGGTAGGAGCCCACCACCATCAGCATGGTCCCCTGCTTGGCCGCAGTCATAAAGTCCTGGTTGGTCTCGCTGTACTTCCTGCCTCTCAGGCCGACCAGCAGCATTACCGCCAGATAGATCAGCATGATGGCAAGGATAATGATCGTTCTGCCTGTCATACGTTTGTACCTCCTTTGTTTATCCTCACTCTCTGTTCCGCTTCAATTCCTTTCAGTGTCCGGCTGTATTTATGAGCAAACGATTACACAATTCCGTCCTCTCTCAGCTTTTGAATTTCTCCCTGGGTCATGCCCAGCACGGAGGTATAGATCTCCTCGGTGTTCTCGCCCACCGCAGGGGGCGCCTTGTACTCCAGGTCCTGGTGCTCCGACAGCTTGATGGGGAATCCCATGAAGGGGACCTCGCCCTCCAGTCCGTGGACCGGTTGCTTGACCAGGTAGCCCCGCTCCCACAGGTGCTCGGTCCGCAGCAGACGGCCGGGGGTGGCCACAATGCCGCAGGGGATACCGGCCTTCAGGAAAATGGCCTCCAGCTCGTCACAGCTCTTGCCGTCCGCCCAGGCCTGCACCCGGGCAAACAGCTCCTTGGAGTGCTCCACCCGGAGCATCATGTCGTCGTAGAACCGCTCCTCGTGGAGGAAGGGGTCGTCGATCAACGTCAGCAGCTTGTGATACATCTGGTTGGGCCCGGCGTGGAAGTTGATCCAGCCGTCAGTGGCCTTCAGGTAGCCGTAGGGGGCGCTGTCGTCCCCCGCCATCGCCGCCTCGTCCCCGCTGAGGTAGGCGTCTGCGATGGCATCGCTGCGGACCATGGTGGAGCTGGCGATCATGGCCACGTCCACATACTGGCCCTTTCCGGTCCGCTCCCGGTCGTACAGAGCCAGCATGGTGCCCATCATGGCATACATGCCCGCCATGTGGTCGTGGATGGCGCCCTTGCTCCGCTCCACGCGGCCGTCTTCCATGCGTGTCACGCCGGAGACGGCGGAGATGATTCCATCAAAGGCAGGCCGGTCCCTCCAGGGCCCGCCCTGGCCAAAGCCGCTCACCGATACCATGATGATCCTGGGGTTGATCTTTTTGACCTCCTCGTAACCCAGGCCGATCTTCTCCATCATGCCCGCCCGGAAGTTCTCCAGCAGTACATCCGACTCAGCGATGAGCTTTTTCAGAATTGCCATCCCCTCGGGCCTGCGGATATCGGCGGTCACACTCTTCTTGTTGCGGTTGCAGGTGACAAAGAACAGGCTCACCCCGTCCTTCCATGGGCCCACAGTCCGGCTGATCTCGCCGGCCCCCGGCTTCTCTACCTTGATGACCTCCGCACCCATATCCGCCAGCAGCACACCGCAGAAGGGACCAGAGATGTATCGGGTCAGGTCTACCACCCGGACCCCATTCAAAATACCTTTCATCCCGCTTCCTCCCCTATCAGTTATACCGCTCGTTCAGGGCGGACTTCAGGCCGCCGCTCTCAATGGAGGCTTTGAAGCTCTGCATGTCCTTCTTCTGCATGTTGGTCCGGGACAGGTTGAACATCTCGGCGGTGAAGTCCAGGCTGTTGGAGAAACCCCGGATGTCGTACACCTTGCGGATGCAGTACTTCATCATCCCCATGCTCTCCCCGGGCACCTTGGCCACCAGCCGGGCCACCTCCAGCGCCCGGTCCCACAGCTGCTCAAAGGGGACCACCTCGTTGACCACGCCGATCTCCCGCAGCTCCTCGGCGGAGAAGTATTTGCTCTCGAAGTACCACTCCATGGCCTTGTTCATGGGCAGCTTCCACAGCTCCACCGGAATCTCGGGGGTGTAGCCCAGCACGATCTCCGGGTTGCCGAAGGCGGCGTTGTCCGCAGCGATAATCAGGTCGCTCATCAGGGAGATGGTAATGCCGCCGCCGATGCAGTAGCCCTGAACGGCGCTGATGACAGGCTTGGGCAGATACCACAGGTATTTGAAGAACTCCACCTCGCTCCGGGTGTCCGCCCGGCGCTCCACAATGTCGGTGATGTTGTTCTCCATGCTCTCCTTCAGGTCGAAACCGGCGGTGAATGCCTTCTCACCGGCGCCCCGGATGAGAATGACCTTCACCTCGGGGTCGTCCGCCGCCTGGTGGAGATAGTCGCCCAGGCCCTGGATCATGGCGGAGTTCAGCGCGTTGCGCTTCTCGGGGCGGTTCAGTGTAATAATGCCAATGTTGTCCTGCTTCTCATATAAAATAACACTCATGGTTACAGCTCCTTTACAAAATATTCGTTTTTTGTGTCAGAAACGGTCGGTTAAAGATCGGCGGCCGCTGCTTTCAACTCCTCCATCAGGGCCGGGACAACCTCAAACAGGTCGCCGACAATACCGTAGTGGGCCACCTTGAAAATCGGGGCGTCCGGATCCACATTGATGGCCACGATCTGGTCGGAACCAGACATGCCGGCCAGATGCTGGATCGCTCCTGAAATGCCGCAGGCGATATACAGCTTGGGATGGACCGTGCTGCCCGTCTGGCCCACCTGGTGGCTGCTGTCGATCCAGCCGGAGTCCACTGCCGCCCGGGAGGCCCCCACTACGCCGCCCAGCCGGTCGGCCAGCTGCTGGAGCAGGGCGAAGTTCTCCGGGCCCTTCATGCCCCGGCCGCCGGATACGATAATCTCCGCCTCGCCGATGTTGAAGGGGCTGTCCTCCCGCTGGATGAGCTCCCGGAGCTGGGTGCGCAGCTTCTCCCGCTCCACCTGGCGGGTAAGGCGCCGCACCGGGGTGGCCTGGGTCTCCCGCTGGGCCCGGAACACGCCCGGGCGCACCGTTCCAATCTGGGGCCGGGTGTTGGAGCACAGGATGGTGGCCATCAGGTTGCCCCCGAAGGCGGGCCGGGTCCAGGCCACATCCCCGGTCTCCTCGTCGATGCCCAGCCCGGTACAGTCAGCGGTGAGGCCGGTCTTCAGCCGGCAGGCCACCCGAGGGGCGAAGTCTCGGCCGTTCTCGGTGGCGCCAATCAGAACTGTGGAGGGCTTATACTCGCAGATCAGTCTGTACATCAGCTCAGTATAGGCGTCGGTAGAGAAGTGGCCGCAGGCGGGACAGTCCACCGCTAGAATCTCGTCGGCCCCGTAGTACTCCACCTGCTCCGCCAGCTTGCCCGCGTCGTCCGCGATGATTAGGGCGGTCAGCTTTTCTCCCGTCACCTGCGCCAGATCCCGGGACGCGTGGAGCAGCTCCAGTCCCACATGCTGCACGACTCCCTGGTCCTGCTCTATGTAGACCCAAATGCCGTTGTAGCTTCCCTTATCCATATCGCACCTCCTGCTATATCACGTTGGCGCGCGTCAGCGCGTCGAACAGGCCCTTTGCTTGCTCTCCCGCGTCCTCCCCCTGGATCCACACGCAGTCGGCGTGGCGCTCCGGAGTGAAGGTCCGGCGCACCTTTGTGGGGGAGCCCGTCAGCCCGATACGCTCCTCCTGTACCGGCAGGGCCTCACAGTCCAGGATACCTATCTCGCAGCGGTTGGCCCGCAGGCGGCCTCGAATGGTCTCAAACCGGGGCCGTGCATCCCCCTTGACCACGGTGAACACCGCCGGAGCGGGTACGGAGATGACCTCCTGATAGGCCCTGCACTCTCTCACGGCCTCAAAAGCGCCGTTCTTTTCGTGGATCTGGCTGGCATAGGTGACCTGAGCGATCCCCAGGTGCTCCGCCATCTCGGGGCCCACCTGCCCAGTGTCTCCGTCGATGGCCTGCTTGCCGCACAGGATGGCGTCAAAGCCGCCCAGCTTTTCTACCACCCGGGAGAGGATGTAGCTGGTGGCCAAGGTGTCTGAACCGCCGAATTTCCGGTCGGTGACCAAATAGGCCTCATCGGCCCCCATGGCCAGGGCATCCGTCAGAATCTCTTTGGCCTGGGGCGGGCCCATGGTTACCACTGTGACCTGGCCGCCGTGTTCCTCCTTCAGCCGGAGGGCCAGCTCCACCGCATAGGCGTCGAAGGGATTCATGATGCTGGGCACCCCCGTACGGATCAGGGTGTTGGTCACTGGGTCGATTTTGATCTCCGTTGTATCGGGGACCTGCTTGATGCACACTAAAATTTTCACAATCTATCCCCCTTATCGCAGCATGGCGGAGGAAACCACCACGCGCTGAACCTGGTTGGTGCCCTCGAAGATTTGGAACAGCTTGGCGTCCCTCATAAGCTTCTCCACCGGGTAGTCCCTCATATAACCGTAGCCCGAGAAAATCTGGACCGCATCGGTGGTTACCTTCATGGCTGTGTCACCGGCCATGCATTTGGCCGCCGCACTGATCTTAGAATAGGGCAGGTGGTTGTCAATCAGCTCGGCCGCGTGATAGACCAGGCTCCGGGCTGCCTGGGTCTGGATCTCCATGTCGGCCAGCATGAACTGGATGGCCTGGAGCTTAGCAATGGGCTTGCCGAAGCAGACCCGCCTCTTTACATACTCCACGCTCTGGTCAATGGCGCTCTGGGCGATGCCCACCGCAGCGGCAGCCACCTCCGCCCTGGAGGCATCAAGGGTCTTCATGGCGATTTTGAAGCCCTCGCCCTCCTCCCCCAGCAGGTTCTCCTTGGGAATAAAGACATTCTCCAGCAGGACATCCGCCGCTGCGGACAGCCTTAGGCCCATCTTGTCCTCGTGCCGCCCCACCGAGACGCCGGGGCGGTCCCGCTCCACCAGGAAAGCGGAAATGCCGTGGGTTCCCTTGGTCTTGTCTGTCTTGGCAAAAATCACAAAAAAACTGGCATAGGGCGCATTGGTGATAAAGCACTTCCGGCCATTCAGCACATAGCCTCCGTCCCTCGCCACCGCGGTGGCCTTCAAGGCAGCCGCATCCGAACCGGCATCCGGCTCGGTCAGGCCGAAGGCCGCCAGGTGGCCCGCATTAACCATCTCTACTGCGTACTTCTTCTGGGAATCGCTGCCCGCAATCATGATCGGCTTACAGGCCAGTGAGGTGGCGCCCAGGGCGTTGGCGGTCCCCGCCTCCCAGCGGCTGAGTTCCTCGGTCAGCAGGCACTGGGTGACCATGCCCATGCCCAACCCGCCGTACTCCTCCGGCAGGGTGACAGACACAAACCCGATCTCCACCGCCTGCCGGTAGACATCCAGCGGAGTCTCGCCTTTCACGTCATACTCCTTTGCCACAGGAGCCATTACGTGCCTGCCAAAATCTGCGGCCAGTCGCTTCAGGTCCTGCTGGTCTTTTGTGAGTACAAACCCGCTCATAACTTTCTTCCATCCTTTCTCAGCGGTTTTTGCTCGCCTTGCGTTTTGTTGGAATTGCATAAAAATTTTTTCTTTTATGGTGCTATTATATCGCATTAGACGACAGGTGAAAATCACTTTGTCCTTGTGTACTAACGTACTACATTTTGTATCAACTTTAATTTGTACTGTTGTACAATTTTTGATTGTATCGCTTACGGCCTTCGACGACTTTTTTAAATTTACTTTTTCGGGCAATTCGGTTATAATTTGAACAGATTCCCCCACCTTTCGAATCGAGGAGGCTGTTGATATGGAAATAAGGCACTTACGCTATTTCCTGGAAGTCTGTCAGTATGGAAGTATTCTACAGGCCTCCCGTCACATTTATCTCTCTCAACAGGCCCTTAGCAGGGCCATTGCCTCTCTGGAACAGGAATTGGGCTTAACGCTGTTTCTTCGCACCCCGCAAGGGCTTGTACTCACAGAGGCCGGAAAGCGCATGCAGGAGTTGGCAAAACCGGTGGTGGACTCTATGGATACCCTGATCGAGGAGCTCGCCTACTCCTCCGCCATGGCAAAAAACTCCATCCACTTTGGCACTACCTCCGCGCTGCAGTTCTTTATTCCGCCGTCCTCCCTGCTGCAATTTAAAAATCAGGCCCCCAATATCCATATCGATTTCTCTGAGCACTCCTTCGACCAGTGCGAAGATATGGTCAAAAGCGGCGAGCTTGCCGCCGCTCTTATCAACGGGCCTGTCGTCGACCCCGGGTTGGTCGCGTTCAATCTGGCCTACCGCCAGCGGGTAGCCATTATCTCGAAGGATTCTCCCCTGTCCGGCAAGTCCTCCCTCAGGCTTCAGGACCTGGCGGGGCAGAGGCTGGTTTCCAACATCAACAACCGCTGTTATGACAACCTCTGCGCGCTGTGCCTCTCCCTGGGTTTTACCCCCAACATTCAACGGGTAAGCGACAACAGCACCGTCTATGAGCTGTGCAGCACGCAGGGTTATGTCGGCATCACAATTGATTTCGTTCTGCTGGTGCCCCTGCCCCACTACTCAAACCTTATCACTCTCCCCATCATGGACAGTGAGCTCTCCTATCCTCTGGTGCTCATTACCTCTCCCAATCAATACAAACGAAAAATTATCCAACGCTTTATTAAACATTGCTGTGCCATCATCTCCGAAAAAAACGTCATTCTTCCCCAGTATCCATTTTATTTTTAGCGGGGCACCGAACCGGCGAATTTGCAGAAAAAAACCGCCAACCCCTGTTATCACAAGGGTTGGCGGTTTTTTGATTCATTTCTGCGCGGGACCCCCTAAACGGGCAGCCCTGCCGCGCCTGACGGAACTCAGCGCAGGTTGAAAAAAGCCTTCAGGCCGGGATACTCGGCGATGTCGCCCAATTCCTCCTCGATGCGGAGCAGCTGGTTGTACTTGGCCACGCGGTCGGTACGGCTGGGAGCGCCGGTCTTGATCTGGCCGGCGTTGAGGGCCACGGCAATATCGGCGATGGTGGCGTCCTCAGTCTCGCCGGAGCGGTGGGACACGATGGCGGTGTAGCCGGCCCGATTGGCCATCTGGATGGCGTCCAGCGTCTCGGTGAGGGTGCCGATCTGGTTGACCTTGATGAGGATGGCGTTGCCCACCTTCTTCTCAATGCCGGTAGCCAGGCGGGACACGTTGGTGACGAACAGGTCGTCGCCAACCAGCTGCACCCGGTCGCCGATGGCCTTGGTCAGCATGGCCCAGCCCTCCCAGTCGGTCTCGGCCATGCCGTCCTCCAGGGAGATGATGGGGTAGGTGTCGGCAAACTTCTTCCACATGTTCACCAGCTGCTGCTGGGTCATCTTCTTGCCGGACTTGGGCTGGATATAGCTCTTGCTCTCCTCATCCCACCACTCGGAGGAGGCGGCGTCGATGGCGATGCGGAAGTCCTCGCCGGGCTTGTAGCCGGCCTTCTCAATAGCCTCCACGATAACCTTCAGGGCGTCCTCATCCTTCTTCAGGTTGGGGGCATAGCCGCCCTCGTCGCCCACACCGGCGGCGGGGGTGCCGTTCTCCTTCAGAACGGTCTTCAGGGTGTGGAAGACCTCGGCGCAGCGGCGCAGAGCCTCACGGAAGGAGGGGGCGGAGACGGGCATAATCATGAACTCCTGAATCTCCACGTTGTTGGTGGCGTGGGCGCCGCCGTTGAGGATGTTCATCATGGGCACGGGCAGCTGCTTGGCGTTGGTGCCGCCGATATAGTTATACAGGGAGGTGCCCAGCGCGGCGGCGGCGGCCTTGGCGCAGGCCAGGGAGGCGCCCAGGATGGCGTTGGCGCCCAGGCGGTCCTTGTTGGGGGTGCCGTCCAGATCAATGAGCATCTTGTCGATGGACACCTGATCCAGCACGTTGGTGCCGATCAAGGCCTCGGCGATCTCGCCGTTTACATTGGCCACAGCCTTCTCAACGCCCTTGCCCAGGTAGCGGCTCTTGTCGCCGTCTCGGAGCTCGCAGGCCTCATAGATGCCGGTGGAGGCGCCGGAGGGAACTGCGGCGCGGCCCATGGTGCCGTCCTCCAGGTACACCTCTACCTCTACGGTGGGGTTTCCCCGGGAGTCCAGAATTTCCCGGCCGATTACGTCTACGATTTCGATCATCTGCTTCATGGTGCTTGATCTCCTTTCAAATTGTCATAGGATCATCATTTGGTAAGGCGGGACCGCCCCGCCGGGTCAACAGTTTATTTGACGATGAGCGTCTCCCCGTCCATCTCGGCCGGCTTCTCCAGGCCCATCAGGTCCAGCATGGTGGGGGCGATGTCGCACAGGCGGCCGTCCCGCAGGGTGACGTTGGCCCCCACGATATAGAAGGGCACCAGGTTGGTGGTGTGGGCGGTGAAGGGGGAACCGTCGGTGTCGATCATTCGCTCGGCGTTGCCGTGGTCGGCGGTAATCAGGGACACGCCGCCCATCTTGGAGGTGGCCTCCACCACCTTGCCTACGCACTCGTCCACGGTGGACACCGCCTTGCAGGCGGCCTCATACACGCCGGTGTGCCCCACCATGTCGCAGTTGGCGAAGTTGAGGATAATCACGTCATAATTGCCGCTGAGGATGCGCTTAACCGCCTCCTCGGTAACCTCATAGGCGGACATCTCGGGCTGGAGGTCGTAGGTGGCCACGGAGGGGGACTTGATGAGGCACCGGTCCTCTCCGGGGAACACCTGCTCCACGCCGCCGTTGAAGAAGAAGGTCACGTGGGCATATTTCTCCGTCTCGGCGATGCGCAGCTGGGTCAGCCCCAAGTTGGAGATATACTCCCCAAAGATGTTGGTCAGCTTCTGCCGGGGGTAGGCCACAGAGACGTTGGGCATGGTGGCATCATACTCAGTGGTGCAGACAAAGTCCACCGGAATAAAGCCGGTCTTGCGCTCCACGTCGGTAAAGTCCTCGTCCACCAGGCAGCGGGTGATCTCCCGGGCCCGGTCGGGGCGGAAGTTGAAGAAGATCACCGAGTCGTTGTCCCGGACCTGGGCATCCTTGACGCAGACTACAGGCACCATAAATTCGTCGGTGACCCCGGCATCGTAGGAGGCCTGAACCGCCTCGGTCGCGTCGGCCATAAAGGGGGCCTGACCGCAGACAATGGCGTCGTAGGCCTTCTGGAGGCGGTCCCACCGCTTGTCGCGGTCCATGGCGTAGTAGCGGCCCATGACAGTGGCGATCTGACCGATGCCCAGCTGCTGGATCTTGGCCTGGAGCTTCTCCACATAGCTTTTGCCCGAGGAGGGGGGCACGTCCCGGCCGTCCAGGAAGCAGTGGACATAGACCTTTTTCAGGCCCTGGTCCTGGGCCATCTTCAGAAGGGCGAACAGGTGGGTAATGTGGCTGTGGACGCCGCCGTCGGACAGCAGGCCCATCAGATGCAGCGCGGAGCCCCACTCCCGGCAGTTGTCCATAGCCTCCAGGTAGGCGGGGTTCTCAAAGAAGGTTCCGGTCTCAATGTCCCGGCTGATGTGGGGCAGGTCCTGAAAGACCACCCGGCCCGCGCCAATGTTGGTGTGGCCCACCTCACTGTTGCCCATCTGGCCCTGGGGCAGGCCCACGTCCAGCCCGGAGGCGGACAGCCTGCTGCCGGGGCACTGGGAGAAAATGTGGTCCAGGTTGGGGGTGGGGGCGTTGACCACCGCGTTGCCGGCGGAGGGGCCCTCCACGCCAAAACCGTCCATAATAATCAAAGTGGTAGGTGTTTTCATAAAAAACCTTTCCTTTATAACTGATATGCGTTCCCCCATTAAGAGAGGTGTGTAGGGACGCTTCACGAAGCGTCCTTCATAGTATCTCTCGGACGCATCATGATACGTCCCTACAAGCAAAACCCTCAGGGTTCGGTATACCCGGAATTACTCCTGATTGGCCGCCTCGATAATCTTCACAAAGTCGGCAGGCTTCAGGGCCGCGCCGCCGATAAGGCCGCCGTCCACGTCGGGCTGGGCCAGCAGCTCCTGGGCATTCTTGGCATTCATGGAGCCGCCGTACTGGATGGTAACGGAGCGGGCCACGTGGGCGCCGTATTCCTTGCGGATGACGGTGCGGATGGCCTGGCAGACCTCACCGGCCTGCTCGGCGGTGGCAGTCTTGCCGGTGCCGATGGCCCACAGGGGCTCATAGGCAATGATGATGTGGCGCACCTTTTCAGGGGCCACGTTGGCCAGGGCGCACTTCACCTGGTAGGCGATGAGCTCCATGGTCACACCCAGTTCCCGCTGTTCCAGGCTCTCGCCCACACAGATGATGGGGATCAGGCCGGCCTCGATGGCGGCGTGGACCTTCTTGTTCACGGTGAAGTCGGTCTCGTTGTAGTACTGCCGGCGCTCGGAGTGGCCGATGATAACGTATTTGGCTCCCGCCTCCTTGATCATCTCGGCGGTAATCTCGCCGGTATAGGCGCCGTGGTCCAGCTCGTGGCAGGTCTCGGCGCCGATGGCGATGTGGCAGTCCTTAAACAGGCGGACGGCGGCCTGGATGTTGACAGCGGGGACGCACAGCACCACATTGCACCACTTGCCCTTGGGCATGATGGGCTTGATCTCCTCGGCGAAGGCCTTGGTCTGGGACAGGGTGTTGTTCATCTTCCAGTTGCCGGCGATGATGGTCTTGCGGTAGCGGCGATTCATAATAAATCTCTCCTATCGTATATTTTCCAAAATAGCTTCTGCAGGGGCCAGCCTCTGTGCCGGCCCGCTGCTGTATCCACATACATCGGGGATAACAGGGATATCGGGGCGGCACGGGGAAAATCAGGCATCCAGCAGGCAGGCCACGCCGGGCAGCTCCTTGCCCTCCATAAACTCCAGGGAGGCGCCGCCGCCGGTGGAGATATGGGTCATCTTGTCCGCATAGCCCAGCTGCTGCACCGCGGCTGCGGAGTCGCCGCCGCCGATGATGGTGATAGCGCTGGTCTTGCTGAGGGCCTCAGCCACCGCCTTGGTGCCGGCAGCGAACTTCTCAAACTCAAACACGCCCATGGGGCCGTTCCAGATGACGGTGCCCGCGTCGGCCACGGCATCGCAGTAGAGCTTCACCGTCTCGGGGCCGATATCCAGGCCCTGCCAGCCGTCGGGAATCGCACCGGAGGTGACCACCTTGCTGTCGGCATCGGGGGCGAACTTATCGGCGATAACGGTGTCCACAGGCAGGAGGAGCTTAACGCCCTTGTCCTTGGCCTTCTGGATCATCTCCAGGGAGTAGTCCTTCCAGTCCTCCTCCAGCAGGGAGTCGCCCACAGTGCCGCCCTGGGCGGCGGAGAAGGTGTAGGCCATGCCGCCGCCGATGATGATAGTATCGGCAATCTCCAGCAGGTTATTGATAACACCGATCTTGGAGCTGACCTTGGAGCCGCCCAGGATGGCCACCAGGGGCCGCTTGGGGTTGGCCAGGGCGCCGCCGATGAAGTCCAGCTCCTTCTGAATCAGGAAACCGGAGACGGCGGGCAGGTAGTCGGCCACGCCGGCGGTGGAGGCGTGGGCACGGTGGACCGCGCCGAAGGCGTCGGACACATAGACCTCGGCCATGCCGGCCATGGCCTTGGCCAGGTCGGGATCATTCTTGGTCTCGCCCTTCTCAAAGCGGGTGTTCTCCAGCAGCAGGACCTGGCCGGGCTGGAGGGCGGCGGCCTTGGCCTGGGCGTCGGGGCCCACCACATCGGCGGCCATGATAATGTCCTTGCCCAGCAGTTCGCCCAGGCGGGCGGCCACGGGCTTCAGGGACAGCTCCGGCTTGACCTCGCCCTTGGGCTTGCCCATATGGGAGCAGGCGATCACCGCCGCGCCCTGGTCCAGCAGGTACTGGATGGTGGGCAGGGCGGCACGGATGCGCTTGTCATCGGTGATGACGCCGCTTCCGTCCTTGGCCATGGGCACGTTGAAGTCGCAGCGAAGCAGGACCTTCTTGCTCTTGACGTCGATGTCTTTGACCGTCTTTTTGTTATAGTTCATGTTTTTGACTCCCTTCTTTTCGTAAAGGTGACAAAGGTTTCCTAAGATTGGCCCATCTCTCCCACGCCGGACAGTTCCGGGAAACCCTGCTGGCGCAGGGCCTCGTAGGTGAGGACCGCCACCGAGTTGGCCAGGTTCAGGCTCCGGGCATCGGGCCGCATGGGGATGCGGACGCACCGGTCGTACCAGCGCTGCCGCAGGTCCTCAGGCAGTCCGGCGGTCTCCTTGCCGAACATGAGCCAGCAACCCTCCCGGTATTGGGCCTGGGTGTAGTCCCGGGGGGCTTTCGTGGTGGCCAGCCACAGATCCGGGCCGGGGTTGACGGTGAAGAAGTGGTCCAGGCTGTTGTAGACCCGCAGGTCCACCATATGCCAGTAGTCCAGTCCCGCCCGCTTGACCGCTCTGTCGCTGATGTCAAAGCCCAAGGGCTTCACCAGATGGAGACGGCTGCGGGTGGCAGCACAGGTGCGGGCGATATTGCCGGTATTCTGGGGAATCTCCGGCTCGACCAATACAATGTTCAGCACATGGGCCCCTCCTTGCTCTTGCGGCTTTCATTGTAAGCCTAATCGGCAAAAATTTCAACTGCAAAATGGTCGAAATATTGCAGAAACTTCACAAAAATATTGATTTCTTCCTTGTTCACTCCATTTTTTGTGTGTTTTTTAGATTTGCTTCTTTTTCCCATTCTTTTTTTGGGCAATGTGCCGAGATAAATCCCCAAAAAATGCCGGAGAAATTGTGTCCGGCCCTCTTTCTCCCGCTCCGATCCTCCAGGAAATAGAAAAATTGTACAAATTCACTTCCCATATCCTGGGAAATCAGCTACCCTTTTCTGGAAACGCGTGCTATAATGGCACTACTGTCAATCAGAAACGATTTGGAGGTCTTTTTTATGTCTCATACCGTTGAAATACTATCCGTCGGCACCGAGCTTCTGCTGGGCAACATTGCCAATACCGATGCTCAGATGCTCTCCCAGGGCCTGAGCGAGCTGGGCCTGAACGTCTTCTGGCACACCGTGGTGGGGGACAATCTCCAGCGGGCCCAGGAGGCGGTGGCCCTGGCCAAGCAGCGGGCGGACATCATCATCACCACCGGCGGCCTGGGCCCCACCTGCGACGACCTGACCAAAAACGTGCTGGCCCAGGCCTTTGGCAAGAAGCTGGTCTTTGACGAGGACTCTGCCCAGCGCATCCGCTCCTATTTTGCCCGCACCAAGCGGCCTATGACGGATAACAACCTCCAGCAGGCCATGCTCCCCGAGGGCTGCACCGTCTTGGTCAACGACTGGGGCACCGCCCCCGGCTGTGCCTTTGAGGCTGACGGGGTCCATGTCATCATGCTCCCCGGCCCCCCCAGCGAGTGCCGGCCCATGTTCCAGTACCGGGCCAGGCCCTATCTGCTGTCCCTGTCCGAGGGGGTGATCGCCTCCCACACCATCAAGCTGTTTGGAATCGGGGAGTCCTCCATGGAGGCTCAGCTGCGGGATCAGATGAACGCCATGACCAACCCCACCCTGGCCCCCTACGCCAAGGAGGGGGAGTGCGAGCTGCGGGTCACCGCCAAAGCCGCTGACGACGGGGAGGCCCAGGCCCTCCTCCGACCCACGGTGGCCCAGGTGAAGGAGCTGTTTGGCGACAAGGTCTACGGGGTGGATGTGCCCTCTCTGGAGTATGTGGTGATCCAGGGACTGAAGGAAAAGGGGCTCACCCTGGGCACCGCCGAGAGCTGCACCGGCGGACTCATCGCCAAGCGTCTCACCGATGTACCCGGGGCCTCCCAGGTATTCAAGGGCGGGATTGTGTCCTACACCAACGAGATCAAGGAGAATGTCCTGCGGGTGCCGGAACACTTGCTGGACCAGTTCGGGGCGGTCTCCAGGGAGGTGGCCGCCGCCATGGCCGAGGGAGCCCGGCAGTTGCTGGGCTGCGACATTGCCCTGTCCTCCACCGGCGTGGCCGGACCGGGCCAGGACGACTGGGAGAACGAGGTGGGCACCATGTTTGTGGCCATCGCCACCCCGGAGAGCACCTATGTCCGGGCCCTTAACCTGGGCAACCGCCCCATGCGGGAGCGCCTGCGCACCCAGACCGCCAGCCACGCCTTCGACCTGGTCAGGCGGTATCTGTCCGGACTGGACTTTGGAAACTGAAAAGCCCCCCTCGGAGAGGGAGGCGGAAGCGCCGAATTCGGCTTGATTGACCCTTGCAAAGCTTGCCGGTTTCTGGTATAATAAGGTGAAAACAAAGATGCGGCAGCTTTAGTGGGTGTTACCAGCACCCGCAAAGCCTGCATAGGTGGCACTATCACCTACACAACGGCCAATGGCCGCACCGCATTGGATATTATACGACAGGCCGCTCTTTTTGTAAAGGGTAGTCTTGTTGCGGTATCCGTGTGGTCGTGTTGCCAAAGACTTTTCTTTGCTGTGTAGGCTTTGCACCTGCACAGCGTTTTTGTTTTTATCCCGGCCCCAGGGGTGGAAACACCCCTGGGAATTAAAAAACAGGAGGTATTTATAATGAATAAGATGGATACCAAGAAAAATGCCGGAAAACTGCTGCAAAAGGTTAAACCAATTCACGTTATCATTCTATTGAGCTTATGTGTAATAGGCTTGCTGTGGGGAATGTACTCGTCTTACCAGCACCAAAAAGAAATTGAGCAGCGGCTCGAAATGTACCGCGACATGGAACTAACTCCAGAAGACAAATCGAATAGTATCATCAAAGAAGCGGACCCGGTCATTACCAGTGATACAGTTAATGAGCAGCTCAATTCCCTGGGGGAGCTAGTTACTGTAGAATATCTTTACACCAACGCAGATAAATACGAAAACCGGAACCAAGTATCAGTCCACAAATGGAACATCAATCTGCCTTTTACCACAAAGAGTTTTCTGCTGGCATATGACGGCCGTATTAAGGCTGGAGTAAATTTGAAGGATGCTCAAATTGATGTGGATGAAAATGCTCACAAAATCACGGTTGTTCTTCCAAAAAGCGAAATTACTTCCCATGAAATATTCGAGGATAACATCCGTGTTTTTGACGAAAAAGATAGCGTATTCAACAAAATAACGATTGAAAACTATAACGACTTTGTCGCCTCACAAAAAGATGGTATGGAGCAGAGAGCTATTGATATGGGGCTTTTGTCCAGCGCTGACGAAAACGCAAAAACCGTGGTCCACTCCTTCCTTTCCCTCATTCCAGGTATAGATACTTACACTTTGACAATCAAATAAATATCCAAAAGAAAAACCGGGCGGCTGTCCTTGAATGGACAGCCGCCCGTCTGTTTTATGGTTTCATTATAATTCACCATCAATGAAATGCCAATCCTTATCCAAACATAGAAAACAAATCCATCTGACTGGTCTCAGGCAGGTCGCCGAAGGCGCCGGCGTCCTTCAGCAGCTGGATATGGGTTTTGGACACCTTGGGGCAGGCGGCGGACACCTCCTCAATGGAGATAAACTGCTTGCCCTCCCGCTGCTCCGCCAGGGAGATGGCAGCCGTCTCCCCCAGCCCCGCCACCGACACGAAGGGGGGACGCAGGGTGCCCCGCTCCTCGTCCACCGAAAAGTGGATGGCCTGGGACTGGTAGACGTCCATCCGGTCGAACTGGAAGCCCCGGAGGTAGAACTCGTAGCACACCTCCAGGGTGGTGAGCATGTCCTGCTCCACGGCGGTGGCCTCCTTGTCCTTGGCCACAATCTCCCGCATCTTCTTCTGACACACGTCCATCCCCCGGCACATGTAGGCCTCGTCAAAGGCCTTGGCCCGGATGGAGAAGTAGGCTGCGTAGAAGGCCAGGGGCCGGTGGACCTTGAACCAGGCGATGCGGAAGGCCATCATCACATAGGCCACGGCGTGGGCCTTGGGGAACAGATAGGCGATCTTCTTGCAGGAGCCGATGTACCAGTCGGGCACGCCGGCGGCCTTCATCTCCTCCTCCGCCCCGTCGGGCAGGCCCCGGCCCTTTCGGACGGCCTCCATGATTTTAAAGGACCGCTTGGGGTCCATCCCCTTGGAGATGAGAAACAGCATGATGTCGTCCCGGCAGCCGATGGCCTGGCCAACGGGGATGCCCTGCTGGATAATCAGATCCCGGGCGTTGCCCAGCCACACGTCGGTGCCGTGGGAAAAGCCGGACAGCCGCACTAGAATGTCAAACTGGTTGGGCTGGGTCTCCTCCAGCATCCCCCGGACAAAGGAGGTGCCGAACTCCGGGATGGCGGTGCCTCCGGTGGGGCCGAGGACCTTGTCGTTTTCATAGCCCAGAGCCTTGGACGAGGAAAACAGCGACATGGTATCCGGGTCGTCCAGGGGTATCTCCCGGGCGTTCACCCCGGTGAGGTCCTCCAGCATACGGATCATGGTGGGATCATCGTGGCCCAGCATGTCCAGCTTGAGGAGGTTGGACTCCATAGAGTGATATTCAAAGTGGGTGGTGATGATGTCGCTGTTGGGGTCGTCGGCGGGGTGCTGGACGGGGCAGAAATCGTAAATCTCCTTGTCCTGGGGAATCACGACCATGCCCCCGGGGTGCTGGCCGGTGGTGCGCTTCACGCCGGTGCAGCCGATGGCCAGCCGGTTCTCCTCCGCCTTGGAGGCCACCTTGCCCTTCTCCTCCAGATACTTCTTCACATAGCCAAAGGCGGTCTTTTCCGCCACCGTGCCGATGGTGCCCGCCCGAAAGACGTGGGTCTGGCCGAAGAGTTCAAAGGTGTATTTGTGGGCGCTGGACTGGTACTCGCCGGAAAAGTTCAGGTCGATATCGGGCACCTTGTCGCCGCCGAAGCCTAAGAACGTCTCAAAGGGGATGTTGAAGCCGTCCTTCACGTACTTGGCCCCGCAGACGGGACAGACTGCATCGGGCATGTCCGCCCCGCAGCCGTAGGGGTGCTCCGGGTCCTGGGCGTAGTCGAAGTCGGTGTGCTTGCAGTTGGGGCAGCGGTAGTGGGCGGGCAGAGAGTTCACCTCGGTGATGCCCGACATAAAGGCCACCAGGGACGACCCCACCGACCCCCGGGAGCCCACCAGGTAGCCATGCTCCAGGGAGTTTTGCACCAGCTTCTGGGCGGACATATAGATCACGTCATACTTACAGCGGATGATGTCCCCCAGCTCCGCCTCGATGCGGTCCACCACAATCTGGGGCGGATTCTCACCATACAGTTCGTGGGCCTTGCCCCAGACAAGCCGCTTCAGCTCCCCGCCGGAGTCCTCCAGCTTGGGGGCGAACAGACCCTTAGGCAGGGGCTCGATGGGGTCGCACCAGCTGGCGATCAAATTGGTATTGGTGACTACCACCTCGTGAGCCTTCTCCTTCCCCAGATAAGCGAACTCTTTCAACATCTCGTCGGTGGTCTTGAAGTAGATGGGCAGGTCCTCGTCCGCGTCCTCAAAGCCCTTGGAGGCCAGCAGGATGTGGCGGTAGATCTCGTCCTGGGGGTCCAGAAAGTGGACGTCCCCGGTGGCGCACACCGGCTTGCCCAGCTCCTCCCCCAGGCGGACGATCTCCCGGTTGAAGTCCCGCAGCTCCTCCTCCGAGCGGACCAGCCCCTTGCGGAGCATGAACATGTTGTTGCAGATGGGCTGTATCTCCAGATAGTCATACCAGGAGGCGATACGCTTCAGCTCCTCCCAGTCCTTGCCCTCGGTGAGGGCCCGGAACAGCTCCCCCGCCTCGCAGGCGGAGCCGATGATAAGCCCCTCCCGGTTCTCGTTAATCAGGGACTTGGGCATGATGGGGTAGCGCCTGAAGTGCTCCAGGTGGGCCAGGGACACCAGCTTATACAGATTGCGCAGGCCGGTCTGGTTCTTGGCCAGCACAATCAGGTGCTTGGGCTGGCGCTTGGCCTTCCCCTTGCCCCGGATGGTGCGCATGTAGGGGTTGATTTCGGACAGGTTGTGATACCCCAGCTCCTCCAGCATCCTGAAAAAGTGGGGCAGCATGTAGGCCACCGTGGCCGCGTCGTCGCTGGCCCGGTGGTGGTTGAAGGCGGGCAGGTGCAGGTGCTCCGCCACAATGTCCAGCTTATACTTGCCCAGCTCGGGCAGCAGGTTCTGGGCCAGAATCAGGCTGTCCACCGAGGGGTTGGCGAAGGGGAGCCCGTATTTCCGGCAGCCGGCGGCGATAAAGCCCATGTCAAAATCGGCGTTGTGGGCGGCCAGAGGCCGGTCCCCGGCGAAGGCCAGAAAGGCCTCCAGCGCCTCCCGCTGGGAGGGGGCCCCCTCCAGCATCTCGTCGGTGATGCCGGTAAGGCGGATGATCTCCGGGGGCAGAATGCGCCCCGGGGCGGCAAAGGTGTTGAATCGGTCGGTAATCTCCCCGTTTTTCAGCACCACCGCGCCGATCTCAATGATAACCTCGTGCTTCTTGTTCAGGCCGGTGGTCTCGATGTCGAAGCAGACAATCTCGCCGTTGAAGGGGGCGTCGGTCTCCCCGTGGACGGCCACCCGGTCGTCCACGTCGTTGATGAAGTAAGCCTCCACCCCATACAAAATCTTAATCTTCTTGGCCGAGTGCCAGGCGTCGGGGAAGGACTGGGCCACTCCGTGGTCGGTGATGGCGATGGCCGGGTGGCCCCAGGCCTCCGCCCGCTTCACCACGTTCCGGTCCGGACCCAGCTTGGGGCCCACGCTGGTGAGGGCGTCCATGGAGGACATGGTGGTGTGCAGGTGGAGCTCCACCCGCTTCTCCGGGGCGGTGTCCTCCTTCATTTTCTTCTCCGCCGCGGTGACGGCCACCGGCTCCAGCACCATGTCGCCGTAGAAGCGGTCCATGTTTAGACGGCCCTGGACCTTGATGTGCATCCCCTTTTTGATGCCGTCCACCAGGGGCTTGCCCTCCTCGCCGGGGAAAAACTTGTTCACCCGGATGGATCCGGTATAGTCGGTCATGTCGAAGGCCACCACCCAGGCCCCCCGCTTTTTCAGCTCCCGGTTGTCGATAGCGAAGACGTCCCCCTCCACCACCACCATGCCCATGTCCAGCTCCAGCTCCCCCACGGGGGTGGGGGCCTTGGAAATGGCTTTGCCGAAGATGGCCTTGCCCTGGGGCTTTTTATCCTTCTTCCCGGGGGCGGCGGGCCGGACGGCGTTTTTCAGGGCCGCCCGGCGCAGCGCCTCGGTGCGGGCGAAGGGGTCGGCCGGTGTGTGGGGCGGGGCGGCCTCGGCCCGCCTCTCTTCAGGAACGGTATCTGTGTCGGACGGCGCGCCGGGGTCGTCGCGCCCCACAGATGATTCCGGGGCAGGGGCCGCCTCGATTTTGACGCTGTTCAGGCCGTAGGCCCGGGCCAGCGTCTCCTCCGCCTGGGCGATGAGGTTGGACCCCGCCCCGGCTGCCCCCTCCACCGCGATTTTGGCGCTGCGGCTGGCCTTGTCGATGGCGGCGGACACAATCAGCCAGCCCTCCACCCCATTGGACAGCTCGGTCCACTGGCGCAGGGCGGCAAACATCTGTAAAAATGGTATCTTTTGGGACATTTATCTGGTCTCCTTTGTCCAGCGTCTATCTGAAATAAATTCGCGCCTGTAGGGACGCATCACGATGCGTCCGTCTCCCACAGCTTGCTTTGGCAGGGTTCTATCCTCTGCGGGGGCGGACGCTTCGTGAAGCGTCCCTACGTCTCCGCCGGCGGCCAGGTCCAGTCATATTGCGGCCGGCCCCCTCTGTGCCAGATCTTGATATCCCGCCGGCCCCAGCCCTTTTCAATGGACTGGGAGGCCAGCATCAGCTCCTCGGAGAAGTAGGTGAAGGCGTTGCGCAGCACCGTCTCGTCGTCCCCCAGGTTCTCCAGGATGGTGACCCCCACGATGTTCTGCACATCATCGTCCCCGTTGGCGTACATGTCCTCCAAAAAGTCCATATACCGGCGGATTTTTTCCTTCTCCTCGTTGGTTTTCAGCAGGGATTCCAGAACGCCCAGCAGCGTCTCCCCGCCAAAAAATACGTGGCCCAGCAGCTCCTCGTAATACTCCAGGTGCTCCTCATAGGCCCCGTGAAACTCAGGAAACTGCTCCCCCAGCTTTTTGGCGAAATACTCCTTGTCCATTGCAGTTCCTCCTTGTCCATTACAGCTCCGCGATCAGGGCGAACAGCTCGTCTACCAGCCGGTCCTGGGGGACCTTCTTCACAATCTCCCCTTTTCGGAACAGCAGGCCCTCGCCCACCCCTCCGGCGATGCCGCAGTCGGCGGCGGAGGCCTCTCCGGGGCCGTTGACGGCGCAGCCCATAACGGCCACGGTGATGGGCTTGTCCACGGCCTTCAGCCGTTCCTCCACTTTATTGGCCAGGGCGATCAGGTCGATTTTCGTCCGGCCGCAGGTGGGGCAGCTCACCAGCTCCGGCCCCTCCCGCCGCACCCCGGCGGCTTTCAGAATCTCCCGGGCGGCGTAGACCTCCTCCACCGGGTCGGCGGACAGGGACACCCGCATGGTGTCCCCGATCCCCAGGGCCAGCAGGCCGCCGATGCCCACAGCGGATTTCAGGGTGCCCATCCGCACCGTCCCCGCCTCGGTGACGCCGATATGTAAAGGATAACTACTTGCTTCCCCCATGAGCTGATAGGCTTTCATGGTAACGGGCACGCTGGAGGACTTCAGCGACACGCAGATATCGTCAAAGTCGAATTTGTTCAGCAGCCTGATGTGTCCAAAGGCCGATTCTACCATGGCCTCCGGGCAGATTTTTCCGTATTTTGCCAGAATGGGCTTCTCCAGCGAGCCGCCGTTTACTCCGATGCGGATGGGGATTCCTCTCTGGCGGCAGGCGTCCGCCACCGCCTTCACCCGGTCCTCCCCGCCGATGTTGCCCGGGTTGATGCGCACCTTGTCCGCCCCGGCGGCGATGGCCTCCAATGCCAATTTGTAATCGAAGTGTATATCGACAACAACCGGTATTGGGCTGCCCTCCTTGATCTTCCCCACCGCCCGGGCGGCCTCCATATCGGGGACGGCCACCCGGACAATCTCGCACCCGGCGGCGGCCAGCTTTTTGATCTGGTCCACCGTGGCCGTCACATCCTGGGTGGGGGTGTTGCACATGGACTGAATGGTGACGGGGGCGTCCCCGCCGATAAGGACGCCGCCCACGTTGATCTGTCTTGTCATAATTTACCTCCCGAACAGCTTGCCCACGTCGCTGAGGGTGATGGCCAGCATCAGGCACATGAGGGCGGCCAGGCCGGCCAAGTGGACATAGCCCTCATACTTGACGTCGATTTTCTTCCGAAACAGCCCGTACAGGATGCTGTTGATTATCAGGAAAAACACCCTCCCCCCGTCCAGGGCGGGCAGGGGCAGCAGGTTCATTACCGCCAGGTTGACGGCGATGAAGGCGGCCAGATAGCCCAAGCTCCAGATGGCATCCAATAGGGTGGGGGCCTGACTGCCTACCTCGCCCATCATGTTCACAATGCCCACCGGGCCCGACATATCCCGCAGGCCCACCGCCCCGGTGATCAGGTCGCCCAGACTGATCCACACCAGACGGACAAAATCAATGGCGGTCTTCCAGGAATAACCCAGCGTCCCCAAAAAGTCCGTCGGGTCGGCGGTGACCGCCATGGACAGCCCCCGCAGGCGGGTATAATTGCCGTTCTCATCGGTGCGCTCCTGGTAGGGCAGGTGGACGTCCTTCAGCTCCACCCGCTGGCCGTCCCGCTCCACCACAAAGTCTATGGTCTCCCCCGCCCGGTCCAGGTAGAAGCGGGCGTTGCCGTAAACCAGTACCCGGTGGCCGTCCACCGACAGGAACCGGTCCCCGGCCAGCAGGCCGCAGTCCTCGGTGCCGTAGCCCTCCAGGGGACCGCCGTACACCTCCGCCCGGAAGCCGGTGGCCGGGGCGTAGAGAACGGCCATAATGACCACCCCGGTGATGAAATTCATAAAAGCCCCGGCGCACAGGATAATCACCTTTTTCCACCAGGCCGCCCGGCCGAAGGCCCGGGGATCGGAGGACTCCTCGTCGTCCCCCTCCAGGGCGCAGAAGCCGCCGATGGGCAGGACCCGCAAGCTATAAAGGGTTTCACCTTTCCCCCACTTGAGCAGGGCGGGCCCCATGCCCACGGCGAATTCATTCACCTTTACCCCCAGCAGCTTGGCCGAGGCGAAGTGCCCCAGCTCGTGGGTGGCCACCAGAACACCGAAAATCAGAATCGCAATGATAATGTAGAGCATAGACAGGGACCTCCAAAATGCGTTGTAGGGACGCTTCATGAAGCGTCCGCCGTTTACTACATAACAGGTGCTTACATAACAGGTGCTTACATAACAGGTGCTTACATGATAGATGCGGACGCATCATGATGCGTCCCTACACAGCCGCCTCCCGCGCCGCCCTGTCCGCGTCCAGAATATCCTGCATGGTGGGGTTCTGCACCGCCGGGACGCTGGCCAGGGCCTTCTCCACCTTGGCGGGGATATCCAAAAAGCCAATTTCCCCCTCCAGAAACAGGCCCACCGCCGCCTCGTTGGCCCCGTTGAGGATAGCGCCGGCGGTGCCGCCTGTCTTGGCCGCCTCCAGGGCCAGGGCCAGACAGGGGAAGGCCTCCACATCCGGCGTGCCAAAGGTGAGGGGCCCGCAGTTCCACAGGTCCAGGGGGGTGGCGGGGCCGGGTATCCGTTTGGGGTAGGTGAGGGCATACTGGATGGGCAGGCGCATGTCCGGCGCCCCCAGCTGGGCAATGATGGCATTATCACAGTATTCCACCAGGGAGTGGATAATACTCTCCCGATGGATGACTACGGAAATTTTTTCCGCCGGCATCCCGTACAGGTGCATGGCCTCCATGACCTCCAGCCCCTTGTTCATCAGGGTGGCCGAGTCCACGGTGATCTTGGCCCCCATAGACCAGTTGGGGTGCTGCAATGCGTTTTCCCTTGTCATGCCCCGCAGCTCCTCCCGCTTCCGGCCGTAGAAGGGGCCGCCGGAGCAGGTGAGAATCAGCCGCTTCACCTCTCCCCGGTCCCGGTTGGCCTCCAGGCACTGGAAGATGGCCGAGTGCTCCGAGTCCACGGGGTAGAGCTTGGCCCCGTAGTCCTTGGCCTCCTCCAGCACCAGGGGGCCGGCACACACCAAAGTCTCCTTGTTGGCCAGACACACCCGCTTGCCCTCCCGGATGGAGGCCAGGGTGGGGCGCAGGCCTGCCATCCCCACCAGGGCGGCGATAGCCGTGTCAGCGCTGGAGAGGGTGGCCGCCTCCAGCACTCCCTCCAGCCCGCTGAGGACCCGGACGTTGGTGTCCGCCAACCGGACCCGCAGGTCGGCGGCGGCCTTCTCGTCCGCCAGAGCGGCGATGGCCGGCCGGAACTGCCGGGCCTGCTCCTCCATCAGCTTGATGCTGGAGTTGGCCGCCAGCGCCACCGCCTCCATGCCGCAGGCGGCAATCACGTCCAATGACTGCCGCCCGATGGAGCCTGTAGAACCTAATACAGTAATTTTTTTGCTCATATTATATCCCTTTCCAGACAGAATCCCCCCGCCACCGGACTGCGTCCGGCGGCCCTCCCCCCTTTGGCAAGGGGGCTTTTTTACGCGGAACGTCGCTGTTCTCCTCCAAAGGCCCCCTTTGGCAAGGGGGCTGGCACCGCCGCAGGCGGTGACTGGGGGATTCAAACTTTACGTTTAAAACGCCGGCAGTACCTCTACCAGCAGCAGAAGCATAGGAGCGGCAAAGGTGGTGGAGTCGAAGCGGTCCATCATGCCGCCGTGTCCGGGGAGGAGCGTGCCATAGTCCTTCACGCCGCACTGGCGTTTGATGAGGGAAAAGGACAGGTCGCCAATTTCCGTGATGGCGCTGCCCAGCAGCCCGTAGAGGGCCATCACCGGAAGCCTGACCTCAACCCCGCCGAAACGCTCCACCAGCCAGCCGTAGAGAAGCATACACAGGCAGCCGGTGACAATGCCGCCTATGTAGCCCTCCAGCGACTTGTTGGGGCTGACCTGAGTGATTCCCCGGTGTTTTCCCAGGAAAACACCGAAGAAATAGGCCCCGATGTCGGTGGTAAAGGCGCAGATCACCGGCAGGAGTACATAAAAATGCCCGCTTTCAAACCGCTTGAGCTGGACCAGGGCGGACAGAAACAGGGGAACGCCCACCCCGCCAAACAGGCAGACAATGATATGCTCATACCGAATTTCGTGTTCGGTTCCGTACCGGCCCAGGGCCGGGAGAAACAGTGCCGCCATCAGCAGGATGGCCACAGCCCGGGCCGTCCAGCTGCCGTATCCATAGGCGTGTCCCAGGGGGATCAGGGCGGCGGCCAGGGCTGTGAGGACATACATACCGCTGTGGTGGGCCACTTTTGTGGCCCGCAGCAGCTCAAAACAGGCCATCCCCGCGATAAACGCAACCAGGACAGCCAGAGCGATGGGGGGCAAAAAGAACAACGCCGCCAGAAAGGCCGGGCCCAGACCCAGGCCTACGATGATCCTTGTTGCCAACTCACACACCTCCAAACCGCCGGTCCCGGCTCTGATAGGCCGCGATGGCCCGGTGGAGCTCCTCCTTGGAGAAGTCGGGCCACAGTACATCGGTAATATAAAATTCGGAATAGGCCGCCTGCCACAGCAGGAAGTTGGACAGGCGCAGCTCTCCGCTGGTGCGGATAATCAGCTCGGGGTCGGGGACGCCCCTGGAGTAGAGGTAGCCGCTCAGCTGGTCCGCATTCAGGTGGTTGGGATCGGCCCTTCCGTCGATGCAGTCTTGGGCGAAGGCCTGCGCCGCCCGGACCAGCTCGTCCCGGCCGCCGTAGTTGAGACAGATGTTTACCTGACAGCCCTCGTAATGCCGTGATATCTCCCGGGTGCGCTGGCACAGCTCCCGCAGCTCCGGGGTCAGGGGGGACAGGTCGCCGAAAAACTCCATCTTTACCCTGTCCCGCTCCATCTGGCCGATGGCCTCCAGCAGGTATTTTTTCAGCAGGCCCATAATGGCTCCCACCTCCTCCTCCGGCCGCTTCCAGTTCTCGGAGGAGAAGGCGTAGACGGTGAGGTAGTCCAGGCCGATGTCCTTGCAGTAGGTGGCGATGGTGCGGAAGGTCTCCGCCCCGGCGGCGTGGCCCGCCGTGCGGGGCAGGCCCCGCTTTTTCGCCCAGCGGCCGTTGCCGTCCATGATGATGGCGATGTGCCGGGGCAGACGGGTGAAGTCCACCTCCCCCTGCGCCGGTTGGGTTGTTTTCCTGAAAAGGGCCATCATGGGTCGCTCCTTTTTGCGTTTGTTCTCACGTTCCGGTTTTTAACCAAAGGCCCCCTTGCAAAAGGGGGCTGGCATTTGCGCAGCAAATGACTGGGGGATTCCGTTCTACCGGAACGATTCGGTGGACGGAATCCCCCCGCCACCTTCGGTGGCCCTCCCCCCTTTGGCAAGGGGGGCTTTTTGCTCTGACTTCCCGTATGCGGACGCTTCGTGAAGCGTCCCTACCGGAAAATTACACCGCCATAAGCTCCTTTTCCTTCTTGGCAGTGAGATCGTCAATGTCCTTGCACCGCTTGTCGGTCAGCTCCTGGAGCTCCTTCTCCAGCTTCTTCTGGTCGTCCTCGGTGAGCTCGGACTTCTTGGTCTTTTTCTTGATGTCGTCCATGGCATCCCGGCGGATGTTCCGCAGGGCCACCTTGCCCTCCTCGCCGTATTTGCGCACCTGCTTGGTCAGCTCCTTGCGCCGCTCCTCGGTGAGCTGGGGGAAGGCCAGGCGGATCACCCGGCCGTCGTTCTGGGGGTTGATGCCCAGGTCGGAGGTCTGGATGGCCTTCTCGACGGCCTTGAGCAGGGACATATCGTAGGGCTGAACGGTGAGGGTGCGGGGGTCAGGGGAGCCGATGTTGGCCACCTGGTTCAGGGGGGTAGGGGCGCCGTAGTACTCCACCGTGATCCGGTCCAGCACACCGGCGTTGGCCCGGCCCGCCCGGACGGCGGCAAAATTGCTCTTGACCACCTCGATGGTCTTCTGCATCTTCTCGTCATAGGTTACGATTTCAGGGCTCATGGTTGGTACTTCCTTTCTTTGTTACTTCCTTCTCCGGATTATATTTTTCATTGCCGGTTTCAATCCACAATACCAAATCGTTGATTTCCGTGTCGGTCCATCCCTTGGCGCGCAATCCCAAAATAAGCCTGGCATTTTCCTGCATACTCATCCATTTTCACTCCTTTTAAGATCCGCACCGAAAGCCAGGGGCTGTTATTCCACAATGGTCCCGATCTTCTCCCCCATCACGGCCCGGATGATGTTCTCCGGGTCCTTGAGGGCAAAGAGGAGGACGGGTATCTTGTTGTCCATGGACAGGGAGGTGGCGGTGGTATCCATCACCGCCAGATGCTGGGCCAACACCTCGTCGTAGCTGATTTTGCTGTATTTGGTGGCGTTGGGGTCCTTCTTGGGGTCGGCGGAGTAGACGCCGTCGATGTTCTTGGCCAGGAGGATCACATCGGCGTCGATCTCGGCGGCCCGGAGCACGGCGGCGGTGTCGGTGGAGAAGAAGGGGTTGCCCGTGCCGCAGCCGAAGATGACCACCCGGCCCTTCTCCAGGTGGCGGATGGCCTTGGAGCGGATGTAGGGCTCGGCCACGGCCTGCATGGCGATGGCGGTCTGCACCCGGACCTCCACTCCCTTCTGCTCCAGCACATCGGCCAGGGCCAGAGCGTTGATGGCGGTGGCCAGCATGCCCATGTGGTCGGCCCGGACCCGCTCCATAGCGTCGCCGCCGTCCTTCAGGCCGCGCCAGAAGTTGCCGCCGCCTACCACAACGCCGACCTGGACCCCCAGGTCCACGCAACGCTTGACCACATCGCACACCTGCCCGATCACCTGGAAGTCCAGGCCCCGGGAGGCGTCGCCCGCCAGGGCTTCACCGCTGATTTTCAGTAACACGCGTTTATATTTTGGCTGCTCCATTGGAACCACTCCCGTCCTTTTTCTAACCTCTATTTTAATATATTTTTTACCGTTTGCATAGAGGGTAAGTCAAACTTTTTCAAATTGTCCACAATTTGCCCGAAGCCCCCTCAGAAGCCGGTTGAAGATTTCTCCTTTCTGGGCTATACTATAGGAAATCTGCCAACCGGAGGAGATACCATGAGCCGGGGAAAAATTTGGACCGCGTCCGTTCTGAAACGTCGCGGCTGGAGTAATGAGCTGATGCGGGAGCTGCTTCCCAAGCCCAACTACCGGATGTCAGGCGGGCACCCGGTCCGGTTCTGGGTCAGGGCGGAGGTGGAGCAGGCGGAACAAAATCCCACCTTTCTCAGCCGAAAGGGGGAAAAGGACTCCCCTGACGCCGCCAAAGCCCCCGCGCCGGGGACAAAACGGGCCTGCGCCGCCCTGGCCCAGGCCTGGGATTCCGAAAAAGCGGACGGCTCCCCCCTCTGGCGGCTGGCGGAGTACTATCACCGCGCCATGGTGCTTCGGCTCCCTGCAGTGTCCAAAAGCCAGATACTGCGTTCCTCTCAGGCCACGGCCTGGCTGGGGGAATTTCTCGCCCTGGAACAGCGCTGCGACAGCAAGCAGCTGCCTGCCATCCTGAAAAACCTCCTCCGCGCGGGCCCCTGGCTGGGAGAACACCCGGACCACCCCGCCGCCCAGGCCCTCTGGACGCGGTACACCCCTGTACTCCTCGCCCTGTCCCGGCAGGTCCTGGCGGACTTCTCAGCCGCCCAGCCCGAAGCGGACCTGGAGGGCCTGCTGAACGCCAAGTGCTTCCCCCTGAAGCTCCTCCTCAGCGAGGGGCTGGGCATGGTGTGGTCAGTGTGGTACGTCCCCCAGGCTATCCGCACCAGCCTGTCCCTGCTCATCGCCCTGAACCCCAAGGACGAATACCCGGAGGCCCGCCGCCTGCACCGGCATTTTGTCCTCCATCTGGGTGGTACCAACACGGGGAAGACCTACGCCGGCTTTCAGCGGCTGCGGCGGGCCAGGACAGGGGTCTACCTGGCCCCTCTGCGCCTGCTGGCTCTGGAGGCCCAGGAGACCCTGCTGAACGCCGGAGTGGCCTGTTCCCTGTCCACCGGGGAGGAAGAGGACCTGCGGGAGGGGGACACCCACATGGCCGCCACTGCTGAGAAGCTGGACCTGACACGGCACTACGACGCGGCGGTGATTGACGAGTGCCAGATGATTGCCGACGCCCAGCGGGGCTACGCCTGGACCCGGGCCATCCTGGGCGTGCTGGCCCCGGAGATCCACCTGTGCGCCGCGCCGGAGGCGAAAGATCTGCTTCTCCGCCTCATCGAGAGCTGCGGCGACAGCTGCGAGGTGGAGGTCCACCAGCGGACCACCCCCCTGATCTGCATGTCCCACACCATTGACTATCAGCGTGTCCAGCCCGGTGATGCCCTCATCACCTTCTCCAAGGTGGGGGTGCTCAGCGTGGCGGAGGACCTGCGCCAGAGCGGCAAGGAGCCGGCCATCATCTACGGGGCCCTGCCCTACTCCACCCGCCGCAAGCAGATGGAGGGCTTTTTAAAGGGAGAGATGGAGTATATCGTCTCCACCGACGCCATCGGCATGGGACTCAACCTGCCCATCCGGCGGATCATTTTTATGGAGACGGAAAAATTCGACGGTGTGGAGCGTCGGGAGCTGAAGCCGGAGGAGATCAAGCAGATTGCCGGCCGGGCGGGCCGGCAGGGGATGTATAACCGGGGCTTCGTGGGGGCCACCCAGAACCTGCCCGCCATCCAGGCCGGGCTGGAGGCGGTGGTTCCGCCCCTGGAATACGCGGTGGCGGGGTTCTCCGACCTGGTGCTTCAGGTGGACTTCGACCTGCTGGAGGTGCTCACTCAGTGGAACCAGATGCCAACGGCGGAGCCCTACCACAGGCTGGATGTGTCCCGGTATATCACCATCATCACCAAGCTGCGGGAGATGGGCTTTGTCCTCACCCGGGACCAGGAGCTGCGGGCGGCCAATATCCCCTTTGACGAGACAGAGGACGCCCTGTGGGAGCTATTCTTCCAGTTCCTCCGTCAGCGGCAGCAGGGGGAGGCGGTGGAACAGCCCGGCCTGCCCGATGAGGATTCCACCCTGCCCGAGCTGGAGCTGTATTACAAAAAACTGGACCTCTACTTCTCCTTCGCCAAGACCTTCCAGTACCCGGTGGACGAGGACAAGCTCTACGACAGCCGGGAGCGGGTGGCCGACGCGATCAATGAAATTCTCCTCCACCGGCTGCGGAACAACATCCGCTTCTGCAGCCGCTGCGGCAAGGCCCTGCCCCTGCACCACCGGGGGCGGCTGTGCGAGGGCTGCTACCGCAAAACCCGGGGCGGCCGGGCACGCTGAACAGCCCTTCTTCCCTGTTTCAACACGGCCATAAAACTCCGGCCGATGTTCAGTGCGTTTACGGCTTTGTTTTAAGGCTGTTCTCCTGAAATTTGTTTATTTTTTAACAGGATTTCATTCTTGGAGCAAAAATACCCATGATTTCTCCATCAGGGTTTTGTGTGATGCTCTGCTTATACGCCGGGCTTCTGGATTTCGGAGGCTCCCTGAATGCTATGGTCAGGGTCAGTCCACCGCCTTGATCCGCTCCACCAGAGAGAGCCTTCTGGTATAGCGGACCGCGCAGGCGGAGAACACCCCCTGCACCAGAAGCAGCGCGGCTCCGAAGAGCAGCACCTGGAGCACCGGGAAATGATAGGTGAGCGTCCCGAACATACCGATCCGGTCGAACACCCGGCACACGGCCAGACTGCATGCCGTCCCCAGAGTCAGGGTGACCAGCAGGGTAATCCCCACATAGTACAGGCACTCAAAGGACAGCATATTGGACAGCTGCCGGTCGCTCATGCCCACGGACTGGAACACGCCAAACTCCTGCTGGCGGGTGAGCAGATTGGTAATCAGGGTGTTGGCGAGGTTAATCAGGGAGAACACAAAGATGAATATCAGGATACCGTAGTCCCTTGCCAGCTCTCCCCGCAGGCCCCGCTCCAGCTCGGCGGACAGGTCGTCCAGGCCGGAAACCGCCACCCGCTGGTCGGACACGGCGCTGAACACCGCCCGCCGCAGCTGATCGCTGTCCTGTTCCGTGTGGAGATTGACGTAGCCGGTAAAGTCCGAAATCTCAGGATAAAGGGCGGACAGCTCCTCCTCGGGCAAAATGAAGAAATGAGTCGAGCTGCCGATCTGGACATCCTGCACGATGCCCATGACGGTATAGGTCTTGGACTGCCCGTTGTAGCAGGAAACGGTAATGCTATCCCCAACCTGATAGCCGGTCCGATAGATTTCCTTCAGCGCGCTGCCGGCGGGACAGACCAGGATACCGTCCCCGTCCAGCAGCTGCCGGTAGTCCGCGGTTCCCTCCAGGACCCCGCCGCCCCCGTACATCTCCGCCATATCCTCCCGGGAAATGCCCCTGACGACAAACGGCTCATGCTCGCTGTTGCCCGGAATGGCGCTGATGGCGGGAATCTCCACGCAGGTCAGGCTGTAGGCTGTAATGTAATCCACACCGGGAAGGACGGCCAGCTTTTCCCGCAGGGGCTGTCCTGGCTCCGGTCCCCGAACTGGGACTGGGCCATTTCTTTCACGTCCACTGAATTTGCGTAGGCGGAAACGCACAGCAGCAGAATCCCGGTCAGGCCCAGGGAGAGGGTGGTGACAAACGCCTTTTTCCGGTTCCGGGAGAAGTTCATCCAGGCCAGACGGGGCATGGTCAGGCGGCGGTGGAGCTGCCTGGAAACGCTGGGGCCCTGTTGCTGGGAATAGGCGGTGGTGCGGATGGCCTCAATGGCGGACACCTTCCCCGCCATCGCCAT
>CAJTSQ010000008.1 GCA_910578735.1 uncultured Oscillospiraceae bacterium
TGCAAGTTTGTAGACTGGTCACATCACGACAGCCCATCCTTACCATTACTTTGGGTTTCCAATCCCCCATATCTTCCCTTGATTTTTCCCTTATGCGGGGTCAAGTTAAGGACAACAATGCGTGAAATCAGATAAAGGGATACGGCGAGGACAATGCGAAAAATCCTTTATTTGCAAGGCTTTCGGAGGACTTTATTAAAAAACCACAGTGGCTAATGAATAGCTATGAAATCATGTGGTTCAAATCGGGATTTGGAGGTGTTTATGCGTATGGAGAAGAAAGCTAGACGGTCTGGAATGGACCCCATCGTTACTTTAACGCTGATTTTTGTCGTATTAAAAGCAACGGGATTGATTTCGTGGTCCTGGTTGTGGGTACTAAGTCCAATCTGGATTACGTCCTTGTTTTTCGCCGTTATCTTTTCCGCCATTTTGGTCGGCGGACGAATTGTTAAAGGAAAATGGTAAATTCCAATTTATCGGGGGGATTTCATCTTTATAGTGAAAACCCCCTTGACAAATGTTCTCTTGGGAATCTATGCTATAGTAATTCAAAAGTCTATCGTCTGCCGGCTCAGAGAGGTGTGCAAATTTTGGCCGGTGGAACGACCGGCTTTTCTTGCGGTCTATTGACAAAAATCGTCCAGAAAAGGAGCGGCAGTAACGTGACAAGAAAGCAAGCGGCCTCCCCAGCCGGACACGGGGGAAAAATGAGCCTGAACAGGCGGATATTGCGCAACACAACACTAAATATACTGATTTTGGTGGTCATATGCTGCGTGATTATGGCTATATCCCTGCAATCACTGGCCAACAGCATCTTGCTGGACAGCCTTCAGCCCATGGCCCGGCAGTCGGCCAAGACAGTAGAGGCCAACATCCATATGCTGGCCGACCGCATGATGACCCTGGCCAACGACCACGCGATGGAGACGGTGATGACCGCCGGCCCGGATGGGGAGGAGCCCCGTCCGAACGCCGCCGCAACCAGGGCAAACCGCAGCGAGGTTTTGAAGGAAGCGGCGGAGACCTACGAATTCTATACGGCCGCCCTGTATGACCTGGACGGGCGGCTGGTACAGGGAATCGACGGCGCACCGGAGCAGCTGGGCGGCAGCTTCTTCACCCTTTTGAAGGAGACAGATAACCTGACGCTTGACTCCTCTACGATCTTCCAGGGCAAGCTGGGCATTGTAATGGGAATACCGGTAAAGGAGAACGGCGAGACCGCCCTCTACTTGATGGGCGTCTATAAGTATGACCTGCTGAACGACGTAATCAGCAGCATCAATCTGGGCAGAAACGGCATGGCCTACATGGTGAACCAGGAGGGCGTCGTTACCGGCCATCCCAGCCAATCACTTGTTCTGAATCAGAGTACGCTGGGCCAGCTCAGCGGCGGCAGCGGAGACGCGGCGAAACGGATCACCACCGATGAAACGGGAGCGATGGAGTATACCGTCGATGGGAAGAAGATGCTGGTGGCCTTCTCTCCCGTCCGGGGGACCCAGTGGTCGCTGGTCATCCAGATCCCCAAGTCGGATTACAGCCACTTTATCAACGGAGCCATGCTGATCTCCATCCTTGCCACCCTGGCGGGCCTTACGGTCTCTGTATTGCTGATCCTGCGGTTTGCCCGGTCCATCTCCCGCCCGGTGAAGCGGGTAACAGACCGGATGGTGGCCCTCTCCAACGGCGACCTGCACACAGAGGTGATCCCCGTCAGCACCGGAGATGAGCTGGAGGTCATGACGCAGACCCTGGACGATACGCTGGAGAGCATAAACGAGTACATATCCGACATTCAGCAGGTGTTGACCCGCGTTGCGGAGGGTGATCTGCGCACCGGTCCCCAAGTGGACTACAAGGGGGATTTTGAGCTGATCCGGGGCAGCCTGCACACGATTACCCAGTCGATGAACGAAACCCTCCTGGGGTTCCGGGCCGCCGCGGACCGGCTTACCGCGATGGCAGAGCAGCTGAGCGGCCAGGCCGCTCAGCTGCACCAGGCGTCTATGGAGCAGAACCAGTCTGCCGAGGAGCTGGTCCACGAGGTAACCCATGTAAAGGACCGGTTGGCCGATGTTGCGGACAGCAGCGATCAAACCCGTTTCCAGACCGGGGAGATCGCCCGCCGCATTCAAAGCGCCAACGAGCAGATGGCCGCCCTGTCCTCCGCCATGGACGACATCAGCGCCAACGCCCAGCAGATCATCAAAATCGCAAAGGACATTGGGGATATCGCCTTCCAGACCAACATTCTCTCCCTCAACGCCTCTGTGGAGGCGGCCCGGGCCGGAGCGGCCGGAAAGGGCTTTGCCATTGTGGCCAATGAGGTAAAGCAGCTGGCGGCAAAAAGCGCCAAGGCCGCGCAGAGCGCGACCGAGATGGTCAACAACACCAAGGCGATCATTCAGACCGGCGTGGTGTTGACGGCGGATACCGCCAGTTCTCTACAGGCGATTTCCGATGTCTCCACCCAGATCAGCGCGATCTCGGACCAGCTGGCGGCGGCAGTGCAGGGACAGGGGCTCGCTTTAACCGAGATGGAGGAGCGGATTGCCGCTATATCTTCCGTTGCAGACCGCAACCTGCAAAACGCGGGGGAGACAGAGCAGTCCAGCAGCTCTCTGGCCAAAGAGGCCGAGACGCTGCAGGCCCAAGTTCAGAAATTTACATTAAAGGAGAAGTGCAGCAGATGAAACGGATTTGTGCTATAATTTTAAGCCTGCTGCTGCTGGTTCCGCTGCTGGCGGCCTGCGGAGATCAGAAGGGACTTCAGGACGGATATTATACAGCCCAGGCGAAAGAATTCAGCCACGGCTGGAAGGAATATATTACCATCCTGGTAAAAGGCGGAAGTATCATCTCTGTGGAGTATAACGCGGAAAACGCCAGCGGATTTATTAAAAGCTGGGATAACGCATACATGCAGACCATGCTTCATGCCCAAGGGACCTATCCCAATGAATACACCAGATATTACGCAGGCCAGCTCCTGGAGGGACAGGGCGAGGGCGGCATTGACGCCCTCGCCGGGGCGTCGTCCTCCCATGCCTCCTTTCAGATACTGGCCCAGGCTGTGCTGGAGCAGGCCCGGAAAGGGGATTCCAGTATTGTGTATGTAGATGCCGCTCATTAAGGATAAAAACATGCTGCATTGTTGAATCCGGGGGACGTGGCTGGAACGGTGACATCGGGTGACAGAGCGGCCCCGGCTCCCCATTTCGGGAGCCGGGGCCGGTTCTTTTGACGGGAGACAGGCTTACTTGACGGCGACCGCCTCGATCTCGAACAGGGCGCCCTTGGGCAGGGCGGCCACCTGGACGCAGGAGCGGGCGGGGGCCTGGCCGGGGAAGTAGTTGGCGTAGATGGCGTTGATGGCGGCGAAGTCGTTGATGTCAGCCAGGAAGACGGTGGTCTTCACCACGTCGCCGCAATCCATGCCGGCGGCAGCCAAAACCTCTTTCAGGTTGTCCAGGGCCTGGGCGGCCTGGGCCTCCACGCCCTGAGGCAGCTCGCCGGTGGCCGGAATTAGGCCCAGCTGGCCGGAGGTATACAGAGTATTGCCCGCCAGCTTGGCGTGGCAGTAGGGCCCCACGGCGGCGGGAGCGTTGGGGGCGGTGATGGTTTTGTTCATAAAAGCCTCCTCAATGTATGGATATCCCTATTATATACCATGCTTCGGAAAAAGCAAGCCGGCCGGGAGATTTTGTGATTTGCTGCTGCGGCTAGGTCTTGTACAGCCTTAAAATGCGTGGTATAATGAATCATTACGGCTTTCCCGCCGATGGGACATCACGAGAAAAGGAGTTTGCCGCATGACTTATCAGGAAGAATTTATTACCTTTATGGTGCGCTCCGGCGTGCTCACCTTTGGGGACTTCACTACCAAATCTGGGCGGAAGACCCCCTACTTCGTCAACACCGGCAACTACAAGACGGGGGCCCAGGCCGCCAAGCTGGGGGACTACTACGCCGCCTGCATCCAGGAGAACCTGCCCGACGGGATCGACTGCCTGTTTGGCCCGGCCTACAAGGGCATCCCCCTGGCCGTCTCCGCCGCTGCCTCCCTGTATCGGAACTACGGCCGGGACCTGCCCTACTGCTTCAACCGCAAGGAGGCCAAGGACCACGGCGAGGGCGGCTCTATGGTGGGGTACAAGCCCCAGGACGGGGACAAGGTGGCCATTATTGAGGACGTAGTCACCGCCGGCACTGCAGTGCGGGAGAGCATCGAGCTGTTTAAGCACGTGGCCGACGTAAATATGAGGGCCCTTTTTGTCTCGGTGGACCGGATGGAGCGGGGCACCCGGGACTGCTCCACCCTGGACGAGCTGCGCCAGGACTACGGCATCCAGGTGTTCCCCATCGTCACCGTACGGGACGTGATCGCCTTCCTTCACAACAACCCGGTGGACGGCAGGGTGTACATTGACGACGGGATGAAGGGCAAAATGGAGAGCTACCTGGCTGAATACGGGGCAAAATAAGGAGAACCGGCGGTATGAACTTTATCGACCGTGCCCTGGCCCAGGGGGATGCTCTGGACGCGGACGGCGTCCTCCAGGCCATGGCGGACATCTACAAGGAGCCCCAGGTCTGGCAGGAGCTGGACCGGTATCCTCAGTATATCCAGGATATCATCCATATCGTCGACTACGACACCGAGGTGCAGATGGAGGGGCTGGACGCCTGCGCGGCCAGCCCCCGCGTGGAACAGTATATACAGGCCCTGCTAAACTGCGGGGCGGTCTCTGAGGCGGAGATTTTAAAGCGGGCGAAGAAGCTGACGGACAGCGATTCAGATTATGAGGATGAGGCGGTTGACGCCGAGATGGAGAAACTGTACCGTCAGATCGCCCTCAACCAGAATTATGAGGAATTTTGGGACCTGGTGCGGGGGTATATCGGGAGGGAACGGAAATGACCGAGCTGACAGGCCACCCTGTCTACCGGCTGCTGGAGACAAAATATGACGAGTGTCAGCTGGACATTGTGGTCCTCCAGCCCGATGGGCCCTATGAGGGGGAGGTTACCCACCGGCGGGCGGTGGTGGAGGCCTTCGCCCTCTTAAACAGGCGGGCGCGAATCGCCAACAACTTTACTGCCTGCGGCTTCCAGGTGTGGGTGGAACCGGAGAAGATGGAGGCCCGCCCCATTACCTGGGAGGAGCTGACCTGGCTGCCCCCAAATTTCCCCAGAACATGCAAGGAGAAAAAGCGGCAGGTGCGGGAGCTGAGGCAGCAGGGAAAACAGTATTGTGAACGCTGGGACGTGCTGTCTCTGGGATACGCCTTTTTGGCCCCGCCCTATGGGCTTGACGCCTGGGGGGAAGATTTTGACAAGCTGTGCCAGGTCCTCTTTCCCAACCGGGAAAGCTTGGAGATTTTAAGCTGGAACGATACCTGGTCCAACTACTTCGACGATGGGAACGAGTGGTGGGGAACAGCCTGCTGGTCGGTATACGACCGGGCGGCGGGCGTCTTTGTGGTGATTGGCGCGTCCCTGACCGACTGATATTTGATAGGAGGAGCTGAGCGGCCATGGCAGAGAAAAAGAAGGCCATTCACACCGGCCACCGCCAGCGGATGAAGGAGGAATTCCGTACCCGGGGAACGGAGGGCTGGCCCGACCACAAGATATTGGAGCTGCTGCTGTTCTATGCCATCCCCCAGGGGGACGTGAATCCCCTGGCCCACGAGCTCATCGACCACTTCGGTTCCCTGGACGGGGTGCTGGACGCCCTGCCCGAGGAACTGATGAAGGTAAAGGGCATGGGCGAGCACTCCGTCGTCCTGCTGAAGCTGATCCCGGCGGTCACCGGCCGCTATCTGGAGGGCCGCACCGGGCCGGGGACCATCATCCACACTGCAGCGGAGGCCGGGCATGTCCTGGCCCCCTATTTTTACGGGGCGCGCAACGAGATGGTCTATGTCCTGTGTCTGGATGCCAAGGAGAAGCTGCTTGGGGTCAAGAAAATTTCCGAGGGCAACAACACCAACTCTGATGTGACCATCCGCCGGGTGGCGGAGGAGTGCCTGGCTTTGCGGGCCTCCTTCTGCTACCTGGCCCATAACCACGTCAGCGGCCTGGCCCTGCCCTCCCCGGAGGATATGAACACCACCAATGTGGTCCGCACAGCCCTGGCGCCTCTGGGCGTGAGGCTGGTGGATCATCTGGTCTTTGAGGACGGAGACCTGGTGTCCGTCCGGGAGACTGCGGCCTCCGGACGAAAAGAGGGCTTCCGCCTGATCTACCCCGGCCAGTGGTGAAAAATTTGTTCGATTGCCCCTTGCTGTGGAACGTTAGTTCTGGTATAATGGGTAAGCCCCCTTTGGCAAGGGGCATTTTGAAGCGAAACAGAAGGCAGAGGTGACCGTCATGCCAAAATTTGAAGTAGTATCGGAATACACCCCCAGCGGCGACCAGCCTGAGGCCATCGAGGCCCTGTCCAGCGGCATCGAGATGGGGCTGGACGAGCAGACCCTGCTGGGCGTCACCGGCTCGGGCAAGACCTTCACCATGGCGAAGATCATCGAGAAGGTCCAGCGGCCCACCCTGGTGCTGGCCCACAACAAGACGCTGGCCGCCCAGCTGTGCGCCGAGTTCAAGGAGTTCTTTCCCAACAACGCGGTGGAATACTTTGTCAGCTACTACGACTACTATCAGCCGGAGGCCTATATCCCCCACACCGACACCTTCATCGAGAAGGACTCCTCGGTAAATGAGGAGATCGACCGGCTGCGCCTGTCCGCCACCGCCTCCCTGCTGGAGCGGCGGGACGTGATTGTGGTGTCGTCGGTGTCCTGCATCTACGGCCTGGGCGAGCCGGAGGATTTTGCCAAGATGATGGTTTCTCTCCGGGTGGGCGCCCAGATGGAGCGGGATGAGATGCTGAAAAAGCTGGTGGCCATCCGTTACGAGCGCAACGACATCGCCTTTGAGCGGAACATGTTCCGGGTCCGGGGGGACACGGTGGAGGTCTGGCCCGCCTACTGGAAGGACACCGCCATCCGGGTGGAGTTCTTCGGGGACGAGATCGACCGCATCAGCGAAATCAACGTGGTCACCGGCTCCCCGATACGGCGGCTGAACAACATCCCCATCTGGCCTGCCACCCATTACGTCACCCCCAAGGAGAAGATGGACGCCGCTATCCAGGAGATCTATCAGGAGATGGAGCAGCGGGTGGCCTTTTTTGAATCCGAGGGCAAGCTCATCGAGGCCCAGCGCATCAAGCAGCGCACCCTCTACGACATTGAGATGATGCAGGAGCTGGGCTACTGCTCCGGCATTGAGAATTACTCCCGGGTGATTGAGGGCCGGCCGGTGGGCTCGCCCCCCAACACGTTGATGGATTATTTCCCCAAGGACTTCGTCCTGTTCATCGACGAGAGCCACGTCACGCTGCCCCAGGTGCGGGCCATGTACAATGGCGACCGGGCCCGAAAGACCACCCTGATTGACTACGGTTTCCGCCTGCCCTGCGCCTTCGACAACCGGCCCCTGAAATTTGAGGAGTTCGAGAAGCGGGTGAACCAGATTGTCTATGTCTCCGCCACCCCGGGGGAGTACGAGCGCACCCGGTCGGGGCAGATTGTGGAGCAGGTCATCCGGCCCACCGGCCTGCTGGACCCGGTGATCGAGGTGCGGCCGGTGGAGGGCCAGATTGACGACCTCATTGGCGAAATCAACACCCGCACCGCCCGGAACGAGCGGGTGCTGGTGACCACCCTCACCAAGCGGATGGCCGAGGATCTCACCACCTACCTCCAGGGGGCGGGGATCAAGGTGCGGTACATGCACCACGATATCGACGCCATGGAGCGTATGGAGATCATCCGGGACCTGCGGCTGGGCACCTTCCACGTGCTGGTGGGCATCAACCTCCTCCGGGAGGGCCTGGACCTGCCCGAGGTGTCTCTGGTGGCTATTCTGGACGCGGATAAAGAGGGGTTCCTGCGCAGTGAGACCTCCCTGATTCAGACCATCGGCCGGGCCGCCCGGAATGCCGAGGGCATGGTGGTCATGTACGCCGACACGGTGACACCCTCCATGGCCCGGGCCATCGACGAAACCGAACGCCGCCGGGAGAAGCAGGACGCCTTCAACAAGGCCCACGGCATCGTACCCAAGACAGTTATCAAGTCGGTGCGGGACCTGATGAGCATTGCTGCCGGCGAGGATACCGCCGAGAAGCGGGGGGAGGTCCAGGGCCTGACCAAGCAGCAGAAGGCGGAGCGCATCGCCAAGCTGGAAAAGGAGATGCGGGAGGCCGCCAAGCTGCTGGAGTTCGAGCTGGCCGCCGCCCTGCGGGACCAGATTATCGAGCTGCGGGGGAAATAGAGAGGGGTATCTATGTCAAAAAAGGAAGAAAAGACCAACGTCATGCGGGTTTTGGAGCAGAAAAACATCCCCTACACCCCCCACGCATACGACCCGGACGCGGGATTGGACGGGGTAAGCGTAGCCCGGCAGCTGGGGCAGGACCCGGAGACGGTGTTCAAGACCCTGGTGGCCCGGGGGGCCTCCGGGGGGCTGTATGTCTTTGACATCCCGGTGGGGGACAGTCTCGACCTGAAAAAGGCGGCCAAAGCGGTGGGGGAGAAGTCCATCGCCATGATCCACCAGAAGGAGCTGCTGTCCCTGACGGGCTACGTCCACGGGGGCTGCTCCCCGGTGGGGATGAAGAAGCAGTACCCCACAATTTTCCACGAGACAGCGGAGATTATCGACACCATTCTGGTGTCGGCTGGAAAAATCGGCTTTCAGGTGGAGCTGGAGCCTGCCGCGCTGATGGATCTGGTGGGGGCGTCCACGGCTGATTTGACGGTGGACTAGCTGTCCGCCTTTTGGAATGGGCTTAGCTCCAGCCCCAGAGACAGGCCGAAGTCCAGCCCCATGGCGAAGGCTTGCAGGACTTCTTCCTTGCGGTCCTCTGGAATGGGATAGGTGCTGTTCAGAATTTCATAAAGAAAATAGATGGTACTGTCCATAGACAACCTCCGGAGTAATAATTTAATTATGTCTTTATTATATACGAACTCTCATTATTAGTCAAGAGGGGAACTGGACTTTATGGAAAAGATTATGCTGCCGTTTGGCAGGCGTTTAAAAGAATTGCGAAACGAGAAAAAAATCAAGCAAAAGGAAATGGCAGAATTTCTTGGTTGTACTGACCGCAATTATCAAAAAATGGAATATGGAGAAATCAATGTTCCCGCCTTGACCCTGATTAAATTAGCGGATTATTTCGACGTCAGCTTGGATTATCTGGTGGGACGAAGTGAAGACAGGAGGCGTTTTTGATGGCAAGCAATCCTGATTTTGTCAACTACATCTGTGAGCAGCTGGAGGGCTTGGGGGCGGTGCGCTCCCGGAAGATGTTCGGGGAGTATATAGTCTACCTGAACGACAAGCCGGTAGTGATTATCTGCGATGACCGGCCCATGGTGAAGATGCTTCCCTGTCTGGAGGAGCTGCTCCGGGACCGGCCCGTCGAGCCGCCCTACGAGGGGGCCAAGGACCACTACCTCCTGGACCCCGACGACCGGGATACCCTTCGGGAGGCCGTCCGGCGGGCGGAGGAGGTCACGCCCCTGCCCAGGAAACGAATGAAAAAAGAGGGTTCTAAGGGATGAAAATACGTTTGTTCGCGCTGATGCTCAGCGTACTGCTCTTGGCCTCCTGCGGGGCCAGACCCGCCCCGGCGGACAGCGGGGCGTCCGGTGCGGCCTCCAGCCAGGGGGACGCCTCCGAACCGGCCATTGTGCCGGCCTACTTCGGGGACTGGGAGGTGACCGCCGCCCTGGGAAGCGCTCCGTCCTGCGCCATGTCTCAGGAGGAGATCGATGCCTGCGTCGGGTTGACCGTGTCCTATGAGGCGGAAAAGTTCACCGCCGAGGGCCTGACCTGTGAGTTTCTGCCTGGGACGGCCTATGCAGAGGACATTGTTACAGAGGAAGACTTCACCGCCGCCTGCGGGCTGGAGCCCTCCGACCTGGGGGTGACGGCCTCCATGCTGCTCCATGTCACGGTGAACATTCAGGGGAACATCGGCCAGAACCGCCTGCTGGGCCGGGACTTCTTCGTGCTGGACGGCGACAGTCTGCTCATCTACTGTGACGGGGCGTTCTTCCAAGGGGAGCGGACGGAATAGGGGGCGAAAGCTGTGGCGTTTGTCTTTTGGATCTTCCTCCTGCTCCCCGCTATGGGGCTGTATGCCCTGGTGGAGGCGATTATCTCCCCCTTTTCCGGAGTGCTTGGACCGGTCCTGAAGCTGCTCAACGACCCGGTGTTCAGCTATTGGGCGGCCTGGGTCCTGCTGGTGTGGAACGTGCTGGTGCTGGCGGCGCTGCTGATTGCGCGGCGGCGCATAAAGCGGACCAGAGGGCCAAACTGGAAGCAGGGGTACATCCTTGAGGCTCAGGGCTGGCGAAGGCTGGGGAGACGGCTGGTCTGTCTGGTACTGACCCTTGGCCTGTGGTGGGAGAGTACGTTGATTGCCATCTTCGCTGTTTTTTTGGCCTTTCCGTCATTCTTTTTCGGACTTTAGCAAAGGAGTAACAAGATCATGCACACACACATTTCCGTCAAGGGCGCGCGGGTGAACAACCTGAAGAACATCGACGTCAAAATCCCCCGGGACAAGCTGGTGGTCCTCACCGGGCTGTCCGGATCGGGGAAGTCCTCCCTGGCCTTCGACACCATCTACGCCGAGGGCCAGCGGCGGTATGTGGAGTCCCTGTCCTCCTACGCCCGGATGTTCCTGGGCCAGATGGAGAAGCCGGATGTGGACTATATCGACGGCCTGTCCCCGGCCATCTCCATCGACCAGAAGACCACCTCCAAAAATCCCCGGTCCACCGTGGGCACCGTGACTGAGATTTACGACTACCTCCGCCTGCTGTGGGCCCGGGTGGGCACCCCACACTGTCCCATCTGCGGCAAGGAGATCAAGCAGCAGACCATCGACCAGATCATCGACCAGGTCCTGGCCCTGCCCGAGGCCACCCGCATCCAGGTGATGGCTCCGGTGATCCGGGGCAAGAAGGGGGAACACGCCAAAATCTTTGAGGACGCCCGGAAGTCGGGTTACGTCCGCGTCCGGGCGGACGGCTCCCTCTACGACCTCAGTGAGGAGATCAAGCTGGACAAGAACAAGAAGCACCACATTGAGATTGTGGTGGACCGGCTGGTCATCCGGGAGGACATCACCAGCCGGCTCACCGACAGCGTGGAGGTGGCCTCCAACCTGACCGGGGGCCTGGTGGTGGTAAACATCGTGGAGGAGGACCGGGACATTATGTTCTCCCAGAACTATGCCTGCGAGGACTGCGGCGTGTCCATTGAGGAGCTATCCCCCCGGATGTTCTCCTTCAACAACCCCTTTGGGGCCTGCCCCACCTGCATGGGGCTGGGTTCTCAGATGAAAATTGACCCGGAGCTCATCATCCCCAACCGGGACCTGTCCATTGTGGAGGGAGGGATCACCGCCTCCGGCTGGAACAACATCAAGTCCGACGGTATCTCACGGATGTACTTCGACGCCCTGGCCAAGAAGTACAAATTTAAGCTGAACACCCCCATCAAGGACCTGCCGCCGGAGGTGCTGGACGTCATCCTCCACGGCACCAACGGGGAGAAGCTCACCCTCCACTATGACCAGCCCCGGGGCAAGGGCACCCTGTACCAGCCCTTTGAGGGCATCGTCAACAACCTGGAGCGCCGCTACCGGGAGACCCAGTCCGATGCCATGAAGCGGGAGCTGGAGGAGTGCATGTCCCAGTGCCCCTGCCCCGCCTGCCAGGGCCGGCGGCTGAAAAAGGAGTCCCTGGCCGTCACTGTGGGCGGACTGGACATCGACAGCTACTGCCGCAAGAGCGTCACTGAAGCTCTGGACTTTGTGGAAAAGCTGGTCCTGAACGAGACCCAGGCCATGATCGCCTCCCAGATTTTGAAGGAGATCAAAAACCGGCTGGGCTTCCTCCAGTCGGTGGGCCTGCAATACCTCACCCTCTCCCGGGAGGCGGGCACCCTCTCCGGCGGCGAGAGCCAGCGCATCCGGCTGGCCACCCAGATCGGCTCCTCCCTCATGGGGGTGCTGTATATCCTGGACGAGCCCTCCATCGGCCTGCACCAGCGGGACAACGACAAGCTGCTCCAGACCCTGAAGGAGCTGCGGGACCTGGGCAACACCCTGCTTGTGGTGGAGCACGACGAGGACACCATGCGGGAGGCGGACTATATCATCGACGTGGGCCCCGGCGCGGGGGTGAACGGGGGCACCATCGTGGCCGCCGGCACCCCGGAGGAGGTCATGAACAACCCCGCCTCCATCACCGGCGATTATCTCACCGGGCGGAAAAAAATCCCCGTTCCGTCGGAGCGGCGGAAGGGGAGCGGGCACTATTTAAAGGTATTCGGCGCGGCGGAGCACAACCTGCGCCATGTGGACGTGGACATCCCCCTGGGCACCTTTACCTGTGTGACGGGGGTGTCCGGCTCGGGAAAGTCCTCTCTGGTGAATGAAATTCTGTTCAAGAAGCTGGGGGCCGACCTGAACCGCACCAAGACCCGGGCCGGAAAGCACGACCGCATCGAGGGGGAGGAGTTTCTGGACAAGGTCATCAACATCGACCAGTCTCCCATCGGCCGCACCCCCCGGTCCAACCCGGCCACCTATACCAATCTGTTCAGCGATATCCGGGAGCTGTTCGCATCCACCCCCGACGCCAAGAGCCGGGGTTACGGCCCGGGCCGGTTCTCCTTCAACACCCGGGGCGGGCGCTGCGAGGCCTGCACCGGCGATGGCCTGCTCAAGATAGAAATGCACTTCCTGCCGGACATCTACGTCCCCTGCGAGGTGTGTAAGGGCAAGCGGTACAACCGGGAGACCCTGGAGGTGCGGTACAAGGGCAAGAACATCTACGAGGTGCTGGAGATGACGGTGGACGAGGCACTGCCCTTCTTCGAGAACATCCCCAAGATTTACAACCGCCTGAAGACCCTGGAGGAGGTGGGACTGGGCTATGTAAAGCTGGGCCAGCCCTCCACCGAGCTGTCCGGCGGCGAGGCCCAGCGGGTGAAGCTGGCCACCGAGCTGTCCAAGCGCTCCACCGGCAAGACCATCTATATCCTGGACGAGCCCACCACCGGCCTCCACTCCGCCGACGTCCACAAGCTCATTGAGGTCCTCCAGCGGCTGGTGGAGGGGGGCAACACCATTGTGGTGATCGAACACAACCTGGACGTGATTAAAACCGCCGACCATATCATCGACCTGGGCCCCGAGGGGGGCGACGGCGGCGGAAACATCGTCTGCACCGGCACTCCCGAGGAGGTAGCCGCCTGCCCGGGGTCCTATACGGGGCAGTATTTGAAAAAGATGCTGTAACTTCCGTCTTCCGCAGAAAAAGCCCCCCTTGCCAAAGGGGGGAGGGCCGCCGGGCAAAGCCCGGTGGCGGGGGGATTCCAGTGGACAGGAACGTTTTCAATGGAACGGAATCCCCCAGTCACCGCCTGCGGCGGTGCCAGCCCCCTTTAGCAAGGGGGCCTTTGGATGCGGACCTTCACCCCGTCTGCACCCAACCGGCCAGCCGCGCGCCCAGGCGGAAGCCGTGGGCGAAGGACAGAAAGTTAGAGACTTCCAGCAGATGAAACACGGCGGGCGGCATATCTCCCCCTTTCCAAATGGCCTCTGCCTGTGTATAATAGGCTTGGTACTCCGGGTCGCTGTCGAAGTCCAGGCCATCCCGGCTGGTTTCCCGGATATAGAGCTCTCTCAGGGTTTCTTCCATGACTACACCACCACGTTATCTAATGATGGGTTTATTATAACACAAACTTTGATAACGTGTCAAGGGGGATTTCAAAAAAATGAAAATTGTTTTGCCCAGTTTTGCGGAACGCCTAAAGCCGCTGCGAAAAGCGAAAAAAGTAACGCAGAAGCAGATGGCAGGGCTGATGGACTGCACAGAGCAGCATTACCAGAAAATCGAGTACGGGCAGATCAACGTCCCCGCCACAACGGTGATTTTTCTGGCGGACTACTTCGGCGTGACCGCCGACTATCTGTTGGGGCGGGAGTAGGGACGCTTCACGAAGCGTCCGCCCTTTCCGACATGTTTCCGCGTTATATTCCCAACACATCCCCCATTAAATTTCTGCCATCAAGGCGGACGCATCGTGATGCGTCCCTACAAGAGGTGCCTATGGAACTCTATGAATTTTTAACCACCACCACCGGGGGCAAGTGCCTGTTTACCATGCTGGTGTCCATGCTCCCCATCATTGAGCTGCGGGGAGGCGTACCCTTCGGCGTGGCGGTGCTGGGCCTGCCCTCCTACCTGGCCTTTCCGGCGGCGGTGCTGGGGAATTTGATCCCAGCACCCTTTATCATCGTATATATCCGGCGGGTCTTTGAGCTGATGCGGAAATATCTGCCCAGTCTCAACGGTCTGGTGGACAAGCTGGAGAAGAAGGCCCATCTCAAGGGGAGAAAGGTGCAGAAGTACCAGTATCTGGGCCTTTGGCTCTTTGTGGCCATCCCCCTGCCGGGGACGGGGGCCTGGACAGGCTCTCTGGCGGCGGCCTTTCTGGGGATGCGGCTGAAAAAGGCCATGCCCGCCGTAGTGCTGGGGGTGCTCACCGCCGGCTGCATCATGCTGGGGCTGACCCATATGGGGATTAACCTGTTTTCAGGGGCAATCTGACCCTCCGCTGCATAGAATACCCCGGAGGTGCTGCTGAATGGGTACATTCTGGGATATCCTGCTGGCCGTGATCTGTGTCTGCGGGCTGGCTTTTGTGGGCTGGTGGCTGTTTGGCCTGCTGCTGCGTCCCCTGCCTGGGCGGGAGGCCAAGGTAATTATCTCCGGCCGGGGAGAGGGGGAGGACCTGGAACAGCAGGTGCGCTCCTTCCTCTGGCTCCGGGGCCTGGGCCTGCTGCGCTGCCCTGTCGTTATCGCGGATGTGGGACTCACTCCCGCCGGCTGGGAACTGGCCCTGCGCCTCACCGTCCGCTGGCCCGAGGTGATCCTGTGGCCGGCCAGCGATTTAGGGGACTATATTGCACGGACATAAAAGGCCCCCTTGTGAAAGGGGGCTGTCGCCGCCGCAGGCGGTGACTGGGGGATTCCGTTCGATGGAAAACGTTTCTGTCCATCGGAATCCCCCCGCCACTGGGCTTTGCCCGGCGGCCCTCCCCCCTTGACAAGGGGGACTTAAATAAAGAGGTGAAAGGAGGCGGCGCCCATGTCAGACCAGGAGTTGGAGAAGATTGAGGGCGCCGTCTCCGCTGTTATTTTTCAGAATGAGGAGAACGGGTATACCATCCTCAAGCTGGATGTCCATGGGGAGGAGGTCACGGTGGTGGGCCCCATGACCGGGGTTGCGCCAGGGGAGTACCTGTCCATCCGGGGCCGCTGGACCCGGCACCCCACCTATGGACCCCAAATGAAGGCGGAGGTGGTGGACCGGCGCCTGCCCCAGAGCATGAAGGAGATCTTCCACTACCTCTCCTCCGGGGCCATCAAGGGGGTGGGCAGGACCACCGCCCGGCTCATTATCGAGGAATTTGGAGAGGACTCCCTCACCGTCATCGAGGAGGACCCGGAGCAGCTGACCAAAATCAAGGGCATCACCAAAAAGCGGGCCCGGCAGATCGGCGAGGTCTTCCGCCAGCAGATGGGGACCCGCCGGCTGATGGAGTTCCTGACAGAGCACCAGCTCCCTCTGGAGCTGGCCGCCCTCCTCCGCCGGGCCTACGGCGACGTGGCCCTGGAGGTGGTGAAGGCCAACCCCTACCTGCTGGTCAATGAGGAGTTTGAGGTGGAGTTCTCCCAGGCGGACGCCCTGGCCCTGTCCCTGGGGGTGGGGCAGTCGGACCCCCTGCGGCTGGAGGCGGGGCTGCTCTTTGAGCTGGCCCACAACAACTACAGCAACGGCCACACCTTCCTCCCCCAGCGCAAGCTGGTGGAGGCCACCAGCGTCCTGCTGGAGGTGTCCGGCGAGCTGCTGGAGGACTGCCTGGAGACCCTGATCCGCCGGGGAGAGGCGGACTGCGAGCGGGTGGCGGGCCAGGAGGCGGTATACCTCCCCGCCCTCTATGAGGCCGAGACCTACATCGCCCAGCGCATCCTGGAGATGAGCCGGGCGGAGCTGCTGCCCCCCGAGGGGCTGGACAAGCTGGTCCGGCGGATTGAGCGGGAGCAGGGCCTCTCCTACGCCCCCCAGCAGAGGGAGGCGGTGGAGCTGGCCGCGGGCCGGCAGGTGATGCTCCTCACCGGCGGGCCGGGCACGGGCAAGACCACCTGCCTCCGGGGGGTGCTGGCCCTCTTTGAGATGATGGGGCTGGACACCGCCCTGGCCGCCCCCACCGGCCGGGCGGCCAAGCGGCTGGGGGAGCTGTGCGATACCGAGGCCTCCACCATCCACCGCCTGCTGGAGACCGGCTTCGACCCCCGCTCCGGCAGGCTGATCTTCACCCGCAACTCCTACGACCCCCTGAAGGCGGACGCGGTGATTGTGGACGAGACCTCCATGGTGGACGTGCCCCTGATGGCCGCCCTGCTGGACGCCCTGGGGGACGACTGCCGCCTGGTGCTGGTGGGAGACCCGGACCAGCTGCCCTCCGTAGGGCCGGGGAGCCTGTTCGCAGACCTCATCCGCAGCGGAGTGGTGCCCACCGTCCGGCTGACGGAGATCTTCCGCCAGGCCGCCCAGAGCGCCATTATCCGCAACGCCCACCTCATCAACTGCGGCCAGGTCCCCGACCTGCGGCGCAACGAGGGGGACTTCTTCTGCCTGGCCCGCCGGGACCCGGAGGCGGTGCTGGACACCGTTGTGGACCTGTGCCGCCGCCGGCTGCCGGAGCGGATGGGCATCCCGGCGGATCAAATTCAGGTGCTGTCCCCCACCCGCCGCAGGGGGACAGGCACCAAGGCGCTGAACCAGGTCCTTCAGGCCGCCCTCAATCCGCCCCTGGAGGGGAAGGGGGAGCGGCGGTTCGGCGACTGGGTGTTCCGGGCGGGGGACCGGGTAATGCAGGTGCGCAACAACTACGACATCCTCTGGCGGGAGGAGGGGGGAACCGACTCCGGCATGGGGATGTTCAACGGGGACATCGGAGTGATCCGCTCCATCGAGAAGGAGGTCATCACTGTGGACTTCGACGGCAAAGTGGTGGAGTACTCCCCCGACATGCTGGGGGAGCTGGAGCCCGCCTTTGCCGTGACGGTACATAAGGCCCAGGGCAGTGAGTACCGGGCCGTCATCCTGGCCGCCCTGGAGGGGGCCCCTATGCTTATGACCCGGGGGGTGCTGTACACCGCCGTCACTCGGGCCCGGGAGCTGTTCATCGTGGTGGGCGACCCCGCCGCCGTGGCCGGGATGGTCAACAACAACCGGCAAACCAGAAGGTACTCCGGATTAAGGGCGAGGCTGACAGAGGAATAAAATAAGCCCCCTTTGGAAAGGGGGCCTCAGGGATCATATCCCCAGCCGTTTCGGCAGAGCCGGATCATCCCAGCGGGTGATATAGCAGTCAGACAGGGCTTTCAGCTCCTCCTGCATGTCTTCGGCGGCGGAGTCGCAGACTCCGGCCAGCCGGAAGCCGGCCCTCTTGGCGGTTCGGGCGGCGTAGATGGCATCTTCAAAGACAAAGGTTTCCTCCGGGGTGGCGCCCATACGGCGGGCCGCCTCCAGGTAGACGTCGGGCTGCTTTTTCCCCACGCCTACCTCTACACAGGAGAGAACGAAGGAAAAATATGTCCGGATGCCCAGGCACTCCAGGCAGGTCTCCACCAGGGGGCCCGCCGTGGCCGAGGCCACGCACATGGTCACCCCCGCCGCCTGGAGGGCCCGGAGAAATTCCGGTACCCCCGGCTTGAGCCGGACATCCCCGCGGTAGTGCTCCTCCATCAGCCGGTTGAACTCCACCACGGCCTGGTCTGGGGTGTCGGACAGGCCGAAGGTCTGGGCAAAAAAGGCGGCGGCCTCCCGGGCGGTCATGGGGGAGGCCTGAATCATGGTGTCCAGCGGGGGAGAGGCCACCCCCCGCTGCTTCAGGTATTCCAGATACAGCTGTTTCCAGTAGGGCATGGAGTCGGCCAGGGTGCCGTCCAGGTCAAAAATCGCATATTTCAATTTTATCTACCGTCCTTGCGTAAAATTGTCAGAGGTATTATAATAGAAGCGGAATAAATTCGCAAGAGCTTTGCACATAACTTTTATAAGGAGGCGGCGCTATGACCGACCAGGAGCTGGTAAAAAAAGCCTTTGACATGCACCGATTTTCCTATGTGCCCTACTCCCATTTCCCTGTGGGTGCGGCGATTCTCACGGAGGACGGCCGGGTATTCACCGGCTGCAACGTGGAGAACGCCGCCTACGGCTCCACCATCTGCGCCGAGCGCACCGCCATTCTGAAGGCGGTGAGCGAGGGCTGCCGGGAGGGCTGGGCCGCCATCGCCATCGCCGGACAGGGGGAGGACTACTGCTGGCCCTGCGGGGCCTGCCGGCAGATGCTCTACGAGTTTGCCCCCGACCTGCGGGTGCTGGCCGCCCGGGGAGACGGGAAATTCATGGCGGTCCCCCTGTCGGAGCTGCTGCCCTACGGCTTTGGCCCCAAATCTTTAAGCTGACAAAAATTTCTTCCGTGTATAAAGGGGAAAAAACCGTGTAAACTACCTTCGGAACCTGTAAAAGGAGGTGGTCTGACATGGTTATGGACAAAATTGCCCTGACGCTGCTGATTATCGGCGGCCTGAACTGGGGCAGTGTGGGCCTGTTCCAGTTTGATCTGGTGGCCTTTGCCTGCGGCGGTTCCGGCAGTATGATCAGCCGTGTTATTTATACGCTGGTGGGCCTGTCCGCCGTGTGGTGTGTCTCCCTGCTGTTCCGAGACAAGGACCCTGTGGAAGAACGGCGCTGACGGCGGGGAACCTGTTCAAACGCAAACACAAAAGCCCGGAGCGGATCAAACGCCCCGGGCTTTTGCTAATCGCTGTAGGCCTGCTTGGCCTCCTTGAATACATATCCCCGCAGCTGAAGCTCATACATGGCGGCCAGGTCCACAAACCGGCAGCCGTAGCCCTTGACGGGGCGGCTGTAGCGGTCGGGGCGGGTCTCGATGCGCAGCACCTCGGCGGTGAGGGGGATGGTGCCGCCGGCGTCGTGAAAGTAGAAGAACACCTGATCTCCGGGCTGGAGGTCCAGGTCGGTGACCATGTAAATGCCGCCGGCGCTGATGTTGTAGATGGTGGCGGGGGCCTCCAGGGTCTGGTCCGGCGCCTCCAGGGTGACGGTGACCTTGACCGTGGTGGAGATTTTCACATCCTCCCGGCGCTGGTCCTGGGCCAGCTGTTCCAGAACCTCGCAGCGGAAGGAGCGGTGCTTCCGGTCGTCGGTGACCAGGGGGGAAGTGAGCCGGCACTTGCAGGTGACCAGGCCCTTGACGGGGTCGTAGAACACGATCTGTGCCGGGTCGGGAGGGGTGTAGTCCCGGGGCGCGGTAATCAGGAGGCTGTCCATCACGCCGTGGCCGACGGAAGCGGGGATCACCTGATCGTTGGCCGTATCATGGATTTCGGCCTTTCTGCAGTGAGAAAATGCGGACAACTTGATTCCACCTCGTTTCTGAAATGCGCGGGACCGGCCCGCAGCTGGAAAAGTATGTCTGACCCTATTATAATAGAAAATCCGCCGGGACGCAACGGTTAAATACGGACAAAGGGCCCGCCGGGCCCATATAGAGGAAATAACGAAAAAATTTTTCCGAGCCATGTTATGTTTTGCGGCACTTAGTCCGATAAAAGTAATACAGAGTGTTGAACCATGCTTGTTGACACAAACGCTCCCGGACAGGGGGCTTCAGGAGGGCACTGTTATGTTGATTAGAAGATCGGAGAGATTTCCTTCCGCCCCTATCGTGACGGGACAGCCCCGGTCCTCGGGAATCCAGCGCGTCCGGACGGCGGAGGCCCATTTTGACCAGATCACATTCTCCGCCCCCGCAGGGCCGGAGGCCGCCCCCACCTTCCGGGAGCTGGCGGCCAGCCTGTCCCAGCAGGTGCGTACTTACAATACCACAGGAAAGATCCAGGACCTGCACCGCCAGGTGGCGTCCGGCGAGTACCGCCCCGACGCCCGGGAGACCGCGGCCCGGATGCTGCTGATGTCGGAGGGCGAGTGATGGCGAGCTGGCAGGACTATTTAAAGCTGATGCGCAGCCTGAGCAAGACTCTGGGGGACCTGACCGAGGTGGAGCATGACAAAAACGCCGCTGCCGCCCGGGGCGACCTCCGGGGGGTGGAGGAGTGCATGAAGCGGGAGCAGGTGCTCAGTCTGACCCTGCGGGGCTACGACCAGAAGCGGGACTCCCTGCTGAGGGACCTGGGGATAACCGGGGTCAGGCTCAGTACCCTGGTGGACCACAGCCCGGAGGAGCTGCGGCTGGAGACCAAGGCCGTGGCCGAAGAACTGCGCCGGCAGTACGCCCTGTTCCAAACCGCCAGCGAAGTGGCCAGGAATACCCTGGAGTGCAATCTGCGGGCCATTGAGCGCACCCAGGCCGTCCAGGCCGGAGACGCGGTCCAGGCAGAGGAGCAGCGGAAAAACCATCAGACAGATTTCCGGGCCTGAGCCCCGGTGAAATAAAAAGGAGAACAAACTATGGCTGTTATCGGTACTTTTGGCTCGTTTACCGCCGCCCGGCTGGCGATCTACGCCTCCCAGTCGTCTCTGAACGTGACGGGCAACAATATTGCCAATATCAACACCAAGGGCTACACCCGGCAGCGGATGGACCTGGTGTCCCTCCACTCCGCGGGCAGCGCCCGGTATCACAGCGGATATAATCTGGACATCGGCTACGGCGTGCTGGCCGACAGCGTGTCTCAGCTGCGGGACCCCTTCTTGGATATCCGCTACCGCAACGAAAATTCCAGCGTGGGCTCCTACGAGGCCCGGGTGAAGGGGCTGCAGCAGATCTCCTCCATCCTGGACGAGGTGGGCAAGGGCGAGGGCGAATTCGGCGTGCTGGAGGCCCAGTTCAACGACTTTATGTCTCAGCTGAACGTGCTGAACTACGCCGCCGGCACCGAGGAGTTCGACACCACCGTCCGCTCCTCCGCCGAGAGCCTGGTAAAGTACTTCAACTCCTACGCCAAGGCCCTGAACACGGTGCAGAGCAACCAGCTGGAGCAGATCAAGGACGAGGTCAAGTCGGTGAACACCATCCTCACCCAGATCCGGGACCTGAATGCCCAAATCCGGGAGGCGGGCATCCACCACGAGAAGGCCCTGGAGCTGCGGGACCAGCGGAATGTGCTGATTGACGATTTGTCCTCCTATATGAAGATCGACGTGCGGTACAGCATGGAGAAGATCGACGAGTTTTCCGAGGTGGAAAAGCTGTCCATCAGCCTGGCCGGCACCGGCAATCCCCCCATCTACCTGGTCAACGGCATCTACGGCGCCCAGATTTCCATGCCTGAGGAGAGTCCGATGCGCAATCCTCAGTATGATCCGACCGATCCCAGAGGCATGAAGTATATCAGCCGGGAGAGCGATTTTGGCGCAAATCCTCCCAAAATTGTGCTTACCGATAATGAGCGGGAGGCCTATAAAAATCCGGATGGGTCGCTTATGCTGAACGAGGCTCCCAATAACCCTGATCCGAATACTTGCTTTGTCCCAACACATATTGCGGGTATGAAATACGCCCAGGTCGATAAGGATGGAACGATAATTGCCTACACGGACGATCCGGAGCAGGCCTCTATGGTGGACAACGCCAAAGACGGCTCCATGGAGAACCGGCTGTGGATGCAGGTGCAGCCTCTGGTAGACGAAAAGGGCCGCTATATCCGGGACGACTACGGCCGGGAAATCAAGGATGTTGTGGACCTGGGCGATACTACCCTGTACGGCTCCCTCCAGACAATGCGGGAGCTGCTCACCGAGGAGGGCGAGTTCGCCAGCGATACCGACATCGCTTTTGATCACGAAGCCAGCGGCAAGCGGGGCATCCCCTACTATATCCACGCCCTGAACAACCTGGCCCAGCAGTTCGCCGCGGCCTACAACAAGGCCAATCAGCTGGACTTTGATATGGTAGGGGCCGCCTATGAGACGGGTCAAGTTCCTGCTGCCCCCGGAGGTACAGTAACGGGGTTTGTGGATAAAAACGGCGATCCTATCAAAATAAAAGTACCTGATCCTGCCGATCCAACACAGATGATTGACCACACCATTGTGCCCGGCGATTTTGACGATGCCACCAGTAAGCTGACGGAGGAGCAGAAGTACGCCGCCATGGAGCAGCTGCGCCTGAACGGCACGCTGACCAAGGACTACAGTTTCTACAACGGCGGCGTGCTGTTCAGCAGCTCGGGCGACGAGAATAATCCCCAGGGCATTACCGCCGCCAACATCACCATTGCCAAGAGCTGGGCCACCGGCGAGGTGCGCCTGCTGAACACCAAGGTTGTGGACGGCAAGGACCACTCCACCGCCGACGACAACATCACCCACCTGTGGAACCTGATGAACGAGCAGATGGACTATTTTGCCGGGACCACCATCGGCGATGCGTCCCAGGGTGACAAGCGGTTCTTCCACGGCACCTTCCAACAGCGCCTGGCCGACATCAATATCATCCTCTCCAGCGACCACATGGTCAGCAACCTGCAGTATGAGGACTTCACCAGCAAGGCGCTGAACCTGGAGAACAGCCGCCAGAGCGTCTCCGGCGTGGACCTGAATGACGAGGCCACCAGCATGATGACATTCCAGAAATCCTACTCCGCGGCCTGCCAGCTGATGACCACCCTGGACTCCATGCTGGATAAGCTGATCAACGACACGATGCGATAAGGAGGTAACCTGACATGGGCTTTCGAATTACTACTAATATGATGATGAACACCTACCGGTACAATCTGCAGGGCACAACCAAGAAGCTCTCGGACGCCCGGGACAAGGTGCTCACCGGACGCTACTTCAACAGCTACGCGGAGGATCCCGCCTCCGCTACCCAGGCCTTCCGCCTGCGCCGGGACTACTACCGGACCAGCGACCAGGTCTATAACAACTCCAACACCTACAACAAGTTTGACACCGCCTGGCAGAACCTGACCGGCATTGTGAATAAGCTGTCCGACGCCACCTCCCGGGTGGCCTCAATCCAGGGCGTCACCGGCACCGCCGGCGAGAGCCGCAAGGCCCTGGCCCAGGTGCTGCGGGAGACCGCCGATTCGGTCATCCAGGGCATGAACCAGAAGCTGGGCGACCAGTTCATCTTCGCCGGCAACGACGGCCTGAAGGTCCCCTTCAGCTGGAGCGAGGACGGGAAAACCCTGTACTACCGCGGCGTCAACGTGAACGCCGGCAAGGTGGAGAAGCCTGTCGCAAAGGAGCCGGACTGGATTCAGAAAATGCGGGCAGACGGGGCTGCTGCGGGAGATGAACTGGCGGCAAAGTGGGCTGACTATTACAGTCATAAGACGGATGTGAAGCCGGATACACCGGCGGACGATACGGTTTACCTGAAACTCTATGCGGATCCGAGTGACCCGACGTTATCCGCTGAACAGAAGGGCTGGGCTGACTACTATATGCACAAGACGGACGCCCCTCCCACGGCGGCAGAGCCCGCCTGGAAGGCAGACCCGGACAACTTTGATATGGTTGGTGCTCCAATTGTTGATAAATTGCCCCAGCCTTTGAGTAAAGAGGACCAGGCGTGGGTCGATTACTACAAGGACCAGAGCGACCTGAAGCAGCTGAAAGAGATGGCCGGCGAGGAGCTGTATATCGACCTGGGCATGGGCCTGCAGGAGTCGGCGCCCAACCAGCCCATCAAGGGCAGCTACTTCAACGCGGCCCTGTGCGGCGTGGACTTTGTAAACTACGGGGTGGACACCAAGGACGGCAGCGGCGACCCCAAGAACCTGGCCCTTATTATGAAGGAGCTGGCCGATGTCTTTGAAACCTGGGGCGAAAACGGCCAGAAGTACCTGCCGGAGAAGTACCGGGAAGCCAAAGCTGAGGACATCAAGGCTATCCTGGAGGCGGGCGGCCCCGAGGCAGAGGAGATTAACAAGTACCACACGGAGATGGAAGCCAAGGCTTTCCGTCTGATGGATAAGCTGAAAGCCGCTCAGGAGCACACCACCGAAAAGTGGATCGAGGTGGAGGCCAAGTCCAAATTCCTGGTCACCAATCAGGATCGCCTCACCGACCAGCAGACCAACATCAACGAGCAGGTCCTGGACGTGGAGCAGATCGACCTGGCCGACGCCATCACCCAGTTCTCCTGGAACCAGTACTGCTACAACTCGGCGCTGAAAATTGGCAACCAGCTCCTCAGCCAGTCGCTGATCGACTATATGCGCTAAAATCCAACTGAATTGTGTGAAAAGGTAAGGAAGCCAAGTATCAGTAGAAGGGAGTGCGCGTCACACAATGAAACCGTTGATTGAGATTACCACCGTTCCCATTCAGATTGAGATGAAGACCACCAACGCCAAGCTGGAGTACGCCCGGGGCACCGCCGAGATGGAGATTAGCCGGGAGAAGAACGGCCTGCAGATCAAGAGCCGGCCCATCAAGGTGAACATTGATACCTTTGAGGCCCGCAACTCCCTCTCGCCCACCCTGGCCCGCTACCTCCAGCAGAGCGCTGAGAAGGGCCGGCAGGCCTCCTACGAGGCCACCGCCACCTATGCCCGTCAGGGCCAGCTGCTGCTGGAGACTCAGGTGGGAGAGGAGCTGATTACCCAGTTCTCCGAGGAGGCCATGATGAAGGACGTCAAGACCAATGTGGGCCTGGACTTCCTCCCCAAGGGCGGGGCCGAGATTACCTGGGACCCCGGCGAGCTGAATATCCGCTATGAGATGGATAAGCTGAATATCGACTGGCGCATGGGCACCGGCGACTTTGAGTTTACCCCCGGCGACATCGAGTTCACCGTGACCCAGCGGCCCGATGTGGTCATCAAGTATATCGGCGGCCCCATCTACGTGCCGCCCTCCTCCGACCCGAACTATGAGCCGGTGGATGTAACCATATAACAGAAAAAGCGGCCCCGTCGGGCCGCTTCTATATTTCCCAGGACATGAAGGAGGAGCTATGCGTTTCAAGACCAAATACTTTGGCGAAATCGAGTGCCCCGATGAGGATAAGCTCCATTTCCCCGAGGGCCTGTTCGGCTTTGAGGAGGAAAAGGAATTTTTTCTGCTGCCCTTCGAGGGCAGCGAGGGCTCCCTGCTCTGCTTCCAGAGCGCAGTGACCCCCGGCCTGGCCTTTGTGGCCATGAACCCCTTTTCCCTCAAGCCGGATTACGCCCCGGTGCTCACCCCCAGGGAGCTGAAGGCCATGGGGGTGGAGCGCAGCGAGGACCTGTGCTTCTATACGCTGTGCGTGGTGCGCAGCCCGGCGGCGGAGAGTACGGTGAACCTGCGCTGCCCCGTGGCCATCAACGACCAGACCCGCCGGGCCATGCAGGTAATCCTGGAGGAGGGGGGCTATCATATGCACCACCTTCTGTCGGAGTTCAGGCGGAAGGAGGAGAGCGCCCCATGCTGATTTTACAGCGCAAAGAGGGGGAGTCCCTGCTGATCGGAGAGGAGATCGAGCTCACCGTCCTGGCTGTGGAGGCGGGGCGGGTGCGCCTGGCCATCCAGGCCCCCCGGAATGTCACGATCCTGCGCAGCGAGCTGAAGGTGGCCGCCGAGACCAACCGAGAGGCGGCGGACGAGGAGGTCTCCCCCCTGGAGCTGCTGGGGATTCTGAAAGAGAAAAACTAAATCCGCCGCGCTCCCCCGAGCAGGAGAAATTTGGCGGCCGAAAAATGAGAGAAAGCAGTCTCACAGGGGCGCCTTAATGATTTTTTCATTAAAGCGCCCCTGGTTTTCTGCAAAACAGATGGACCGGAAATAATTGTAAGATGTAAAAAACATAAAAATAAACATTGCTTTTCGGCCGGTAATCCTGTATAGTATAGGACACTTCAAATCTAAGCCCCGGAAACAGGGGCTGCGGCAGCATAAAATAAGCATAAACAGACAAACAAAATATGGCAGTAAGATATTGATTCTTTTTCTTGCATTGGTCGGAAAAATAAGATATAATGGAAAAGAATGAAGACCCTGCACCCGAACGGATGGTTAAATAGACGTTAAGGGTCTGATATCAAGCCTTGCTTTTTCGCCGGGCCTGTGCTAGAATAAAGCATGGTCGGCTTGTGTGTACACGTCCGGTTCAGACCAGATTAGGAGGAGTGCTCCATGACAGATTTTTTATTCACCAATTCCATGCTCATGCTGGAACGGGCCATGAACTTTCAATGGACCAAGCAGACGGTGATTAACGACAATATTGTCAACGCGGAGACGCCCAACTATAAAGTAAAGTATGTCACCTTTGAGGAGGCGCTGGACGACCAGATCCGCTCCGTGCTGCACAACACAGACCGGCGGGCCAGCGCGATGCGCTCCGTTATCAGCGGGGCCCGGCCTCAGGTCCATGTGGCGCAGTATGAGAGTACCCGTATGGACGACAACGGCGTCAACATCACAGAGCAGGAGACGGAGGCCACCCGAAACGCGCTCCAGATGCAGTACACGATGGATGCCATAAACAGCAACCTGTCGCTGATGCGCACCCTAATCCGAGGCCAGTAGGCTGTAGGACGCGACTTGAAATAAGGAGGAATTTGCGATGGCTTTCGTCAGTACCATTGACGTAATTGGCTCCGGGTTTACAGCACAGCAGCAGCGGCTGGATGTTATCTCCGAAAATATCGTCAATATGAACACCACACGCACCGAAAACGGGGAGGGCCCTTACCGGCGGAAAGTGGTAGTTTTCCAGGCCGACAACGGGGCAGGACAGTTCCGCAGCGTGCTGGACCATGCGCGCACCCAGTTCCGCTGGAGCCGCCTGGGCAGGGGCGTGGGACAGACCTATGTCGATCCCAAGGAGATGGGCGTCGATGTGGTGGAGGTGGCGGAGGACCCCTCGGATTTCAAGCTGAAGTACGACCCGGATGACCCGGACGCCAATGAGGACGGCTATGTGGAGCTGCCCAATGTGGACCTGGTGAAGGAGATCACCGACGGGATGGCAGCCAGTCAGGCTTTCTCAGCCAATATTACGGCGTTCAATCTTCTCAAGAGCGTGATTTCCAAAGGATTGGAGATCGGCAAATAAGCCTATCTAGGTCAGGTTGAGTTTTTACCCGGCGGCAGGAAAGCCCCAAAGCCGGAAAATTTAGTCTGGCCTGGATTTGTGTTTTTAAAATAGAAAGAAATTGGGGTTTTGGCCCCTTTTCTAGGAGGAATTTAAGATGGAATTCACCCCCATTCGTCCCATCGTACCCCTGTGGGAGACGGAGCCCGCTCAGTCCCAGGAGGGGGCCGCCGGCGCGGCCGGTTCCCTCTTTGCCAGCGTGTTCCAGTCGGCCATTGACAATGTGCGCCAGACCAACCGGGCCCAGGTGGACCTGGAGTATCAGCTGTCCACCGGGCAGATCGACAACCCGGCTGAACTGAACCTGGCCATCAGCAAGGCCACAGCCGCTGCGGAGCTGCTGATGCAGATGCGCAACAAGGCGCTGGATGCCTATAATGAGCTGATGCGAATTTCCATCTAAAGTAAGGGGAGCGCGCACGGTGGTTAAGATAACAGGCCGGAGGGATTCAAGTTGCAGACGAAGCTGAAAGGCTTTTGGGATAAGATCAAAGGCTTTTTTACAAAACTGAACAAGAAGACCCGAATCCTGCTGGGGGTCTGCGCCGGAGTAATCCTGGTTTTGATTGTCACGGCGGCGATCTTGCTCAACCGCACGGAGTACGAGCTGCTCCAGGGCGGCTTGAATGCCAGCGAGATCAGCACGCTGGTGGGATTCCTGGACAACAATGGCGTGAAGGAGTACAAGATCGACGGGGATAAGGTGTATGTGTCCAAGGGCCGTGCCCAGGCGCTCCAGGGCCAGCTGGCCCTGTCGGGCAACCTGACGTCGGGCTTTCTGTATGAGGGCTACAACGAAGGCGTGGGCGCGCTGACCACCAGCAGCCAGGAGGCGCGGCTGTGGCTGATGGCCCGGGAACAGAAGCTGGCCGCCATTATCCAGACCTTCGAGGGCGTCCAGAGCGCCCAGGTGACCATTACCCCGGGGACGGAACGAATCTACGTGCTGGACCCCCAGGCCACCCCGGCTACCGCCTCGGTGATTATCACGCCCACCAGCAGCAAGGGGATCAGCAGCGGCGTGGTGGAGAGCATCCGGGACCTGGTGAGCCACAGCGTGGAGGGACTGGAGGTTTCCAACGTCTCCATCAGCGACACCCTGGGCAACCCATACGGCGGCAGCATGTCCACCTCAGACGCCATGGGCGAGGCCGGGGCCATGAAGCTGCAGTATGAACAGGAAACCAGCAACAAAATCCGCGGCCAGGTGCTCCAGGCCCTGGAGGACATCTACGGCCCGGACAATGTGCGGGTGGCCGTGAGCAGTGTGGTGGACGTGAACCGCAGAGTGATCGACAGCACCACCTACCACCAGCCCGAGGGCTCGGTGGAGGGCGGCGGCCTGATCGGTAAGGACCAGTGGTACTGGGAGATTGTCCGGGACGGCGAGACCAACATGGGCGGCACGGTGGGCACCTCCACCAACTCTGATATCAATACATATCCCGACCTGGAACCCAACCTCAACGGCGACGAGACCGCCGCCGGGGCCAGCGGAGATCGGACCCACATGATTGACTCCACCAAGGAACAGGTGGAGGTGCTGGCCTTCTCCGTCTCTGACGTACAGGTGGCCGTTACCATTAATCAGAACTGCACCAACGCCAACGCCCTGAGCACAGAGGCCCTGAGCTCCCACGTGGCCACCGCCGCCGGCATTGGCAACGAGACTCCAGGCAGCCACGTATCTGTGGTCATCGCGCCCTTTGACAGCACAACGCCCGGTCCTGTGGGACCGCTCGGCCCCTTCGCGGATATGCCTGGCTGGGTGCTGTATGCCGCAATTGGCGGTCTGATCCTGTTTATCATCCTGCTGATCATCATTCTGCTCCTGCGCAGCCGGGCCAAGAAGAGACGCCTGGCCCAGCAGCAGGCCCTGGAAGAGGAGATGCAGGCCGCCGAGGCGGCCGCCATGGCCGCAGCTGCGGCCGCAGCAGTGGTGCCGCCCGCCGGTGGTGCCGATATTATGGAAGTCAACACCGAGAAGAGTATGGAGCTGCGTAAGAGCGTCCGGCAGTTCGCCCAGAACAACCCGGAGATCGCGGCCCAGATGGTAAAAGCCTGGCTGAGGGGGGAAACAGACGATGGCTGATACGGCAGTAGTTGAATTGACATATCCCCAGAAGGCAGCGGCAGTTATTGTCTCCTTGGGCGCCGACAAGGCCTCCAATCTGTATCAGTTTATGGAGCCGGAGGACGTGGAGGCCCTCACCCTGGAGGTGGCCCGGCTGGGCATGCTCAATTCGGAGCAGACCGAAGCGGTGCTGACGGAGTTCTATCAGAGCTGCATGACCAACAAGGCGGTGACCGAGGGCGGCCTGGAGTACGCCCGGTCGGTGCTGGAGAAGGCCTTTGGCAACCAGACGGCTATGGCCCTGCTGGAAAAGGTGACCAAGTCCCTGAAGAACCGGGAGTTTGCTTTCCTGAACAAGGCGGATGTGAAATCCCTGTACTCCGCCCTGCAAAACGAACGTCCTCAGACCATGGCCCTGGTGCTGTCTTATGTGGACCCGGACAAGGCGGCCGGCGTCATCGAACAGCTGGAGCCCAGCCGCCAGATCCGGGTGGTGGAGGCCATTGCCACCATGGAGAGCGCCTCCCCCACCGCCATCAAGACCATCGAGGCGGAGATGGAGCGCAAGTTCTCCAGTATCCTCACCCAGTCCAATGTCAAGGTGGGCGGCATCGATTATGTGGCCGGCATCATGAACAATCTGGACCGCTCCAGCGAGAAGTCTATCTTCGACGGCCTGTCCGAGCACAACGCCGAGCTGGCCGACGAGATCCGCAAGCGAATGTTCGTCTTTGAGGACATCATCACCATGGACGACCGCTCGGTGCAGCGCTTCGTCCGGGACTGTGACCCGAGAGACCTGGTGCTGGCCCTCAAGACGGCCAACGCGGAGGTGTCCAACAAGCTGTTCACCAATATGTCCGCCCGTATGGCGGAGAGTATCCGAGACGACCTGGAGGTTACCACCAACGTGCGGATCAAGGACGTGGAGGACGCCCAGCAGCGTATCGTGGGGGTCATCCGAGACCTGGAGGAGCGAAACGAGATCGTGATTCTGAAGGGCGGAAAGGACGATATCATTGCGTAATATCCTGAAAAGCTTCCTTGAGCCCAAGGCGGAGGCCTATGTCCTGCCTGACACCGACAACATCTTTATGGGTGGAGAGGACGAATTCCGCCCCCTGGAGGCGGAGGAGGTCCCCCCTGAGTCCCTGGATGTGACGGTAGGGGAGGAGGAGCCGGATCAAGAGGAAGCGGAGCCGGAGAAGCCGGAAGAACCCCAGAAGGAGACCCCTGTCCATTATGCCCAGCTCCAGGCGGAACTGATTTTAAATCAGGCCCGGGAGGAGGCCCAGCAGATTCTGGACCAGGCCCGGGAGGAAGCCCGGCAGGAGCAGGAGGAAATCCGGGCGGGCGCCCGGGACGAGGGGTATCGGGAGGGCTACGCCCAGGGGACCTCCAAAGCCATGGACGACGCCATCCGGGACCGGGAGGCCACCGCCGCCCGGCTGGAGAAGGAGGTCCAGGCCTTTTTGGAAAAGGCCTCCCTGGCCCGGGAGGAGATGCTCCTCCAGAGCCAGGACGAGCTGCTGGAGCTGTGCCTGTCCGTCGCCGAGAAGGTGGTGCGGGTGAGCCTGAAGAGCAGCAGCGAGGTGATTGTCCGGATGATCCAGACCGCCACCGAGCGGATGAAGCGGCAGGAGTGGGTACATATTTACATCTCCGGCTGCGACACCCGCCAGCTGGCGCAGATATCTCCCGCCCTGACCAGCACCCTGGGAGCGCTGTCCCAACACATCAAGGTGGTCCCCATGGGAGACGACGAGAGCGGTACCTGCATTGTGGAGACCCCGGAGGAGATCGTGGATGCCAGCGTATCCACCCAGATGTCCAACATCCGGGATGTGCTTTACGAACAGCTGGGGGCCTATTGGCCCCAGTAAGAGGAGATTGACGTGTTCCGAGAGCTGATTCCCGCTGTCCGCGCCGCCGAGACGGTGGGCCGGACCGGAAAAATCGAGAATATCGTAGGTATGTCCATTGAGGCCTCCGGCGGCCGGGCCGCTATCGGTGATATCTGCCGCATCTACTCCAACGAGTCGGGCGGCCAGATTCCCGCCGAGGTGGTGGGATTTAAAAACGACCACATCCTCCTCATGCCCTACGCCAACATGAGCGGGATTTCTGCGGGCAACTTTGTCCGCAACACCGGCAAGCGGCTCACGCTCCCGGTGGGGCCCTTTCTGCGGGGGCGGGTGATCAACGCGCTGGGCCAGCCCATCGACGGGCTGGAGCCCTTCCAGCGGGGCGACACCTTCTCTGTGGACAGCGGCTATATCAACCCCATGGCCCGCCCCCCTATCCGGGAGCGGATGGAGTTCGGAATCAAAGCCATCGACAGCCTGCTCACCATCGGCAAGGGCCAGCGTATCGGTATCTTTGCCGGCTCCGGTGTGGGCAAGTCCACCCTGATGGGCATGATCGCCAAGAATGTAAAGGCGGACATCAACGTCATTGCCCTGGTGGGCGAGCGGGGCCGAGAGGTCTTGGAGTTCATGCAGAAGGACCTGGGGGAGGAGGGCATGCGCCGCTCCGTGCTGGTGGTGGCCACCAGCGACCAGCCCGCCATGCTGCGGATGAAATGCCCCAGCGTGGCCACCAGCATCGCCGAGTATTTCCGGGATCAGGGTTACGATGTGCTGCTGATGATGGACTCCCTCACCCGTTTCGCCATGGCCCAGCGGGAGATCGGCCTGGCCATCGGCGAGCCCCCCATCGCCAGGGGCTACACCCCCTCTATGTACGCCGAGATGCCCAAGCTGCTGGAGCGCAGCGGAAACTTTGAAAAAGGTTCTATTACCGGCGTCTACACCGTATTGGTAGAGGGCGATGACACCAACGAACCCATCGCCGACACGGTCCGGGGCATCCTGGACGGACATATCGTCCTCTCCCGGGCCCTGGCCAACTCCAACCACTTCCCCGCCATCGACGTGGGAGCCAGCATCTCCCGCCTGATGGCAGAGATCGTCTCCCAGGAACACCGGCAGCTGGCGGGCCAGCTGCGAGACATCATGGGCGTGTATGAGAAGAACGCCGACCTGGTGTCCATCGGCGCCTACAAGGCGGGCACCAACCCCAAGCTGGACCACGCCCTGTCCAAGATCGACGGCATCAACCAGTTCCTGATGCAGGGTGTGAACGAGTCATTCTCCTACGAGGAGAGTTTTGAGCAGCTGCGGCGTATCTTGAAATAGCGGACCCCGCAGGGGCGGATATAATCCGCCCGTCTCTCCGGAGACCAGGGGCGCATGATATGTGACCCTACAGGAGATATCCCTGAAAAAGGAGCACTTAGACAGATGAAAAAATTCCGCTTCTCCTTAGAGACCGTCTTGGATTACAAAAATCAGGCCCTGGACGCCCTGCGGGCGGAACACGGCGCCATCCTGGCCCAGGTCCGGGCCCAGGAGGAGGTGGTGGAGGGCCTGGAGCGCGAGCACCGGAATGTGGATGAGGAGTTCACCCAGCGCAAGCTGGAGGGCCTTACCGTTTTGGACGCGCTGAACTACGAGCAGTACCTGCGGTCCCTGGAACGGGAGATTCAGGAGGAGCAGCGCAAGCTGGCCAAGCTCCGCCGCCAGGAGGAGCAGAAGCGCACTCAGGTGGTGGAGGCCCGGAAGGAAACGGCCACCATCGAGAAGCTGAAGGAGCACAAGCTGGAGGACTACCGCAAGGCGGAGCAGAAGGACCAGGAGCAGCAGATCGAGGAATTTGTCTCCAGCACGAGAGCGATGGCAGAAATGCGAATCTAACATGGTGAGTTACACCTGAACAGGTGTTTCTCAATATACGGTCACAGGAAGGAGGTGAATGCAATGAGCACGCCGCTTTCATTCTGTGACATCAGCGCACGGTATGGGCAGACGCCCGCTCCGCAGAAAACTAGCGCGGAGCAGACCGGCTGGAATCCCAACCTTCTTTTCCGAGACTACCTGAACAAGGTCCGGAAGTTCCGGGCGGATCAGGAGGCCCACGCGGACGAAGACGCCCTGATGGCCATGATCGACGCCATGAACGCCCCGGAGGAGGAACGGCTGTCCGATCAGGACAAGGTCGCGGCCCAATCCCTGTTAGAGGCCGGGCCAGCCGCCTACAAATCCGAGAAGTTCCAAGAAATCCGGAAGAAATTCGACGGCGAGGTGAATATCACCGTCATGCCGGAGGTCCGGGCCCTGCTGGCCGTTCTGGGAGACGCGTCAAACTTCAAGCAGATCGACGACATCCAGGAGGAGCAGGAGGAACAGAAGGAGCTGGCCAAGGATCAGCAGGCCGAAGAAGAACGGTTGGAAGTCACAGAGACGGGCGATCTCAGCGACACCGGCGAACCCGAAGACCCGACCGCAATGATGTAAGGAGGTGAAAGACAATGAATGTGACAGAACAGCAGATGCTGGAACGGATGCAGCAGATGGCGGCCAACATGGCGGCGTCCCTGCCCCAGGTCAGCCAGAACACCGAGGCCCCCAAGACCGAGAAGGGCGACACCTTCAAGGACATGATGGATAAGGCCAAGGATCAGAAGACGGAGGCCCCCAAGAAGGCCGACGCTCCCAAGAAGACGGAAAAGACTGAGACCGTCCAGAAGACGGAGCAGACCCAGACCACCAAGGTCCCGGTGAAGACCGATGGTAGGACGGTGGAGCTGAGCACGGAGGAAGCCGCCATGCTGGCTGCGGGGTATGCGACCCTTATCCCCTCCCCGGAGGGTGACGAAATGTTTTTTGTAACCGTCCGGGATGAGAACGGCAATCTGGTACTTCCCCTTGCGGAGATGGAGGACAACAACTACGCTTTTCGCGCTATGATTGTGGACAGCGATGAGCAGTGGACTATGGAGCCCACCAACGACCTGATTCAGGCCCTGGAGCAGCTCCTCAAGGATACCAACGACCCCCGGTCTGTGGACGTTATCCTGGGCAAGCTGGCTTTCAACAAGGACGGCACGCCCATCGAAGACAAGATGGAGGTTGTGGTCAGAGTCCCCGAGGCTGAGCAGGCCGACGAGGAGGACATGACTGACCTCAGCGGCGAGATGGCCACGGCGCAGCCCCTGTTCAAAGACGTGAAGGCTGCTCCCATCAAGGTAGGCGAGAACTTCCAGCTGGACACCCAGGAGCCCGACATGGACGCTCAGCTGGCCAACACCATCCGCTACGCGGCGGAGCAGGGCCTGAAGCAGATTGAGATCAAGCTCAGCCCGGAGAACCTGGGCGAGCTGACCATCAAGCTGACTCAGGCCAGCGACGGCACCTTGCAGGTGGTGCTCCACACCGCCAATGCCAAGGCGGCCAGCCTGCTGACCCAGCATCTGGACGGACTGAACACGGCCCTGCAAGGCTACGGACAGACCCAGGTACAGGTGGAGGTCCAGCGCAACGAGAACAGCCAGCAGGCCGAGCAGCAGTTCCAGCAGGCCGACCCCGACGGGCACAACCGGCAGCAACAGCAGCAGCGGCAGCACCAGAAGGAGAGCGAGCACAGCCAGGACTTTATCCAGCGGCTCCGTCTGGGCCTGTATGGGCTGGAGGACACAATCTAAAGGAGGCGAACAGCATGGCAGAGTTTGATTTGATCGACCGCGCGAAAGGCTACAACACCAAGACCGACTTCGATCCCACGGTAAACCGCTGGGCGGAGAAGGACAAGGAGGACGCGAAGACTAAGGACAGAGGCACCCTATCCTTCACCGACATGCTGGGGCTGATGGTCACCCAGTTCCAGAACCAGACCATCGACAACCAGGCCAGCACCACCGACATGATGAACCAGCTGGTTCAGATGACAACCATGCAGGCCATGAACGACATGACCAGCCAGATGAAGGAGCTGGCCCTGGCCAACGTGATGAGCTACTCCGCGTCCCTGGTGGGTAAAACGGTCACCGTGGGTGTCTGGAATGAGGAGACCGAGGAGCTGGAAGAGATTGTTGGCACGGTGCAGGGCACTGGCACCTACGATGGCAACCAGGTCATCTACCTGGATAACGGTAAGGGCTACCTCCTGAGCGATATCATGGCTGTGGGCACACTGCCCAAGAAGCCGGAGACGCCTGACGAGGGCGAAGGTGACGGTGACGGTGACGGCGAAGGCGGAACTCCCCCTGTTGAGGGCGGCGACGCTTCCGGCGGCGAGGAGGAGAAGGATCCCCCTGAGGTTGGCTGAGTCCGGCGGTCGGGAGGGAATCTGACCGGGAAATAAGCGGACAGGAGGTCCGCGAAGAAGAGAGGAAGTATTATGGCAGAACGCATTACTCCCATCCAGGGCGTGTCCCAGGTGGAGCGAGTCCAGCGAGTCAGCCAGATCAACCGGGCGGCGTCCGGGCAGTTCGGCGCTCTGCTGAACCGGGAGATACGAACTGCGGCAGAACCCGCAATCTCCTTCTCCAAGCATGCCCAGAGCCGGGCGGAGGAACGGGGCATCCAGGTGGACGACACCCTGATGGGCCAGCTGGCCGACTCGGTAGAGCGGGCCCAGGCCAAGGGGGCCACCAACATCCTGGCCTTCGACGCAACCCGGGCTTTCATCATCAACGTCCCTCACGGGCGGGTGATTACCACCATGTCTCAGGAGGAGATGGAGGAAAATATCTTCACCAACATTGACGGCGCTGTACTGCTGAAATAACGCAAAAGCAGGACCTTGATGGATGCTTTGGTTCCCGGCCCGACTGGCCGGGGACCGGCAGCGCCAAAGAAAGGAAGTAATTGAAGAAATGACTGGCGCAATGTACGCCGCCCTGGGCGGCCTGAAATCCCACATGAGCAAACTGAACGTCATCGGCAACAATATCGCCAACGTGAACACCTACGGCTATAAGGCGCAGCGGATGAGCTTCAAGGAGTCTATGTACACCACCAGCCGTTCCGGCTCCAATGGCGGGGCTACCGCCGGCGGTAATAACCCCTCCCAGGTCGGTTACGGCACTATGGTTGGGTCCATCGACCTGAACATGAGCCCCTCCACCTACGCCCCCACCGGCTGGGGCCTGGACACCTATATCGACGGCGAGGGCTTCTTTATGGTGGGTGATAAGGACGGCAATATCATGGGCAACTCCGACCTGAGCAAGCTGGACCTGAGCCGCGTGGGTGACTTCTGGGTTGATCCCGAAGGTTATATCTGTAACCGTGACGGCAAGTGCCTTTATGGCTTTGCCCGGGTGCAGAATCCGGATTATATCCCGAATCCGACAGAGAAGGACAAGACTGATGCTGCGGCCGCAAAGCCCCCAAAGGATATCACAAGTAAGACGATTATCAGCTCGCAGCTGGTTCCCCTGCGCGTGCCCCTGTCCGCCGCCGCGCCGACCGAGAAGAACGGCGGTTTGATTCCTGGAGATGCTACTGCCACACCGCCCACGGAAGATTCTTATTTGTGGGATGAAGGCGATCCTGTTTACCCTTATCTGGTCGAATCGACAAGCGCTGATGGCAAGACCTATATGGTAAATCAGTATGCCGAGCCGAATACGAAAGCTACGATTCCGGGCGCTAACAATAATAATCCCGGTGGTGGCGGCGGCGGTGGCGGTGGTGCTGCCGGTACTGTCCCAGATACCCCCAGCTCTATCGTTCCCGGCGAGGATACCGATCCCTTGTCTACGTCTGGTGTGCTGCACGTCCAGCTAAAGAGCATGGGCGTTGAAAAGAATGGTGCCATTACCGGTATTGCCGCCAATGGTGAGACTGTGATTCTTGGCTATATTGCCATTGCCAACGTTGACAGCCCTGACGGCGTGACCCATATTGACGGCCCCTACTACAAAGCCATGGGCGGCGCGGGCAAGGTGCGCGTCTCCGCGCTGAACGGTGTGCTGGAGGGTAAATATCTGGGCAACCAGGTTATCAAGGACGATGTGCCCCCCGACCCTGCTGACGCCATCGTCAACGAAAAAGCCGTAGAGCTGCGTGACGGCGGCCTGGAGGCCTCCAGCACGGACGTGGCGGAGGAGTTCTCCCAGATGATTACCACCCAGCGCGGCTATCAGGCCAACACCCGTATCGTCACCGTCACCGACTCCATGCTGGAAGAGCTGGTGAACATGAAGCGGTAAGCAATATTTTAAGGTGAGCGCCAAAGGCCCCCTTGCGAAAGGGGGCTGGCACCGCTGAAAGCGGTGACTGGGGGATTCCGTCAGCCGGAACCGCTCCGCGCGGGCGGAATCCCTCCACCACCGGGCTGCGCCCGGCGGTCCCCCTCCCTTTGGCAAGGGAGGCTTTATGGAGAGCGTTCTATGGGAGCTTGATTGGAAAGAGGAAAGGAAGGTTTATCATGATCCAACTGACAAAACGCAATGGCGAGCGGTTTTTGCTCAACCATCAGCAAATCCAGTGCATCGAGATGATTCCCGAGTCCAAAATTGTCATGATGAACCGGGATTACTTTATCGTCAAGGAGTCCCCGGAGCAGATCATCCGGCGCATTACCGAGTACAACGCCAAGGTGCAGGATGTTCACCGGGTTTTAACCATCGAGGACCGGCGCTGAACCGGTCCCCCTAGGGCATGTTTGACAGGTGCCAGTCCGGCGCCAGGAGGCCCTCGGGCCCGGATGGGGCTGACGCCTCTCAAATGTGCCCTGAGACAGAAAAATTACCCCCTGTGGGGAGAGGAGCGGACATACGGCAATGAATTTGACTTACATTATCGGTACCATAGGCGCCTTCCTGGTCATGGTCTTCGGCATGATCTTCGACAAAAACGGAGCGGGCTTTTCCGAGATGATCAATTTTACCAAGATCGGAAACTTTTGGGACCCGTCCAGTATCCTTATCGTGGTTGGCTGTACTATTTTCGTCTTGGTGTCCAGTTTCCCCCCCAGTGCCCTGAAGGACATCCCCAAGCACTTCAAGATTATGATGAACACTAAGAAGAACGACCCCATGTCTGCCATCGACCAGCTGGTGGAGCTGGCCCAGGTGGCCCGTAAAAACGGCCTGCTGGCCCTGGAGGAAAAGGGCAACCAGCAGGAGGACCCCTTCTTCAAACAGTGCATCATGCTTATTGTGGACAACAACGACGCCGACCAGGCCAAGGAAATCATGATGAACGACATCGAGCAGTCCTGTGCCCGGCATGATGACGCCGCCGGCATGTACGACAAGGCCTCCGCCATAGCCCCGGCCTTCGGCATGGTGGGCACCCTGGTGGGCCTGATCAACATGCTGGCCGCCATGGACGTCTCCAGCGGCGGCGGCGACCTGGGCCCCTCCATGGCCACCGCCCTGATTACTACCCTCTACGGCTGCGTGCTGGCCCACATGATCTTCGGCCCCATCGCCAACCAGCTGCGCAAGCGAGACGAGGAGGAAACCCTGTGTAAGCTCATCATCGTGGAGGGCATCATGTCCATCCAGTCCGGCGCCAACCCCAAATTCCTCCGGGAGAAGCTGCTCACCTTCATGTCTCAGAAGCAGCGCGACGGCGAGGGCGGCGGAGGCAAGAAGAAAGAGGAGTGATCCTCTGTCCCCTGGAACTGAGGTGAAAGTATGGCAAGCATTAAAAAGAAAAGCTCCGGCGGTGGCGGCGGCGCCAACTGGATGGATACCTATGGCGACATGGTCACCCTGTTGCTGTGTTTCTTCGTCCTGCTCTATTCCATGTCCACCATTGACACTAAAAAATGGGAATGGATCGTCCAGCAGTTCAACAAGGATTATAACCCCACCCAGGCCGTAGAACCGGGGCCGGAGCCGGACCCAGCCAACAGCGGCGGCGGCGCCGGCCTGCCCACCACCCAGGTGGATGAGGCCATGCAGGAGCTGTACGATTTTCTGGCTGCTTTCGCCCAGCAGCAGGACAGCTCCGTTTCGGTGAGCAAGGGGGACGGCTACGTGTTCATCTCCTTTGACGACACCGTCTTTTTCGACGGTGACAGCTCCACCATCCGCCCCGAGGGCGAGGCCCTGCTGGATGGCATCATCCCCGCCCTGGAGAGAGCGGGGCAGTATGTGGACGAGCTGCGAGTCATGGGCCATACCGCCCAGCGCCAGGCCAATGCCCCCAACAGAGTCGATACGGACCGCCGCCTGGCCTCCGGGCGGGCCACGGAAGTGGTGATATACCTCCAGGAGCGCCTCGACTCCATATCCCCCGGCCGCTTGATTCCCATGGGCTATGGACAGTGGCGGCCCGTGTCCGGCAACGAGACCAGCGAGTCCCGGTCCAAGAACCGCCGGGTGGAGCTGGTCATCACCGGCAAGGACCTGGAGAATATCCTGGAAGACAACTTTGAGCAGTACTATACCATGTATGAGACGACCACCGGCCAGACCGTGGAGAGGCCGGATTAAGGCTGTGCGTTCCCGGTGTGGGAAAAGACCTGGTTAGCAAATGAGGGAGTAATATGGCTGAAGTCTTATCACAAAGTCAGATAGACGCCCTGCTGAACGCCGCCCGAAGCGGCGAGCTGGACGTAGACGCTCCATCGGAGAAATCCTCGGAGCAAAAATATCGTAAATACGACTTTTACAGCCCGAGGAAGTTCACTAAGGACAGGCTGAAGATGCTAAACAGCATCTTTGAGGGCTACGCCCGGGTTATCAACTCCAGGATCAACGCCCTGCTTCACACAACTTGTGAGATCGAGGTGGACAGTGTGGAGGAGCAGCGATATTATGAGTTCTCCAACGCTCTGACCGAGAGCGATGTGGTGGCCCTGGCCAAGATCGATCTGGAAAAGCTCCAGGAGGACACCCCCATTCTGGTCCACCTGGCCACGCCGGTGCTGCTGTCCATGCTGGACCGCCTGATGGGCGGCGAGGGCGACCCCGACCCCAACCTGCCCGGTGATTACAACCTTACCGACCTGGAACTGAATATGTACGAGGACTTCGTCCGGGACCTGATCTCCATCATGGGAGGCAGCTGGGAGAACTATATCACCCTGCACTTTGAATATACCCGTACCGAGGTGAACCCCACCCTGGTCCAGCTCATCGGTTACGACGAGACGGTGGTCATCGTGGGTCTCAATATCAAGTTTCCCAACTGCGCGGGCCGGTTCAGCCTGTGCCTGCCCGGCGTGATGCTAACCAATATCTTCAGCGAGATCAGCAAGAACACGACCCGGCGCACCACAGGCGAGGATAAGTCTGATGAGATTTTCGGTACCCTGCGGGAATCCGAGCTGGAGATCGTGGCCGAGCTGGCCCGGACCCGTATTTTACTCAGCGATCTGTACCACTTGAACGTAGGCGACGTGGTGGATATCAAGCGGCCCAAGGACTCTCCCGTCTTCCTGAATATCGGCGGGCGGCGGTGGTTCGACGGGCGCATGGGCACCAGCAATAAGCAGGTGGCTGTGAAAATAGGCGAAACCTACTACAAAGCCTAAAAGGAGCGATTCTGGATGGAAGATATTATTTTCAACCCGATGTTCATAGATGCCATCGGGGAAATCATGAACATCAGCCTGGGCTCCTCCGCCACTGCGGCCTCCAATATGCTGGACCACCGGGTGGATATCACGACCCCCAGGGTGGAGATCGTCAATGCGGAGGACTTCGCTCTGGGCAAAATCGAGCCGGCCGTGGGCGTGGAGATCAAATACGTCTGCGGCCTGGAGGGCAGCAACATCATGCTGCTCAAGCGCAGCGATGTGAAGGCCATCGTAGACATCCTGCTGGGCACTGAGACCCCCGATGAGGAATTTGAGCTGAACGACCTGTCCATCAGCGCCGTGTGTGAGCTGATGAACCAGATGATGGGCTCCTCCTCCACCGCCCTGTCCGACCTGCTGGGCCGCATGGTGAACATCTCCACCCCTGAGTCCTTTGAGCTGCAGGACCTGGATAAAGTGAAGGAGGAACATTTCCCCGTCACCCAGGGCCCGGTGGTGGTGGTCCGGTTCAACCTGACCATTGAAGAGGTGCTGGACAGCGAGTTTATGAATGTCATGTCGGTGGAGCTGGCCAAGGAGCTGGTGTCCGGCTTTGGGCTGGAGATGAACGAGGAGGAACCCGCCACGGCCCCAGCGGCTCCCGCCCCCGCCCCCGCGCCTGCGCCTGGCGGAGCCTCCCTCAGCCAGGAGGAGATCGAAAAGCTGCTGGGCAGCGGAGGGGCTGCACCTGCTGCGGCGCCGGCCCCCGCGCCTGCTCCGGCCCCGGCGCCTGCGGCGGCTCCCGCAGCTCCTGCAGCCGGGCCCGCCCCCGCCGGAATGCCGGCCGGCGCCCCCCCTGTGGCCCCCGGCGAGCAGCCCGTCTACCCCGGCTATCCCCCCTATGGGCAGATGCCCGGCGGATACCCCTATCCCTATCCGCCCTACCCCATGTATCAGCCCCAGCCCGCGCCGCCCCCGCCGGATCCCAAGGTCATCAATGCCCAGCCGGCCCGGATGCAGCCTTTGGATGCCGAGACCAAGCTGGGGCCGGAGCAGAAGCAGAACCTGGACCTGATTATGACCGTCCCCCTGGAGGTGGCGGTGGAGATCGGCCGTACCCGCCGAAAAATTCAGGATATCCTCTCCTTCTCCAAGGGCTCCCTGGTGGTTCTGGACAAGTTGGCCGGCGACCAGGTGGACCTGCTGGTCAACGGGCAGTGCGTTGCAAAGGGCGATGTGGTAGTGATCGACGACAACTTCGGCATCCGCATCACCGAAATTTTGCAGAAACCGGACATTAATGAGTTAATCCAGGGATAAAAGCGCCCAATTTAAATATAAATCTGAAATTTGAAAAAAAGGATGGTTAACTATGGCTAAAATTCTGACGGTTGACGACGCTGCTTTTATGCGGAAGGTCATCAAGGACACTCTGAGCAAGGCCGGCTACACCGAGATCTTTGAGGCTGAAGATGGGGCGATGGCGGTGGAGAAGTACAACGAGATCAAGCCTGATCTGGTGCTGATGGATATCACCATGCCCAACATGGACGGCCTGGAGGCGTTGAAGGCCATCCGCGCCGTTGACGCCAACGCCAATGTGGTCATGTGTTCCGCCATGGGACAGGAGACCATGGTCATTGACGCTATTCGCTCCGGAGCCAAGGACTTTATCGTCAAGCCCTTTAAGCCCGAGCGCGTGCTGAAGACCGTTACCTCCATCGTGGGCGAGCCCTGATATGACGCTCCCCCAAATTCTAGGCGTCCTGAGTATGCTGGCCGCCGTCCTTCTGGTGCTGGTCGGGGCCTATGCGTTCACCCGCTGGGCGGGCAAGAACCTGGCCGGCGGATTTACCGGCGTTCTGGGCGGCAGCGGCCGTATTGAGGTGCTGGACCGGGCCAGCCTGGGAAAGGACCAGCTCCTTCTGGTGGTCCGGGCCGGCCAGCGCTATCTGCTGCTGGGCAGCGCCCCCAACGGGGTGACCCTGCTGGCGGAGCTGACCCAGGAGGAGGGGGAGAATTGGAAGCTGCCCGCGCCCCGGACAGACCAGACAGGGAAGCAGTTTCCCGATTTCCGCGCCCTGATGCGGCGGCTGAGAGAGAAAGACTGACCACATAGCAATGCTGGCCGTGAAATGAGGTGAGGAAAGGATGCCAACTGACGCGCTGATTAATGTAAATGGCGACAGTGTGCAGGCGCTGGAGATTCTGTTTTTTACCACTGTCCTGATGCTCCTCCCCTCTCTCATCATCATGATGACCTCCTTCACCCGGTACATCGTGGCGTTTTCCTTCCTCCGCAGCGCCATGGGCACCCAACAGACCCCGCCCAACATGGTGCTCATCGGCATGGCCCTGATCCTGACCCTGTTTACCATGACCCCCACTCTGAACGCCGTCAATGAGGAGGCCTTTGCCCCCTACCAGGCGGAGGAGATCGATCAGGTGGAGTTTTTTGAGCGGGCCCAGGTGCCCTTCAAACGCTTTATGGCCAGATGGACCGCGCTGGAGAGCATGGAGCTGTACTGCCGCATGGCCGGCGTGGACGAACCGGAGACAGAGGAGGAGGCAGTTCAGCTTCCGCTGACAGTAATTGTTCCGGCCTTTGTCACCACCGAGCTGAAGCGGGCTTTTGAAATCGGCTTCCTGCTGTATATCCCCTTCATGCTCATTGATATGGTGGTGTCCTCCACTCTGATGTCCATGGGCATGATCATGCTCCCGCCGTCCATGATTTCCACCCCCTTCAAGCTGCTGCTGTTTATCCTGTTGGACGGGTGGCAGTTGCTCTTCGCCACCCTGGCCGCCGGCTTCAGCGGGTAAGGAGGGAACATGGACACAAATTCGATTACCCAAACCCTGCGGGAGGGCGTCTGGGTTGCCATCAAGCTGGGCGGCCCTATGCTGATTCTCAGTATGGCAGTGGGTGTACTCATCGCTATTTTTCAGGCGGTGACCCAGATTCATGAGCAGACCATCTCCTTTATCCTAAAGCTGATCGTGGTCATCCTGGTCCTCCTCATAGGAGGAGGCTGGATGATGGAGACGCTGCTGGAGTATACCCGAGAAATTTTTACCCTGATGGCCACCCGGTAGCAAGGGGGGGATAATTGTGGACTGGACACAGCTGACCCTCTTTATGCTGATCGTGGGAAGAATGACCGGCTGCATCGTGTTTAACCCCCTGTTAGGACGGCGGGGTGTCCCCGGAATGGTCAAGGCCGGGCTGATTATGCTGCTGTCCGTCGGCGTGTACCCCCTGGCCACCATGGAGGCGGAAATTCCGTCCACCATGCTGGGCCTGGCGCTGGTCTTCCTGCTGGAGATGTTCCTGGGCTACGTGCTTGGGCTGATAGTAAACATCTTTTTCTATATCCCCCTGCTGGCCGGTTCGACCATTGATACCCAGATGGGCCTGTCTATGGGCGCCACCTACGACCCCGCCTCCGGGACCCAGGTAACCGCCACTTCCACCCTGCTCAACGTGCTCATGTCGCTGCTGTTTTTCGCGGCCAACGGACATCACACCCTGCTGCGTATTTTTGTGACCTCGGGCCGGGTGGTCCCCTTTGGGGGCGTGACCCTGGGGGAGGACCTCTATGCGGCCCTGATTGAGCTGTTTATCAGCTGCACCGTCCTGGGCGTGAAGCTCTGTATGCCCATCCTGGCAGCGGAGCTGATGGGTCAGGTGGGCATGGGCATTCTGATGAAGGTGATTCCCCAGATCAACGTGTTTGCTATCAACATCGAGCTGAAGGTGATTATAGGCCTGTCCCTGACCCTGATCCTGATGTCCCCCTTCAGCGAGTTCCTATTGGATGCGGAGGCTCAGATGCTCCTAGAGATCCAGCGCATACTGCCCCACATGTCAGGTTGATCAGGCACAGTTAAATCGGCTGACAGAGGGGGGAGAACTCCATGGCCGGCGACTCCAAGACCGAAAAGGCGACACCAAAACGAAGGCGTGACGAACGTAAAAAGGGTAACGTGCTGATGAGCAAGGACGCCGTGGCGGTGTCCACCCTCATTGGAAGCCTTTTTATGGTCCAGATGATGGGCAGCGTCATGATAGATCAGATAAAGGGCGTCCTCAACCTCTGCTTCGCCTATATCGCCGAAGGCACGGTGGGCATGATGCCAAGTGTGCTGAACGAGCTGTTTAAAATTGTGGTCCTGGCCTTTGTTACTGTAGCCGGCCCCTTTCTGGCCGTGACGGCCCTGCTGGCCATCGGTGTGACCTTCTTCCAGACTAAAATGCTGGTGGCGGGAGAGTCCATCAAGCCAAAGTTCAACCGGATCAGCCCCCTCCAGGGCTTTAAGCGGTTGTTTTCCCTGCGCAGTATTATCGAGGCCCTGAAGGGTATCCTGAAGATCACCATTCTGCTGGTCCTCATTTTCAACTACTTCCGCAGCGTGATTTTAAGCTTTGCCCGGTTTCTGGATATGGAGCTGTGGCAGTCCTGCGGCGTCCTGTTCCAGGATATCATTACGCTGGTGATGCAGATTGCGGTGGCCTTTACGGCATTGGCCTTTCTGGATTACCTGTACCAGTGGTGGGACTACGAGCGTCAGCTGAAGATGTCCAAACAGGAGATCAAAGAGGAGTACAAACAGACCGAGGGTGACCCCCAGGTCAAGGGCAAGATCAAGCAGATTCAGCGCCAGCGGGCCCAGCAGCGCATGATGCAGCAGGTGCCCGGCGCCGACGTGGTCATCCGTAACCCCACCCACTTTGCCGTGGCCCTGCGCTACAAGCCGGAGCAGGATAACGCCCCGGTGGTGCTGGCCAAGGGTATGGATGAGCTGGCCCTGCGCATTGTCAAGGTGGCGGAGGAGAACGGTGTGGCCACCGTGGAAAACGTGCCCCTGGCCCACGCCCTCTATGACAGCACCCAGATCGACCGAGAAATTCCTCCGGAGCTCTACGGCCCTGTGGCCGAAGTGCTGGTATACGTCCTGAAGCTGGACCGGGAGGTCACATAACATTGAGAATGATTCCGCAAAAACGGATTTCGATACACAGGAAAGGATGACACCATGCGGCGTATTTTTCAAAACAGCATAGCGCTTATGGTAGTGGTCATCGTCATGTTCCTGATTATTCCCCTGCATGAGAGCTTGCTTGATATCCTGATTATTACGAATATCGCGCTGTCAGTGGTGATTCTCATGGTCACCATGACCATCTCTGAGGCGCTGGAGTTTTCCATTTTCCCCTCCCTGCTGCTGATTACCACCCTGTTCCGGCTGGGCCTGAACGTATCCACCACCCGGTCTATCCTGAGCTACGACGGCACCGGCGAGGTGGGCACGGCGGTCATCCGAACCTTCGGCAACCTGATTACCCAGGGGAACATCGTGCTGGGCATCATCATCTTCTTTATCATCGTGCTGGTGCAGTTCATCGTCATCACCAAGGGTGCCGAGCGCGTGGCCGAGGTGGCTGCCCGCTTCACCCTGGACGCCATGCCCGGCAAGCAGATGGCCATCGACGCCGACCTCAGCTCCGGCCTGATCAACGAACAGCAGGCCCGGGAGCGCCGGGGCAAGATTCAGCGGGAGGCCGACTTCTACGGCGCTATGGACGGCGCCACCAAGATCGTCAAGGGCGACGCCACCATGTCCCTGATTATCACCGCCATCAATCTCATCGGCGGCATCATCATCGGCTCTATGAACGGTGTGGGCGACTTGGGTACTGTGGCCCAGACCTACTCCATCGCCACCATCGGCGACGGCCTGGTGTCGCAGCTCCCCGCTTTGATGATTTCCACCGCCACCGGCATGATTGTCACCCGGTCGGTGTCTGAGGGCAGCCTGAACTCCGACGTGATCCAGCAATTTGCCAGCCAGCCCCGGGCCATCCTCACCGCCGGCGCGGTACTCATCATCCTGGGCATCATCCCCGGCACGCCCACCGTCCCCCTGCTGGTAGTGGGCGTGGGCCTGGCCGTGTTCGGCTACATCATGAGCGGCCGGCTGGACCGGCAGGAGGCTGCGGCCATCGCCCAGCCCGAGGAGCCGGTGGAGGCCGACATGACGGCGGTGCCCAGCGAGACCGACTATTACAAGGATATCAATAATGTGTACGGGCTGCTTACGGTGGACCCCATTGAGATGGAGTTTGGTTACAGCCTGATTCCCCTGGTGGATGAGAGCAGCGGCGGCAAGCTGATCAGCCGTATTGTGATTTTCCGCCGCCAGTATGCCCAGGATATGGGGTTTGTCATCCCCTCCATCCGCCTCCACGACTCCTCCGCCCTGGGTACCAACCAGTATGTGGTGAAGATCAAGGGGGAGGAGGTGGCCCGGGGCGAGATTCTGGTGGACTACTACCTGGCCCTGGAGCCCGTCAACCCCGCCGGCGAGATCGACGGCATCGAGACCATCGAGCCCGCCTACGGCATCCCCTCACGGTGGATTCTGCCGGAGAACAAGGAGATGGCGGAGATTTACGGCTACACCGTCATCGACCCCCTGTCCGTGATGCAGACCCATATGAGCGAGGTGGTCCGCCGCCACGCCTACGAGCTGCTGGGCCGGGCCGAGGTTATGCAGCTGGTGGAGAATTTGAAGAAAAATGCCCCGGAACTGGTGGAGGAGGCCATTCCCAATGTCCTGTCCTACGCCAACCTGGAGCGTATCCTGCGCAACCTCCTGCGGGAGGGGGTACCCATCCGGGACCTGGGCACCATCCTGGAGACTGCAGTGGACGCCATGATGACCACCAAGGATCTGGATATGGTCACAGAAAATATCCGCGTGGCCCTGAGCCGCACCATCACCCGCCGCTTCTGCGAGCATGGCCAGCTCCGGGTGGTTACCCTGGACGCCGAGGTGGAAAAGCGGGTCATCAGTTCCCTGAGCAAGAACGAGCAGGGCATCTACCTGGCCATGGGCCCGGACCTGATGCAGACCATCGTCAATCAGCTGGCCGAGTACCTGAAAAAGTTCAACGACCTGTCCCAGACGCCCATTGTACTCACCAGCCAGGTGATCCGGGTCTACCTCAGCCGGATGCTCTCCCAATTTTATCCCGGCGTCTATGTGCTCTCCTTCAATGAGATCACCAACGACGTGCAGATTCAGTCCCTGGGCAACATCACCCTGGCCCGAGATGGGGCCCGGGATCGAAAGGCGGCTGCGGTATGACCGGGCTGGCGCTCTCTCCCGGCGGGGAGAAGGAACACTGGACACAGTCAGAACTGGACGAGGTGCCTACCGCAGAGCTGTTCCAGCTCTATAAGCAGACCGGAGACCAGAACCTGAAGTGGCCGCTGGTGATGCGGTATATGGGACTGGTAAAGAGCATTGCCCTTCAGGTGCGGGGCGTGTACAGCAGCTTCGCCCAAGTGGACGACATTGTCAACGAGGGACTGCTCACCTTGGCGGTGGCGGTGGATAAGTTTGACCCGGACAAGGGGATCAAATTTGAGACCTATGTCTCCAAGCGCATCCGGGGGGCGGTGATCGACCTGGCCCGGCGACAGGACTGGGTGCCCCGCAGTGTGCGCCGCAAGGCCCGGGATATCGACCAGGCCAGCAGCGAGCTCTTCTCCGAGCTGGGCCGCTACCCCACCGACCAGGAAATGGCCAGCCGCCTGGGCGTGACCCAGGGCCAGTATCAGGAGGACCTGGCCAACTCCTCCATGTGCAATGTACTCTCCCTGGACGCCCTGTTTGAGGACCGGGAGCAGACCGGCCGTTCCGAGCTGCCCGACGACACGGCGGACAGCCGCCCGGAGGACTCCATGCTCCGCCAGGAGCTGCTGGAGACCCTGACAAAGGCCATCGAATCGCTGCGGGAGAATGAGCAGACCGTGATCTCTCTCTACTACCAGAAAAACCTGAGCATGAAGGAGATTGCCCAGGTGATGGAGGTCAGCGAACCCCGCATCTCCCAGCTGCACTCCAGGGCGATTCAAAAATTGAAGCTGTTTATGAACCAGTATATGACCGGCGGAAAATAAGCCGCCCGGGCGAGAGGAGTTTTCGCTATGATAAAGGGATTTTACAATTTGACCTCCGGAATGCTGTCCCAGGGGCGGCGGCTGGATGTGGTGGCCAACAATATGACCAACATCTCAACCGCCGGCTACAAGGCCGAGCAGTACACCGACCGCACCTTTGACGAGGTGATGGTGACCCGCATCGGCAATAAGATCAAGCGGCCCTCTCAGACTATGGAGACCTATCAGAGCCACATCCTGGCCCCCGACCACCTGTACACCGACTTCAGCCAGAGCTCTTTTGAGGAGACCACGCTTCCCCTGGATTTTGCCATTCAGGGAGAGGGATTTTTCGCCATCGACACCGGCGATGGGGTGGCCTACACCCGGGCGGGCAGCTTTACGCTGGATGAGGAGGGCTACCTCTGTCTGTCTGAGCTGGGCCGGGTGCTGGACCGGGAGGGCAACCCCATCCAGATGCCCACCGATAAGCTGGAGGTGGATAAGAAGGGCGCGCTCTACACCGAAAATGGGGACTACCTGGGCAACCTGGGCGTATATATGTTTGAAGACAACGGCGAGCTGGAGCGCACCCCCTATGGCCTCTTCCTGGGCGACGGGGCCCAGGTCAACGAGGATGCCCAGATTCTCCACAAATGGGTGGAGCGCTCCAATGTGAATATGGTCAAGGAGATGGTCAGTATGATGACCACCCAGCGGGCCCTCCAGAGCGCCGCTCAAATGAGCAAAATCTACGACCAGATTATCAACCGGGTGGTCAACGAGATTGGCCGTCTGTAATGGATAGCCTCCGCCCGGGAGGCGGACCAAGATAACCCTTGTGAAAGAAAGGCGGGAAAGCAGCAATGAATATGTCCTTTTATTCCGGAGCTGTAGGCGCGAGCCAGCAGATGAAACGGATGAACATCCAGGCCAACAACATCTCCAACGTGAACAACACCGGCTTTAAGGCGGAGCGGGCCACGTTTCACCATCTGATGTACGGCAACCTGATGGGCATCAACCAGGAGAATCTGCCCAAGGGCTCCGGCACCAAGGTGGCGAAGGCCAGCGTGGATTTTTCCTGCAAGGGCTACGCCGAGACCGGCCGCACGTTTGACTTCGCCATCGAGGGGGACGGCTTCTTTGCCCTGTACGACCCCATGGCGGATGGGGAGATATCCTTTACCCGGGACGGCGCCTTTATGATGGCTCAGTTCCAGGTTCCTCCCCCGGAGGACGCGGAGCCGGAAATCGACCCCGTCACCGGCGAGGAGATCGAGCCCCAGCCCACCATAGAGTGGCGCCTGTCAGACAACGAGGGCCGCTGTGTTCTGGACTCCATGGGCAATTTCATCGTCATCGACCCGGACGACCGGAAGGCTGAGCTGGATGTGGGCGTCTTTGATTATCAGGTGTACGACGGCATGCTCCATGCGGACGGCGAGCGGTTCCTGCCGATTGATAAAAACGGCGACCTCTACCTGGGCACCGGCGAGGTGATTCAAGGCTATCTGGAAATGTCCAACGTGGACCTGGCCGAGGAGTTTGTCAAGGTGATCGAGGCGCAGAGAGCTTACAGTTACGCGCTGCGGATGGTGCAGACCTCTGACGAGATCGAGCAGACCATCAACGGGCTGCCTAACTGATCGGGGGGGTAGCGTATGACAATCAAGAGTTATGAACAGATGAGTTCCCTGGAGATTGACACCCTCCGGGAGATCGGCAGCATTGGAACGGGCAACGCGGCGACGGCCCTGTCTCAGATGCTGGGCAAGGAAGTGCGTATCACGCTGCCAGAAGTGCGCATTATGGGCTATAATGAGGCCATCGAGTGGATGGGCGGCCCGGAGGCCGTAACCGCCGGAGTTCTGGTGAAGATGAGCGGCGACATGGGCGGCATCATGCTGTCGGTGCAGAAGCTGGAGCTGGTCAATATCATCCTGGAGGCCATGCTTGGCAAGGGGATCCAGTCCTATGAGGAGTTGGCCGAGCTGCAGCAATCCGCGCTGATCGAGATCGGGAATATTATGATCTCCGCCTTTGTCACAGCCCTGTCCGGCCTGGCCGGAATCAATGTCAACCTGACGGTGCCCGCCTTCACGGTGGACATGCAGGGTGCCATTCTGGCGGTGCCTATGGCCGAGTATGGAGGGATGTCTGACTATCTGATGACCATCGGCGGGAACTTTGTGTGCGATGGTAAGGAGGTGCCAAGCCACCTGCTGCTGTCGCCTGATCTGCGTTCTCTTAATTTCTTGTTAAGGAAGCTGGGCGTTAGCAATGAATGACCGTAGACTGACAGTGGGAATCGCCGACATGAAGATCGGCCAGGGAGAGTGCGAGCTGGTGACCTACGCACTGGGTTCCTGCATTGGCCTTTGCTTTCATGACCCGCGCATGAAGCTGGGAGCCCTGCTGCATATCATGTTGCCCATCAACATGGAGACGGGCCGGGCCCATCCGCTGAAATACGCAGATACCGGGATTAAGGAGACCCTAAAGCAGCTGGAGGCCAGGGGAGCATCCAAGAGCCGGCTGACGGTGAAGATCGCCGGCGGCGCAAAAATGTTTGAGGTCAGCGGCGGCAGCGGCCTGGGGAATATCGGGCAGCGGAATATTGAAAGCGTCCACACCATCCTGAAGCGGGAGAATATCCGGCTCCTGGGGGAGGAGGTAGGCGGCCGGGTGGCCCGGACCCTGTTCTTCGATGTGGGCAGTGGCCAGGGCTGTATCCGGTCCTATGGTCAGAAGGATATCTATTTCTAAAGAAAGTTTGAGAATTAGAATGAAGTAAGGAGTGTTAGAAATGGCTGAGGTTCACGGCAGCGGGATCCTTCTGGAGTCCGGCACCAACGAGATCGAAATCATGGAGTTTACCATTGAGGGGAATCTGTACGGCATTAATGTGGCCAAGGTGCGGGAGATCATGATGGCGGCCCCGGTCAAGTCCATGCCCCACGCCCACCCCGCCGTGGAGGGGATTTTTAAACCCCGGGATGTTGTCATCACTGTGGTGGACCTGCCCAAGTACTTGGGGGTAGAGCAGGAGAAGACACCCAAGGACCTGTTCATTATTACGAATTTTAACAAGATGTATATCGCCTTCCGGGTGCACACCGTGGTGGGGATCAACCGGATTTCCTGGACAGACATCCACAAACCGGATAAGACGGTGTCCGGCGGCTCTGAAGGGGTGGCAACGGGCATTGCCCAGTGCGGCACGGACTTGGTCACGATTTTGGATTTCGAGCGCATTGTGGCCGAGATTGCCCCGGAGACCACCATCCAGATGGATGAGATCGACCAGATGGGCCCGCGGACCCGCAGCGACGAGCCTATCTGGATTGCGGAGGACTCCATCCTGCTGTCCAAGATGATTGAGGACTGCCTGCACAAGGCGGGCTATGCCAATCTGCACATGTTCCCCAATGGACAGGAACTCTGGGACGCCCTGAACGCCCTGCCCAAGGAGCGAAGCATTGACAAAGAAGTGGCGCTGGTCATCACGGACATTGAGATGCCTCAGATGGACGGACACAGGCTGACCAAGCTGATTAAAGACAACGCCCGCTTTAAGGAGGTCCCCCTGATTATTTTCTCCTCCTTGATCAGCGAGGAGATGCGAATTAAGGGGCGCCAGCTGGGGGCCGATGAACAAATGAGCAAACCGGAGATCGGACATCTTGTGGATGTGATGGACCACCTGCTGGTTGCGAAACAAGGCAGGGGTTGAGTGCAATGACAGGAAGTAAATATATCGTCCGCCAGCCGGTGAAAAACCTGAAGGGCGGAATTATTGGCTATGAGATTCAGTATCACGGCGAAAACCAGGCCTACAATACGGACGAGAGCAGCAGCAACGAGTTTGCCGCCGCAGATACCATCTACAGTTTTTTGACGCAGAATACCGGCAAGGTGCTGAAGGGCTCATTAAACTTTATGACCTTTACCACCACCCTGCTGATGAAGCAGACCCCCAAGCTGTTCGACACCAACGACCTGGTCATCCAGGTGGGGGAAGACGTCATCATCCACCCCCTGGCCATGCGGTTTTTGGAGCGGTACCACAAAGAGGGGTACAAGCTGGCGGTAAACGATTTTCAGTTTTCGCCCCGGTACTTTTCCATCATCGACAAGTTTGACTATATCAAGATCAATTTCCAGACAGCGGCCGATGTGAGCATCCGCAATATTGTGGAGCTGGCCCACAGCATGGGGAAAAAGTGTGTAGCCATCGGCGTGGACACCCAGGAGCTCTACCAAAAGGCGTTCATCATGGAGGTGGATGCAATGGAGGGGCAGTGGGTGGCGGAAAAGCTGTTCACGGCGGTGCACTCCAGCAGCTTCCTGCAGAGCAGCTTTTTCCGGCTGCTGGTGGCCATCAACCGGGATGACCCCAATGTGGACGAGATCGAGCAGATTATCGGCATGGATGCGATGCTCACCTACAGCCTGCTGAAGATCGTCAACTCCAGCTACTTTGCCCTGCGCAACCGGGCCACTGATGTCCACCAGGCGATTGTGGTTCTGGGATTGGGACAGCTGCGCCAGTGGATTTATCTGCTGGGCACCGGAAACGGGGAGGAGGGGCCGGACGATAACCAGGAGGAGTTTTTGAAGTTGTCCTTTATGCGGGCCAGCTTCTGCAACGCGCTGGTGAAGCAGGCCAAAGGGATGCCGATCTCCCCCAATGATGCCTATCTTTTGGGGATGTTCTCCACGCTGAATTACCTCATTGACGCCCCTATGGAGGAAATTCTGGCCGATTTGCCCATCACCCAAGAGGTGAAGGATGCCCTGCTGTATCGCTCCGGCCAGTGCGGAGACCTGTATGATCTGGTGCTGGCCTATGAGCGGGCGGACTGGAAGGTGATCGGTGATCTGGCCGACTCACTGGGAATCCCGGTCAATCTGCTGACCAACATCTATTTCCAATGCCTGAGCGATGTGGACAACATCTGGCGCTCCATTATGGAGACCAGCGAAGGTGTCGCCGCGGCGCAAGAAGTGAAAGAATAGGAAAAGCCCGGCCGACAGGCCGGGTTTTCTCATTTAATCCTTGCGGTTGTGGTGGGGGTGGTCCATTACAGTCTTGCAGGCCCGGGTGAGCTGGGCGAAGATGGTGGTGCTGTACCGCCCCTCATACACGGTAAGCATGGGGATTCGATCCCGTTTGGACAGTACCACGTACTTTGGCACCAGGTTGGTCAAAGTAAGGGCCTTTACATCCGCCTCACAGTGCTTGCAGGAACACAGTCCAAACTTTTTGATATAATGGGGGGCCTTTTCTTCCACTAGGGCCTGCATGATATTGATATAGGAGAGCTCATCCTCAGGGACGGGCCGGGGTGCAGGCGGCCCTGCGGGAGCTTCCTCCACCGGCGCGGGAGTCTCTGCAGGGGCCTGGTCGGGGTCCTCGCCGCCGCCCAGGGAGGCCAGCATCCGCTCGATGTCCTCCTGGCTCATCTTCCCGCCGGAGGGTGCGGGCGCGGGGGGCTGTACGGGGGCGGGAGCTTCCTCCACCGGCGGAGCCGGAGGAACAGGGGCCTCGTCCACGGGGACGGCCGGAGGGGCGGGCGGCTCCTCTGACTGCAGTTCCTCCTCCAGGGCCTGCTGAATCTGCTGGGCCAGGTTGTCGTCGTTGGACTGGGCTACCTCCAGAATCGGAGGGAGCAGGGGCCGGCCGGCGGCGGGCTGTACCACCTCCTGCTCCGGAGTTTCAGCGGCGGCGGTTTCCTCACCGGCGGGGGGTACCTCACCCGGGGCGGTGAGCAGATTGAGAACATGGGCAGTTTTGTTGCCCTTAGCATTTTTTTTGGCAGCAGCCATGTCGATCACACTCCTTTCCAATGATCAGCGTCCGTCGGGACGCCGGCCCTGAGCAGATGGGGCCGGGGCAAAGAAGCCGTACTCCCGAGTGATCTCATTGAGGAGCAGGCGGAAGTCACGGGCCACCTTGGACTCCGGGGCGTAGCTGAGGACGCTCTCCCCATGGGCGGGGGCCTCTGCCACCGCCACGCCGGAGCGGATACGGGCCTGAAACACCTTGCTGTCCAGCTGTTTGGCGATCTGCTCCGCCATGTCCAGCACCTCCCGGTTCAGGGTGAAGCGCTGGTTGTACTTGTTGAGCAAAATACCCAGCACCCGCAGACGGGAGTTGTAGCAGCGTCGGACGGTGTCGATGGTCTCACGAATCTGGGCCACGCCCAGCAGACTGAGAATCTCCGGGGCCATGGGAATAATCAGCCCGTCGGCGGCCACATAGGCGTTTACCGTCAGCACGTTGAGGGCGGGCGGGGTGTCGATGATAATAAAGTCGTAGACGTCGGCCACTTCGGCCAGGCAGTTTTTCAACAGGAACTCCCGGCCGGGCCGGTTGAACTCCAGCTCGGCGGCGGACAGCAGGATGTTGGAGGGCAGTACATCGCCGCAGTCGGACGGAGTAATGACCTCCTGAATGTTTTTCGTGCCCTTGAGGACGTCGTAGACAGTGGCACAGTTTTCAATGTCCAGACCCAGGCAGAAGCCCAAGCTGCCCTGAGGGTCCAAGTCGACCCCCAGCACGCGGGCACCCCGCTGACGCAGGCCGTCCATCAGGGAACCGGCCGTAGTGGTTTTGCCCACGCCGCCTTTCTGGTTGGTGATGGTGATGATAACGGACAAGTGATCTCCCCCTGTTGTGAGAACGCAGCCCCGTGCGCCGGGCGCAGGTTCGAAAATCTTTCTCTGAGAACTATTAACTTTATAATACTACATGACGATAAAAAAGTACAGAGTCTTTTTGTTTCAATTCTTAAAAAAACCATTCAGAATATAGAGACAAGATGGAAGGAGCGACTAATTATGGCCTCTATCAGCGGAGCAACAAGAAGCAACATGACAAGCAGCCTCTATAACAGCGCAAATGTGATCAGCGGTCTGGCCAGCGGACTGGATACGGAGGGTATGATCGAAAGTCTGGTGAAGAGCTATCAGACCAAGATCAACCAGTTGAACCAGAAGGTAACCAAGACGGAGTGGAAACAGGACGCTTACCGAAGCATCATCCAGAAGATGGTGGGCTTTTCCAGTAAGTATACCTCCTACAGCTCCAGCACAAACCTGATGTCCCCCAGCTTTTTTAACGCTGCGGTGAAGGTGGCCGCCCAGGGCCTGTACGCAGACAAGGTGACCGCCAGCGGCAAGACCAGCAGCGAGATCTCCCTGGACAAGGTGAGCCAGCTGGCTACCTCCGCCCAGTTCCGCACCCGGAGCAACCTGAACGCGGGGGACGGCAAGAGCATCCAGGCCGCCCAGGCCATGGACCTGAACGGCAAGACTACCCTGAGCTCCCTCAGTGGCAGCCTGACCTTGACCTACGGCAGCAACAACATCACCCTGAACTTCGACGAGGTGGCCGACAAGGAGGCCCTGGAGGAGATCAAGAAGAAGGGCGGGTCCAGCATGACCGAGACCCAGGCCCTGGCTGAGCTCATCAACCAGAAGCTGGATGGGCAGAAAATCTCCTTCAGCGGCGGCTCCTCCGCCGACGCCAAGGACCGCATCGAGGTGCGGGCCGACGGCATGAACATCACCTTCAGCGACAAGTCCAGCGCGGGCAACTCGGTGTACCTCTCCAAGGCCAGCGGCAACGTGGCTGACGTTCTGGGTCTGGACCTGTCCAACGCCAAGGAGGATAAGCCTGCCACCATCAAGACCAATTACGACTTCTCCACCACCAAAGAGGTGAACAACGCCGAGTATCTGTCCGGGAAGATCATGAACCTGAGCCTGGACGGCTCCACCAAGCAGATCAAGCTGCCCAAGATCGTGGGCAGCGAGAGCGCCGGCTACAAGATCGTGGACAATGACGGCAAGGCGATTGATTACAACGCCGAGAACTACACCAAGGTGCTCAACGAAAGCCTGGATAAGGCCTTCAAGGGCAAGGTGAAGGTGGAGAATACGGCCACCGACGGCAAGCTCCAGCTGAGCTTTAAGCCCCAGGAGGGCTCTGACCTGATTATCAACACCGACGTGGGAGAGACCTTGGGCATCGGCCGGGCGGCCACCAGCTACCTGAACACCAGCAAGACCCTGGAAGACCTGATGGAGCTGAAGGACGACTACGCCGTTAAGGATAAAAACGGCAAGTTTGTCCTGGATGACAAGGGCAACAAGCAGTATGAGTTCCGGATCAACGACACCCTGATCGGCACCTACACCAAGGACACCAAGCTGTCCGATATTATGAACGACATCAACTCCAACAGCGACGCCGGGGTGAAGGTGAGCTACTCCCAGACCACCAAGAACTTCACCTTTACCTCCAAGGAGACAGGCGCGGACAGCGAGGTCAAGATCAATGGCGGCCTGGCCGAGGCCATGTTCGGAACCACTGAGATTCCTGACAACAGCGGCGGCAGCTTTGCCGAGGCCTATGGTGTTAAGTGGCTGCAGGATGGCGAAAGCGCAAAGTTCACATTTACGATACCCGAAGTAGGCAGCCATGAGTTCAGTATCACAAAGGAGACCTCCCTCGAGGATGTTGTCAATAAACTGAACAAATCTCTCATTGGTCAAAATCATTCCTTTTCCTATAACAAGTTCACGGGCCAGATCGAGGCAAAGGACAGAGAGAGCGGCGCGAAACTTGAACTTAAGATAACGGATATGTACGATGACGAGGTGTCATTCGATGAGAGCAAAGCGCCCGATATCGACTATAAACCCGGCCAGGACGCTGAGTTTACTGTCACCGTAAACGGCGAGACCATCAACATGAAGCGGGCCTCCAACAGCGTAAACATCGACGGCCTGACTATCAACATGAACGACACCTTCGACGGCTCCGTGGATAAGGACGGCAAGGACAGCGTAAGCAGCACAGGCAAGCCCACCAACGCAGTCACCTTCAAGACCAGCACGGACTCCGACAAGATCGTGGACGCCATCAAGACCATGATCGAGGACTATAACACCATGATGGCGGAGATCAAGTCGGCCTACTCTACCATGCCCTATCAGAAGTCCAACGGCTCCTTTGCCAACTACGAGCCCCTCACCGACGAGGACCGGGAGGGCATGTCGGAGAGCGCCATTGAGCGCTACGAGGAGAAGGCCAAGCAGGGTATTCTCTTTGGCGACCGGAACCTGTCTACCCTGTATGACAAGATGCGCAATGTCTTCTCTCCCGCCGGGGAGGACGGCGCTTTCCTGCGGGCCATGGGCATCACCACCAGCTTCTCCATGAGCGATGGCACCCAGGCCGTCACCCTGGACGAGAGTAAGCTGCGCGCCATGCTGGACAGCGAGCCCGAGCGGGTGGCTGAGGTCTTTACCAAGACCACCGGCAACGGCGGCGTGATGCAGAACATGAAAACCCAGCTGGACAACTACGCCAAGACCACCGGCGAGCCCAAGGGCATCCTGATCCAGCAGGCCGGCAGCCCCCTGAGTTCCCTGTCCCTGATGAACAACACCTGGCAGAAGCAGATCGACAACATCAACACCCAGATTGAGAAGTGGCAGGATAAGCTGTCCAGCCAGGTGGACCGCTATACCCAGCAGTTCTCCCGCCTGGAACAGCTGATTAGTCAGATGAACTCCCAGAGCTCCACTCTGGCTGGTCTCATGGGCGGCTAACACCGCCAGAAAGGACGATCCACATGGACGCAAGAGGTTATCAGCAGTATAAACAGCAGTCTATCAACTCTATGACACCGGGGGAGCTGCTCATGCTGCTCTACGATGAGCTGGTCAAACGCTCTACCTTGGCTTCCATTGCCTTGGATAAGCAGGATTGGCCCACCTTTGAGGCCGCGCTGGACCGGTGCACCGACATTGTCAACTATCTGGATGAGACGCTGGACCACCAGTACCCCATCAGCCAGGATTTGGCCCGGATGTATGACTACTTCACCTATGAGCTGGGGCGCATCAAGCTAGGCCGGAACAAGGGAGAGCTGGACCGGCTGCGTCCTATGCTGGCTGATATGCGGGATGCCTTCCGCACGGCGGAAAAAAGCAACGGTTAGGAGCATTGGGAATGACAAAGGGCGATTGGCTGGATTTGACCGTGCTGGAGCGGAAAAAATATAACCAGCTGTCTGAGGTGATGGACCTGAGCCAGCAGATGGCAGAGGCACTGGACCGAAACGATCAGGTGTCAGTGCGGATGCTGCTGTCCATGCGCCAGGACCCCATCCTTCAGCTGGAGGAATTGAAGCGGGCCATTCAGAACAAGCGTGACGGCCTGTCCCCGGAGGACCAGTCCCGCCTCTCCGCCCTTCAGGGCGGAGCCGCCCCCCAGGGGGCGGAGGAGACCGCCTACGCCGGTCAGGCGGGCCCCGCCCGCCGTCTGCTGGAGCGGGTGATCGAGCTGGACCAGCGCCTGAACCGCCGGCTGGCAGGAAAAGATTCGTTCTACTTGAAAAACGTGAAATAAATAAAATGATCTACCCCTGTGCCTCGTGGACGCGGGGGTAGATCGTTGTCAAACAAAATCCTGGGCCGATACCAGCCACAGCGGGCCGCCGCTGTCCCGGCTGGCGGACAGCTCAGACAGGATCAGCTCCAGATCCCAGGTGGTCAGGCTGCGTTCCACGCTGGCCGGGTCGGCCACCAGGATGCTGCCGTCCAGGGTAACGCCCCGGAGCAGGATAAAGTGGCCCCGGCTGGTAAAATGGCCTGGCCCCATCAGCGCCACAACCAGCTGGCCGTCAGACAGGCAGCGGGAGATGGTACTCAGGTCCGTCTCCTCCGGCGGGAGAGGGGTGCAGTTCAGCCCGTAGTCCTCCGACACTCCGGCGATAATGCTCCGGTAGGACCCGTGCTTTTTGGCCCAGTAACCCTGGTCTACGCAGTGCCGGGCCATCTGGGCCGGGTCGACCGTGGTGCTGGTCAGGGTGGATACCACCATGGCCATGGCCGTAGGCCCGCATCCGTAGCCCCCGATCTTGTCCGAGCCGTAGGGCTCGTTAGACCAGCGGTCGGCGGTCTGATTGTAGTAGAGAATCTCCTGGGTGCCCCCGGTGAGATATTCCACGCCGGACCGGGCGGCCAGGGCGGTGACGGCGAAATCGGCCTGGGGCCTGGGCGGAGGGGCGAGTATCTCGCCGTCCACCAGCTGAATATCTTCCAGATCCTCTGAATTGCCGTCGGACTCCTCCGCCAGGAGGACCAGCTCGTCCAGCGAGCCCCGGATTTCCTGGGCAGCGGTGCGTACTGCGGCGGAAAAACTGCCCCGCCAACCCTCCCAGGCGGCCTGACCACGCTGGGCTAACTGCTGAACACCGGTCCGGATGGGGTCGGTGAGACGGTGGTAAAGTTCCGGAGATTGGTAGGAACACACCGCCAGTTCCACAAAAGCGATACAAATTACGGCCAAAAGCAGGACGAGAAGGATAAAACTGGAATTTTTAAGCGGTTTTTTAATTTTTTTCACGTTTACCCCCAAAAAATTGAAAATAAGTCTTTTCAACTGTGTCGAAAACGATTATACTACAAGTAACGGAATTTTGAAACCATAATTTTATGGAGGCCGCACCGGACCAGTGGACTGCGTCTCCATAGTGTGGCAAGGGAGCCCTGGTAGCCATGCCGGAAATACGGTTAGAAAACGTATCAAAAGTTTATAAGACAGAGGATAAGCGAAAACAGTATGCGGTCCGGGATTTGTCCCTTAAGGTCAGTCAGGGGGAGTTCGTTTTCCTGATTGGAAGCAGCGGCGCTGGAAAGAGCACCATGCTGAAGCTGATGGGGGGCGAAATTTCTCCGGATGAGGGCATGGTGCTGGTGGATGATGTGAACATTGGCCGGTATTTCGGCCCCTGGAAGGCACGGCTGGCGCGGACGTTTGGAATTGTCAGTCAGGAGACCCTGCTGATTCGGAAGCGGACCATTATGGAGAATTTAATGGTGGCCGCCCGGGCCAGCGGCCTTCAGCGCAAAAGCCGCCCGGCGGCGGAAAAAGCCCTGGGGCTGGTGGGCCTGCCCACGGTGGGCGACGCCTACCCCGCCCAGCTGTCCATCGGCGAGGTCCGCCGCGTGGAGCTGGCCCGGGCGCTGATCAGCAGCCCGCCCATCCTGCTCTTGGATGAGTTGACCGCCAACCTGGATGACGACACCATCTGGGATGTCCTCCACCTGCTGCGGGAGCTGAACAACCGGGGGACGACCATCATCATGGCCACCCACGCCAGCCAGTATGTGAACATTATGCGCCAGCGGGTGGTAACACTGGTGGACGGCAGGCTGTTTGGCGATGTGCGGAACGGAAGATATGGCGACATTGTGTAAGAAACACAAAATGATACATAAGGCGGTGGAAATCGTGAGGTATTTGAGCGGAACTGGCCGGGCGGCCAATCAGCGCGGCCATCCAGCCGGCGGGCTGTTCCTGCGGAATGCAGTGGAAGTTGTTTGACCGTATAAGACTTCTGCGGCCGGACCTGGGCCGGCGGCGGAGAAAATGGGAGGAAACTACATATGAACTTCAAGAATATGTCCATTAAGAAGAGCTTGATTGTAGGCTTTGGAACTACGCTTCTGGTCTCTGTGATCATCATTGTGACGTCCCTGATTATGATGAACATGCAGAAGAACGCCTACACAGACATCATTAACCACTATGTGAAGACCAGCGAGCTGGTTTCCGAGTGCCGGATCGACTATAATATTGCCGCCCGGTATCTGCGGGACGTGGCGCTTTCCGGCAATCAGAACGGGTTGAACACTGTTACAACCAAGCTGGGTGAGCTCGCCACCCAGACGACCGAGATGAAGGACACCTATCCCAAGGAGCTGCAGGACCGCACCCTGCTCAACGACTTTGTCAGCACCCTGGAGGCGTGGACACAAGAGGCCCAATTGATTGCCGAGGTTGTGAAAACCGACCGGAATCGCGCTGCGGAGATGATTGTCAACGATTGTACTCCCGCGCTGGATAAGGCCGCCGCAGCCGGGACCGCCCTGGCCGAGGAGCTCGAGACCCAGCAGAATAAGATCATCAAAAATCAGAATACCACCTCCAACATTGCGATGGCAGTGATTATTGCAGTCATGGTCGTGGCCACGATCGTTGTGCTGCTGATGGCCGCCAAGATTATCCGGAGCATCGTGGAGCCCAGCAACCAGGTCCGGGATGCCCTGGTAGGCTTCAGCCAGGGCGATTTGGCCGTTCCTGTAAACTACACCGGCGCAAATGAGTTGGGTGTGATGTGCGACGCGCTGCGCACCAGTCAGAGCGTTTTGAGCGAGTGTATCAGCGATACCTGCCACCTGTTGGAGGAGATGAGTGCGGGCAACTATGATGTGCGCACAAAGGATGAGAAAATTTATGTCGGCTCTTTGCGCAAGATCCTGGACTCCGTACAGGTGATTAACAGCGGCATGAGCGACGATCTGGGACAGATCAGCCAGAGCTCCGACCAGGTGGCCGCGGGCGCCGACCAGGTGTCTAACAGCGCCCAGGCCCTGGCCCAGGGTGCCACCGAGCAGGCCAGCGCCGTTCAGGAGCTGTCCGCCACCATCGCGGACATCTCTGAGAATGCCAAGAAGACCGCCGCCTCCGCCGAGCAGGCCGGCCAGTCCGTCCAGGAGGCCGGAACCCAGATCAGCACCAGCGTGGAGTATGTCAAGCAGTTGAATATCGCCATGGAGAATATCTCCAACTCCTCTCAGGAGATTGGCAAGATCATCGCTACCATTGAGAATATCGCGTTCCAGACCAACATTCTGGCCCTGAACGCCGCTGTTGAGGCCGCCCGGGCCGGTTCGGCCGGCAAGGGCTTCGCCGTGGTGGCCGACGAGGTGCGCAACCTGGCTTCCAAGTCTGACGAGGCCGCCAAGGCCACCAAGGACCTGATCGAGGGATCCGTCAGCGCGGTCCGTGAGGGCACCGAGGCCGTGGGCAAGGTTACCCAGTCCCTGGAGCAGACTGCCGAGCTGGCTGCCGGCGTGACCGGTATGATGGATACGGTGGTGCAAGCCGTGGAGAGCCAGACCGAGGCCATTATCCAGGTCACCGAGGGCATCGATCAGATTTCCGCCGTGGTGCAGACCAACTCCGCCACCAGCGAGGAGTGCGCGGCCGCCAGCGAGGAGCTGTCCAGTCAGGCGTCCCTGATGAAGGAGCTGCTGTCCCGGTTCAAGCTGCGTCAGGACTATGGATTCAAGTCTCAGTCCCCCTCGCACAGCACCGCTTCCTCCGCCCGCGACTGGGAGACAGAGGACGACGGCTATGCCAGCTCCAGCCCCTTCGGAGGCAGTAAGTACTAAGGAACAGACAAATCCTGTCTGGGGAATATGGCGTCCTGACCGCAGGACGCCATATTCTCCGTTCTGAACTCAGGGGCTCCAATCAGGCGGGGCATTTGGCCCCGGACAAGAGGTGAACCGGATGACCAAGAGAAAAAGCCAGGAGAAGGGCACCGTTTTTGCGCTGGATATCGGGACCCGCAGCATCATTGGAATTGTGGGCCAGGTGGTGAACGAGCGGTTTCAGGTGCTGGCCATCGAAAAGGAAGAGCATGGGAAGCGGGCTATGATTGACGGCCAGATCGAGGACATCGGTCAGGTGGCCAAAGTGGCCCGACGCGTGACCGACCGGCTGGAGGAGCGGCTGGACTGTACCTTGGAGCGGGTCTGTGTGGCTGCGGCCGGCCGGGCCCTGCGCACCGAGAAGGGCAGTTGTACCCTGGAATTTCCCGAAGTCACTCACATCACCAACGACAACATCGGGCGGCTGGAGAGCGGCGCTGTGGCCGCTGCGGAGTCCGCTCTGGGAATGGGGGAGGAGGGCCGCCGGCGCTTCTACCTGGTGGGCTATACCGTCTCCGGCTACCACCTGGACCACTACCCCATGACCACCCTGCGGGGCCACAACGGCCAGCTGCTGGAGGCGGAGGTGGTGGCCACCTTCCTGCCCGGCGAGGTGGTAGAGAGTCTCTACGCCGTGATGGAGGCCTCCGGCCTTGAGGTGGCCAGCTTGACGCTGGAGCCCATCGCCGCCCTCAACGCGGCTATCCCCGCCGACCTGCGCCTTCTCAACCTGGTGCTGGCGGATATCGGGGCCGGCACCTCCGACATTGCCGTGTGCCGAGACGGGACTGTGGTGGGTTATACTATGGCCACCATCGCCGGCGACGAGATCACGGAGGAGATCATGCGCCGCTACCTGGTCCCCTTCGCCACGGCGGAGCGGATGAAGACGCAGATGAATGAGTCCACGGTCAAGTACCGGGATGTGCTGGGCCTGGAAAACAGCGTCACCGGCGAACGGCTGCGGGAGACGGTCCAACAGCCCGCCCAGGCCCTGGCCCGGGAGATTGCCCAGCGGGTAGTGGCCCTCAATGGCGCTCCGCCCTCTGCCCTGTTCCTGGCCGGCGGCGGCAGCAAGCTGGAGGGCCTGCGGGAACTGGTGGCTGAGGCCCTGGAGATGGACGAGAACCGGGTGGCCCTGGCGGGCAACAACTATGAGATCACTGCCTTCTCAGAGGAGTATGATCTCAACGACCCGGAGCTGGCGACCCCCCTGGGCATCGCTGTGTCCGCTGGCCTGGGCCTAATCAGCGACAGCTACCGGATCATGCTCAACGGCCGGCCTGCCAAGCTTTTCCGCAGCGGGGCGCTGACGGTGCTGGAGCTGCTGATGATGAACGGCTACTCCTCGCCCGACCTGCTGGGCCGGACGGGAAAGAACCTGGTCGTCACGGTGGACGGCCGGCGGATGACCTTCCGGGGTGAACCGGCTACCCCCTGCGTGCTGACGCTGAATGGGGCGGAGGCCGTACCCTCTGCGGTGGTCTATGCGGGAGACAACATCCAATTTACGCCGGCGGCGGCCGGAGCCCCCGCCCAGCGGACGCTGAAGGACCTGCTGGGTGCGGACTTTATTGGCGCGGTCACGGTCAATGGCCGGATGGCGGACCTGGATACCAGGCTGAACACAGGGGATCAGGTGTCTACCTCGTCCCACCCGGCCCCTCCCGCGCCCCCGCCGGAGCCCCCGAAGCCCCTGCCGCCCGACCAGGAGCGGCCCCGGCCAGTCCGGCCAGAGTCTGTCCCAGTGGAACCTCTGCGGCCCCTGCGCCGGGGAACCATCCGTGTGGACGCGCCGGCCCCCAGTCCTGCACCGCAGGCGCCCCGCCCGGCAGAGGTGGCGGAACCCCAGGCTCCGTCTGGAGGAAAAGTTCTTCAGGTGATGCTCAATGGCCAGATGCTGGAGCTGCCCAGCAAGGCGGAGGGAACTCCCTACTATGTGATGGACCTGCTGGAACAGTCCGGTGTGGATTTTGAACACCTCGACCGAGGGGTGGAGTTGAAGGTAAATGGGGCCGAGTGTGCCTTTACCCAGGAACTGCGGTCTCGCGATGACGTAGTCATCCGTTATTTGGAAGAGTAATGGAGTGAACCTATTATGGCAAGAAAAAAGAAGGAAAAGAAAGGCAAAAACACAGAGGGCGAGGAGCTCCAGGAGGGCAAGAAGGGGAAAAAGAAACTGCTGTTGATCCCCCTGGCCCTGATCGTGGTGGCGGCAGTGGCTGCGGCCGTTGTCCTCCTGGTCCTGCCGCGGTTCGGCATCAACTTGCTGGGCGGCGGCACGGACGAGGAGGAACTGCCCAAGAAGGGCCTGGAGACGTATACCCTGGATACCGAGGTAGAAGGGGAGGAAGAAGGTGAGGTCCTGGTGGACAGCACCATCGCCCTGGACGTCATCCTGGAGGAGGGGGAGGGCACCCTGCTGACTATCCGAAAGCCGGATCCGGCGCAGAAATCTGAGGGGAGTTCCGATTCTGCCTCATCTTCGTCCGCCGCTGTTGATCCAGGCGTGCCGACATACACCTATATCTATGATGTGCCCGCCCCCGCTGCGGTGGTGGACCGCTACCTGGACGCCGTCTTAGGCGGCGAGGAGCAATTTGAGCTCATCGATGACGAGACCTACATGCCTTTGGAAGAACGCCCGGCCCTGGCGGACGAATTAGGCGCCTTGACCCTGGCCCGCGCCTCGGTCCAGGACGGCCACCTTTTCCAGCTGGTGATAGGCTGGTCGGAGGCCAGCACCCTGACGGTCCGAGTCTCCGCCCCCGAGGGGGCCATCCAGAGGCCGGAGGAAGACCCCAACGAGGGTCTTGGACTGGGTTCCCAGGTGATTGAGACCATCCCCCTGACGGAGCAGATTGAAAAGCTGAAGAGCCTGTCCCCCGCCCAGCTGGGCCTGGCCGGCGACTCTATGGATGCCTATGAGATTTTCCCGGTGGAGGGGTTTGTAAAGGTGGACGGTCTGGACTGCCGCCGCTTTAACGTCTATGAACGGCGGTCCTCCGGGGACGGTTACTATCCGGATTTGGCGGTTATCATTATGCTCAGTTCTGACCAGAAGCATATCTACTATATGGACCCGGTGAGCAACGCGGTGACCGAGATGCGATAGTTTCCAGTAAAAAACGGCATGGCCCTCTTATGGGAGAGGGAGTTTTTGCCGATAGATGAGTTGGAGCGACACGACAACCAATTTTCTATGGAAGGGAGGGGACGCATATGGGTGGTATCAGTGCTGCGCAGTTCCAGACCAACTATACCTTCGCTCTGATGAAGATGTCTATGCGGGACGCTGAAGCTCAGGCTCAAGAGATGATCGAGATGCTGTCTGATATGCCCGCGCCCGCCCAGTACGGCTTTGATGTGTGGGCGTAACACAATCGGATCGTTCCAAAAAACCAGAAGCGGCGTGAGAGGTCTTTCTCACGCCGCTTTGCGCGTTCTAGAGAGGAGTGTGACAATGGAAGATCTGTTTGCGGGCTGGGAGGCCCCCATGGTCCGGGCCTGCCTCCAGGGCCGCATGGGCCGCGTCCAGACCCTAGGAAAGGACTGCGCCCTGGCCTCCATCGGCGACTTCTGCTTTCTGGCGGGAGAGCCTTCGCTGGAGCTGATAACAGCGGCGGACGCCCCCATCCTGGTCCCCGGCAGCGCCGGCTGGGAGGCGCTGATCTGGGAAGTGCTGGGGGAACGGGCTGTCCCCTTCACCCGCTACGCCACCCGCCGCGAGCCGGAGAACTTCCGCCGGGACAGGTTAATTCACTTTACAAGGTCTCTGCCCCATGGATTTGCCATACACCCCATAGGGAGGGAGATATACTTTACACTCATGGAGAAGGAGTGGGCCTGGGACCTGTGCGGCTGCTTTGCGGACGCTTCGGACTTTCTGGAGCGGGGGCTGGGATTTGTGGTCACCCAGGGCGGGATGCTGGTGGCCGGAGCCTCCTCCTATGCCGCCTGTGACGGGGCCATCGAAATCGAGATCGATACCCGTCCGGACTTTCGCCGCCTGGGCTTGGCCTCCGCCTGCGGGGCGCGGCTGATCCTGGAGTGTCTGACCCGGGGGATTTACCCCGGCTGGGACGCCCATGACAGGCGCTCCCTGGCCCTGGCGGAGAAGCTGGGCTACCGGCTGGACCACCCCTATACCGCCTATTGGGTGGAGGAAAAGGTGCGGGATAAGAGGGACCTGAACATAAATTGAGGAGAAAAGGCCAAACTGCTACTTGACAGGAGTGAGAGGCAGAGGTATAATCATAATACCCCCCGGGGGTGGGGTATTAAAACTCCCGGAAAGTCAGGTGAAAAAATGGCAAAACAGAAATTTAACATCACAGGGATGACCTGCTCCGCCTGTTCCGCCCATGTGGAGAAGGCGGTGAACCGGCTGGAGGGGGTAAAAACCGCCTCCGTCAACCTGCTGGCCAACTCCATGACAGCGGAATTTGACGAAGGCGTCCTATCCGCTCAGGATATTATCCAGGCGGTAATACAGTCCGGATACGGGGCATCCCTGCCGGAGAAGGCAGGCGCAAAGGCCCAGGCGGCCCCTGCAGAGGACGTGATGGCCCAGGAGCTGGCGGGGATGAAGCACAGGATGATCTGGTCCTTTGTGTTCCTGATTCCGCTGTTCTATATTTCCATGGGCCACATGATGGGCGCGCCTCTGCCCGCCTTTCTGGTGGGGCACGAGAATGCGGTGGCCTTCGGACTGACCCAGCTGCTGCTTACCTTGCCCATTATGTACCTCAACGATAAGTATTATAAGGTGGGTTTTAAAACCCTCTGGAATCGAGCGCCCAACATGGACAGCCTCATTGCCGTGGGCTCCGCCGCCGCCGTGGTCTACGGCGTCTTCGCCATCTACCAGATGGGATACGGTCTGGGCCATGGCGACATGGAGCTGGTGGCCAAGTACCACATGGACCTGTACTTTGAGTCGGCGGGTATGATCCTCACCCTCATCACCCTGGGCAAATTTCTGGAGACCCGGTCCAAGGGCAAAACCGGTGAGGCCATCAGCCGCCTGATGGATCTGGCCCCCAAGACGGCCACCGTGATCCGGGAGGGCGCCGAGGTGGAGATCCCCGTGGAGGAGGTCCAGGTGGGGGACCGGGTGGTGGTCCGGCCGGGCCAGTCCATCCCGGTGGACGGCGTCATTGTGGAGGGCCAGTCCGCCGTGGACGAATCCGCCCTCACCGGCGAGTCGCTCCCTGTGGACAAGGGCCCGGGGGACAAGGTGGCCGCCGCCTCCATCAACAAGTCGGGCTTCTTCACCTTTGAGGCCAGCCGGGTGGGGGAGGACACCACCCTGGCCCAGATGATCCGCCTGGTGGAGGAGGCCAGCGCGTCGAAAGCTCCCATCGCCAAGCTGGCCGACAAAGTTTCCGGCATCTTCGTGCCAGTGGTCATGGGCATCGCCCTCATCGCCGCCATCGCCTGGCTGGTCACTGGCCACACCGCCACCCAGGCCCTCACTGCCGGCGTGGCTGTGCTGGTGATCTCCTGCCCCTGCGCCCTGGGGCTGGCTACCCCCGTGGCCATTATGGTGGGTACCGGCAAGGGGGCGGAGAATGGCATTCTGATCAAATCCGCGGAGGCCCTGGAGACCCTCCACACCATCGACACGGTGGTGCTGGACAAGACGGGCACCCTCACCCAGGGCAGGCCGGTGGTCACCGATATCCTGCCCGTTGACGCGCCTGGAGTGAAAGAGAATGACCTGCTCTGGATCGCCTACTGCCTGGAAAAGCCCTCGGAGCATCCCCTGGCCGCCGCCATCGTGGAGGAGGCGGAGAGGCGGAAGATCCAACACCAGCTGGTCCAGGTAAACAACTTTGAAGCCATCCACGGACGGGGTGTCCGGGCGGAGCTGGGGGACCACGTCCAGTTCGGCGGCAATCGGGCCATGATGGAGGAAGCGGGCATCGACCTGGGCGAGTGGGCGGCTGTAGCGGACGAGCTGGCCGCCCAGGGCAAGACGCCCCTATACTTTGCGGACGAGGTGGAGCATGAATTAATAGGCATTATCGCCGTAGCCGACACCCCCAAGCCCTCTAGCAAAGACGCCGTAGCCGCCTTCCGGGAGCTGGGGCTGGAGGTGGTCATGCTTACCGGCGACAACCGGCGCACCGCCGAGGCCATCGGCAGGGAACTGGGGGTCACCTCCGTGCTGGCCGAGGTGCTGCCCCAGGACAAGGAGCGGAAAATTTCCGCCCTCCAGGCCGAGGGCAAAAAAGTCGCCATGGTGGGGGACGGCATCAACGACGCCCCCGCCCTGGCCCGGGCCGAGGTGGGCCTGGCCATCGGCGCGGGCACCGACGTGGCCATTGAGAGCGCCGACATTGTGCTGATGAAGTCCGACCTGCTGGACGTGGCCGCCGCCGTGGAGCTGTCCCGGGCCACCATCCGGAACATCAAGCAAAATCTGTTCTGGGCCTTTTTCTACAACTCCCTGGGCATTCCCCTGGCCGCCGGGGTGTTCTACTACGCCCTCCACTGGCAGCTCAACCCCATGTTCGCCGCCGCCGCCATGAGCCTGAGCAGCGTGTGCGTGGTGTCCAACGCCCTGCGCCTGCGCTTTTTCAAGAGCAAATTCCGGTCTGACACTCCGGCAGCCCCCGCGTGTAACGGGACCTGCCTCCTGGAGTTGAAGGATAAACCAAATCAAGGAGGAAACAAAACCATGAATAAAACCATGAAAATCGAGGGCATGATGTGCGCCCATTGCACCGGACGGGTGGAGAAGGCCCTGTCCGCCATCGACGGCGTGTCCGCCGTGGAGATGAGTCTGGAGGGTAAGTCCGCCACCCTGACCCTGTCGAAGGACGTGGACAATCAGGTACTCACCGACGCTGTCACCGAAGCGGGCTACGAGGTGGTGTCCGTCCAGTGAAGGCCGACCACGCTCAGGTCAACCGCCTGCTGAAAACCGCCCGGGGACAGATCGACGGCATCCTGAAAATGGTGGAGGAGGACCGGTACTGCCTGGACGTCTCCAGCCAGATCATGGCCGCCCAGTCCATTTTGAAGAAGGCCAACCGGATGGTCCTCCGGGCCCACATGGACTGCTGCGTCCGGGAGGCCGCCGCCTCCGGCGACCCCGGCCCCAAGCTGGAGGAGCTGGCCGCACTTTTAGACAAGCTGGCAGAATGAAAAAACCGCCCGATTGGGCGGTTTTTATTTGATTTCCAGGAATCCCCCCGCCACTTCGTGGCCCTCCCCCCTTTGGCAAGGGGGGCTTTTGTGTGTGTAGCTTTGGCCCCCTTTGGCAAGGGGGGCTTTTGTGTGTGTAGCTCTGGCCCCCTTTGGCAAGGGGGGCTTTTGTGTGCGTAGCTCTGGCCCCCGGCAAGGGGGGGCTTTTGTGTGCGTAGCTCTGGCCCCCTTGCTAAAGGGGGCTGTCACCGCCGCAGGCGGTGACTGGGGGATTCTCATACTCCAACAAATCCTCGATTTTGCAGTTCAACACATAGCAGACCTTGGCGATAAAATCCAGGTCAACTCGTTCAACGTGGCTCTGATAATATCGGTCAATCACTTCGTACTTGACCCCAGTGAGGGTTTTCAGGCGATTTCTGGTAATGCCGCGGCCGTCCAGTACTTCCGCCAGCTTGACCTTGACACTTCCGTATTCATCCATGCGGTAGCTGATGATACTTCTGACGTTCTCCATCGCCTCATCCCCTTTTCAACTGCATTTTACCACCGGATTCCCCTGTTGACATTTACCGTATTAAAGGATATCCTTATATAGGGGAAATCAAGCGGTTAAAGGAGTGGGATTTTGTGAAAGAAAAAAAGAAACTGCCTCAGGTGGTGCGGGTGACGGACCCAAAAGTGAGCCGGGAAATTGGGGATGAACTGGTCAACGCGGTAATTACAGCAGCAGTGTGGTCGGAGGGGCAGAAGCCAGGAATCTGGCAGAAGATGATCGAGGCGTTGAATCGGGGCGGGGCCAAAACGGAGGAGGGTACCGTCAATGCCTTTTTGTTTCGGGCGATGGTGGATCGTCTGCTGGAGGAGTTCCACTCCCCCGGTGGTGCGCCGGCGAAATAGATATCCGCCCGCCAGAAGCGTTTGCTTTTCGGCGGGCGGTGCTTTATAATAGGCTTGTCCAAATGAAAAATGGAGGTGCTTTATGCAGATTTCCAGCAGACTTACAGTGGCGGTCCATGTGCTCCTCTGCATCGAGGTATTTAAAGACCAGCGGAAGGTGACCAGCGATTTTCTCGCCTCCAGCGTGAATGTGAATTCGGTTGTCATCAGAAGAATTCTTCAGCAGCTGAAAAAGGCTGGGATCGTGCGCGTGACCCGAGGGAGCGGTGGGGCGGACACCGCGCGGCCTCTGGAGGAGATCACCCTGCTGGACCTGTATCACGCCGTGGAATGTGTGGACGGGGAGGGCCTGTTCCACTTTCATGAGGACCCCAACAACCTCTGCCCGGTGGGGCGGAATATTCACGCCGTTTTGGATGGGAGACTGGAGGAGGTCCAAGCGGCGATGGAGCGGGAGATGAACTCGGTCACCATGCAGGACATTTTTAATGATGCAAAAACCTTGATGTAACTATTGACATTACAACGAAGCTGTGGTATAACTGTTGTTGTAGCTGATAAAGTTACAACAAAGACTGGAGGTAATACCATGGCAAATTTTAAAAAGGTAAGCGTCGAGACAGGCGCAAGAGTGGAACTGCACGATCTCCTTTCCCTCACCGGCGCGGAGATCAGTGTCAACAGCCTGCCCGCTGGGGCCGGTGTGCCCTTCGTCCACTCCCACAAACAAAACGAGGAGATTTATGGGGTGCTGGCCGGAAGGGGCCGGGCCGTCATTGACGGAGAGACGGTGGAGCTGTCCGCCGGCGATTGGGTTCGGGTGTCTCCGGCGGCGAAGCGGCAGTTTTCGGCGGCGGCTGATTCCGGCATCAGCTTCATCTGCGTCCAGGTCAGGGAGAATTCCCTGGAGGGCTACACAATGGACGACGCGGTGGTGGAGGAGCAGGGTTAAAAGAGAAGACATCTGACACATAAACCGCCCCTTTTATGGCACACTAAGCCAAAAGGGGGCGGTTTTTTGCGGGCGAAATGGAGATATGCCATTGCCGGAGGGCTGGCGGGGGTGGCCAACGGCTTTTTTGGCGGCGGCGGCGGCTCGGTATTTGTACCTCTGCTGACGGGCTACTGCAAGCTGGACCAGCGCAAGGCCTTCGCCACGTCGGTGGCGGTGATTCTGCCCCTGTGCGCCCTGTCTGTGGCGGTCTACCTATTCCGGGGCGGGCTGGATGTGATGGCGGCCCTGCCCTACCTGATCGGCGGGACGGTGGGCGGCTGGGCCGGCGGGAAGTGGTTCAAGGGTGTAAAAATGCCCTGGCTCAAGCGGGCCTTCGGCCTGCTGCTGATCTATGGAGGGGTGAGGAGTTTCCTATGAAGGACTGGATTCTGCCGCTGATTGTGGGGGCGGCCACAGGGGTGCTGTCCGGCTTCGGCGTGGGGGGCGGCACCCTGCTGCTGGTCTATATGACCGCCTTCGCCGGAGTGGAGCAGCGTTTGGCCCAGGGGATCAACCTGCTGTATTTTCTCCCCGCCGGGCTGATGGCCCTGCCCGCCCATGTAAAGAACGGCTATATCGAAAAGCCGGTGCTCCTCCCCGCCATCGGAGCGGGACTGGCCTGCGCCGCCCTGGCCGCCTGGGCGGCCACCGCTGTGGATGTGTCCCTGCTGAAAAAGTGCTTCGGCGGGTTTCTCATTGCTGTGGGGCTGATGGAGCTGTTTGGAAGGGTAAAAGAGTAGGGCAGCCCGGCTTGGGCTGCCCTGTGCGGGGGAACGCTTCCAGATCAAATGTAGAATCAGTTCCAGAAATCGGTCTTTTCCTTCAGGCCGATGGAAGCTGCCTTGAAGGCGGGATCCTTGCCGGCGGCCCGCTGATCGGTGTAGTCCTTCAGGGCCTTCATGGCGGTGCCGCCCAGGATCACGATAACGGGCAGGTTGATAATGGCCATAAAGCCCATAAGCACATCGGCGATGTTCCAAACCAGGCCGAACTCCAGCTGCGCGCCCACGAACACCAGCAGGACGGCGATGATGTTGAAGATGGTCTTGCCGGTTTTGCCCACCTTGCGGCCGGCGATGTAGTTCATGCAGCCCTCGCAGTAATACAGGTTGCCCAGCAGGGTGGTGAAGGCGAAGAGCAGCAGGGCGAAGGTGATGAAGTAGGGGCCCACGCTGCCAAAGGTGTCAGCCAGGGCGGCCTGGACAAAGGGGGCGCCCTTCAGTTCCTCGGAGGGGACGATGCCGGTGGACAGGGCCATGAGGGCGGTGGCGGTACAGATGAGGATGGTGTCAATGAACACGGACAGCATCTGGACCAGGCCCTGCTTCACGGGGTGGGACACGTCGGCCGCGGCGGCGGCGTTGGGGGCGGAGCCGATACCGGCCTCGTTGGAGTACAGGCCGCGCTTGATGCCCTCCATCACACAGGAGCCCATAAAGCCGCTGGAAATGGCCTGGAAGTTAAAGGCCTCGGAGAGAATTTTGCCCAGGACCATAGGGATGTTTGTGATGTTCAGGATGACCACCACGATGGCTACCAGAATGTAGATGACGCCCATGATAGGCACCATCACGCCGGTGACCTTGACGATGCGCTTGCCGCCGCCAAAGGCGCAGATGCCCACCAGAACAGCCAGAATGGCGGCGCCCACCAGGGCGACCACACTGAACTTTTTGCCGAACAGGACGATAGAACCGGCGGCCTCATAGAAGGAGTAGCTGGTGAAGCTGTCCATCAGGTTGAAGGAGCAGACCATGTTAAAGCCGCCGGCGTAGGTGGCGATGAGGATGACGGCGAAGATGATGCCCAACCCCCGGCTGTGAAGGGCGGCCTCGATGTAGTAAGATGGGCCGCCGTAACTGCCGCCCTGGGGGTCTTTTTTCTTATAAATCTGGGCCAGGGTGCTCTCCACAAAGGCGGAGGCCCCGCCCACAATGGCGATCAGCCACATCCAGAACACCGCGCCGTAGCCGCCCCCGGCGATGGCGGTGGCTACGCCCACGATATTGCCGGTGCCCACGCGGCTGGCGGTGGACACCATCAGGGCCTGGAAGGCGGAGACGGAGTTTTTGTCCTTGGGTTTTTCACCTACCACCCGGACTGATTCAGGAAGCAGCCTCAGCTGGAGCAGCCTGCCTCGGAAGGTAAAATACAGGCCCACAGCCAGCAGCATGATAATCAGGATATAGCTGTACATGTAGCCGCTGATTGTGTCGATCAGGTTAGAAAATGCCTCATACATAACAATTCCCTCTCTCTTTATAAATGTAGCTCGTTTCCCTTGGACAGATTACTTTACCGAATGCAGCGGTCAATGATGTGGAGCTTTTCCGTGCGGGAGATGTACTTTAAAATCTGCTGTCCTGCGATGCTGTTGCCTTTTTCGTCCAGGCTGGGGCCGTAGACCCCAATGCCCATCTCACCCGGGACTACCGACAGGATGCCGCCTCCCACGCCGCTCTTGCTGGGAAGCCCCACACGCACAGCAAATTCGCCGCTGCCGTCGTACATGCCGCAGGTCAGCATGATGGTCACAACTGTGCGCACCACCTCCTCTTGTAAAAATCTGCGTCCCGTGGCGGGGTGGACGCCGCCGTTGGCCAGCAGCAGCCCCAGGGAGGCCAGGTTGTCTGCGTTTACGCTCAGGGAACATAATTGGGTATAGAGCTTCAATAATTCCTCCACATCCCCAGTGATTACCCCTTTGCTCTGGAGCAGATAGGCCAGGGAATGGTTGCGGGCGCTGTGGGACCATTCGGACTGAAATACCACCTCATCCAAGGTAATGCTGTTGTCCGAGCACAGGCTCCGGGCCGCCGCCAGCATCCCCTCCAGACCCAGGGGGAGCAGAAGATCAACAACGGCAATGGCCCCCGAGTTGACCAGGGGGTTGAAGGGGATGTCCTCGGTGTCTGAGATGCGGGACATGGCGTTGAATGCGGCGCCGGAGGGCTCCATCTTGGCCTTGTGAAACACTGCGTCGAAGCCGAAGTGCTCCAGGGCGATAGCCAGGTTGATAACCTTGGAGATACTTTGGATGGTAAAGCGCCGGTCACATTGGCCGCAGTGTAACTGCTGCCCGTCGATGGTATGTACGCTGATTCCCAGGTCCCTCCAGTCCGCCTTGCTCAACTCAGGGATGTAACTGGCGACCTTCCCCCTTTCCGCATAAGGCCGGCCAAATTCCAGGGCCTGGTACAAAAGAGCTTCGTCCATATTGTAGTATCCTCCCTATATATAGTATAAACAGTGTGAGGCAGACAGCGGGGAACCTTCGGTACTGCGCTAAATCAAGGTAATATCATAAGGTGTGGTCTGGTAGACGTAGTAGTTGAGCCAATTGGTGTAAAACAGCTGTCCGGCGGACCTCCAGCGAACTACAGGCGGCTGCGCTGGGTCGTTATTGGAGAAATAGTGCCTGGGAATGTCGATGGGCAGCCCCTTGCCCACATCCCGAAAGTACTCCCGGGCCAGGGTATCCGGATCATATTCCGGGTGTCCTGTAATAAAGAACCGGCGGTTGTCCTCGCTCTTGACGGCAAAGACCCCGGCCTCCTCCGAGACGGCCAGCATCTCCAGCGCAGGGACCTTGCGAATGTCCTCCTCGCGGTTCTCCGTGTGCCGGGAGTGTGGAATGTAGAACACATCGTCAAACCCCCGAAACAGGGGAGACTGTTTCTTCAGCGCAACATGGGGAAACACGCCGAAGAGCTTTTGGTCCAGCGAATATTTGGGGATTCCATAGTGATAGTAAAGCCCGGCCTGAGCGCCCCAGCAGACATGGAGGGTGGAGTGGACATGGGTGGTAGTCCACTCCATAATCTGGCACAGCTCCGGCCAGTAATCCACATCGGCAAAATCATAATTCTCCACCGGTGCTCCAGTGATAATCATGCCGTCAAACTTTCGGTCCTTGATCTGAGGGAAGGTAGTATAAAAGGAGGAGAGATGGCCGGCATCTGTGTTCTGGGAGGTGTGGCTGGCCATCTGGAGCAACTCGACCTCTACTTGCAGGGGGGAATTGGAGAGCTTGCGGAGCAGCTGTGTCTCAGTCACGATCTTTGTGGGCATCAGGTTGAGGATGAGCAGATTTAGTGGGCGCATATCCTGATGAATTGCCCGGTATTCGGTCATGACAAAAATGTTTTCCCCCTCCAGAGTGGCGCGGGCCGGCAGGGAGTCGGGGATTTTAATGGGCATTAGATTCCTCTCCTTTGGTGGATTAATCACATTAAGGTTATCACAAGTGGTGTCGTTGTGCAAGAGAAAATCCAACGGCTATGTGTATACAGCAGGTGGATACAGGGAGAAAATGGGGTAATTTTGCGGAGAAAAGGGAGGCTTTGGAAAAAAATAAAAAAACTTGAAAAAGAGTATTGACAGCAGGGGAAGAATGTGGTATTATGTCAAAGCTGTCCGCGAGGACAGAATGTTGTACCACAACAGACCGGCGCAAGGACAAAAAAACTTTGAAAAAGTCGAAAAAAGTTCTTGACAAAGGAAAGACGATGTGATACAATAAAGGCCCGCTAAAAGAGCGGCGCACACCACAATGCAGATGAGTGAGAGAACGAAAAAAGTTCGAAAAAACTTGAAAAAAGTTCTTGACAAAGGCTGACAGATGTGGTAAGATAAAAAACCGTTGCAACAGCAACAGCCGCCTTGAGAGCTACGAATGAGAGAGCGAAAAAAGTTTAAAAAACTTGAAAAAAGTTCTTGACAAAAGCTTGAGAGCGTGGTAAGATCAAAGCCCGCCGCTGAGGCGAGCGGCGTGCACCTTGTAAATTAAACAACGTGACAAACACGAAGCACCAGAAGGATTGGTTGTTTCAAAGAGTTTCGAAAGAAGCTTGTTTGGACAACGTCAAAATTTCTTTGAAGCTAAGGTTTTAGTTTCAATAAGATTGATTTAAGCAGCTTGGCTGTTTAGATACCATTTTATTGAGAGTTTGATCCTGGCTCAGGATGAA
>CAJTSQ010000009.1 GCA_910578735.1 uncultured Oscillospiraceae bacterium
CGGATATCCATCCACTGTGCTCCTTTCATTTTCTGACTCCCTTTCTGGGCTCTTTTTCGCCCTGATTGGGAGTCTATCTTTTTCCCTTCACCTCCGCCACAATTCTACATTTTTTCCTCGGCGTTTTTTTACATTTTATCACTGGCGATGACAGCGCATTATTCAAGGGGATGGCACGTATATCAAGGAGGTGGTCCCCTCCGAATTTATGAAGCCTCTGCTCCCTTTTATGGTCTGCAACAGAAACAACGTTGATGAGATCTATGATGCGAGAATATTTGTGGAAGGCGGAGCCTGCAAGCTGTTGGCAGAAAAAAGGACCGACCAGGATCTGCAGGCGCTGGAGGAGCAGCTGAATCTTATGGATCAGGCCATCTCCACTCGCCAGTATGAGGACTATTCCACATACGATCAGCAATTCCATGGAATGCTGTTGGAATTTTCCCGAAATAAAATTTTAGAGACCATTGTATGGATGTTCCAGGACATTATTTCGGGTTATATCCAACAGATCAACCAAGATGAGGATACCCTGCGGAAATCAGAAAACGATCACTGGCAAATTTTTTGGGCAATTTCCGACCAGGATGGGGAGCTTGCCAGAAAAATGATGGAGACGCACCTCGACCGTTCTCGCAGGATACTGCTGCAAAATATGCAGTTGGAAAACAGTGAAAAAACAATTCAAACGCAGGAAGGAAAATTTGCGTCATGAGCTTAAGACAAGATTGTGAGGTAATTATACAGGACGCCTTGAAGCAGGTACGTCCTGATGCGGCAGTATGCCGCACTGTAGCGGGCATGGACTTTGGGCCAGGCCGTCTGGTTTTGGTTGCGGTGGGGAAAGCCGCCTGGTCCATGGCAAATGCGGCCTGGAACAGCTTGGATCGAAAGCCGGACACCGGTATTGTAATTACCAAATACGGACACAGTGAAGGCCCCATCGGCAATCTGGAAGTCTGGGAGGCAGGGCATCCGGTCCCGGACGAGCAGACCTTTGCGGCGACCGGCCGGGCACTTGCCCTGACCACCGGCTTGAACCAGGGGGATACCGTGCTGTTTTTGCTGTCGGGAGGAGGCTCCGCGCTGTTTGAAAAATCGCCCCTTCCCATTCAGGAGCTTCGGGATATCACCCAGAAGCTGCTGGCCAGCGGGGCAGACATTGTGGAGATGAATATTATCCGGAAGAGACTGTCCGATATTAAGGGCGGAAAGTTTGCGGTACATTGTGCACCGGCCAGAGTGTTTTCCATTGTCCTGTCGGATATTATTGGAAATCCTTTGGATATGATCGCATCAGGGCCAACTTATCCGGATATGTCCACCTGTGAACAGGCCCAGGCGATCATCCGGAAGTATGGCCTGGAGCTGTCTGCTGAGGCAAGTGAGCTGATCAAAGTTGAAACGCCAAAACAGTTCCATAATGTGGATACCCGTGTGACCGGAAGCGTAACTGGGCTTTGCCTGGCCGCAGCGGAGGCCTGCGAAAAACTGGGCTATCGACCGGTCATCTTAACGGACAGCCTGACTTGTCAGGCCCGGGAGGCGGGAGCCTTCCTTGCCGCCATCGCCCGCTATCACCAGAGCGCTGAGGAATCCCTGGCCTTTTTGGCCGGAGGTGAAACAGTAGTCAAGCTGACTGGCACCGGAAAGGGCGGACGAAATCAGGAGATCGCCCTGGCTGCGGCGGAAGGGATTTCCGGTCTGGAACACACCGCTGTATTTTCCTTCGGCTCAGACGGGACCGATGGCCCCACCGATGCGGCAGGGGGCTTTGTAACGGGCAAGACCCAGACTGTACTTCAAAATCAGGGTGTCACTATTTTTGACGTTCTGCAAAACAACGACGCCTATCATGCGCTGGCTCAATGCGAGGGCCTGCTGATCACAGGGGCAACCGGAACAAATGTAAACGATGTGTCGGTTGTGCTGATTCGGCGGGAGTCCGATCTTTCCTGATAGGAGGCCCCGAATGGATTGGAAAGAGCTTTACACACAGCGGTGCGGCAGTGCGGACGAAGTCGTGCGCCATATCCGGGATAATGACAGGGTGCTGCTGGCCAATGCGGCAGGCGAACCAGCTTTGCTGGTGGATGCGATGGTCCGGAACAAGTCCTGTTATCAAAACGTTACCGTTTCACAAATGGCTACCTTGGGCCCCAGTCCGTATTGCTTTCCAAAAAACCGAGATTGCTTCCAGCCAGAACTGTGGTTTTTGAGCAATAGGACCCGGAAATGTGTGGAATGCGGATATGGTCACTTTGTGCCGGTCCATCTGCATGAGGTCCCAGAGTTTATTCGCAGCAGGGTTTTTCGGGTGGACGTTATGATGCTTTCAGTTTCCCCACCAGATGAAAACGGCTATGTCTCCACTGGCGTGTCCTCCGACTATACAATGCAGGGTGTCCGCTCCGCACGCACCGTTTTGGCCGAAATAAACGACCGAATTCCGGTCACTTATGGCGATACAAGGTTACATATCAGCGAGATCGATACTTTTATGGAGTCCTCAAGGGAACTTCCGGAAATCCCACCCTCCCCCATCGGCGAGGTTGAGGCGGCGATTGGACGCCATTGCGCCGCCCTGATTCAAGATGGTTCCACGCTTCAGCTGGGTATCGGGGTAATCCCGGATGCGATCCTGTCACAGCTGGGAGAAAAAAAGCATTTGGGGATACACTCCGAGATGATTTCTGATGGAGTTGTGGAGCTGTACCAGAAGGGTGTAATCGACAACTCCCGCAAGACAATCGACCGGGGAAAGAGCGTAGCGACCTTTCTCATGGGGACCAAAAAGCTATACGATTTTGTTAATCATAACCCGGATATTGAACTGCGGACAGCTGATTATGTAAATTCGCCCCTTGTAATCGCCCAGCATTCCCAAATGGTCAGCATCAACAGTTGTATACAGGTGGACTTGTTTGGACAGGTTGCGGCCGATATGATCGGAACCACTCAATTTTCCGGTGTCGGCGGTCAGGCGGATTTTGTGAGAGGAACGAGAATGGCAATGGATGGAAAGGGAATTTCTATTATTGCCCTTTCCTCCACCGCTGCTCGAAAAGACGGAACGGTCATCTCCAAAATCGTACCCAGCCTGCCCGCTGGAACAGCAGTAACAACCATGCGCCAGGATGTTGATTACATTGTCACCGAGTATGGTGTGGCCTATATGCGGGGGAAACCGATTCGGGAGCGGGCAAAAGCGCTGATTCAGATTGCCCACCCCAGTTTCCGGGACTCTCTGCAAAAGCAGTTCACCCAAAAATTTCACGCAGACTGCAAAATAGGATAATATCTAAAGGATCGTGTTTGTATGGCCGAAGAGATTGTAAAAGATATATATCGCATCAAAGTGCCGCTTCCCAATAATCCGCTCCGGGAACTGAACAGTTATTTTATTCGCGGCGATTCTAACGGACTGCTTATTGATACAGGATTCCGATGTGATGAGTGCCGTAACGCAATCCGACAAGGATTATCTGAAATTCATGTGGATATGGATTCCATGGACGTTTTGCTGACTCATATTCATACGGATCATTCTGGTTTGGCACCGGAACTCGCCGGAAAAAACCGCCGCATTTATTTAAGCCGGAGGGATATGAGGACTTTGGCAGGGAACTTATCCCGAGAAAATTTTAAGGCTCTGAACGCACGCTACATTGAGGAGGGCTTTCCAAAGGAGCTTCTGGAAACGATTCAAAAGGTAAATCCGGCCAGTGTGTTTGGTATGCTGGGTATGGATGACCGCTTTACCATGTTGGACGAAGGGGATATGCTCAGAATTGGCAATTATACCCTGCGGGTCATTCTTGTGCCAGGGCACACGCCTGGAAGTATCATGCTCTGGCTGGCAGAGCAAAAGATCATGTTTACAGGTGATCATGTGCTGTTTGATATCACGCCCAATATCACTCCATGGAATGGGGTTACGGATTCGCTGGGTGAATATATTGCCAGTTTACAGAAAGCAAAGGAATTTACGGTGGAAACTGCGCTGCCGGCACATCGCGCTGCTGGTGACTACCACAACCGGATTGACAGCTTGCTGCGGCATCATCGAGTAAGGATACAGGAGATTATTCGGACGGTTGAACGGAATCCAGGGATAACCGCTTATGACATTGCCGCCCACCTGTCGTGGAAAATTCGCGCGGCCAACTGGGATGATTTTCCGGGTTTCCAAAAATGGTTTGCGGTGGGGGAATGCATTGCGCACATCGACTACCTGCTCCAAAGAGATGTTCTTGCCCAAGAACCGAAAGGCGACATCTTGGGCTATGTTCTAACAGGAAAAACTGAAATAGATATCTGAGGTGTAAAATGTCGGAATTAAAAATGAGTATTTTATATTTAGGCTATATAGGTTGTCAATATTTTCGGCTTGTGGAGTGTTCGGACGCGAGCAGGCTTTACCGCTCTCCAATCACAGCAATTCTGATCCAGCATTCCGTACTGGGAAATATTTTGTATGATACTGGAAACAGCCCATATCACAGAACAGAGTATGGACAAGCCATCAATCAAATCTATCCAGTCAGAGAATTTATCCCGATTGAAGACGCGCTGAAACAAAGGGGCTTGACCTGCGCAGATATTGATATGCTGATCTTGTCTCATTTGCATTTTGATCACGTTGGCGGTCTGAAATATTTTGCTGGAACAAAGGGGATCAAAAATATTATTGTAGCGGAGGACGAGCTGTTATCTGCATGTCGGAGTGTCTATACCGGCGAGTCTGGAGCCTATGTGAAATCCCTGTTTGACGTGGACGGTGCGGTCTACAAAACAATTACTGGAGAGGTCCACTTAGCGGATGATATAACACTGTTTGTCCAAAAATCTCATACTCCCGGGGTCATTGGTATGAGACTGAATACAAAGAGCAAAGGGAATATTATTGTGACCAGTGACACTGTCTATACAAGGGAGAGCTATGAAAAACAGCTTCCGCCAGGGGGCAATATCAACAAAACCAAGTCAGAGTTCTTCGATAACCTTGACCGCCTTAAAGATATGCAGACGACATATCATGCAGAGCTTTTCTTTGGACACGACTATGACCAGGCGCTGGTGTGGAAAAACATAGGTATTATACAATAAAGTAGCGATGAATGCCAAGTAAACAAATCTGCGAAACCATTTGAGCTTTTACTCAATCAAATGGCGCTCTTTATATAACCACCAATGGCGGTTTTACGTTGGCAGACACATTCCGGCGGTATAGCTCGTTGATGATGTTCTTTGCGACCACGTCCAGGTCGCCCGCCGCGCCATATTCCCTGTTAAATGGTGGCTTTTTCCACCAATCCTTGTCCTTGTGACACTTACTTATATAAATTCTCAAAAAAACGCCGATTTTCGGCAGATTTCGCACAATTTTGAATAGAGAAAGCGGGACGGACACGCCGCCCCGCTTTTTATGGTTCACATCTTTTCTGTCAAACTATTATTGCAGATTCCCATTGATAGGGCTGGTCAACCGGCCAGGACAGGCCCAGGTTGGGAAGCTTCAGGGGCTGATCTCCTGCCGTGTAGTACCAAATGTCCAGCATGTCCGGATCGCCGGGTTCCAGCACAAAGCCCTTTTGCAAGGTTTTCTGGATGCTGTCCAAAATTGTCTCCGCAAGCTGCTCCGCGTCGTACATATGAAATTCATCTTTCTGCGGGTCAGGCGGGCCGGTGAACAGGGCCGATTCACTGGACAGGCACACACTCATACCGCCCTTGCTGGAAATCACAGGCTCAGCCAGGGTCAAGTCCCAGCCGGTCAGGTCAGCGATGCCCTGTATCAGCAACTCCGGGGTCAGTTCCCCCTCGTAGGTTATTGGGTACTCCGCAAAGCCCCCGGCTTTTGTTCCGATATACAGCGTGACCGTCTGTTCATCAGCAGGGGCCGTTGTTGGCGGGTCGGATTCAGCTGCTGGGGGAGTGCTTACGGCATCGGAGGAGGCTTCCCCCTGGTGGGGAGCCTCGGACTGATTGCAGCCTGCCAGCGTCGCACAAAGCAGCAACGCGAAAAGGAATATCAGTTTTTTCAAGTGCTTTCCTCCTCATATAGTTTTCTCATTCCCGGCAGTTTTTTTCCTTAGATGATCTGCTCAATGCTGACAAGTGACCACTGGCCCACGACGGAGCCATCGTCCTGGTTTTGGTTTATTACCAACTTGACAAGATACTCCGGTGCACCCTGCGTGGCCAGCCTCTGCCTGCAAATCAGCATAGGTCTACTGGATACGTTTGATATACGGCTCAAGAGGAAAGTCGTGCGCAAGTGAGCTGGCCAAGACCCCACCAGAAGAAAGGAGGTATCGGGAGAGCGGCCACCGAGCGCACAACAAGCTGTGGCGGGCTTGTGTCCATGACCCGTATATCAGGATAATGATACGCTTGCCCAGTCTCAGTCCGAGCGTTGAAGCGGCCTTGTCGGACCGTGAGCCGTCGCAGGCAAAGAGGGTGATCTGCGAGACCCGCAGGGGGTGAGAGTCCCGTGTTAGGCGGAGCCAGCCGCCGTCCAGTATGCTCCTGAAATCGTTGTTACTATGAAAATAACACACATCAGAGCCGTGTCCGCAGGAGGGCGCGGTTTTTGTCATCTTTGGGAGTATAAATATGGAGAAAATTATTCTCAACGATGTAACTCGGTGTGATATGGATGAAACTGAGTTAGAATTTATCGTTAGAAGTCATAAAGTTACGGGCTTATTCCCAATAACACCCAAATGTCGGATATATCATTCTATTAGAAATGCGAATCAAGAGTTAAAATATAGAGAAAAGGGTGGAAAAACAGCGCAAAAGAGTAGAGAATATAAGTACGTGGCAAACAAATCTCATAACACTCTATTGCGCTGTCTGCGACAATAGTAGCACAATTGAAGCGATAATGCAACGTCAAAGCAACAATTTCCGTCCCCAATTTACGGATGAGGAGTGTATTACGGTTTACCTGTGGGGCATCAGCCAGCGGAGATTCGAGCAGAAGGCGATCTACAGCTATACCAAAAACCACTTGCTGGAATGGTTTCCTAAGCTGCCCAGCTATCAAGCGTTTTCTGCCCGGTTGAATCGGCTTGCTCCGGCGTTCCAGGCCCTGGCGAAGTCTTGGCTCAGTGTTATTGGAGTGAATCTGGAAGAACAGCTGGAGTATATTGTGGATTCCTGCCCTGTTATTCTGGCAAAAGGTCCACGTTCCGGACATGCAAAGATCGCCTCAGAATTGTGCGAGAAGAGCTATAATTCTTCCCAAAAAAAGTGGTATTATGACATAAAACTCCATGCTATTGTGGCCCGCAGGCCTGGCCATCTGCCTGTTCCGGTCTCCCTGATGGCCTCCGGTGCGGCACAGCATGACCTCCCTGCCTCCAAACAAATCGTGGACGATCATGCCGCATTAAAGCCGGGACGTCTGTATGCGGATAAGGCATATATTGATGCAAGTTGGGCACAATCACTGAAGCAAAACCACGCATTGGAGCTGCTTACCCCTCGAAAAAAGCACAAAGGTGACGTCCTGGTTTCTGGTGACACATTCTCTACATTTGTCAGCTCTGCCCGCCAGCCCATTGAGTGTTTCTTCAACTGGCTGAATCGATTGACTGACATCCAAACCGCCTCCATGGTCCGCTCCTTGTCAGGTCTACTTTGTCATATCTTTGGCCGCATTGCCGCCGCTCTCACCAGGCTTTTGTTCAACTCTTGATTCGCATTAAAAATATGGAATACAAATATCCCAACCTGTGCAAGCCCATCACCCTGGGCCGCACCACCTTCCGCAACCGCATGTTCTCCGCCCCCATGGGGGCACCGACATCACCAACGACGGCTGCATCGGTCCCAAATCCACCGCCTTCTACGAACTGCGGGCCAAGTGGGGCCCCTCCGCCTGTACCTGCTCCGACGGAGTTCAGGTGGGGGAACTCACCCCGGAGATGATCAACGAGATCGTGGCCGCTTATGCCCATGTGGCCGGGCTGGTGAAGTGGGCGGGCTTTGAGCTGCTCAATACAAACAGTATAAATTTTCCGCCGTCATCCCCGCACAAAGTGCGATGATGACGGCGATTCAGTTGATGAAATTGTCAACTATTAGGAATGGTATTTATGATCTATGAAACTTACAGCTTTCTCCTTTATTTTGCGGATCGTTTCAAACTGGTCTGAACTTTATAATTGAAATCATAAAAGAAATATGTTACCATGAAGACAATAAAAAGTGAGCAAATCTGGAGGCGAACGGAATGGGCCTTTTGATGAGCTGTTTCCCAGCGGATTATGTCGGTGGACATCACCGAGCAGGGTCTGCTCCATATCGTGATCGACTCCAGCGGCTACAAGGATATGGCAGCCGGGTTCCCGATTTTTCAGTTAGATGACATGGAGAGCAGCGACAAGCAGTTGACCTATTCTGACCTGCACGGATATACCAGAGACTATGCCAAAACCCAAATATTCCAGGTCAGTCCCGCCATTATTACAGAGATTGAAGCAGAAGGAGATGAGAAGCACAGGCAATATGTAGTGGAATTTCTCAAGAAGTTTTCAGATATTATCCTGTCCAGTTCCTACGCCGGTTCCAGCAACGAGTATATCCAAAAGGGGTTTAAGGGTGTGACCAGGCTGGTAGGACGCTGTCAATACTATATGGCCGATAATCATCCGGGCGCGATGCAGCATGAAAAGGGCTATCAGGTGGCCATGAGTATCATTGACCGCTACGTCTATATGAGCATGGTTCCCCGTCTCAAGGAGTATTGCGGGGAACGGTCTGGGCAATGGGCAGAAGATCTCTATTACGCCGCGCTGGACCAGTTGGTTATGCTCCAGCTGCAAACCATCGGCGGCAGCAACCGCGATACTCACCTGGCAAAGATGCTGTCGATTCTGGACATCCATGATCCATCGGGCGCAAAGGTAAAGCTCTCCTTCTGCTCCAAGGTTTTCGTTTGCCTGGAAATTTCGTTTCGGGTGATGAATGTATTGCTGTTGGGGTATGCGTTTATTATGTCCTCCCTGTCTCTGGCGGAGTTGTTTAAGTACGATTACTCCGAGGCTCTGCGTGCGGTTTCGGTCATCAATACCATATTACTGGCCGTATCCTTTGTACTGGAACTGGCTGATATGGGAATCCGCTTTGGAATTATTGCAGCTTCTGCGCAGATTGCGTCCATCATTCCAGGCATTGGCTTGGGGGTCATGCTGCTCACGTTTGCGTTTACCATCGCTGAGCTGATTTTGAAGAAGGACGAGGTCAAGCCGCCAATCCAGCTGATTATTGAGGAGCATTTGTCTAAAACTGTGGCAGCTTTGCCTGAGCCCCCGCCAGATTGGGAACAGACAAATTTGGCGTTGGCCTGATAGTTGGCCTGATAGTATAGCAGTATTCAATATTACTAACATTGGCCAGTAAAGGAAGCAGGGGCAAGGGCTCTGTCCTTGTTGCGGTGTCATCATTTTGACGCTTTCATCGCACTTCGTGCAATGAAGGCGATCCGGTTGGCGAAATTGTCAGCCTAACCGAAATCGTACAAATTATGCCCCAAGGTATAATCAACTTGTTATTTCCGGACGGAGGAGGTGCAGAACATTGGAATTTGACTTTAGGAAAATGCAGTGGACACGGGAGCCGGAAAACTATGTCGCTGCGGATGGAACGATCAAAATCACAACCAAACCTGGCACAGACCTATGGCAGCGGACCTACTATCATTTCCGCAACGACAATGCCCCGGTACTCCAGTTGGAAACAGAAGAACGCTTCTTCTCATTCGTAGTCAAGACCGACTTCGCGGGTGCGCATCACCGCTTTGATCAATGCGGTATCGTGATGTACTTGGACAGTGAAAATTGGCTCAAAGGGTCTGTGGAATATGAAAACCAGGAGTTCCAGCACTTAGGCAGCGTGGTCACCAATCATGGTTATTCGGATTGGGCCACTACAGCTATCCCAGCGCAGGTAAAAACCATGTGGTATCGATTCAGCCGCAGGGAGGATGACTACTGCATCGAATCTTCCCTGGACGGGGAGCAGTTTACCCAGATGCGGGTATGCCATATGTGGAAGGGCGCGGGTAAAATCAGCTTTGGCATTTACGCCTGCAGCCCGGAGGATTCCTCTTTTACAGCAATCTTCTCCGACATGGAGATCACCGATTGCAAGTGGTTAGCTCACGCTGGGCAGGCCCCGGACGAAGAATGAGAGAGTAAGACCGCCTTATATCCATTTAGCCGCGCCGGCTCTTTCATGATTTCTGCCGCATGAAGAAGCACCAGGAAATGAATCCTGGTGCTTCTAAAAGTTTAGTGGGTTGTATTACCTTAACCTCCGTGTAAACGTCCTGCGGCTGCATCTGCTCTAGCTGCTGCTTCATCTACGTGGCATGTAGCTGGATCGGGGTTTCGTTTCATTATTTCTTCTCTGGATAGTTCTGGATATCTTGAACAAATGTGGTCAATCCATGCATCGTAGGACCCGTAACCTCTGTAGGGATCAAAGTCACCGCCTGATGGTTGACTCGGCTGCTGTGTTTGCGTGCTGCCTGATGGCTTTTGTGACTGCTCTCCTGACGGTTTGCTTTGCTCTTTTGATGGCTTGCTCTGTTGACCGCCTTGCTGCTCTTGCTGCGGCTGCTGCGGTTTATCTGTTTCCGGTAAACTGTCTGCCGGTCTCCACGCTCTGTATTGGGCTTCGTAGTCGGATGGAAGTGTGTAATTGTCTGAATCTACAAGATCTGCCAGAAATTTTAGTTCTTCCTGTATTAACCCCTCTTCTGTTGTTGCTGAATGGATTTCAGTATGTATATCATATACTTTCTGGAAGTATTCAATCAGTTCATCACCTGACAGCTCTGTTTTCTCTTGGCTGTTTGAAAGTAAACCAATATCTCCTTCTGGATCGCTGTCACCCACAGCCCGCTGATCTCCAACGTTAATTATTCCAGAAGCATCTGATTCTACCTTTACCTCTGGGGATGCCTGCATTGTTTTTAACATTTCGTCACTAGACGAGGTGGCGCAGCCCGCTAATTGACCGGTCATGACTGCCAGGGTCATGAAGGGGATGACTATTCTCTTTAGCTTGATAAATTTGCCTGCCATATTACCGGCCTCCTGTTCATAATCCAATTCTACCAGAGTTTCCAAGGGGACGCAAGGTATTTTTCTTCTTTAAAACTGGTGGACCCAGCCGGACAAAAACCAGACGGGGGCCAGCCAGGTGAGCAGGTAAATCAGCAGGTTCAGGGGAGACAGAGAGGTATAAGCGCCTACCGAGGTGAGGTAGGCCGCCAGCAGCATCCCCAGCAAAGACCCGGCACAGCACAGCGACGCCCCCAGGCGGGTGGCCCACCGCAGCCGCTTGGCGGCGGTAATGGACTCGGCAAAGGGGAGCAGGCCCTCCCGGCACAGCAGGGCAGTAATGGTATCGCCGTGGTCCTGCTCCGGGGCGGACAGCTCCCGGCGGCGCTCCACCGGGGGAAAGGCCATCTTGTCCGCTGCCAGCTTGAACCGCTGCTGAAGCATGGCGGGAATCAGGTTGAAGTCCCGGGTGGCCAGCACCGGCTCCACCTTCTCCATCATCAGCGCCTCCAGGGCGGGGAAAACGGTATCCGGCAGGGTGTAGCTCAGGGCGAAGATACCGGCCAGCGCGCCGTCAATGGCACAGAACACAGCGCTCTTCACGTTCAGCCCCTGAGGCAGCTTGACCTCCATCAGCTTCATAAAGGCGGCGGAACCCACCAGCACCTGCTCCCCCCGGATGTTGGCGGATAGGCCTCCGCCCTCATGGCACTGGAGGCCGTCCGCCCGGCGCATCAGCCCGCCCATAGAGCGCAGCTGATCGTGGAACAGCTTTTCCAGGCCGCTGCCCGAATCCCGAATGAGGGTGGCGGTGTAGGCCACCACCCGCTCGGCAGAGTAGTCCCCCATCACCTTAAAGCCGTTGAGCTCCACATAGCCCGGGGGAAAGAGGTCCGTGTCGGTGAGCAGGACGCAGTTCCCCTTCCGGGAGCCGGGCATCCCCGGCCAGCCGGCCAGGGCCGCTCCGCTGACGCTCAGGCGGCGGGCCGCCTTGTGGAAGGGGCGGCCATAGACCAGCGAACCGCCAAAGGCGGCGGTAGCAGTGAACAGGGCGGACAGGGCCCACAGCAACCGCTCCGGGTGTCCTCCCCCTGTCGAGGCCAGCAGGGCGAAGGTGATGTCTCCCAGCAGCAGGAGCGGACAAATCCGGCGAAAAATCCGTTGGGCCCCGTCATCCGCCTGAATCTGACTGCCAAAGCCCTCGGCGGTGCCCGACCACTTGCAATAGGTGTCCCGCTCGCTCCACTTTCCCGGGTCCAGGGTGACCCGATAGGGGGCGGACGCAGCCCCGGCAGTGCGGCAGGACAGGCGTAGGGCACACCGCTTGTGGTACACCCCGTGGAGCTGGAAAAACAGCCCCGCCAGGCAGACCAGGGTGTAGGGCAGCCGGTCCGCCGGCTGGCCGGACAGAGCCAGCTCCACCCCGTCGGCCAGGGTAAAACCGCAGGCCAGGGCGGCCAGGGTGTCCATCCCAACCCGCAGGCGAAAGGCCCGGACAATCCCCACAAACAGCACATCAAATGCCAGCAGGACTCCCGCTCCCAGCAGGCCCACCGCGACCCAGCACTGGAGCTGAGGCTGGTCCAGGGCGGGCATCCAGGCCGCCCCCAGCAGGGGGAGCGCCGCCTGGCCCAGGGCCATCAGGATCAGCAGGAAGATCAGCAGCACCCGCATCCGCATCCACTTCAGCCCCCGGCTGTAGCGCTTGGCCAGCTCTCGCGGCGGGATGTCCGGAGGCAGGGGCTCCGGCCGCTTCGGGCGGCGCCAACGGAGGTCCGGCGGGTCCTCCTCCACCTCCTCCTGATCGGTTCCGGGAATGAGGCGCTCCAGACGGCGGACCTCCCTCTTGTCGATGGCCTCGTCTTCTTCAAACATGCGGTCGGCGTAGTCGTCCGCCTTCTTGCCCAAATCCTTCAGAAAGGCGGACAACACACTCTCCTCCTGGGGGAAGGGGATGATGGGGGCAGACTGACTCTCCGGCTCGGGGCGCGGCACCTCCGGAGGTTCTTCCGCCTCTGGCTCCGGCTCCTCCGGACCGCTCTCCTCTGGACCGCCCTCCTCCGGCTCCTCCAGGTTCAGCCTGGGGAGGGGCTGGGTTCCGGGAAAGGGCACTACATTCCCCTTGGGCTGGGGAACATCTGGCTGGGCCTGCTCCGGCAGGTCCGCCGGAGACGTGCGGCCATACTCGGCCATAATGTCGTCCAGGGAGTAGTCGCCCCCGTCGGCGTCTCCAATCAGCGATTTGATGTCGATCAGTTCACCTTTATTCAGTTTTTCATCCTGGTCGCGCATGGGGAACTCCTTGGTTTCGATTTAAGTATCCGGGCCCCGGCTCAAGCCGGCGGACACTCAGAATTGGTCAATAAAAAATGGAAGAACTTTCGGATCAGGGCGTGGGAAAATCCTTCAATCAGAAGGACGGCGGACGAAGGGCAAATGCAAGGGCCGCAGGCGGCGGCTCTAGAGACGGCCAAGCCTCTGCCGCACCGCCTCATACAGCAGGACCGCCGCCGCAGCTGAGGCGTTCAGCGAGTTGATTTTTCCGAACATGGGGATCGAGACGGTAAAATCGCAGTTCTCCGCCACCAGGCGGCCCATCCCCGCCCCCTCGCTGCCGATGACAATGGCGGCGGGGCCCTTCAGGTCGGCCTGATACAGCGGGGTCGTCCCATCCATGGCGGTTCCGAAGACCCATACCCCCTCCGCCTTCAGCTCCTTGAGCAGGGCGGGCAGGTTGGGCACCCGGGCCACGGGCACATGGGCCACCGCTCCGGCGGATGTCTTGCCCACGATGGCCGTCAGCCCGGCGGAGCGGCGCTTGGGGATAATCACCCCGTGGGCCCCGGCGGCGTCGGCGGTGCGGATCACCGCCCCCAGGTTGTGGGGGTCACTGAGCTCATCGCACACCAGGATGAGGGGCGGCTCCCCCTTCTCCCGGGCGGCGCTGAGAATGTCGTCCACGCTGGCGTATGCCCGGACGGCGGCCTGGGCAATCACCCCCTGGTGGGCGTGGGTGCGGCTCATGTTGTCCAGCTTGCGCCGGTCGGCATCCACCACCACAACGCCCTTCTCCCGGGCGGCGGAGGCGATGTGGCCCAGAGCGGCGTCGGTTTCCCCCTTGGCGATGAATATTTTGTCGATGGTCACCCCGGCCCGCAGGGCCTCGATAACGGCGTTGCGGCCCTCGATGATGCCGTCGTTCTCCTGCTCCACAGGGGCGGAGCGGCGCAGAGGGGGACGTTTATTCATAGGTATCCAATCCTTCCAGTGTCGAATTACATACAAGGCATATTGTACCACATTTGATTCCTGGTGGGAAGTGGGAAAATACAAGGTCACAGAAAATTCACTGGAAGTTTACACGGTATTTTCTTGTTTTTATTGCGCGGTTGTGGTATGATACCCTTTGACCTGTTTTGAAAATACACAAAATTGGAGGTACGCTCCTTTGAAGCCAGATAAAGGAAACAACAAAAAGAACGCCTTCGGCCTGATCTCGCTGATCCTGTGGGCCCTGGTTCTGACGCTGTTCTTTCGCAGCTGCACCAGCTCCTACAACAGCTCTAACCAGGTCCAGGTGGATTACTCCGTCTTCCGCCAGTGGGTGGTGGCGGAGCTGGTGGACTCGGTGAAGCTGGAGAGCAGCCTGTTCACCATCACCCTCAAGGAGGGCAAAGAGGAGGAGGCCCTGGCCTACATCCCCGAGAACGAAAACCGTCAGGACATGAACAACAGCATGTTCGCCTGGATGCCCCTTCAGAACGAGCGGGACACCGAGTATGTCACCACCCCGCCCCCCATCTCCGACCTGGAGCTGGAGAGCCTGCTCAATGATCACAACGTCCGCCACTGGACCCCTGCGGTGGACAACTCCTCCCAGATTCTCTACCTGCTGCTCACCACGGTCCTGCCCATTGTCATTATGGTGGGCGCTATGGTCTTCCTCATGCGGGGCATCGGCGGCAAGGGGGGCATGGGCGGCATCGGCGGCGTGGGCAAGGCCAACGCCAAGGTGTATGTGGAGAAAAAGACCGGCGTCACCTTCCGGGACGTGGCCGGCCAGGACGAGGCCAAGGAGAGCCTGGAGGAGATCATCGACATCCTCCACAACCCCCAGAAGTACACCGAGATCGGCGCCAAGCTGCCCAAGGGGGCGCTGCTGGTGGGTCCTCCAGGCACCGGCAAGACCCTCCTGGCCAAGGCTGTGGCCGGCGAGGCGGGGGTGCCCTTCTTCTCCATCAGCGGCTCCGACTTTGTAGAGATGTTTGTGGGCGTGGGCGCAAGCCGGGTCCGGGACCTCTTTAAAGAGGCCAGCAAGATGGCCCCCTGCATCATCTTCATCGACGAGATCGACACCATCGGCAAGTCCCGTGACAACCGCATGGGGGGCAACGACGAGCGGGAGCAGACCCTGAACCAGCTGCTGGCCGAGCTGGACGGCTTCGACCCCGGCAAGGGCGTCATCGTTCTGGGGGCCACCAACCGCCCCGAGGTGCTGGACAAGGCCCTCCTCCGCCCCGGCCGCTTCGACCGGCGCATCACCATCGACCGGCCCAACCTGGCCGGCCGCCTGTCCACCCTCCAGGTCCACACCCGGAACATCCGCCTCAGCGAGGACGTGGACTTGAAAAAGATCGCCCTGGCCACCGCCGGCACCGTGGGCGCCGACCTGGCCAACCTGGTGAACGAGGCCGCCCTCCGGGCCGTCCGCCACGGGAGAAGGGCAGTCAACCAGGAGGACCTGCTGGCCTCCTTCGAGTTTGTCATCGCCGGCAGCGAGAAGAAAAACTCGGTCCTCACCGAGCTGGAGCGCAAGCTGGTGGCCTACCACGAAGTGGGCCACGCCATGGTGGCCTACAAGCAGAAAAATGCCGAGCCGGTGCAGAAGATCACCATCGTCCCCCACACCGAGGGGTCGCTGGGCTACACCCTTCTCATGCCCGAGGAGGACAAGACCAATCTGCGCACCAAGGAGGAGCTGATGGCGAAAATCGCCGTCTCCATGGGCGGCCGTGCCGCCGAGGAGGTGGTGATGGACACCATGACCAACGGCGCCTCCCAGGATATCCAGGAGGCCACCAACATCGCCCGGAATATGGTGGCCATGTACGGCATGAGCGAGGAGTTCGGCATGATGGCCCTGGGCTCCGTCCGGAACCAGTATCTGGACGGCGGCTACGGCCTGGACTGCGCTCAGGACACCGCCGCCGTCATGGACAAGGCCGTCAAAGCCATTTTGGACGTGTGCTATAAGGAGGCCGTGGAGGTCATCCAGGCCAACCGGGAGGACATGGACAAGGTGGTGGCCTACCTGCTGGAGAAGGAGACCATTACCGGCGGCGAGATGGTTGCCATCATCGAGGGCCGGGACCCCGCCCTGGTGGAGGACGCCTACGCCTCTACCAAATCCAAGCCCAAGCCGCTGTCCGGGGAGATTGAGCCCCCAGCAAAGGCCATCCATATAGTCAGCGAGGAGATCAAGCCCCCCGCCCCTTCGGAGGAGGGAGGGACCGGGGAGCCGCCCGCGGAGGAGGAGACACCTCCCGAGGAGGTCCCGAAGGAATTACCCCCTGTTCCTCCGGAGGTGCCGCCGGAGAATGGGGATCAGCCCGAATAACACAAGGAAGCGCCGCCCGGCCGGGCGGCGCTTCTTCATTCTGCCACAAAAGTGCAAGGAACATATTACTTCCCGCAGAAGTCTTTTGCGACCTCCACGATGTGGTCCGCCGACAGGCCGAACTGCTTGAGCAGGGCGGCGGCAGGACCGGAGTGGCCGTATTCGTCGTTGACCCCGATCCGGCGGACAGGGGTGGGGCATTTCTCACTGAGCAGGGCGCACACCGCCTCGCCCAGGCCGCCGATGACGGAGTGCTCCTCGCAGGTGATGACTTTGCCGCACTCCCGGGCGGCTTTCAAAACCAACTCCTCGTCCAGGGGCTTGATGGTGCACAGGTTTATCACACGAGCGGAGATCCCCGCCTCCTTCAGGGCCTTGCCGGCCTCCATGGCCTCGTTGACCATCAGCCCGTTGGCGATGATGGCCACATCGGACCCATCCTGGAGGACCTCGCCCTTGCCAATCTCGAACTTAAAGGTGGCCTCGTCGTGGAACACAGGGACGGCCAGCCGGCCGAAGCGGAGGTAGACAGGGCCCACATACTCATAGGCGGCCTTGACGGCGGCCCTGGCCTCTACATCGTCGGCGGGAGACATGACCACCATGCCGGGGATGGAGCGCATCAGGGCAAAGTCCTCGCAGCACTGGTGGGAGGCTCCGTCCTCGCCCACGGAGATGCCCCCGTGGGTGGCTCCGATCTTCACGTTGAGGTGGGGGTAGCCGATGGAGTTGCGCACCTGCTCGAAGGCCCGGCCGGCAGCGAACATGGCAAAGCTGGAGGCGAAGGGCACCAGCCCCATGGTGGAGGCCCCGGCGGCCACGGCGATCATGTTGCCCTCGGCGATGCCGCAGTTGAAGTGGCGCTCCGGGAAAGCCTTTTTGAAGGTGCCCGTCTTGGTGGCACCAGCCAGGTCGGCGTCGAAGACGATCAGGTCGTCATGTTCGGCGCCCAGGGCAGCCAACGCATTTCCATAGCTGTCGCGGGTCGCGATTTTCTTCACATCTGCCATCTTACATCGCCTCCACTTCTGCCAGCTGGGCCTTTAGCTCAGTCATGGCCTTCTCATACTCCTCATCGTTGGGGGCCTTGCCGTGCCAGCCGGCCTGGTTCTCCATAAAGCTGACTCCCTTGCCCTTGGTGGTCTTCATCACAATGGCGGTGGGGACACCCTTGGCCGCCTTGGCCTTTTCAAAGGCGGCCTCGATCTGGTCGAAGTCGTGGCCGTCGATCTCTACCACGTTCCAGCCGAAGGCTTTCAGCTTCTCCGGGATGGGATAGGGGCTCATGACCTTGTCGATGGGGCCGTCGATTTGCAGTCCGTTGTTGTCAACGACAGCGCACAGGTTGTCCAGTCCGTAGTGATGGGCCAGCATAAACGCCTCCCAAACCTGGCCCTCCTGAATTTCGCCGTCGCCCAGCAGGGCATACACCCGGCAGTTCTTGCCGGCGTGCCTGGCGGCCAGGGCCATACCGGCGGCAGCGGAGATGCCCTGCCCCAGGGAACCGGTGGACATGTCCACGCCGGGGACGGTGTTCATGTTGGGGTGGCCCTGGAGGTAGCTGTCGATGTGGCGCAGGGTGGGCAGGTCCTCCACCGGGAAGAAGCCCCGGTTGGCCAGAGCGGCGTACAGGCCGGGGGCGGTGTGGCCCTTGGACAGGACAAACCGGTCCCGCTCCTCCCACTTGGGGTTCTTGGGGTCGACGTTCATCTCTTTAAAATAAAGGTAGGTAAAAACATCGGCGGCGGACAGGCTGCCGCCGGGGTGGCCGGCCTTGGCCCCATGGGTCCCCTCGATGACGCCCATGCGCACCTTGCAGGCCGTGGCCATCAGCTGCTTTTTTTCACTGGCTGTCATATATGCTCTCCTTCTATGTGAAAATTTTCTGGTATTGCTACCCTTTATTATAAATCAGCCGCCTGGAAAAAACAAGTCAAAATGGCCGGCTTTTAGGCGGATATATCATGAAATAACAGGCCGGTTTCCCGGCCCGCCTATACTGATTTAAATGGATGTTGACAACCAGACAGGCGAAGATTATAATGGAATATAGAAAGGGCGCTGCCAAGACACGGTCAGCCCTTAAAGTTGACGAAAGTGATCGCCGTACTTGTCAGGGTGCCGGCGGTCACTTCTTTTTGCCCTGGATAAACAGGCTGCAAATACCAATGATGACCAAACAAAGCTGCAACACTTCGGATGTACTCATCAGGCAGCCCCCCCTTTCCGAAGATCAGAGGGCAAGGAGCTGCCCTCTGTCACGAGGGCTGACCGCTGCTGTTTGGCAGCGCTGAAAGATGATTCTTTCCGATTTTCAGAATAACATATTACAGCAGATTATTCAAGCGTTTATGGAGAGCAAAACAGCGGGCCGGTTTCCCGGCCCGCCGCGCGCTTTATTTCTCCGCCTCACATTTATCGGTCGTGGTTACATGCGTGCTGGTCACAACCTCTGCGTCTGCAATACCTTCTGAAACATCCACAGATCTGTCTTTAAAAATGTCGCCGTTGAAGAATATGCCGCCCAGGGCATCGTCCACGGTCTCGCTGGTGACGGTCTCGCTGCCAAGCCTGTGATAGCTGCCGTCAGCCTTTACGATGCCCACTTCCTTCACCAGTGTCCACTGGTCGATGGTGCCGTCCACAGTGATGGTGATTCTGGTATCCTCGGTAAAGTCCTCAAAGACATAGTGCTGGTCCTGGGCCAGGGCGTCGGTGATGTCGGCCGCGTCCTCGCCGTTGACCACCAGGATAGCCTTACCCTCCCGATTCTCCACCATAGCGTCGGGGGACTCCACCATAGAGAACGTCTCGCCGTCCTCGGTGGTCACATCGGAGCGGTAGCGGTCCACCCGGACAACCGTGCCGATGTTAATCAGGAAGGACTCAAAGCCCTCCGGGTCGGCGGCGGCCACGCTGACCACCATCATAGCCATAGCGGCGGCGCAGATCAGGGCGGTGCGCAGGGGGCGTAATTTCTTCTTATTCGTCTTCTCAGTCATGGTAATAATCTCCTCAATTTTATCCTCGGGAGCTCTCAGCTCCCGGCACACTTCATAGTATTGTTTCGGGTCAAACATAGACAGATTCCTCCCTTTCTTCCTCCTGGGACAGTTCTTTCCGCAGCCGGGCCCGGGCCCGGAGCAGCCAGGTCTGCACGGTGGACACGTTGGCCTTCATGGCGGCAGCGGTCTCTGCCACAGACAGCCCCTCGTAGTAGTAGAGATACACAGCCAAGCGGTACTTGGGCTCCAGGGCCATCACCGCCTCCAGCACCTCGGCCTTGGCCGGGTCCTCCGGGGCGACGGTCTCCCGCCACTCCTCCAAGGGAACAGAGGTCCGCCTCCAGAAGGAACGCAGCACGCGCCGGCTCTCGTTCACCGCCACCCGCAAAATCCAGTGCTTCATGTGCTCCTCGCTCTCAAATTCCTTTTTGTACTCGTACAGCTTCAGAAGCACCGTCTGCATTACATCCTCGGCGTCGTGCGGGCTGCCCAGCGCATGGTACGCCACTCGATAGATGGTGTCGCCCCAGGTCCGGGCCGCCCGGGCGAATACCTCGTCCGTCACAGCCGCTCACCTCCTTGGAAATCTGTTCTTGAAAGGCCTTTCACTAGTAATATCCATAAGCGCAGGATAAAATCTCAGGCGCTAGAAAATTTTTCTTATCCTATTTCTCGATAAAATCATTTAAGGGATTTTTCCTATTCTGACAGCACGCAAAACCCAAAAAATGCCCACCACCTTTTTCAGCAAGAAGGTGGTGGGCTTGTTCTTGGGGCGCAAGTGCGGGGATTTTTCGTGGCTTAGTAGGTCAATACCCGGTGGAGAATCTGGGCCATATCCACACGGGTGAGAGCCCCATTGGGGGCCAGCTGGCCGTTGGAGAGGGGCAGGTATCCCCTCTGGACTGCATAGGACATGGCGCCCTTGGCGTAGCCGCCCACCGAGCCGCCGTCGCTGTAGCTGTTCAGAACACTGGCGTAGCCGTCGTTGGCGCTCCAGCCGATGGCCCGGGCGGCCCGCTGGACGATACAGATGGCGTCCTGCCGGGTGATGGGAGCCGTGGGGAGATAGGCGTTGTTGCCCACCCCGCTGACGATGCCCATCGAGGCCAGAGTGTTTACCGCCTGGGCGTAGTAGACGTTGGAGGGCACGTCATTGAACCGCCCGGAGGAGGAAGATGGGGTAAGCCCAAAGGCCCGGTAGATCATCACGGCAAAGTCCCCCCGGGAGATGGGCAGGGCCGGGCCGTACTGGGTGCTGGAGATGCCGCTGGTAACCCCGTTGTCATAGAGGAAGGCCACCGCCGCCCGCTCCGCGTTGCTATAGGCGTTCATGTCGGTGAAGCGGGAGGAGTAGACGGGGGAAACGGTGATGATTACCTCACCCTCAAAGGTAGAGCCGTTGGAGTTAGTACCGGTGTAGGGGAGGGTAACAGTGCCGCTGTAGCCCGCCCGGGGGACAAAGGTCAGGTCGGAGATGAGGTTGCTGCCGCTGGTGCGGTAGATGGAACTGGTGCTGGCCTGACGGTCGTAGCTGGTGGGGCTGGAGTAGCGGTAGTAGAGGTAGCCCACAGTGGAGGAGGGCATGGAGCCGAACTGGATGGAACTCAGGGTGGAGCCGCTGCGGCCAAAGTCGCTGGAGCGGAAGTTGACCGGGGCGGTCTGGGTGGTGTAGCGCACGGTGTTCTCCGCGCCGGGGCGCTCCACATCGATCTCTACAGTGCCGGTGAACTCCTCGTTGCTGGTGGTGGTGCGGGCGGTAAAGTCCAGATACACAGTGCCCGAGTAGCCGCTGGCGGGGATAAAGGCCACCCGGTCCAGGTCGCTGGCGCTGATGGAGGTGTTGCTGGAGGTAATCCGGGTGCCCTTGCTGGAGCTGGAGCGGTAGTTGCGGTAGAGGTCGCCCTGGCTGCTGCCGGGGAGGCTGAAGCGGACTGTGCTGACGTTCCGTCCGTACTCCCATTGGGCCAGGTCGTCAAAGTCCTCCCGGTCGAAGATGACGGCGGAGCGGCTGTCGGTGGAGTAACTGATATTGCCGCTGCTGGAGCTTCCGCTGCTGTTGCCTCCGGAGGAGCCGGTAGTGGTGACGGTGACTACGCCGTCAAAGCTCTCGCCGCTGGTGGCGGTGCCTGTGAAGGGGATATCCACCGCGCCGGAGAAGCTGTTGCTGGCCCGGAAGGACAGGTTGTCAATCCGGGGGGTGGTGGCCCCGCGGTAGTAGGACCGGCCGGTGGCGGCGCTCTGGCTTCCGTAGCGCAGGGTCCCGTCCGCGCTGTTGGGCAGGCTCTGGAACTGGATGTAGTCCAGAGGGCTGTTGGTCAGGTCACGGCAGAGCTGGTTGAAGTTGCTGTCGTCAAAGCTGACCGTTTTGCCGGGGGAGCAGGTATACTCAATGGTGCCGGAGCCCTGTCCGCCCCGGACGTTGACCTCCACGTTGCCAGCGAAGCGGGTGCCGTCCACGGTGCGGCCGGTGAAGGGGATGCGGATGATGCCCACAAAGTCCGCCGCGGGGACAAAGGCCAGGCGGTCGATACGGGGATTGCGGGCGCCGTAGTAGTAAGTGGTGCCGGCGAGGGCGGCAGTGCCGGGATTGCTGGCGGAGCGGTATTCATAATACAGGGTGCCCTGGCTGGCGGAGGGCAGGGAGTCAAACTGGATGAAGCTGAGATTCTGGGTGGTATCCAGCATATCCTTGCAGTAGTTGTTGAAGTCCACGTCGTCGAAGCGGGCCACGCCGCCCTTGGATATCTCATAGGACAGCCCGCCGATGCTGCTGGCGGAGTCCTTCCCTACAGTAACCAGCACCTGGCCGGTGTAGGACTTGCCGGAGGAGCCCCGGGGGAAGCCGGTATAGTAAATGGTGACGGTCCCCTCGAAGCCGGGGGCGGGAACGAACCAGATGTCGTCCAGGTTCCTGGTGCTGTAGCGGGTGTTGAGGGTGACGCGGCTGCCGTAGTTGCCCTCGCCGGTGTAGTTGCTGTAAAGGGTGCCCTGGCGCTCGTTGGGCAGGGAGAAGGTGACATAGTCCAGATTGGCCCCCATCCGCTCCCGGCATACCGCGCCGAACTCGTTGGCATCAAACTTGACGGCGGTGTTGTATTTAGTGGTGTAGGTGATGGCGTTGGTGTTGCCCACGCCGCCGATGGCGGAGGTAACGGTGAGGTTGATGGTGCAGGAATAGGTATTGCCGCCCTCGGTAAAGGCGGTGTAGGAGATGGTCACATTGCCGCCGGTGAAGTCGGGCTTGGGGACAAAGGTGATGTCCTTCAAGGCGCGCTGTCCGGGGCCGGGATTGCGGTAGTAGTTGTCCACCTGGGCCACGCCCCAGCCAGGCTCGGCCTCGGAATTATAGTTATAATACAGGGTGCCCTCCTTAGTGGAGGAGACCAGCAGCCCGGTGACATAGGTCAGCTTGCCGGCCAGCTGGGTGGTAAAGTATTGGTTCAGGTCGGTGAAGGGCAGTGTCTCGTTGGTGGTCAGAGAGATGGTGCCCGTCTCCGGAATGCGGGTGCTGGCGTCTGGGACCACCTTGACGGTGAAGGTAGTGCGGTAGGCGCCGTTGTTGGCCCGGGCCTCGATGGTGGCCTCGCCCACGCGGCGGCCAATAAGGGTGGTACCGTTGATTTCCGCCACGTAGGTGTTTTGGGAGGTGTAGGTCACGCTATAGGGGCTGACGTCGCCGAAACACTCCACCGCGCCGTCCAGGGAGATCTCCTTGTTCTCCTCCACGGTCATGGGGTCCTCCTTGGCTGTCATGCCGGCAACGATAACCTTCACCGTATCGGAAAGGGAGCTGGAGCCCTCTACTGAGGCGGTGATGGTGGTCTCGCCGGCCTTGAGGGCGGTGACCAGGCCCAGGTAGCTCACTGAGGCCACGGAGGGGTCGCTGGATTCCCAGCGCACGGTCTGGCCCGCCGGAACGGTGATGGCCTTCAGCTGGGTGGACAGCCCCCGGGAGGTGACCACGTCGGTGTCACGGTCGATGGTGATGGAGGGGGTGGGTTCCGGGACGGTGACGGTGCAGGTGTAGTCCACATTGTCATAGGTTGCCATCACGGTGGAGGTGCCTGCGGCAACGGCGGTCACCTGGCCGGAGCTGTCAACTTGGGCGGCGTTTCCGGTGATGGTCCAGGCAATGTCCTTGTTCGGAATCCTGTCACTGCCCTGGTTCAAGGTGAGGGTCGCTTTTTTACCGATTTCCAGTGTGAGGGTGGACTGGCTGATGGTAATGGGGTCGCCCGCAGCCGCCAGCGCCGCCGGGGCCAGAGAAAAACATAACACAAAAGCCAGGAACAGGGACAGCCAGCGGCGTCCAGAAGTTGTTTTCATAGAAAATCCTCCTTGTTGGGTCAGGATTTGGAAATGGGGAGGCGGGAGCGGGTCAAACCCGCTCCCGCTGGGGTAATTTAGCCGGAGACAGTTACCTGCTGGCCGTTGCTGTCCGTGTAAGTCACGGTGAAGTAGGGGCGATTGACAGTCAGGTTTCCTGTCTGAACAGGTCCCTCCACGAGACGGAGCGTCAGAACCTGCCCATCCGATTGGCCACTGGCGTTGGCGATACGGCCATCATCCCGGAAGATGACAATGTCCTGATAGAGCTCCGCGTCTTTCACGTTGAATACGAAGGACTGTGCCGCCGATGTGCCGGAGTTTCCGCGTATTGTCAGGTTCGGAGTAGCCGCGCCGCCCAGTACCTTTAAAACGCCGTAGTAATCCTTTTCTGGATCGTTGGGCACGCTAGAAGTCGGCTTATTATTTTCGTTGTTTGCCACAGGGATACCAACGCTGTTCGGGTCATTCTGTCTGACCCAGTAAACCGGTTTGGTAAAGTTGATGGTCAGAGTACCGGTAAATTTTTTGGTCGCTGTGTCAAAACTGCCGGATGTGGACAGCGAATCAATTCTGGGGGGTTCCGGGTCAGGCACCAGAATGCGGCTGATGGCCCGATAGCCGTCCGTCGTCCCCGAGATGTGATGGCCTACCGCGATTACATAGTAGTACTCACCTTTGCGCATATCGGCGGATTTGTCAATCACGTTTTTCTCATCGAAAAGGCTGTTCGTAACCGGATTGATGTTGCCCCGGGGCGCGTCTCCTCCCGCGGAGGTCCTTCGCACGATATCAGCAACAGCGGCCTTCGTTCCGGGATCTGCGTAGTTGTCGAAGAAGGAATACCCGTTGGTGTCCGCCTCAATCAGTGCGTCAATAACACGGAAATTAATGGTTGTTGTACCGCCTTGAGTAGTTTTGTATGTGTTGGGGACCAAATCCTGGTATTTCTTTGGGGGATTAGAATTAGGAACGTTAGCGCTTAAGTTCGGTGCGTTGGTCCCATTAAAGAACTGCTGCGTCAAAATAGGATTGGCCGTCAGCTGAGAGGTGGTCAGATAGACATAATCAATATTGGCCTGGATGGCAGGGACATTGTTCGTATTGACTCGGACTCTGCCTCCGCTGCCGTCCCGCAGGTTGATCTTCGGCTTGGCCGTCTCCGTGGTCTTGAAATTGTAGATGTAGACATTGGAACGGCTCGCAGGGTTTCCGCTGGCGCCCTCCAGAACGATATAGATGTAATACTCATTCAGCGGGTCCAGCAAGGTGCCGCTGGTGGGATCAGGGATGGTCAGAGTCTCCGGCGCGCCATCCCGGCTGTTGTAGGTGTAGCTGCCGCTGATGTACTGCCGGTAGACGTTGCGGGCGTTGACAATGTTGTTCCGGTTGGGGAGGTTGTCAACCTGGTAATACTCCAGACTCCGCTTATTCAAATCTGTTTCAGTACTTGGGACTAAGTCTCCCCGCGTAGAAGACGCTGTCTGCGCGGTAATAACAGCCCAGAAGTCGTCTGCATCGGTAGAAGTTGAGGCGTTCAGAGTCCTTCCGGCAGAAACTGTTACCGTTCCTGTTGTCCCGTCCAGCTTTGTGATAGTAGCCGTAGCCGCCTTTTTCGTTGTAATTGTAGCCGGCAGGGGCGGATTGGTCACGTTATTCCGGGGAGCGACCACATAGTAGAGGGTACCCGGATTGTCCAGGCCGAAGGTGAGGTTCTGGAAGGTGTCGCCCTCGCCGAAGGTGGGCTGCGTCTGGAAGAACTGGGGCTGCATCGAGTCCACGAACTGGATCAGCGGAGCAATAAAGTTGGGGGTGCTGATAACCTGAACGCCGTCCTGGCTCCCGATGTTGTCCGGCGTGGCGGTCCTGGCCACCAGGGCGTTTCGCAGGTTGCCCTGGTTCCCGGCCGCTACGCAGACCTGAACGTTGAACCGGCCGTTCCAGGACTCCCAGCTGTTGCTGCCGTCATATTCGGTGACCGAAATGGCGAACTCATAGGTGTAATTCTCGCTCAAATCCTTCAGCAGCGGGTAGGTGGGCGACAGCCCGTTTCCAATGACATTCTGGTGGACCGCGCTCATATCCCAATCCTGGCCGCTGCGCTGGTTGCTGGCCGCATTGCCCAGATAAACCCAGCCGTTTTTCTCATCGGCAACAGGGGTCTTGTCGGTCAGCCGGTGGTCAAAAGCTACACCGTCCTGCGTGCCGTGCAGCGCACTGTCGTCAATGACATTACCGGTGTTCTTATCCAGGACGCGGTAGTACAGGTCGTAACTGATGGGCTTTTCCGAGAACAGGACGATATCGTACCGGGTGCTGTCCGAGGAACTCTCGGTGGACTCCGGGGTGAAGAAGAATCCAGCGTCCACGCGGGCCAGGTTCGCGCCCTCACTGCCCTTCTTGCCCTGGTCGTTATCCGCGCCGTCAGTATTATCCACCCACACCGGCACTGGGCTGTTGCCGCCGCTCAGGGCCAGGCCCACCGAGGCGAAGACCGTCTCGATCTCTTTCAGCACGTGGGGGGTATTCGTGATGTCGGCGAGGATGGGGGGGCTCAGAGTGGGGAATGGATTGGTGCGGTTGGGCACGTCGGCCACATCCCGGATATTCCGCAGCTCGAAGTAGTAGGTAGTGCCGCTGGCCATGGAGATAGCCTTGTCGTTGAGGAATACCACCTCAATGTGCCCCGGCCGGGTCTCCGACTCCCGGACTACAACCTCGTGGTAGTCGATCCAGGACAGGGAGTCTCTGGCCGCGTCCGTCCCCTTCTCCGGCACGTCCGTTACCAGGCTGGGGTTCTGGGAGTTGCGCTGCTTCAGCCGGAAGTTCTCACTGAGCGCGGTGTACAGCCGGCTGGCCGCCAGATTCTTTTCGTCCGTGGTGATCCCGGAGCCGCCCAGGGAGGTCTGGTACAGCGTGAGAATGTCCGCGCTGCCGTTGATGGTGATATGCTCGTTGAAGTCCAGGACGATATCTGTGCTGGCCAGGGGCGTTTCCGTCTCGTTATCCGGGTTCTGGGGCTTGGTAAAGTACTGGTATACCACCGGCCCGCTGTTGTCCGCCGTGCTTACCGTGACCTTCTTGACCTCCACCGAGTAATTGCCCGCCGTGTCACGGCCCACATAGTACAGGTCATAGGTAGTTTCGCTGGTCAGGCCGGTGATGTTGATGGTTACGCTGGTGTCCTTGTTGGGCACGGCCACCTGGCCCCGGCGCAGCGCGCCCCGCCCGCTTTGCACCTGAGTCTTGGCGTACATGCTGTCCAGCAGCGCAGAGACGGGATTGCCGGTCTCCGGATCGATGACGTTGTCCTTCTCCGGCGGCACGCTGGCGTTGTTGGGCAGCGGATAGGCAGTGCCCTGGGGCACAATGGCCCAGTAGATGGTGCCGGCCTCATCCATGCCGGTGGTCAGGTTGAGGGTGGTGTCCCCCACGCCGTCCGTTGCGGGGGCGGGGTCAGGAGTGACCACCGGAGGCGTCTCATCGGGCACAGTCACCGGCAGGGACTGGACCGCCGAGCTGTTGCCGCCGTCCACATCAGTGAGCCACAGATACAGGGTGTAAGTCTTCAGTTCTTCCAGCCGCTGGTTGTTGACGGTGAACACATCCTCGGTGTTCTTGGTCACATCCCGCACGCCGTAACCCAGGTTGCCGATTACTGCCGCGGACTTCAGCTCTTCCGCTGTGGGAGCCTGGGCGCCCTGGGGCAGCAGCGCATAGTACAGCTTACAGGTCTTGGTGGGCATCACGGTAACCTGAGCCACGTCCCGAGTAATCAGAGACATGTAGGGGTATCCCTGTCCAAAGGCGGGCACGGTGTTATCCGGCGTGGAGAAGGAGATGACCTTCACCGGGCTGCGCTGCTGCTGGCTGTCCACCAGGATGGCGGACAGGTAGTAGGACCCGCCCACCGTCAGGCCGGTAACCTGGGAACTGACCACGTCGCCTCCTGTGGGCGCGGTCACCGAGCCGTTGCGGACAGCCCTGTTGCCGTAGGACGGCGGGGCGATCAGGTCGTCCTCGCCGATGGAGCCGTCGGCGATGGCGCTCACGGCCCAATAGATGGTGCCCTGCTTGTTGCCGGCGAAGTCCGCCCGGAAGGCGGTGGGCGCGATGTCCTTCGCCGCCGGGTAGCCGGACAGCAGCCGCGGGTCGGTGGAGCCCTCCTCCGCCGCCACGTGGTCCATAATGACCCCGGCGATGTTGGCGGTCAGGCCGGGCCGGATGTAGATCTTGTCGGGGAGCATGGAGACCACGCTGCCGGGGGCGTTGATGTTCAGCTTCTCAATGTCGCCCTCGCCCACCACGCTGGTGCCCACGTCCAGGTTCATCTCCTTGACCACCGTGTTCCGATCCAGCTGTACCACGGAGTTGGTGGCCGCCTCGTCCACAGTGAGCTTGGCCACCGTGCCCTTGGCCACCTGGATGGTGGAGTTGGGGGTCTTGTTGGTCACTTCCTTGATCCGGCCGGCCAGGGTCAGGTGGGTGCCGTCCTCACCATCCAGGGTGATGTGCATCAGGCCCTTGTCGTCGGTGTTGTTGTCCTCCAGGTAAGCGGGGGTGCGGACGATGGTCTCCTTAATATCGGTGATGCCGTCCGCCCGGATGGTGACGGTCTTATTGCGCATGTTATCCACCAGCATCCCCTCGGCGGTGACATTGCGCATGACCACGCTGGCGTCGCCGGCCTCGCTCTCGCCGGTGCCGCTGACGACGATCCGGCCCAGCACGTTCACGTTCTCCAGCTTAATGCCGCCCAGGCCTACGCCGCCGGATATGTACAGGTCGCCGCTGATGGTGGTGTCCCGCAGGGTAACCCCGGGGGAGGTGATGGTCACATTGCCGAAGACGCCCCCCAGGGAGTAGTCGCCGCTCTTCTGGATGGGGTGTCCCAGGCACTGGGTGATGAGTACAGCCATCTGGCCCTTGGACACAGGGTCCTGGGGCCCAAAGGTGTTGTCCGGATAGCCGGAGACGATGTAGTTGTTCACGGCGGTCTTGATCAGGCCCCGGGCCCAGCTGCTGATGCTCCGGCTGTCGGCAAAGGCCAGCGACTCGCCGGGGGTCTCCTCCAGCATCATGTTCCGGCCCAGGATGCACACCGCCTGCTCCCGGGTCAGACCCAGCTTGGGGGAGGCGGTGGTGGGGGAGGTGCCCGCCATATAGCCGGCTGTGTAGGCGATGCACACATCGTCATAGAACCAGTCGCCGGTTGATACGTCCTCAAAGGGGATCGGCCCCATCTCACTGTAGCCATAGGCCCGGTTGATTGCGGCCATAAAGTCGGCCCGGGTGATCGGGGCGTTGGGGTCGCCGGCCTGGTCGGCCCGGATGATACCCCAGTCCACAAGCTGGTCCAGGTATTCGTCGGCCCAGTGCGCCGAGGCGGGCAGGGTCAGTCCGGGCGTCAGCCCGAGGAGCATGACCGCGGTCAGCAGCAGGCAGACGGCCCGCTCCTTCCAGGTACGGCTGCTGCGCGTAGTGGTTCTATGGGACATAGTGGTTCTCCTTTCTTTGTTCAAGGGAAAGGCCGGGGCCGGTTTCCGGCGGCGGCCCGGGTGGGCGGATCAGTTGGAGGTGCGGATCTGGATGCTGAACACCGCCTTGCGGATCAGAGCCTCCTCGTCATGAATCAAATCCACAAATTTCGCGGCGTAGAGCGGAAGGCCCCCGGACTCCTGCACGATGCGGATCACCTGGGTTTTGACTACTAGGGGCTCGTCGGTGACGGGGAGGACGATCTCCACGATCTCCCGCTCCTCCAGGGGGACTGCGGTGTAGAACGCCACACCGCCGCAGCTCAGGTCCTTGCCCCGAACCGCCTTCTGGCCTTTCCAGCGGCCCGAGACCGGGTACATGACGCTGGCGAAGTTGGTCAGGATACGCAGGTTTTCCCGGGCGTTGGCGTCCAGGGCGGCGGTGGGCTGGACTGTCAGGCTGTCGTTCCGCTGCCGGACGATGACGCCGATCCGGTTGGGGGTGCTGTCGTCGATGCCGATCATCTGAATTTCCCGGTGGGCGGCCACGTCGTCCACCTTGCCGTTCAGAACCTCGATCTGCAGCATCTCCGCGTCAGGGGGGGACACCAGCAGCGCGTTGGCCAGGGGGGTGCCCTTGCTGTCCAGAATCAGATAAAGCCGTTCTGCCATTTAAGACGCTCCTTTCTCTTCCTGCGGCCTGGCCTGGGCCGTCATGGCTTCCCGCTCGCGCCGGAACTTGTCCGGGTCGCTTGGGTCAAAATTTAAGAAGTACACGTAGATTTCCACGATGGCCTGGTACAGGGCGTCGGGAATCTCCTGCCCCAGGGCCAGCTGGGACAGCATGGTGGCCAGGGAGTTGTCCTCATAGACGGGCACGCCGCTCTCGGAGGCCACCTCAATCATGCGCTCGGCCAGGTAGCCCATGCCGGAGGCCACCACCACCGGCGCGCCCTCGCCGTCGTATTTCAGGGCTACGGCCCGATTTGTCGCCCGGTTATCATATCTTGACATTGATGCTGTTTTCCCCCTCAAAAATCCGGGGGAACACCCCGGAGATAGTCAGCGGCCGGTCCATCCGCTGGACCTGCACCGCGCCGGCGGACAGGCCATTGTCAGTGATAATACGGGACAGCTCCCCCTGGACCATCTGGGAGAAGGGGGCCACCTTGTCCGGGCAGAAGAGCTGGATGTCCACCCGCTCTCCCTGGCAGGTGAGGACCATATCAAAAAAGCCCAGGCTCTGGATATCGATTTTGAACAGGAACCGCAGCACATTTTCCTGGCCGCTCCGGCCCCGCTTCAGGTTTTCCTCCGCGTCCGGGTCCACCCACATCTCGGAGAAGACCATTTTCCCGTCCCACTCCAGGGGCAGCAGGATGTGATTTAGGGGCATATGGACGCTCTCGTTGACCAGAAAGGCGGAGACAATGTTGCGGAAGGCCTCCTGCACCTCGTTGCCGGCGCCGCCCTGGAGGGCCTTCTGGGCCGCCTGGGACAGCTGGGCGGCGAAGTCGTCCCCCTGGGAGGCCCGGGCAAAGCTGTTGTTGTTCACCAGGCGGAGCAGGGCCTCGTCGGTGAGCCCGCCCAGCCGGTCTTTCAGGCCGGGACTGCTGCTGAGTTGATGGAAGGCCTGGAGCAGCCCCTCCTCGCTGCCGTTCTCATACCGGGCGATGTCCAGGGCCAGCATGGAGATCAGGGTGCGGGACAGGCCCATGTCGTTGGTTTTGCTGGTGTAGCCGGACAGGAAGGGCAGGATGCTGCCCTGAAGCAGCTTAAGGGCTCCGGCCCGGTCTCCGGCGTTCAGCTTGCCCTCCAGCTCGGACACCATAGGCAGCAGCTGGCTGCCCCAGCTGGCCGGGATGGCCCGGGTCAGCCTGGTCAGCCCCCGCAACAGGTTGCCCTGGAGGTGGCTGGTGGAGGAGTAGTCGCTGTAGCGCTTGAGGAACTGGAGGATATTTCCCCGGGTGGTCTCGGAGTTGCTGGAGGCGTAGGCGTCCCGGAGGATGGTGAACAGGGCGCCGCCGAACCGGGTGCCGGTGTTCATCTGAGACAGCAGGAACTTGCCCAGCTGGCCCTCGTCCATCTTCAGCATGTTCAGAAGGGCGCCCATGTCGCCGGCGGTGCCCTCCTCGATGCCGGAGGAGACCACCAGTCCCTCGTAGATGGCGAAGAGCTTGCTCATGCTCTCCGCCGTGCCGGGGGTGTTCATCAGGCGCTGGAGGAAGGCGGCAAAGTTGGAGTCGTAGCGCAGAGACTGGCTGCCGGTGGGGTCGCCAGCGGTCTGCTGCTCCGTCCGGTTGTCCGAGCGGACCACCCGGTTCAGGTCAGGGGCGTTCTGAACCCGGGTGTCGTTGGGCGACACGGGCATATTCCGGTTTACATTGTTATTGTCATGACCCGGTACCGGGTTGGTCACACCAAGCAAATCTGGCATTGGTGACACTCCATTTCAATAAAGTTCTTTTTTTTTTCGAAGAATCTTAATTTTCTAATTGACACTGCCGATATATCGAGTATGATTGTAAGAGGCGGGTGTACTATGCGCTTTTGGCGGGCTCCTGCATCCACACCCAAAACCAAATGAGAAAAGGTGGCGTTTTTATGGGCGACAGCATTTTGGATATGTATTTGTATGAAACCAACACCCTGCTGGAGCAACTGGACGGGATACTGTTGGCGGCGGAGGAAGCAGATACATTCTCTGAGGACAGCGTGAACGAGATTTTCCGCATCATGCACACCATCAAAGGCTCCTCCGCTATGATGGAGTTCTCCTCTCTGATGACGGTGGCCCACCGGATTGAAGATCTGTTTTTCCTCATCCGGGAGAAAGGCATGGACGTGGTTCCGGAGCAGACCCGGCCGGCTCTGTTTGATATGCTGTTCCAAGCCGTGGACTTCTTCCGCGGTGAAATCGAGAAGGTAGAGAATGACGAACCACTCTCTCAGTCTATCGACCACATAGTTAATAAAATTAATAGCCTGATCGATAAAATTAAAGGCAACCCGGAATCTCCCGCTGCGACGCCTGCGGCACCGGCCGCCAGTGAGGCCCCGGCCCCCGCGGCCGCCCCGGCCGAGATGACCGCCGTCAACCAGGCCTACCTGTTTGGCGTCCATGTCTTCTTTGACGAGGGCAGCGGGATGGAGAATCTGCGCGCCTTTATGCTGACCAACAGCATTAAGGACTACTGCAGCGACTTTGTCTGCGTCCCGGAGAACGCGGAGACCGACCCCGCCACCTCCGATATCATCGCCGACCAGGGATTCCAGATCTGGTTCCGCACCGCAGAGGATCGGGACATGGCCATGCCCGCCGTCAAAAACGGAGGCTCCGTCCGGGAGTATCAGGCGGTAGAGGCAGCCAAGCCCGCCCCGGCCGGAGAGCCCGCCCCCGTGGAATCCTCCCAGTCGGCCAAGGAGGCGGCGCCCGCCCCGGCCAAGGAGGCGGCCTCCAAGGCCGCCCCGACTCCCGCAGCCGGCCAGCAGCACGCGAAGGAGAGCCTTATCAGCGTTAACCTGTCCAAGCTGGACCAGCTGCTGGCTGTGGTCAGCGAGATTGTCATCACCGAGTCCATGGTCACCTCCTCCCCTGACCTGAGAGGCCTGCGGCTGGACAACTTCACCAAGTCCGCCCGGGACCTGCGCAAGCTCACCGACGATTTGCAGGACGTGTCCATGTCCCTTCGGATGGTGCCCGTGTCCGGCACCTTCCAGAAGATGAACCGCATCGTCCGTGACATGAGCAAAAAGCTGGGCAAGCGGGCCAAGCTCACCCTCATCGGTGAGGACACCGAGGTGGACAAGACCATCGTGGACGCCATCGGTGACCCCATCATGCACATCGTCCGCAACTCTATGGACCACGGTCTGGAGGAGAACGAGGCCGACCGCGTGGCCGTGGGCAAGGACCCGGTGGGCGAGGTGATTCTCTCCGCCCGGCACACCGGCAGCGAGGTCATCATTGAGATCAAGGACGACGGCCAGGGCGTGGATACCCAGGCGGTGCTGAACAAGGCCATCCGCCAGGGCCTGGCCTCCCCCGATCACGAGTACAGCCAGAAGGAGATTCTCAACTTCCTGATGATGCCCGGCTTCTCCACCAACACCGAGGTCACCGAGTACTCCGGCCGTGGCGTGGGCATGGACGTGGTGAAGAAGAACGTGGCCGACGTGGGCGGCACCGTGTCCATCACCAGCGAGTGGGGCAAGGGCATGACCACCACCCTGAAGATCCCCCTGACCATGGCTATCATGGACGGGATGGAGGTCTCCGTGGGCGACTCCATGTTCACCATCCCCATCAATTCCATCCAGTCCTCCCTGAAGGTGTCCGCCAAGGATGTCATCCACGATCCCGCCCAGGGCGAGATGGTAAAGATACGGGACAATTTCTACCCCATCATCCGGGCCAAGGAGCTGTTCTGTATGGAACAGGGCTGCGACAACATTGAGGAAGGCATCCTCATGTGGGTGGAGTCCGGCGAGCACTCCTACTGTCTGTTCGTGGATGAGCTGCTGGGCGAGCAGCAGATCGTGGTCAAGCCCCTGCCCAGCTACATCAACAGCTTTAATGTAAAGAACTTCGGCATCACCGGCTGCAGTATCTTGGGTGACGGCAGCATCAGCATCATCCTGGACGTGATCAACGTATATACCGCCGCCCACAACATCTATTGATCCGGGATAGAAGAAGGGAGATTTAACTATGGCGAAGACTGAGGAATTAATGTTCGCAACTGAGGCTCAGATCGACGAATACACCGATCAGCTGCCTGAGATTGCCACTGATAAATATCTGATTTTCTCCTCCGACGGCCTGATGTACGGCATCAAAGCCGAGTTGGTAAAGGATATCAACACCGACTACAACATCACCTATCTGCCCCGGGTGCCCAACTACGTGCGGGGGGTCATCAACCTGCGGGGCCAGATCGTCCCCATTGTGGACATTCGCCTGCGCCTGGGCAAGCCGCCGCGGGACAGCTTCTGCTGCGTTGTGGTAAATGTGGACGGCAACGAGGTGGGGATTTTGGTGGATATGGTGGAGCAGATGGTGGATGTACCCCTGGACACCATCCTGCCTGTTCCCACCAACAGCGGCCAGGCCATGGTGTCCGGCATGTGCACCCTGCCTGACGGCCACACCATGCTGGAGTTGGACTGCGAACTGCTGCTCCACGACTGAGGCCGGCGCATCATACCTTAATTTTGGGAGGGACCTGAGATGATTCAGACCATCTCGGATGAAGATTTCCGAAAGCTTACGAATTTTATTAAGTCCGAATATGGCATCACCCTGCAGGAAAAGCGGCAGCTGGTCACCAGTCGGCTGTCCTCCCTGCTGGCCGACCAGGGCTACAGCGATTTTTCCACCTTTGTCACCCAGCTGCTGCGGGAGCGGAATCCCCAAAAAATGGAGCTGGTGCTGAACCGGCTGACCACCAACTACACCTTCTTCATGCGAGAGACCGAACACTTCGACTTCTTCACCAAGGTCATCATGCCTGAGCTGGTGCGCAAGTACCAGAAGAAGAAGTCCATCGCCATCTGGAGCGCCGGCTGCTCCAGCGGCGAGGAGCCATACAACCTTACCATGTGCATCAAGGAGTTTCTGGGGCTCCAGGCCAATCAGTGGGACACCCGCATCCTGGCCACCGACATCTCTCAGCAGGCCCTGTCCAAGGCCAAGAAGGGCGTCTACGAGGTGCCTGACACGGTACCTGCCCTCTGGCGGAAGAAGTATTTTAAGAAGCTTGAGGGCAGCCGGTACGCCGTCACCCCAGATGTGCGCAACAATGTGATTTTCCAGACCTTTAACCTGATGGACCCCATCAAGTTCCGTACAAAATTCGATGTGATCTTCTGCCGCAATGTGATGATCTACTTCGACCAGCCCACCAAGGACGCCCTGGTTCGCCGGTTCTTTGAGGCCACCAATCCGGGGGGCTATCTGATGATCAGCCACTCGGAAAACCTGAGCAAGGACAGCCCCTACACAATGGTAGCCCCGTCCACCTTCCAAAAAAAATAATCTCCCGTCCCGGCCCGGTTTCCGTGTCGGGATGACATCATGACCATCGTCCAAAGGAGAGAACTTGAAATGCCAATTACGCCTCCTGCTACAATCCGAAAAATCCGTGTCATGGTAGTGGACGATTCCATCCTGGCCCGCACCATGATTTCTCAGGGCCTGGCCGCTTCCCCCAGAATCGAGGTGGTGGGCACCTGCTTTAACGCCCGGGATGCGCTGAACAAGGTGGAGCAGTATAAGCCCGATGTGATCACCTCCGATGTGGAGATGCCTGGCATGAGCGGCATTGACTTTCTCAAGCAGCTCCTGCCCCGGCATCCCCTGCCCGTCATCCTGGTGTCCTCCCTGGACCTGCGGGTATTCGACGCCCTGTCCGCCGGAGCGGTGGACTTTGTCCGCAAGCCGGAGCCGGGCCAGAACGCCTCCTTTATCTCCGCCCTCACCCAAAAGGTGATTGCGGCCAAGGGGGCTCGCGTCCGCCCCCGGCCGGGCATCCTCACGCCCCCCGGCCCGGCGGCGGCCTCGGGCGGCGGAGTGCGGCTGCCTACCACGGGCAGCGGGCCCTCTCTGCCCGCTCCTCCCCTGCTGGGCCGCCCCTCGCTGAACAACGTAATCATTGCCCTGGGCGCCTCCACCGGCGGCACGGAGGCCACCCTGGAGGTAATGCGCCGCCTGCCCGCCGATATCCCCGGAATGCTCATTGTGCAGCATATGCCCATCGGGTTTACCCAGATGTATGCCGAGCGACTGAACCGGCTGTGCCATATGGAGGTTCGGGAGGCCAAGAACGGCGATGAGATCCACCGGGGCCTGGCCCTGCTGGCCCCCGCCGATTTGCAGATGCGGGTGGTGCGCATAGGGAGCAAATACACCGTCTCCTGTGCTCCGGGAGAGAAGGTGAGCGGACACCGTCCCTCTGTAGACGCCATGTTTTTATCAGTGGCGGAGCAGGTCAAGTGCAAGACCGTGGGTATCATCATGACCGGCATGGGCCGGGACGGCGCCGACGGCCTGCTGAAGATGCGTCAGGCCGGAGCCTACACCATCGGCCAGGACAAGGAGTCCTGTGTGGTCTACGGAATGCCCATGGAGGCTTATAACATCGGAGCGGTGCAGATTCAGGGCTCCTGTGAGGACATCGCCGGCATCCTGCTGCGCCAGCTGCAGCGGTGGTAACCGAGCATACATCCGAAAAAGATAAGAAAAGGGCAGCAGCCATTGAGGCTGCTGCCCTTTTTTTATCAGTAGGGGCGGAGTTTCAAATTACTTGCTGTAGTCGTAGAAGCCCTTGCCGGTCTTGCGGCCCAGCAGGCCGCCCCGGACCATCTTGCGGATGAGCAGAGAGCAGCGGTACTTGGAGTCGCCGGTCTCGTTGTACAGGGTGTCCATAATGGCCTGGCACACATCCAGACCCACCAGGTCGCCCAGAGCCAGGGGGCCCATGGGGTGGTTGGCGCCCAGCTTCATAGCGGTGTCGATGCCCTCAGCGCTGGCCACGCCGGTGTACAGCAGGTCAGCAGCCTCATTGATCATAGGGATGAGGATCTTGTTCACCACGAACCCGGGGGCCTCAGCCACCTCGACGGGCTCCTTGCCGATCTCCTTGGACAGATTGAAGATGAAGTCGAAGGTCTTCTGGTCGGTGTTAGCGCCCCGGATAACCTCCACCAGCTTCATGTTGGGCACGGGGTTGAAGAAGTGCATACCGATGACGGGGTGCTTCAGGCCCAGGGCCATCTCGGTGATGGACAGGGAGGAGGTGTTGGAGGCGAAGATGGTGCCCTCCTTGCACATGGCGTCCAGCTCGTTCAGCAGCTCCTTCTTGGTGGCCATGTCCTCCTTCACGCACTCGATGATCAGGTCGGCGTCGGCAGCCGCGGACTTCTCCTCCACCAGCACGTTGGCCATCAGGGCGTCCTTGGCGGCCTGGTCCATCTTGCCCTTGTCCACCCGCTTCTGGAGGGACTTGTCCAGGTTGTCTTTATGCCGCTGGGCGGAAGCCACGCTGCTGGCGTACATCAGGGCGGTGTGGCCCTTGGCCGCGAAGACCTGGGCAATGCCGCTGCCCATGGTGCCGGCGCCGAAAATTGCTACTTTCATAACTGTTTCCTCCTAAAAATGTAAGAATGATGCCGGACTCTCCGGCGGGGAATGACCGGAAATCCGGTCCCGCTCTCTTGCTTATCAGTATAACTGTTTTTTTCCGGGAACGCAAGGGGAAAAACTCATTTTTGCGTTCAGCGCAAAAACAACCGCAGGAGCCTGTCCTTGACCGGGGTATAGGGGGCGTACCGGACGGGTAGGTCGATGAGAGAGGACTTTTTCACGACGCTCTTTCCATGGGAGAAGGTGTCGAAGCTGTCCCGGCCGTGGTAGTGGCCCATGCCGCTGTTCCCCACGCCGCCAAAGCCCATACGGCTGGTGGCCAGGTGGATGATGGTGTCGTTGATGCAGCCGCCCCCGAAGGAGGCCCGGCGGAGAAAGAGCTGCTGCACCTTCTTATCCCGGGAGAACAGGTAGAGGGCCAGGGGACGGGGACGGGCATTGACGAAGTCCAGCGCCTCCTGCACGTCCTCAAAGGCGAGGACAGGGAGTACCGGCCCGAAAATCTCCTCCAGCATGACGGGATCCTCCGGGTACACGTTGTCCAGAACGGTGGGCTGGATTTTCAGGGTGGAGCGGTCGCTCTTTCCCCCAAAGACCACCTTGGCTGGATCGATGAGACCGGTCACCCGGTCGAAGTGTTTTTGGTTAATCATACGGACATAGCCCTGGTTATCCAGGGCGTTTTGACCATACATGGCAGTGATCCATTTTTTCACCAGGGCCAGGAACCGGTCCTTCACCTGCCGGTCAATGAGCAGGTAGTCGGGGGCCACGCAGGTCTGGCCGCAGTTGAGCAGCTTGCCGAACACCAGCCGTTTGGCGGCCAGGTCCAGCCGGGCGGTGCGGTCCACAATACAGGGGCTCTTGCCCCCCAGCTCCAGGGTGACGGGGGTGAGGTGCCGGGCCGCCCGGGCCATCACCTCTTTGCCCACCTCCACCCCGCCGGTGAAAAAGATATAGTCGAATTTCTGGTCCAGCAGGGCCTGGTTTTCCGCCCGGCCTCCCTCCACCACAGATACAAGCTCCGGAGGAAAGCATTCCGCCAGGATGTCCCGGATCACCGCCGAGGCGGCGGGGGAGTAGGCCGAGGGCTTGACTGCACAGCAGTTACCGGCAGCGAGGGCGCCTATCAGCGGCTCCATGGTGAGCAAAAATGGGTAGTTCCAAGGGGACATAATGAGTACCACCCCGTAGGGCTCTTGAACTGTAAAGCTCCTGGCGGGAAACTGGGCCAGGGGGGTGAGGTGGGACTTGTCCTTCATCCAGCGGGCCAGCCGCTTCTCCACAAAGGACAGCTCGGACAGGGTGAGCCCTACCTCGCACATGTAGCTCTCGGCGGGGGACTTGTTCAGGTCGGAGCGCAGGGCGGCGAGGATGTCCGCCTCATGGGCGCGGATGGCCCTTTGCAGCCGTTTTAAGGCCGTTTTGCGGGCAGACAGGGGCAGGGTGGCACCGGTACTAAAATAGGCTCTCTGCGCCGTTACAAGGGCTTGAATGTCCATAAAGCGTCCCTCCTTTGGTTCAGCATACCATAAAATTATCAGTCCGTCAAAAATTTTCCTTGACAAAGTTCCCGTCGCTGAGTATTATATTTTTAACAGTACTATATTTTTATCATTAGCGAATGGAGGAACGAGACATGAAGCAGCCAAAGTCCCTGACCAGGGAGCAGTACCTGAAACAATTCAGCCGGGCGGTGCGGTGGCGTCTGCCGCCCCAGGAGTCGGAGGAGGCCATCGCCGACTACCGGGAGCTGATCCTGCTGGAGGAGCGGGACGAGACCAGGCTGGTGGAGGAGTTGGGCGAGCCTGTCCAGGCGGCCCATCTGCTCACCGACGTGCGGACATACCGCCGGTGGCTGAAAGTGTTCGCCGTCCTGGCCTTTGGGCTGTTCCTGATCGTGGAGTGGGTATGGACGGGCCGCTATAGCCTTACATTTGCCGCACTGCGCGCATGGTGGTATCCGGTGCTGGTGATGGCGGCGGGACTGCCCCTGTCTCTGTATTGGTTCCGGCGGCACGGGCAGAAGAACGGCCCTCTGCCCAGGCGGCTGGCGCTGCTGCTGGCGGCAGTGTTCCTATTCGGGGCGGGAACCCTGGCTTGGAACTGGTATGTGTTGAGCCCGAGATTTCTGGACTTCTATCGTGAGACATACCCCGTTATCCCTTGGCAAATTATTTTTCATCGGGAGCTGACTATCAATGGCGGGATAGTTTGCACTCTGCTCGCCTTTGCCGGATTAGTGCTGGCCAAGTGCTATGATCGCCGGTGGCTGGCGCTGTATACGCTGGCGCTCACCGTGGCGGTGTTGTGCAGCTTTATTCTGTTCCATATGCGGAGGATGGACCTGAGCTATGCTATGGCCAATTCTGTCCAAACGTATCTGTTCACCCGCCTCATTCCCATTGGCGCGGCAGGCCTGATTGGAACGGGGGTGGCCCTGTGCTGAAGAAGGACCTGCTGGAGCTGTGCCTGCTCCAGCTGCTGGCGGGGGGGGACAAGTACGGCTACGAGGTGCTCACCCCTCTCCGCGCCGCCTTTCCGGACACCCAGGAGAGCGCCATCTACGCCCTGCTCCGGGGGCTGGGGAAAGAGGGGTATACCGAATGGTACATGGCCCCTGGCGGCGGCGGGCCGGACCGGAAGTATTATCGGATCACCTCCGCGGGGCAGACCCGGCTGGAGGAAATGCGGAACCAGTGGCGCAATATGCGGGACGCCATCGCCTCCTTTGGGGTGGAATAGCCGCTTTGCCGCGTTAATCAGGAAAATTATATTTACAACCGGCCGAAATCGTGTTATCATACTATGTTGTGGAACGTAGTTCCACACAAATGAAATCAAAACAAGGAGTGTTCCTTTATGAGCCGTATGGTCGGTACCGTATCCCGGGGCATCCGTACCCCCATCATCCGCAGCGGAGACGATTTGGTGGAGATCGTCTCCAGCTCCCTGCTGGAGGCAGCCAGGGAGGACGGATTTTCCCTCCGGGACCGGGACATTGTGGCCATGACCGAGGCCATCGTGGCCCGGGCCCAGGGCAACTACGCCACCGTGGACGACATCGCCGCCGATGTCCGCGCCAAGCTGGGGGGCGGGACGGTGGGCGTTATCTTCCCCATCCTCAGCCGCAACCGCTTCGCCATCTGCCTGCGGGGCATCGCCAAAGGGTGCAAGAAGGTCGTCCTTATGCTCAGTTACCCCTCTGACGAGGTGGGCAACCACCTGGTCAGCCTGGACGCAGTGGACGAAAAAGGGGTGGACCCTTACAAGGATGTCCTCACCCTGGCGCAATACCGGGAGCTGTTCGGCTATGAGAAGCACCCCTTCACCGGTGTGGACTACGTGGCCTACTACCAGGAGCTTATCCAGGACTGCGGGGCGGAGGTGGAGATTATCTTCGCCAACGACCCCCGGGCCGTCCTTCTCTACACCAAGGATGTACTCTGCTGCGACATCCACACCCGCCAGCGCACCAAGCGGCTGCTCCGGGAGGCCGGAGCGGTGTCGGTCTACGGCCTGGACGATATCCTGATCCATTCGGTCAACGGCAGCGGGTACAACGAGAAGTACGGCCTGTTGGGCTCCAACAAGGCCACCGAGGAGCAGGTGAAGCTCTTTCCCCGGGATTGCCAGGGGCTGGTAAAGGCCATCCAGAAGCGGCTGCTGGAGAAGACCGGCAAGCATGTGGAGGTCATGGTCTACGGCGACGGCGCCTTTAAGGACCCGGTAGGGAAAATCTGGGAGCTGGCCGACCCGGTGGTCTCCCCAGCCTACACCGCCGGCCTGGAGGGAACCCCCAACGAGCTGAAGCTAAAATATCTGGCCGACAACGACTTTGCCGACCTGTCCGGCGAGGCGCTGAAGGAGGCCATCAAGGACCGCATCCATAAGAAGGACGGCGACCTGGTGGGCCAGATGGTGTCGGAGGGCACTACCCCCCGCCGCCTCACCGATTTGATCGGTTCCCTGTGCGACCTGACCTCCGGCTCAGGGGACAAGGGTACCCCGGTAGTCTTTATCCAGGGTTATTTTGACAACTATACCACAGAGTAAAGAAATAGAGGCGTATATAAAGCGCCGCGACTTGGGCAAGGCCCTGGGCTTTCACGTGGGCCGGACCTCCCAGCGGGGCATCTATTGAATCTGGCCAGCCTTATCAAGGATAAGCAATCCGAACAGCAGAAGGCCCCCCTCTTGGGAGGGGGGCCTTCTCATGCCCGCAATAGAATAGGCTGGAGCTGATATCCCTCCAGGGCCGCCTGGGCGGCGTTCGCCACCTGGGAAAAGTCGGCCACCAGGGAAGTAGGTTTTTTCTCATAGTCGTCCTGCCCAAAGGGGACAAAGTAGATGTACTTCCGGGGCAAGAGGGCTCCGATGCTGGCAGCCGAGGCGGCCAGGCCGTCGTTGGTGGAGGGGGCGATGAGGACGGGGCGCTCGTTGCGCAGGTGGGCCTTGGCCGCCATAGTGACGCTGGTGTCGGTTACCCCGGCGGCCAGCTTGCCCAGGGTGTTCCCGGTGCAGGGGCAGATGATGAGCAGATCGAGGAGCTTCTGTGGCCCGATGGGTTCCGCCCCCTGGACGGTGGTGATGACCCGGTGATCGCAGATGCGCTCCATCTCCCGCATAAGGTCGTGGGCCCGGCCGAAGCGGGTGTCGGTGTCCGCCACCGCCTGGGAGACGATAGGCACCACCCGGCCGAACCGGGCCCTCACCTGCTCCAGGGCCTCCATGGCCTTGGCATGGGTGCAAAAGGACCCGCACATGGCGAATCCAACCGTTTTATTTTCCAATAAGAACCTTCCTTTCTAGATTGAAACGTGCAGGGGCGGCCTTTTGCCGCCCGCGGTTCCGGCCAGAGACCGCCCCTGCAACGTATTACATCCCGATTTCCCGCAGCATGTTATAGATGGTGTCCCGGATGGCGGCGCCCGCCGTCACCGGGGCCACCTTGCCGGGGAGGGAGAGGGCCCAGATTACGGTCAGGCCCAGGGCGCCGGCGGCTCCCAGGTCTACCCCGCCCGGCTTGGAGGCCAGATCCAGGATGAGGCAGCCGGAATTGAGGTCCTCCAGCTCCTCCTGGCCCAGCACCTGGACGGGGACGGTGTTAATCACCAGGTTATAGCCGCACAGCCAGCCCTTGAGATGGGTCAGGTGCTCCCCGCCGAAGCCCATGGCCTGGGCCCAGGCCAGCTGCTCATACTTCCGGGCGGCCACACTGACCCGGGCCCCCAGGGCCTGAAAGCGCTGGGCCGTGAGCCGGCCCACCCGGCCGAAGCCAATGACCAGTACCCTGGAGCCATGGATGGTGATGGGCAGGTGTTCCATGGCCAGCTGGACGGCCCCTTCCGCCGTGGGGACCGCGTTGGCCACCGCCAATTCCTCCCGGGCGAAATAGTCGTGGATCGTCAGCCCCCGTTCCCGGGCCAGGTCCTCCACCTCCTGGTCCACCCGCCCGCCGCAGAGAAACTGCCGGGGGGAGAGCTGGTCCAAAATGGAAGACAGGGGGTGTTCCGACGGGGAGAGGGGGGCATTTAGCTGCCCATCCCCGGCGGAGACAGTGAGGGGCAGGATCACACAGTCCGCTTTGTCCGCCCCGCGCAGGGTGGCTTCGGCGGCAAGGCCGGGGACGGCCTCCTGGGGCTGGCCCAGGGCGTAGGTATGGACGGTGTGGCCGTCTTCCGCCAGCAGCTGGGCCAGCTTGGCCTGGCGCAGGTCGCCGCCCACCACCCAGATGTTTAGTTCGTGCTTCATAGAATACCTCCAGAACCGCCGGCAGGCCGGCGGCAGGTTTCTAATTCATTGTATGGGGGCGGGCGGAGAGAGGTGCAGAGGAAAAGGCCGGGGCGTTTGGCCCCGGCCTTTTGTGCGTCCTATTCTTCGTCACCGCGCCCACTTCTTGGCAAATTGTACCGCGGTGTCCACCAGCGGGGAAGCCAGATCCTTCCGCCAGACCACCCCCACCTCTTTGACAATTCTTTCCTTCACCTTCAGCTCCACTACGCCGCTGAGAGGCCGGACGCTGAACTCCTCAGAGGGAAGCAGGGCCACCCCCAGTCCGCCCTGTACCATGTACAGGCTTGTGGTGGGATTGGCGGAGCGGCAGACGATATTGGGTTGAAAGCCCGCCTTCTGGCAGGCGGCCAGACAGAGTTCCGCCGCCACCTGCCCCGCCTGGTGGAAAATGAAATGTTCCCCGCTCAATTCCTTCAGGCTGACCTGCTCCCGGTCCGCCAGGGGGTGGAGGGTGGAGACAGCCAAGGAGTACACATCCTCCCCCAATTTGACAAACTCCAGCCCGGCGGGTATCCCCACAGTGGGCCGGTTTAAGAAAGCCGCGTCGATTTTCCGTTCCAGCAGCCACTCCAGCAGGCGGTAGGTGCCCTCCTGCACAATGTTTACCGAAATTTCGGGGTAGCTGCCGCAGAAGGCGGACAGCAGACCGCCGAAGTCGATGCACTGCAAGCTGGTAATAATCCCCAGGTTCAGCGTGCCCCGGCGCAGGCCGGCGTACAGGGACATCTCCGCCTGGAGCGCGTCAGAGCGCTGTACAATCTCCTGGGCCCGGTGGACGAAGGCCCGCCCCGCCTCGGTGAGCGACGCCCCCCGGGAACTGCGGGCAAACAGGAGGACTCCCAGCTCCTTTTCCAGCCGGGATATCTGCTGAGACAGCGCGGACTGGCTCACATGGCAGGACTGGGCCGCAAGGGAAAAACTCTCGTGCTCAGCCACAGCCAGCACATAGCGGATGTTAAAGAGCTCCATACAAGTTACCTCCAGACGCAAACCGTCAAAGCTGACAAAAAAACGGTGCGATTTTGTGCATATTTTTCGTCTCAGCTGGCACTGTCCCGCATTTTTTCAGGGATGTCAATACTCGCCTCGCCCTTCTATCAGTTTTTCTTATACTGATTTTCATAAATCCGAATTGGACAATTTTTCTCTTATGCGATAAGGTGTATTCATGAAAAGGGCCCAAACGCTGCAGAAAGGATTGAATGTAATGACACCTTTTTACTTTACGGAAAAGGATATCAGACGCCTAGAAGAACAGGCGGTCCAACTTCGGCGGGACATTGTCTCCATGATCCATGCCGCCAAGGCCGGACATCCCGGCGGCTCCCTGTCCGCTGTGGACATGATTACTGCCCTGTATTTCCACGTTATGAACATAGACCCCGAACACCCCGACTGGCCTGACCGGGACCGGTTTATTCTCTCCAAGGGCCACTCCTGTCCCGCACTGTACGCGGCCCTGGCCCGCCGCGGCTACTTCGACCCGGAGCTTCTCAACACACTGCGCCGGTACCACTCCATCCTTCAGGGCCATCCCGACATGAACAAGGTTCCGGGGGTGGACATGACCGCTGGCTCCCTGGGCAACGGCCTGTCCATCGGCGTGGGCATGGCCCTGTCAGGCAGGCTCCGCCACCAGGATTACATGACCTATGTGATGCTGGGAGACGGGGAAATCCAGGAGGGCATGGTGTGGGAGGCCGCTATGGCCGCCAGCCACCACGACCTGAAAAATCTGGTGGCTATTGTGGACTGCAACGGCGTGCAGATCAACGGCTGGACCAATGAGGTCATGACGGTGGAACCCATCGCGGACAAGTGGCGCTCCTTCGGCTGGAAGGTGGTGGAGGTCAACGGCCACAACATGAAGGACCTGCTCACCGCCCTCCACACCGCCAAAACCATGCGGCATCCCACAGCGATTCTGATGCGCACAGTAAAGGGCAGGGGGGTCTCCTTTATGGAGGACGAGAGCAAGTGGCATGGCGCGGCGCCCAGCGACGAGGAGCTGGTCAAGGCCATCAGTGAGATCAGGGAAGGCGGTGTGGCATAATGGGAACCGTCGCAACCAGAATGGCCTTTGGCCAGGAATTGCTTGAAATTGCAAAAACCAACACAAACTTTGTGGTATGCAACGCTGATACCAAGACCTGCGGCCTGGAGAAGTTCGGCAAGCTGTTCCCCGAACGGGAATTTTCCTTCGGCATCGCGGAGCAAAATCTGGTAGGGGCCTCCGCCGGCCTGGCCGCATGCGGCAACAAGGTCTTCCTGGCCACCTTCGCGGTGTTCGCCTCTATGCGGGCCTGTGAGCAGGTACGTACCTTTGTGTGCTACCCCAATCTGAATGTCACCGTCATCGGCACCCACGCCGGCCTTCAGGTGGGAGGTGACGGGGCCACCCACGCCGCCATTGAGGATGTGGCTATCATGCGCTCCTTCCCCAACATGACGGTGGTCCAGCCCGCCGACTCCGTGTCTGCCAGAGCCCTGGCCCACGCCGCCGTGGACTTCACCGGCCCGCTGTATGTCCGCCTGCACCGCAATCCGGTGGCCGACCTTTACGACCCAACCACCTACAAATTTGAGTGGGGCAAGGCCAACACCGTGGTGGATAACGGCAGGGATATGACCATGATTGTCTCCGGCATTCTGCTGAAGAAGGCGGTGGATGCCGCCGCCGCCCTGAAAGAACAGGGCATCAACGTCCGGGTGGTGGATATGGCCACCGTCAAGCCCCTGGACCGGGATGCTGTCCTCAAGGCGGCACAAGAGACCGGGGCCATTATGACCATCGAGGATCACACCATCTTCGGCGGCCTGGGCAGTGCGGTGTCTGAGGTGGTGGTACAGAGCTGCCCCGTCCCAATGGAAATCGTGGGCATTCAGGACAAGTTCGGCGAGTCCGGCGACCCGGAGCTGCTCTACCGGGACCACGGGATGGACACAGAGGCTATCATAGCCAAGGCGAAGGCTTTGGTAGAAAAGAAAATTTGATTTGTGAAAGGACGTGCTTTGTATGCCCCATGTCTGCATTCTCCAGACCAGCTTTGCCAAACGGGAGGACACGGTCGCCTTTTTAAAGGAGAAGGTCCCCGGGGTCCGCGTTGAGTTCATCACCGACAGCACCCTGCTCAACGACATCCGGGCCAACGGCGGCCCCACCCAGGCGGTCATCGAACGGATGACCCTCTACGCCAAAGCGGCGGAAATCTCCGGCGCCGACCTGATCGTCAACTCCTGCTCCACCGTGGGCGAGGTAGCCGACATCTACGAAAAAGAGGTCCACATCCCTGTCATGAAGGTGGACCTGCCCATGGCCCGGGAGGCGGTGTCTCTGGGGACGAAAATCGCCCTCATCGCCACTGTGGAGACCACCCTCGGCCCCAGCCAGCGTCTCATTGAGAAGATAGGCGCGGAACAGGGCAAAAAGATGGAGTGCACCCAGTTCCTGCAAAATCCCGCCTGGGACGCCCTCCAGGCCGGCCATCCCGAGGAGCATAACCGCATCCTGATGGAGAGCATCCGGGAGCTGGACCGGCAGGGCTACGACGCCATCGTGATGGCCCAGGTGTCCATGCGGGCCCTGCTCCCCGATTTGAAGGACGTAAAAACCCCGCTGCTGTGCAGCTTCTTCTCTGGCTACAGCGCGATTGCGGACAAGCTCAACGAGATCGCGGCGCAGAAGGGGTAACAGGCCGGCGCCGTCAGGGCGAGGGGTCCTTTAACGAGCAGCTTCTGATAATATGCTCCCTCACCTTCTGCGCCGCCGGAGACAGGGGATGCGCTTTGTGGCGGGTGAAATACACTGTGCGTACAAACTCCTTGTCCTGGTCGGAGATGGGCAAAACAAAAACTTTATCCGAGTCCATGGCCGGAACCTGGGGCAGAACAGACACCCCGAATCCCAGGCCCACATATTGAAGGGCTGCGTTGCACTCCCGTACCTCAAAGACGATGTTGGGGATGACACCGTGCAGAGCAAAAACCTGATCCAGGTTCGTCCGGAGATTGCTTCCCTGTTCCAGCATAATCTGCGGCTCCCGGGCAAAATCCTGGAAGGAGACGCAGCTGCGGCTGGACAGGGGGTGGCTGGCGGGAACCGTTAAATAGAGCGGCTGCCGCATAATGCCCACGGACTCAGCCCACTCCGCCTGGTGGAGGCTGAAGCCCAGGTCCAGCTTTCCCGACTGGAGCTGACTGAGGATGTCATAGGAGCTGCTCTCCACAAATTGAAAGCGGATATTGGGCGACTCCTCCTCCTGATAGAAGCTCTCCACCAGGGCAGGAATGAAGGAGGCGGAGACACTGTGGAAATACCCCAGCCGTACAATTTGAGGGGCCTTGCACAGCATGTCCTGAAGGGAATCGGTGCCGTCACGGAGGAGGGCCAGCGCCTTTGAAACATAGGGCAAAAACTGCTGTCCATAGACAGTGAGCTCCACCCTTCGCTTTTCCTTTTGGAACAGCTTGACGCCCAGCTCCTTCTCCAGCTCGCTGATGGCATAGCTCAGGCTCGGCTGAGAGATGTGCAGTTTTTCCGAGGTGCGGGTGTAGTGAAGCGTCTGGGCCAGGACGAGAAAATATCTCAGTTGAAGAAGCGTCATAGCTGTCCTCCTTTCTTCCGCCTTTTAGCATATTACTAGAAAAAAAGAATGTCAAGGCAGTTTTCCGGTTGAGAAACTGACAGCGCGGAGAAATCAGCCGGAAAACGATAGAGTTTTCTCTATGAAATTAATTCATAACAAGTATTAGACGTATTTTGTGGAAAGTGATAGAGTAAGATCGTAAATTAAATCGCCTTTTGGCAAAAATACGACTAAGGAGTGCTATTGATTATGGCTAGAGAAGTTACTGCGGAACAGATCACAATGCTGGAGGAACTGGTGGCCAAGGCCCGCAAGGCGGCGGCTGTGATCGAGACCTACGACCAGGCCAGGGTGGACCATCTGTGCCAAGCTGTTGCGGCCTCCCTCTACGACCTGAAGGTGTGGGCGCAGCTCAGTGACGAGGCGGTGGATGAGACCGGCCTGGGCGACAAGGTGACTAAGCGGAACAAGCGCAATAAGCTGAAGCTGATCCTCCGGGACTGCCTGCGGACCAAGAGCGTAGGCGCCATCGAGGAGATTCCGGAGAAGGGCCTGGTCAAGTACGCCAAGCCGGTGGGCGTGATCGCTTCCCTGGTCCCCACCACTAACCCCTGTTTGACCCCTGCCGGCCAGATTATCTATGCCATCAAGGCCCGTGACGTCATTATTTGCAGTCCCCATCCCAGAGCCAAGAATGTGACCAATAAGTGCATCGACATCATCCGAGCGACCCTGGTCCGTGAGGGCGCCCCTGCCGACATTATCCAGGGCATTCAGGAGCCCTCCATCGCCCTGACCCAGGAGCTGATGAAACGCTGCGATCTGGTCATTGCCACCGGCGGCCGGCCTATGGTCAAATCCGCCTACTCCTCCGGCACCCCCGCCTACGGCTCAGGCGCGGGCAACGCCACTGTCATCATCGATGACACCGCCGACACCCCGGAGCGCCAGCGGGAGGCGGCCCAGAACACCCGGATTTCCAAAACCTCCGACTTCGGCTCCGGCTGCTCCTGCGACGGCAATCTGGTTATCCACGCCTCTGTCTACGGCCAGATGGTGGAGGCCCTGAAGGCCGAGGGCGGCTACCTGGCCAGCGCGGAGGAGGCCGAGCTGCTCAAGGGCGTGATGTGGGACGAGATGGGACACCGCCTGCCCAGCACCGTGGCTATCAGCCCCCAGAAGCTGGCCGAGGCCGCCGGCTTCCAGATTCCCGCTGACCGCAAGTTCATCATGGTCACCGGCGGCGGCCTGGATCAGATCGGCAAAGAGCACTTCTTCTCCTCGGAGAAGCTGACCACACTGCTGGCCCTGTTCAAGTATGAGGGCGAGTTTGAGAACGCGCTGGACATGATGCGCGCCATCTTTGAGGTGGGCGGCAAGGGCCACTCCTGCGGCATCTACTCCTGGAACGACGACCACATCGACCGGCTGGGCAAGGCCGCGCCCGTCTCCCGCATCATGGTGCGCCAGCCCAATAACAAGGGCAACGCCGGCTCCGCCACCAACGGGATGCCCCCCACGTCCTCTATGGGATGCGGCACCTGGGGCGGCAACATCGTGTCGGAGAACATCGCCCTGAAGCACTACATGAATACAACCTGGGTAGCCCGGCCCATCCCCGAGGATATGCCCTCCCTTCAGGAGCTGTTCGGCCAGTTCTATCAGGACGGCATGGACCAGGAGTAACCAGGCGCCTATGACTTAACAAGGAAAGGAGTTTCGCAATGCGGCACAGTATACAGGAGCTGACCGACCTGGCCAAGGAGGCGCGGCGCATCACCATGCGGATGATCGCCGGCATCGGCAAGGGCCACGTAGGCGGCGCGTTGGACATTGTGGACATACTCACCGTCCTCTACTATGAGGAGATGAACGTAGACCCCAGCAACCCTCAGATGAAGGGCCGGGACCGGTTTGTGCTCTCCAAGGGCCACGGCGGCCCGGGGCTCTACTCCATCCTGGCCATGAAGGGCTACTTTGACAAGAAGGAGATCGACACCCTGAACAAGCCAGGCACCATCCTGCCCAGCCACTGCGACCGTCTGCTGACCCCGGGGGTGGATATGACCGCCGGTTCCCTGGGACAGGGGCTGTCCGCAGCTGTGGGCATGGCCCTGGCCGACCGGATCGACCAGAACGGTGCCCGGGTCTACTGCATCATCGGCGACGGCGAGAGCCAGGAGGGACAAATCTGGGAGGCCGGCATGTTCGCCGCCCAGCAGAAGCTGGGTTCGCTGACCTGCTTCCTGGATCTCAACGGACAGCAGATCGATGCCCCGGTGGACGAGGTGAACTCCATGAGAAACCCGGCCGCCAAGTGGAGCGCCTTCGGCTGGAATGTGCAGGAGATCGACGGACACGATATACAGGCCATTTACGACGCGGTGGAGAAGGCCAAGACCTGCACCGATCAGCCCAACATGATTGTGTGCCGCACAGTCAAGGGCAAGGGATGGAAGAAGATCGAGGGCCTGACCAAGTCCCACAGCCTGCCTGTCACGGCGGAGGACCTGGAAGACGCGCTGCGCGATCTGCAGTAGACACAGTTGGGAGGTGAAATGATGGAAAACAAGCAAGAAATGAGAAAGGTGTTCTGCGAGACCCTGGTGGAGCTGGCCAAAACAGACAGCCGTATCTGTATCATTAACTCCGACTCCCGGAATATCTCTGGCACCCTCCCCTTTGAACAGGCCTACCCGGAGCGCTCCTTCAACGTGGGCATCGCAGAGGCCAATATGGTGGGGGTGGCCGCCGGCCTTGCGGTGAGCGGAAAGAAGCCTGTCTGCCACGCCTTCGGCCCCTTCATGAGCCGCCGGGTACTGGATCAGGCCACCATCTCGCTGGCCTACAGCGGACTGAATGCCATCCTGGTAGGCATGTCCCCCGGCTTTGTCACCGAAATCAACGGCGGAACCCATCAGGGCTATGAGGACATCGCGGCCATGCGGGGCGTGGCCAACATGACCATCGTGGAGCCCTATGACGGCGTGCAGCTGCGGCAGATGATCCCCGCCCTGCTGGAGCTGGACGGCCCCTCCTACATCCGATATGACCGGGTGGTCACGCCCGACTGCTATGGGCCTGACTACCAGTATCAGCTGGGCAAGGCGGATGTGCTCCGGGAGGGGAAGGACATCACCCTCATCTCCTCTGGCGTTCTGCTCACCCAGTGCCTGGAGGCAGCGGAGGTCCTGAAGGAGAAGGGCGTTGAGGCCCGGGTGCTGAACATGCACACCATCAAGCCGGTGGATCGGGAGGCGGTAGAAAAGGCTGCCCGGGAGACTGGCCGCATCGTAACGGTGGAAAACCATAATATCATTGGCGGCCTGGGCAGCGCGGTGGCCGAGGCTGTAGTGGAGACCTGCCCTGTACCCATGCGCCGTGTGGGGATTCAGGACCGCTTTGGCGAGGTGGGCGACCGGGCCTACCTGCGCAAGTGCCTGCATATCGACACACCTGATATTGTAGCGGCCGCCTGCGAGCTGCTTTGACCAGTTGAAAGGAGAATGATTATGAAAAAGATAATGAGCGCCATCCTGGCCGCAGCCATGCTGCTCGCCTTAGCTTCCTGCGGCGGGAACAATCCCGCGTCCAGCAGCGGAAATGACAGTGCCAACAAGTCCGGGACCTCCGACCCCTCCACCGGGGCCCGGGAGACCTACCTGACCTTTAAGGCCGGCACCAGCTACAACCCCGGCACCGCCTTCTACTCCGGCCTGGAGGAGTTTGAGCGGCTGGTGGAGGAGAACACCCAGGGCGCCGTTCAGGTGGAGATCTTCGGCGGCGAAGCGCTGGGCTCCGAGGGCGAGATGGCCGAGGGCGTGGCTATGGGCACCGTGGACGCCTGCCTGATTGGCTCCAGCTCGATATCCAAGCTGGACTCCAACTTTACCGTGTTCAGCCTGCCTTACCTGTTTATTGACAACGACCATGTGGATGCCGTCTTTGCTGGCGAGCCGGGCCAGCTGTTCCGTGACAGCATCTGGAGCAACAACCACGTGATGATGCTGGACTACTGGGATTCCGGCTTCCGTCACTACTCCACCAACAAGTGTGAGATCAACAGCCCCGAGGACATGAAGGGCCAGCTGATCCGTATCCCTGATAATCCCATCCAGGCCGCCACCGCCGCCGCGCTGGGCGCCTCCACCTCTACCCTTGGCTTTAAGGAAGTCTATCTGGCCTGCTCCAACGGCACCGTGGACGGCCAGGAGGGCCCTGTGTTCGCCTTTGTGGACAACAACTTTGACGAGGTCCAAAAGTACATGGTGCTGGACGGCCACATCTACGCGGTCATGGGCCTGATGATGAACGGCAATGTCTGGGAGAAGCTGACAGAAGCAGACCAGCAGATCGTGATGCAGGCCGCCAAGGACGCCGGCGTGGTGGAGAAGACCGCTATCCGGAGCAGCGAGGCCGCCCAGGTCGCCGAGCTGAAGGAGAAGGGCACCATCATCAATGAGAACCCCGACAAGGAGGCCTGGCGTGCCGCAACCGCCAGCGTCTATGACCAGTTTGCTGACACCTACGGCGCCGACCTGATTAATCAGATCAAGGATTATCCCTATTAACGCATCCTCCTTTCACTTCAGGCCGCAGGGCTTTCATCTCAAATGCAAAGCCCTGCGGCCCGAACTACTGATTTAACAGCATAGAAAAAACAGAAAGGAGCGCTTCTATGCATTCCCTCAATCGAATTCTGCAAAAAATATCCTATGGGATTTACAAGGTCTTTTTCGTCTTTGCCACCGTGACCTTTGCGGCCCTGCTCACCATGCTCCTGGCCAACGTGTTCTCCCGGAACTTTTTAACCGGCAGCATCACCGAGGTGGAGGAGTTCAGCAAGTTTGTCTTCACCTGGATGATGTTTATGGGGATCTCTATCGGCGTCTATCATAAAAAGCATCTGGGTGTGGAATTTGTGGTGGAGAAATATCCTCAAAAGGTAAGGCGGGCCTTTGTTTTGATTAGCGATATTCTTACCATGGTCCTGTTTCTGGTTCTGACCGTCTATGGATTCAAATACTCATTCAGCACAATGAAGATGTACTCCCCCATTCTGCACATCTCCTACGGAATGGTCTACCTCTGCATCCCTCTGTGCGGCATTTTCAGCCTGTTTTACTGCGTCGCCCGGATTGTGGACGACTTCTGCCAGGCGGCAGAGAAAGGAGGGGATAAGACATGACGGTATCCTTTCTGCTTATTATGATGATCGTGCTGTTCCTGCTGCTGGTCATCTTCACCGGCATCCCCATCGCGGTGGCGCTGGGCCTGTCCTCCATTGCGGAGCTGGTGCTTCAGGGACAGGTGCCGCTGATGGTGGCGCCTCAGCGCATCTTTAACGGGGTAAACAGCGTAACCCTGATGGGCATCCCCTTCTTTATGCTGGTGGGCTCCATTATGGAGCGCAGCGGCATCACACAGAAGCTGATTGACTTTGCCAATGCCCTGGTGGGCTGGCTCCGGGGCGGACTGTGCTATGTGGGCGTGCTTACCGGCATCCTCATGGGCGGTATTTCCGGCTCTGCACCCGCCGATACCGCGGCCCTGAGCTCCATCATGGTCCCCAGTATGGAGCGCAGCGGCTATCCCAAGGAATTTTCCGCCGCCCTGATGGCCAGCTCCGGAACGCTGGGCATTATAATCCCGCCCAGCATGCCCATGATTGTTCTGGCCAGTATCACCGGTATTTCGGTAGGAAAGCTCTTTATGGGCGGCATTATCCCCGGAATTATGATCGGCGTTACCTTTATGGCAATCTGCGGCATCGTCTGTCATGTGCGCGGCTACGATAAGGACAACGACAAACACTTTTCCTTGAGGCTGATTATGAGGACCCTGCCCCGTGCCATTCTGCCCATACTGGCCCCGGTAATCATCGTGGGCGGTATTCTCACCGGCGTTGTGACCGCAACGGAGTCCGCCATCACAGCGGTGGCCTACACGCTGATTCTCGGCCTGTTTGTCTACCGCACCATCTCCGTCAAAGACCTGCCCGAGCTGTTTGTGGAATCGGTAATTGGCGCTGCCAACGTCATGTTTATCATTGGCACCTCCAGCCTCTTTGCGTGGATTTTGCAGAGCAACAATTTCCAGCAGGTGATTGAGAGCATGTTCGGCGGAGCGGTACATAACCAGCTGTGGGTTATGTTTGTGGTCAATGTGGTGTTTTTCATCGGCGGCTTCTTCCTGGAGGGCACCGCCATGCAGATCATGTTCATTCCAGTGCTCCAGCCCATTATTGAGCTGGCCGGCATTCATCCCATCGCCTTTGGCGTAACGGTTATCTGCAATATCGCCATCGGCAACTTGACCCCGCCGGTGGGTGTGTGCCTCTATGTGGCAGCCAATTCTGCCCGGGCCAAGGTGGACGGCATTATTCGGGAGATCATGCCCTTTGTCCTGATGGCCCTGGTTGATGTCGCCATTCTGGTCATATTCCCGCAGCTGATTACCTTTATTCCCGGTATGATGAAGTAACAGGCTGAGAATAATTGGAAAGGGATGTATTGCAATGCCGCTGAATTTAGTTGACCAGGTGATCCTGTGCGAGGTGGGCCCCCGCGATGGGCTCCAGAACGAAAAACACATATTGTCTACCGAGGAAAAGCTGGAGCTGATTGAAGGGGCTGCGGACGCCGGTTTTCCCGTGATTGAGGCGGGGTCCTTTTTCAGCCCCAAGGCAGTTCCCCAGATGGCGGATACCGACGAGGTGTTCCGCCGGCTCCGGCCCAAGGCGGGGGTGGAGTACCGCGCCCTGGCCGGCAACCTGAAGGGCGTGGAGCGGGCCGCCGCCTGCGGCTGCAAAAAGCTGAAGCTGAATGTATCCGCCAGTAAGGCCCACAACCTGGCCAACCTGAACCGCACACCGGCGGAGACGGCGGCGGGGTTCCAGCCCTGCTCCCAGGCGGCCAGGGCCGCCGGAATGGAGGTATCCGGCTCCATCTCCATGGCGTTCGGCTCCCCCTGGGACCGGGAGATTCCCCTGTCCGATGTGCGGGAAATCGTGGACGCCTACCTCTGTGTGGGTATCCGGGAGATCTCACTGTCCGACACCTCCGGCCAGGCAAACCCCGCTCAGGTGTTTCAGATGTGTACAGAGATGGCGGCAGCATATCCCCAGGTGACCTGGTGGCTCCACTTCCACAACACCAGGGGGCTGGGCATTGCCAATATCCTGGCGGGGATGCAGGCCGGCTTTGCCCGGTATGACACCTCCTTTGCCGGGGTGGGCGGGTGCCCCTTTGTCCCCGGGGCCGCCGGCAATGTATCTACAGAGGACGTGGTGCATATGTGCGAGGAATCCGGTGTGGAGACGGGCATTGACCTGGACCGGGCCATGGAACTGGGCCGCCGGCTGGTGCGTCTTGTGGGCCACCCGGCCAACAGCTATGTGCTCCAGGCAGGAAAGTCCAAGGACTTGATTCGAGAACTTCCGTCCAAATAGAGTGAACACAGCAGAGAGGGGAAGGGCATGTGAAAAAATCAAACGTCAGGATTAAGCTGTCACCCAGGGCAAAGGCCCTGGCCGGTTGTGTGATTGGCGCGGCCGGGATCAGCGTGGGGCTGTTCTACATTCTTCCGCTTCATGAGACCCTTGGAACCTTGTGGACCATGGTCAGCGCCATGGTGACGGGAATTTTTTACACCCGCCTGACACAGATGAAAAAAAAGAAATGATATTCACCGGCATGTCCTTCCCTTTTACCAGGTAAGTGGCTCTGCTTCTGGATGCAGCAATTTTGAGAAATGATACAACATAGTTTTGCGGGGCGGCTTCCGGCCGCCTCGCTTGCGTTTATTTATGCTGAACACCATTGATAATGACACCATTCTCACCGCCGCTCCGGCGGACAATCCCCCGTTCAGGAGCCGTGCAATATCCTGGACAGCGGAGACGTGAGCGACACACCATCTCTTGGATAAAATCACTTGACTTAAAGCTTGCTTTAAGGATTAGAATAAAAGCAATCGGGGTGGGCGTTGGCCCCCCAATCTAAACTGGAGGGAATTGATTATGGTAAAACAGACAGCGGGCCAGGATAGCCTTGGGGACTTCGCCCCCAAATTTGCGGAGTTGAACGACGACATACTATTCGGCGAGGTCTGGTCCCGGGAGGCCCAACTCTCGCTGAAAATGCGCTCTATTCTCACCGTCTCCGCCCTGGTGAGCAAGGGACTGGTGGACAGCTCCTTCCAATTCCATGTGGTCAATGCCAAAAAGAACGGCGTCACCAAGGAGGAGATGGCGGAAATTCTCACCCACCTGGCCTTCTATGCCGGCTGGCCCAACGCCTGGGCGGCCTTCCGTGTGGCGGTGGACGTCTACAAGGAGGACAACGGCGCCGACGGCGGGCTGTTTGGTCTGGGCGAGCCCAATACCGCCTACGCTCCATATTTCACCGGCAGCAGCTACCTGAACCCTCTCACCGACCCAGGTCAAACTATTTTCCTGGCCAACGTGACATTTGAGCCGGGCTGCCGCAACAATTGGCATGTCCACCATGCCTCCAAGGACGGCGGGCAGATTTTGCTGTGCACCAACGGCCGGGGCTGGTATCAGGAGTGGAACCGGGAGGCCCGGGAGCTGTTCCCCGGCGATGTGGTGTTCATCCCCGCCGGCGTAAAGCACTGGCACGGCGCTGCCCGGGACAGTTGGTTCTCCCATGTGGCCTTCGAGGCCCCCGGCGAAGACTGCTCCAATGAGTGGCTGGAGCCGGTGGACGATGAGCAGTACGGCAAGCTCCGGTAATCAACCAGGCTTTCCCGTGAAACAGCCGAGACAGCAACCGTCACGCTGGGTTGATATGACAAAAGTTTTGGGAGGAACTTCTTTACGAAGTTCCTCCCAATTATATCAGGCTTCTTTGCCTTACACTGATAATCCCTTACTTCGCGGCCTTGGCAGCCTTGATGGCCTCAATCAGCAGCGGGGTGACCTTGAACAGGTCGCCGCAGATACCGTAGTCGGCGATCTCGAAGATGGGAGCGGTGTCGTTCTTGTTGACGGCGATGATGCACTCCGAGTCCTGCATACCGGCCTTGTGCTGGATAGCGCCGGAGATGCCCAGAGCGACGTAAATCTTGGGGTGGACGGTCTTGCCGGTCTGGCCCACCTGGTGGTCGGCGGACAGCCAGCCGGAGTCGATGGTGGCACGGGAGCCGCCCACGACGCCGCCGAGGACCTCAGCCAGCTCCTCAGCCAGCTTGATGCCGCCCTCCACGTCTTTGCTGATGCCGCGGCCCACAGAGACAACCACGTCGGCGCCGATCAGGTCAACCAGCTTCTTGGCGGCCTTGACAACCTCCACAACCTCGGTCTGCATGTCGGCCTCGGTCAGCTCGAAGTTGGGCTTGATGATCTCGCAGGCGTCGGCCTTGGCCTGATCGAAGGCGGCCTTCTTCATCACGCCGGGGCGCACGGTGGCCATGGCGGGACGGAACCGGGGGCAGATGATGGAGGCCATCAGGTGGCCGCCAAAGGCGGGACGGGTCATCTTCAGGTCGCGGGACACATCATGCTTCTGGCCCAGCACCATGGCGTGGCTGGTGGCGTCGATGCGCTCGGGAGCCAGGGTGGAGTTCTCCTTCAGGAAGTCCTTGTAGATGCCCATATCCACGTCCAGGTGGGTGCAGTCGGCGCACAGGCCGGTGTGCAGGCGGGCGGCACACCGGGGGCCCAGGTCGCGGCCGATGTTGGTGGCGCCGATGAGCATGATCTCGGGCTTGTGCTCCTCAATCACGTCGCAGATGACCTTGGTATAGCCGTCGGTGGTGTAGTTCTTCAGCAGGGGGTGGTCGCAGACGTACACGCCGTCCGCGCCGTAGCCGCCCAGCTCCTTGGCGATGCCCTCAATGCCCTCGCCCAGCAGGATGCCGTACAGCTTAGTGCCCAGCTCGTCGGCCAGCTTGCGGCCCTCGGAGATGAGCTCGTAGGAGGTGGGCATCATGCTGCCCTGGCGCTGCTCGCAGAATACCCAGACTCCGCCCTTGAAGGCAGCGACATCGGAACTATTAAAAGTAGACATATTCTTCTATCTCCCTTCTCAGATCATATGCTTGGCGGCCAGGATGCCGGCCAGCTTGTCGCAGGTGGCCTTATCGGCGCCCTCCAGCATCATGCCGGCGCCCTTCTGGGGAGGAGTGAAGGAGGTCAGGATGTTGGTGGGGGAACCGCTCAGGCCGATGGTGTCCTTATCGATGAAGGGATGATCCTTCAGGGTGTTGTAGTCGAAAATCTCATAGGGCTTGGAATAGCACTCATAGATGCCGCCCACGCTCATGTAGCGGGGGGTGTTCAGCTCCTTGATGCAGGTGATGAGGCAGGGGGTCTTCACCTTGATGGTCATGTAGCCGTCCTCCAGCATACGCTTGACGGTGATGGTGTCGCCCTCCTTGGTGATCTCGGCGGCGTAGGACACCTGGGGCAGGCCCAGCTTCTCGGCGATCTGGGGGCCAACCTGGGCGGTGTCGCCGTCGATGGCCTGACGGCCGCACATGACGATGTCGTCCTTGTCAACGCCGATCTTATCGATGGCGGCGGCCAGGATCTGAGAGGTGGCGTAAGTATCGGAGCCGCCGAACTCACGGGCGGACACCAGAATGGCGCGGTCCACGCCCCGGGCCATGACCTCGCGGAGCATACCCTCGGCGGGCGGGGGGCCCATGGAGACCACGATCACCTCGGCGCCGGTCTGCTCCTTCAGGACCAGGGCGGCCTCAACGGCGTTCAGGTCGTCGGGGTTGGTGATGGCGGCCATGGAGGCCCGGTTCAGGGTACCATCGGGGTTGACGGCCACCTTACCGGAGGTATCGGGGACCTGCTTGACACATACAATGATTTTCATTTTGATCTGCCTCCTATCTTATTTCACGCCCATGTACTTGGCAATGACCATCCGCTGGACCTCGGAAGTGCCCTCATAGATCTCGGTGATCTTGGCGTCGCGCATCATGCGCTCCACAGGGTACTCACGGGTGTAGCCGTAGCCGCCGAACAGCTGGACGGCGCGGCGGGTCACGTCGGAGGCGGTCTCAGCGGCGAAGAGCTTGGCCATGGAGGCCTCCTTGCTGTAGTCGCCGTGCTCCTGCTTTTTCAGGGCGGCGGCGTAGACCAGGTGCTGCGCGGCCTGGGTGCGGCACTCCATGTCGGCCAGCTGGAACTGGGTGTTCTGCATCTGGCTCAGGCGCATCTTGAACTGCACGCGCTCCTGGGTATACTTGACGGCCTCCTGAATGGCGCCCTCGGCCAGGCCCAGGGCCTGGGAGGCGATGCCGATACGGCCGCCGTCCAGCGTCCGCATGGCGATCTTGAAGCCGCCGCCCTCTTTGCCCAGCAGGTTCTCCTTGGGGACAATGCAGTCCTCAAAGATCAGGTCACAGGTGGAGGAGCCGCGGATGCCCATCTTCTTCTCGTGCTTGCCGGTGGAGAAGCCGGGGAAGGATTTTTCCACGATGAAGGCGGAGATGCCCCGGTTGCCCTTGGACTTGTCGGTCATGGCGAAGACCACGAAGGTGTCGGCCACGTTGCCGTTGGTGATGAAGCACTTGGTGCCGTTAAGTACATAGTGGTCGCCCTCCAGAACGGCGGTGGTCTGCTGGCCGGAGGCGTCGGTGCCGGCGCCGGGCTCGGTGAGGCCAAAGGCGCCGATCTTCTTGCCGGAGCACAGGTCGGGCAGATACTTCTTCTTCTGCTCCTCGGTGCCGTGCTCAAAGATGGGGGCGCAGCACAAAGAGGTGTGAGCGGACACGATGACGGCGGTGGTGCCGCACACCTTGGCCAGCTCCTCCACGCACATGGCGTAGCTCAGTACGTCGCCGCCGGCGCCGCCGTACTCCTTGGGGAAGTAGATGCCCATCATGCCCAGCTTGGCCATCTTCTCCACGGTTTCCATGGGGAAGCGCTCCTCCTCGTCGATCTCCTCGGCCAAAGGCTTGACCTCGGTCTCGGCGAACTCGCGGTACATCTTGCGGACCATCTCTTGCTCTTTAGACAGGTGAAAATCCATTTTGCAGTCCTCCTAGTTTGAATTCCCGGCCTTGATTGCTTCCATTGTTTGTTAGATTTTTAACAAACAAAAATCGAAAAAAGAGCAACACGGGCCTGCCCCGGCGTTGCATGGTCTATCAAGGTCGGCATATGGGATGCCTTAACCATAGAAATTATATCGGGTTTTGTCCCCTAAAGCAAGAGGGGCGGCCCTGATAAAATAGACAGTTTTTATCCATTATGTTTGTGCAAAAAAACGAAAAAGATAAAATACCCTATTTTTTCCGCCCTGCTATTGACAGTAAAGTCTCTTGATCGTGTTAAAGTAAGGCCATAGGGGTGGCCTGTACACCAGAAGACAACCATCGACTGTCAGACCCGCTTTTCCGGCTACGATACCTTTGGGGACGACGGACTGCTGGCGCAGCAGTGGGAGGGCCGGTCCTATTATGCGGAGTGTACCATGCGGAATTTTATGTGCATCCAACCAAGAAAACTTTAACAAAATAAGACAGGCCACCCCTTTGGCGGCCTGTCTTGTTAATGGCGCAGTAGGAGGGATTCGAACCCTCGAGCCCTTATCAGGCTACACGATTTCCAGTCGTGCTCGTTATGACCACTTCGATACTACTGCATTTGTGGTGCTGTCTTAATCTGAGAGACAGCACCATGTATTATACCAGCTTTTCGCCGGGAGTCAAGCCCTTTTTCGGAAAAAATCCTGTTCCGGCGAAAAATTTTTCCGGCCCGCAGAGCGGAGCGGTTCAGGCCCGGGTCAGATCCCGGACCCAGCTGTCCGAACGGAAACGCCACAGGCCAAGGCCAAACTTCACAATGTTTTCCAGCGTTGTGGCCAGGTAGACCCAGAAAATGTCCAGCTTCAGCACAGAACCCAGCAGGACGGCCGCCGGGATCGCGATCAGCCACTGGGGGCTGGTGTCAATAATGGTGGCCATACGCACATCGCCGCCGCCCCGCAGAACTCCCACGATGGCAACGCTGTTAAAGTCACGCAGGGGGCGGATCAGGGATTGTATGGTCATCATCATGACCGCGATGGAGGAGGAGCGCGCCGACATCTGAAACAGCGGGAACACCCAGGCCGGGGCGAGGAACCGGGCAAAAAGGAACAGCAGCAGGCCGATGACGGTCCCGCACATCAAAGCCAGGGCGCACATAGCCATGCCCACAGGCCGGACCTGCTGGGGCCGCCCGGCGCCCACCTCCCGGCCGATGATGATAGAGGCGGTGGCGCCCAAGCCGAAGGAGACCACCATGCAGATCTTATCGATGTTGCCCGCCACCGTGTAGGCGGCCAGAATCTCCGTGCTGCCCTCCATGTGGCCCATGATAGTGGGGAAGACGGACGCGCCCAGGCCCCAGGTGGTCTCATTGAACACCACCAGACTGCCGTAGCGCAGGAAGCGGCGGAACATGTCCAGGCCGGGGCGGAGCAGCAGATGGAGGTGGACCTGGAAAAAGCGGCTTTTCATCATGTGGAGGACCACCACCAGAATCTCCAGGATACGGGCGGTGAGAGTGGCCAGGGCCGCGCCCCTGACCCCCAGGGCGGGCGCGCCCAGGTTGCCGAAGATGAGGACCCAGTTGAGGAAGGTGTTTACCGTCATGGACATGACCAGGATGTACATTCCCAGCTGGGGCCGCTCCATGCTGCGGTAGACGGCCACATACATCATCGTAAAGGCGTTGCATACATAGGAGACTCCGGCGATGGAGCCGTATTGGGCGGCCAGCTCAATAACCTCCTGTTCGTTTCCGAACAGGCTGAGAAACTCTACCGGGCAGACGATCAAAACCGCGGCGAAGAGGGAGGACACCACCAGTACCACCCACAGGGCTACCCCCAGCACCCGGTTGATAGCTTCCATCTCCTGCTTGCCCCAGTACTGGCTGGTGAGGACGGAGGAGCCGCTCTGTACGCCAAAAATGAACAGCTGGACCACAAACAGGGGAATATTGGCCAGGGTCACCGCCGCCATGGGGGCCTCGCCCAGCATGCCCACCATAAAGGTGTCCGCCATGCCCAGGGTGCTGGTAATCAGGTTTTGCAGGACGACCGGGGTGGCCAGCAGAACCACCTGCTTATAAAAGCCCGGCTTTTGCTTCATGAACGAAAACAAGGGAATACTCCTTTCCTTCAAGACATGGCGGGAAGCAGCTCCCGCTGGGCCGCCTGGAGGCCCTGGACCAGGGCGTCCACGTCCTCCTGGGTGGTACGGTTGGAAAAGCTGACGCGCAGCGCGCCGTTCAGCAGGGGCTTGGGGAGCTTGAGGGCGGCGAACACATGGCTGGCCTTTCCTCGTTTGCAGGCGGAGCCGGAGGAGAGATAGACGCCCCGGTCGCTGAGGAAGCGGACCACTACCTCGCTCTTGTAGCCCGAGAGAGAGAGGGACAGAATGTGGGGCGCGCCGCCCTGGGTGAGGAGAGTCAGGCCTGGGACGGACTGGACCAGCCGTTCCGCTGTGCGGGCCTTCAGGGCGGCGACCCGGGCGATGTCCTCCTCCATGGAGGCGGCACCCAGACGGGCGGCGGCGGCGAAGGCGGCGATCTGACCGGTGGCCTCCGTGCCGGAGCGCAGGCCCCTCTCCTGCCCGCCGCCGTGGATGAGGGGCGGAAGCTTCAAACCTTTACGGACATACAGCGCGCCTATCCCCTTGGGGGCGTAGATTTTGTGCCCGCTGACGGACAGCAGGTCCACCCCCAGCCGGGCGGGGGTGAAGGGCACCTTTAAAAAGCCCTGGACCGCGTCGCAGTGGAGGAGGGCGGGACAGCCTGTCCGCCGGATGGCCTCCGCCGTCTCCCGGACCGGGAGGAGGGTGCCCAGCTCGTTGTTCACCAGCATCATGGAGACCAGGGCGGTATCGGGCCGGATGGCCTGGGCCGCCTGGCCGGGATCAATGCGGCCCTGGCGGTCGGGCTGGAGGTAGGTGACCTCAAATCCCTGGCGCTCCAGGACCTTGCAGGGCTCCAGGACTGCGGCGTGCTCAATTACGGTGGTGACGATGTGTTTTCCCACCCGCCGGTTCAGCTCCAGCGCCCCCTGGATGGCCCAGTTGTCGCTCTCTGAGCCGCAGGAGGTGAAATAGAGCTCGTCCGTTTGGCAGCCCAGAGCCTGGGCCACATCGGCCCGCCAGGCCTTCAGGCAGTCGGCAGCCTGGGTCCCGAAGGAGTACTGGGAGGAGGGGTTGCCCCACCCCTGTGTCATGGCCTCCAGCGCCGCCTGGGCGGCCTCCGGCCGCACCGGTGTGGTGGCGGCGTAATCGAAGTAGTGAAACAAAGTGTCCGCCTCCTGAAAACACAGTCAGTATGGGCTATTCTATGCTGTTTATGGGGGAAAGTCAATACCTGCGGGGCGCAAATTTGAAAAGGCGGCGTCTTGCAGGCGATGGGAGATTGTGGTATACTGAGCGGGCGACCCCGTAAATTAACCGAGGAGTGACCACCATGAATCCCGACTTCAACATCTGTTATATCGTGGGGGCCATGTCCCTGACCCCTGGCCTGCGCCCCAGTCCCCGCCCCGGCGACTATGTGATTGCCGCCGACTTGGGCTATGATTCCCTGATGGCCTACGGGGTGTCCCCCGACCTGGTTGTGGGGGACTTCGACTCCTTAGGGCGCAACCCCAGCCATCCCAATGTAATCCAGCTGCCCGCCGAGAAGGACGACACTGACATGGCCTATGCCCTGCGTCAGGGCCTGGGGCTGGGTTACCGGCGCTTTCTCCTGCTGGGTGGCGTAGGGGGCCGCCTGGAACACACCCTGGGCAACCTCCAGCTACTGGAATGGCTGGCCCGCCGCAGGGCGCAGGGCTTTCTGGCCGGACAAAAGACCGTGGCCACCTGTATCCAGGACGGACAGTGCGTACGCTTCCCGGCGGACATGAGCGGCTTCCTGTCCGTGTTCTGCAACAGCGGCAGGGCGGAAGGGGTGGACCTGACAGGGCTGAAATACCCCCTGAGTCAGTACACCCTCACCAGCGACTTTCCCCTGGGGGTGAGCAACCAGTTCCTGGGCACGGAGGCCTCGGTGTCGGTCCGGACGGGCAGCCTGCTTCTGGTCTGGGAGGACAGAGGGGACTTCTATGACAAGCTGCCCGGCCTCTGGGTGAGGTGAGGGCGGCAGAGGCCATAAAAGGGCCCGGATTCCCGTTTCGGGAATCCGGGCCCTTTTGTTGTCTGTCGTTTACAGGATATGTACCGATTCTGGGTCGAATACCAGGGAACACTTCTCCCCCACCTGGTAGATGCGCTTGTTCTTGGGGTTGTAGTCGGTGAGCTTCACCAGGGTACTCCCCACCCTGATGTGGTAGTTCTGATAGGAGCCCATGAAGCAGGACAGGGTCACCTCGCAGGGCAGACCGCCCTCGTCCTTCAGCACGGCGGACTCAGGGCGCAGAACTACGGTATATTCCTGCCCCTGGGACATCCCCTCCTTGGCGGGGACCCGGGTGGGCGAGCCCTCCACCTTTAGGATAGCGTGGTCGCCGTCCATCCGGTCCAGGGTGCCCTTGAGGAAGTTGGCCTCGCCGATGAAGTCGGCTACAAACTCGCTGTTGGGGTGGTAGTAGATGTCCTGGGGGGAGCCCATCTGGGCCACCACACCCTTGTTCATGATGATGATGTTGTCCGACAGGGCCATGGCCTCGCTCTGGTCGTGGGTGACGTAGATGGCAGTGATGCCCACCTCCTGCTGGATGCGGCGGATCTCGGTGCGCATGGACACCCGGAGCTTGGCATCCAGATTGGACAGGGGCTCGTCAAAGAGGAGCACACTGGGCTCGATCACCAGCGCCCGGGCCAGGGCCACACGCTGCTGCTGGCCGCCGGACAGCTGGTTGGTCATGCGGCCCTCCATGCCGGTAAGCTCCACCAGGTCCAGAATTTTCATCACCCGCTGCTGAATCTCGTCCTTGGGCACCTTGCGCAGCTTCAGACCGTAGGCCACGTTGTCGAACACATTGTAGTGGGGCAGCAGGGCGTAGCTCTGGAAGACCATAGCGGTGTCCCGCTTGTTGGGGGTAAGGGCGTTGATGGCCTCGTTCCCCAGGAAAATTTCTCCCTCGTCCGGGCTCTCGAAGCCGGCGATCATCCGCAGAGTAGTGGTCTTGCCGCAGCCCGAGGGGCCCAGCAGGGTGACGAAGGAGCCCGGCTCGATGTTCAGGGAGGTGTCCTTCACCGCGTAAAAATCCTTGCCGGTCTTGGGGTCCTGATAGATTTTGGAGATGTGGTCCAGACGGACCCCTTTTTTCTCTTTGGACATGGCTTAGCCCTCCTTGATGACTTGGATGTTGATTCGCTTGGTTTTTGCCTTTTTCACCTTTTCTGGCTTCAGCTTCCGGCTGGTGCCGAAGTATTTGATAAACAGGTTCATCAGCAGCACCGAGCCGTAAGTAATGAGGATCAGAATGGTGGCGAAGGCGCAGGCGATGGAGTAGGCGCCCTTCTCGGCGAACTCATTAATCTGAACGGTGATAAGGTAGACGCTGGGGGTGACCAGCAGGATGATGGCGGAGATGGCGGTGATGGACCGGACGAAGGCGGTGACCAGGCCGGAGAGGAAGGAGTCTTTAATCAGGGGCAGGGTCACCGTCATAAAGACCTTGAAGCTGTCCGCGCCCATGTCGTAGGCCGACTCCTCAATGGACTTATCGATCTGCCGCAGGGCGGAGATGCCGCTGCGGGTGCCAGTGGGCAGGGAGCGGACCACAAAAACGATAACGAGGATGGCCGCGCTGCCGTATAGCCCCTGCAGAAATCCGGTGTGGAACACGCCGCCGGAGAAGCCACGGATGTAGCCCACACCCAGCACCGTGCCGGGCACGGCCATGGCCAGCATGGACACTGCCTCGATAAAGCCCTTGGACCTGAATTTCCGCTTGACCACCAGATAGGAGATAATCATGGACAGCAGAGCGGTGATGGGGGCGGCGATGAGGGACAGCACGAAGGAGTCACGGAAGGCCTGGAGGCCGTGGTACCGGGTGAACACCTGCCCGAACCACTTGAAGGTGAGGGGGGTGAATTTGTAGCCCCAGGTGGGGAACAGAGCCCCGATGGGCACGCAGGCGTACATCATAATGACAAAGATAGTCGCCAGGGAGCACAGGATGGTCAGCGGAACGGTGACGCTCCTGTCCGCAATGAGCATCCGGCCCCGGGACGCCTTGCCCGTCAGAGTGGCGGCCGTCTTGGCCTCCAGATAGTATTTCTGAACGATGAACATACCCAGAGTGATGCACAGCAGCACCACGGCCATGGCCGCCGCCCCCTCCTTGTCGTAAGCGCCGGTGATCTGGAGGTAGATGGTGGTGGCCAGGGTGTCGTAGGAGCCGCCGATGATCATGGGGTTGGCGAAGTCGGCAATGGATTCGATGAAGGTGACCAGAAACGCGTTGCCCAGGCCGGGGAGGAGCAGGGGCAGGGTGACGGTGGTAAACACCTTGGACCGGCTGGCCCCCATGTCCCGGGCGGCCTCCTCCAGGGAAGGGTCAATATTCTTCAGCAGACCCTTGAGCATCATGTAGCACACGGGGAAGAAGGTGAGGGACTGGACGATGACAATGCCCCAGAAGCCGTAGACGCTGTTGTCCTCCATGCCCAGCAGGAAGTAGGTGATAATGCCCGCCTTGCCGAAGAGCATAATCATGGACAGGGACAGCACGAAGGGGGGCGACACCACCGGCAGCATGGACACCACCTTGAACAGGCCGCCCACCGCCCTGCCCATCTTGACATAGACCTCCACATAGGCGAAGAGCAGGCCCACCACGGTGGACAGAATCCCTACCAGGAACCCCACCTTCAGGGTGTTGCCGATGGCCTTGGTGAAGGTGGGCATGGCCATGATGCGCTGGAAGGTGGACAGGGTAAAGCCGTTCCCGCCGTAGAAGCTGTCCACCAGCAGAATCGCCAGGGGGTAGAGGATAAACAGGGTCAAAAACGCGATGAGGACGAGGATGGTGCCCACCATAACGGGGTCTGCCATCAGCTTTTTCCGGTCCAGCGCCGCGCTCTGGCTTTTTGCCATGGAGAAGCCCTCCTTTTGTTCAGATTGGAAGCGGGGGGACAGCGGTGTGCGCCGTCCCCCCGCTGGCTGGGGTGTATTACTCGGTCTGGAAGCGGCCGGTGTCGCCGGTGTTGGAGCCGGCGGAGGCCAGAGCGGTCATGACCTCTTCCACATAGGTTCCGATGTTCTTGGTGGCGTCGTCGAAGTCATAGTCCATCACGTTGTTGGGGTCCAGACCGAAATCATAGGCGGCCTGGGGCTGCTCGGCGTTGTCCAGAACCAGGAACTGGTAGGAGCCCACCTCGTCGGCCTGGTTGACGCAGTCGGGGGACAGGGCGTACTCAATCCACAGCTTGGCGGCGTTGGGGTGCTTGGCTCCCTTGAAGATGGCGGTGGCGCCGATCTCGCAGGAGGTGCCGCTGGAGGGGATGATGAGCTCGATGCTGCCGTAGCCGTTGTCCAGAATCTGGGTGATGCCGTCATGCAGGAAGCCAATGCCGATGGTGCACTCGCCGGTGCCCACGTTTTTGGACGGGCCGGAGCCGGACTTGGTGTACACCTCAATGTTCTTGTCCAGGTCGACCAGGAACTGAATGCCCTCGTCGTGGCCGTACTTCTGGATCATGGTGTTGATGACCAGCTTGGCGGTGCCGGCGGTGTTGTAGTTGGACAGCCAGATCAGGCCCTCATACTCGGGCTTGAGCAGATCGGGCCAGTCCTTGGGGGCCTCCAGGCCCTTGCTGTCCAGACGGTCCTTGTTGACCATGAAGCCCAGAATGCCGGTGTAGATGCCGTGCCACATGTTGTCAGCGTGCTTGTACACGTCCTTGGTGATGTGGGAGGCGTTGATGGCCGCGTAGGGCTCCAGCAGGCCCTCGGCCGCTACCACATTGTAGGGGTCGGTGGTGCCGCCGAACCAGACGTCGGCGGAGGGGTTGCCATTCTCCTCCTCAATCTTGGCCTGGACCTCGCCGGTGGACAGGCGCTGATAGGTGGTCTTGATGCCGTAGAGCTCCTCGAACTTCTGGCAGGCGGCGGCCAGGTAGTCCTCCTCGCAGGAGCCGTAGACCACCAGCTCGCCCTCGGCCTTGGCGGCCTCGATCAGCTCGGCCATGGGGTCGTCAACGGGGGTGCTGACGTTGCCCTGAGAGCTGCCGGACTGGCTGCCGGGGGTGGACTGCTGTCCGCCCTGGGACTTGTCGCCGCCACCGCCGCAGGCGGCCAGGGACAGGACCATGGCGGAAGCCAGCAGCATGGATAAAAGTTTCTTCACGTTTCATTCCTCCATTTCTGATTTCGCCCCGACGTCAACCATTCAGCCGGCGCCTTCGGGACTTTCTATATTGTAAAACTTTAGGGAAAAAAAGTCAATATGAACAAAACAACTTTTTTAGTTTTCCTTGAAACTGGTGAATTTCCCTGTTAAAATTAGCGGTTGACAAGTGGGAGAAATATGATACAATAATCCGGTAAACGCGATGAAGGAGCCAAGCGCGGCGACAGCGGCCTGAAGCGAGGGGGGACGGTGAAAGCCCCCGGCCGGACTGCCCGGGCAAGCCACTCCCCAGCGGCCCGGGACGACCGGGACGGCCTGTCCCCGTTATGGACCAATGAGATGCCCCGCCCTGCGGGGATAATCAGGGTGGTACCGTGGATGTTTTCCGCCCCTGACAGTATGTCAGGGGCGGTTTTTCATTCTACCACTTAAAAAACCGAGACCCACCCCGGAGGCCGGGGCGAGGAAATTGAAGGGAGGAAGCGGCTGTTGAAGCAATATGTGGTGGACGCCTTCGCCGACCGACTGTTTGAAGGCAACCCGGCGGCGGTATGCCTGCTGGACCGGTGGCCGGCAGATAAGCTGATGGGGAAGATCGCGATGGAAAATAACCTCTCAGAGACTGCGTTTGCCGTCTTTGAGGAAGACAGCTGGCGGCTGCGGTGGTTCACGCCGGAGGGCGAAATTGACCTGTGCGGCCACGCCACTTTGGCTGCGGCGTATACTATACTGCGCTTCGTGGCTCCGGAATTGGAGGATGTCCGCTTTCAGACACTCAGCGGCCCGCTTATCGTGAAGCGGCGGGGAGAGCTGCTGGAGATGGATTTTCCTGCCTATGTTCCTGTTCAGACCGAGGTGACGGCGGAGATGACCGCCGCTCTGGGGGTGCGGCCCCTGGAGGCCTGGCGAGCCCGGGACCTGATGTGTGTTCTGGAACGGGAGGAGGATGTGGTCCGCCTCCAGCCGAATCTGGCGGCGATGGAAAATCTGGAAGGATCGGTGTGCTGTGTCACCGCAAGGGGAAGCCGGTTTGACTGTGTGTCCCGCTGCTTTGCCCCGAAATGCGCGGTGCCCGAGGACCCGGTGACCGGTTCGACCCATTGCCTTATTATCCCTTATTGGGCGGCGAAGACAGGCAAGACGGAGTTTGTGGCCCGGCAGGCCTCCCCCCGTGGCGGCACTCTGTACTGTCGGCTGGAGGGGGACAGGGTGAAGCTGGCCGGTCGGGCGGCACTGTATGCCCGGTCCGAACTGATGCTGGAGGAGCTGCCATGAGAAAAAAATTTGCTCTGCTGTTGGCCGCGCTGGCGGCACTGTTTCTGCTGTCGGGCTGCAAGGTCTCCGGCAACCCCCTGCCGGAGGGGATGGAGGAAAGCGCCGTCCTGGAACAGGGACGGGAGATTGTCGCCCTGCTTAACGCCGGGGAGTATCAGACGGTCTACGAGCGCCTGCGCGCCGACGCCCAGGAGACCTCCAGCCCCGAGAGCATCCAGTCCTATATGGAGGAGCGGCTGGACAAGGCCGGCGCTTACAAAGAGGAGGACGAGGCCATGGCCACCGGGCAGAAGATTAAGGATACCGGCGAGGAATACGGCACGGCGGTGATCTACTGCAAGCATGAGAAGAAGAGCATCATGTACCGGGTGGCCTACAGCGTTGATATGGAGCTGATGGGCATTGAAGCCAGGGTGCAGTAGGGGGGAGCGATGGAGCGAGTGGTTGGCGCCCCTTTCCACAGCCTGAGCCGGGCGGTGGATATGCTGTGCCTGAATCTGGGGGCGGAGGTGGAGCGGCATTTTGAGCTCCCAAAGCCGGATGGGCGGGACAGGAGGGTACCCTCCTGGTCCATCCACCTCCAGACCCCCTGGCGGTTTGTCCACAGCGGGCGGACCGCCCTGGCCTCCGGTGATATGTACGCGCCCTTTGCCCCAGACCAGGTGGGGGAGGGCTGGGAATATGACCTTGCGGGCCGTCCGGCGGTGGAGAGCAGCCGGTTCGATGTGCTGTCCCCTGGCCTGTCCCGGCAGATGGCGGGGAGCACCGTCACCGCCTGCCGCATCTCCCCCCTGGGGGACCTGGAGCTGGAGTTTTCCAACGGCGTCCGGTTTGAATCCTTTACCGCCGATTCCTTAAAATGCGAGGTGTGGCGGCTGGTGGACTATCTCACTGGCGAGCAGCTTGTGACATTAGAAAAATAACCAAATTAAACAAATTTTGGAGGTAATCAACATGAAAGAACCCAAACCTTACGGACTGAACGAGCTGCGGGAGATGTTCCTGAAATTCTTTGAATCCAAGGGCCATCTCCGGCTGCCCAGCTTCTCCCTGATCCCTCAGAACGACGCGTCCCTGCTGCTCATCAACAGCGGTATGGCCCCCATGAAGCCCTGGTTTACCGGGGAGGAGGAGCCCCCCCGCCACCGGGTGTGCACCTGTCAGAAGTGCATCCGCACCGGCGACATCGAAAACATCGGCAAGACCGCTCGCCACGGCACCTACTTCGAGATGCTGGGCAACTTCTCCTTCGGCGACTACTTTAAAAAGGAAGCCATACCCTACGCCTGGGAGTTCCTGACCAGCCCGGAGTGGGTGGGCCTGGACCCGGAGCGGCTGTACCCCTCCGTCTTCGCCGGCAATGAGACCACCCCTGCCGACGACGAGGCTTTCCGTATCTGGCACGAGGTCATCGGCATCCCCAAGGAGCGTATCTTCAAGTTTGGCAAAGCGGACAACTTCTGGGAGCACGGCTCCGGCCCCTGCGGCCCCTGCTCCGAAATTTACTACGACCGTGGGGAGCAGTGGGGCTGCGGCAAGCCGGGGTGCACCGTGGGCTGTGACTGCGACCGGTATATCGAGGTCTGGAACGTGGTGTTCTCCCAGTTCGACAACGACGGCGAGGGCCACTACGAGGAGCTGAAGCAGAAGAACATCGATACCGGCATGGGCCTGGAGCGGCTGGCCTGCGTCTGCCAGGGGGTGGCCTCCCTCTTCGACGTGGACACCGTGATGAACATCACCAACAAGGTGAGCGAGATTACCCACGCCCACTACGGAGAGTCGAAAGACAAGGACGTATCCCTCCGTGTAATCACCGACCACATCCGCTCCGCCACCTTCATGATCTGCGACGGCGTCCTCCCCTCCAACGAGGGCCGGGGCTACGTTCTGCGCCGCCTGCTGCGCCGGGCCGCCCGCCACGGCAAGCTGCTGGGGGTGAACGAGCCCTTCCTGTACACCGTGTGCGACACCGTTATCCACGAGAACGAGGGCCATTACCCCGAGCTCCGGGAGCGGCAGGACTATATTACCAAGGTCATCCGTGTGGAGGAGGAGAATTTTGCCAAGACCATCGACGGCGGCCTGAAAATTTTCTCTGACATGCTCCGCGGCCACCAGGAGAAGGGGGAAAAGACCTTTTCTGGCGCGGATGCCTTCAAGCTCTACGACACCTACGGCTTCCCTGTGGACCTGACCCTGGAGATGGTGGAGGAGCAGGGCATGACCCTGGACGAGGCGGAGTTCCACAAGCAGATGGAGGAGCAGCGCCAGCGGGCCCGGAAGGCCCGGGAGGCCCTGGGCGACCTGGGCTGGGCCGGTGTGGAGTTTGGCAAGGAGGTCCCCGCCACCCAGTTTGTGGGTTACACCGAGAACGCGGTTATGGACGCCAAGGTGGTGGCCATTGTGGCCGAGGGCCAGCAGGTGGAGGAGATCGTCTCCGGGGTGGAGGCCATCGTCGTGCTGGACAAGACCCCCTTCTACGCCGAGATGGGCGGCCAGGTGGCCGACCACGGCCAGATCGCCCGCAGCGGTGAACACGGCCTGCTCTTTGAGGTCACCGACGTGCAGAAGAACAAGGGCGGCAAGTATATGCACTACGGTAAAATGGCCGAGGGCTCCCTCAAGGTGGGCGACGTGGTGCGGGCCCACATCGACACCCAGCGCCGTCAGGCCGTCATGCGGGCCCACTCTGCCACCCACCTGCTGGACGCCGCCCTGCGCTCCGTGCTGGGGGACCACGTCCACCAGTCCGGCTCCCTGGTGGAGCCCGACCGCCTGCGCTTCGACTTTACCCACTTCTCCGCCCTGACCCCTGAGGAGCTGGGCCGGGTGAGCGCCATCGTCAACGACATGGTGCTCATGGGCAGCAGCGTCCACACCGAGGTGCTGCCCATCGAGGAGGCCAAGAAGAAGGGGGCCATCGCCCTGTTCGGTGAGAAGTACGGCGACACCGTCCGGGTGGTGTCCATGGGCGACGGCTTCTCCGTGGAGTTCTGCGGCGGCACCCACCTGGACAACACCGCCAAGGTGGGCGTGTTCCACATCACCAGCGAGTTCTCGGTGGCCGCCGGGGTGCGGCGCATCGAGGCCACCACCGGCCGGGTGTCTCTGGAGACCATGAACCGCAATCAGGAGCTGATCTTCCGGGCCGCCGCCGCCCTGAAGGCCAAGCCCGGCGAGCTCCAGGAAAAGGCGGAGGCCGCCATGACCGAGATGAGGTCCCTGCGCCAGCGGATTGATAAGCTGCTGGCCAAGGAGGCCGCCGGCGAGACCGACCGCATCCTCTTCGGCGCCCACGAGCTGGGCGGGCTGAAGGTGCTCACCTCTGTGGTCCCCGAGGCCGACGCCCAGCGCCTGCGCCAGATGGGGGACATTCTCAAGGACCGGGAGCCCAACGTGGTGGCCGTCCTGGCCTCTGTCAGCGGGGAGAAGATCACCTTCCTGTGCGTCTGCGGCAAGGAGGCCGTCAAGAAGGGGATCAAGGCCGGGGATATCATCAAGCAGGTGTCCGCCATCGCCGGCGGCTCCGGCGGCGGCAAGCCCGATTCCGCCATGGGCGGCGGCAAAGACCCACTGATGGTGGACAACGCTCTGGCCATGGTGGACAACGTGGTGTCTATGAAGCTGGGGCTGTAAGCCATGACCAGAGACGACTTAAAACGCTTCCAGGGGCTGGACATTGATTTTTCCGCCATTGGTCTGGAGTGGGGCGGCCAGTTCTGCGATTACTTCTGTACTCCTATAGATGCCGAGCCGGTGGGGGCCATCGGCTGTGACGGTGTCCACTTCATTCTCCTGCCCGGGGATGAGCGGGTGTTCTGTGTGGACCCGGCCATGGGGAAGGAGGGAAAGTTTGTCCTTCCTGTGGCCGGGGACTTCCGAGAATTTCTCTCCTTTGTCGTCTTCTGCCGGGACGCCAACCCCCTCTCCCAAATCTGGTGGATGGACGAGGCGGGGTTTCGTCAGCTGCTCCGGGAAGATGCTGAACGAACCTGGCCCGGCTGTGAGGAGTATTTCACCCGAAATAATGCTGCCCTGTCTGCCATCGCCCGGGAGTTTGACCTGGCCCCCGCCGACCCCTTTGAACAAGTAAAGACCCTCCAGGCCGGGTTTGACCCGTCGGCTCTGCATTTCTCCGACGAGTACTACGATGTGCTGGGCCTGGAGCGGCCCGAGTAAGGAGGTTTTCCTATGCTTCCCCAGGACCCCATGATTTTACTCAGCTATGTGAACACCAAGCTCCGGGACGAGTATCCCAGCCTGGACGAGCTGTGCGCCGCCCTGGACGCGGACCAGGAGGAGCTGGTCCGGAAGCTGGCCGCTGTGAACTATACCTACAGCGCTGAACAGAACCGGTTTGTGTAAGGAGGAACCGCCATGGGACTGTTTGACAAATTCAAAAAGCCCAAGGAGCCGCCCAGACAGCAGCGCTCCGGGGTTATGGAGCTGATCTTCTGCCCTGCTGAGAGCTTGGAGCATATCATGGGCCGGATGGAGTCCGCCCTGGGGGTTCACAGCCCCGGCACAGGCAACCGGATCAGCATTTACCAGGATGATATGCACATCGACTTCACCGGCTTTGTTGCGGACAAGGAGACGGAAGATGGAAAAAAGGCCCAGGAGCAGCTCCAGGGGGTGTGGGCCTACTTCCGGCAGGTGGAGACAGAACACATCGACATCCAGCGCAACCTGCTCTATCACCTGCGCCAGTGCCGGGGGATGGTGTCGGTGAACGCCGTCTACGACGGCCCCCAGAACGCAGACAAGGAGGGGGCTATCTCCGAGCGGATGGGGGTGGTAACAGCGGCGCTCCAGGGGGTGCTGACCTGGGGGATGGATGCCCTGGTGGATCCGGCGGGGAAAATCATTCTGAGCAAGGACGGGAAAAGCGATCTGGAGTATTACATGCCCTCTGAGGTTCCCATCCCGGCGGACTGGGCCAAGGACGCGCCCCCGGAGGCGGTGGAGCGGCGAAACAAGTCGATGGCTCTGCTGCGGGACCGGCACATCTACGTCACCCCCTGGCTGCCCCTGCTGTGGGAGCGGGCGGAGGAGCCGGGCCGTACCGTGGAGGAGGTCTGCCGCCGGGCGGCGGCCCTGCTTATCGTGTCGCTGTACTCCGAGTGCCGGGTGGGGGAGCACATGTCCTATGAGGAGAGCCGGGAATTTGTAAACCCCATCATTGAGAGCTATGGGGCGGAGGGGTTCTTCTCCCCCGACGAGAAGGCCTATCTGGACGACCCCAATTCCACCGAGCAGACCCAGATCCAGTACGCCTGGCAGTATGAGAATCTGTGGGTAATGGAGTGGGCCCTGGGTCTCACCGACGACCTGTTCTGGCCCACCCGCATCTGCGACGTGCCCCAGTCCGTCCGAATCATGCGGGAGTACCCCTCCATGGAGGAGCTGACGGCGGCGGCCAGACTGCGCCCCCGGAAGGAGCTGCTGAACCAGGCCGACCTGATCTACCGCCTCCACTGGGCCTGCGTGGACGCCCGGGTGATGGGTATGCCCGCCCCACAGGAGCTGGAGGAGGGTGTGGTCATGGAGCGCCACCGGGCTCTGTTCTGGCTGGCCGGCTGCGACGAGATGTGCGGCTGGGACGATGTGGACTTATCCACCTGATTGAAAGAGGGCAGGGCTGTAGATTCAGGCCACTCTTTGTTTGCTGTGCCAGGACTGCACATAAAAAACCTCGCCGTCTTGCACCAGGATGGTCATATGGACGCCGCCTCTTTTGGATGGACCTGACATTTTAACACCTCCAATTTGAAAATAAAAACCGGCTGCCTGTCAAGCAGCCGGTACTTTTGTTTGGGTAAAGCCTATATACGCGCTCTCCATTTGAGAATATTTCCACAATATCAGTATAACACATTTCACCGGTAATTCCGCTATGATTTTTGTCTTTACGCCTTCTTCTGTAATACATTCAGAAGACCTTGGCACCCGGCCAGCACATCTTGCCAGGTAGCCTCGAAGTCTCCTGTATACCACGGGTCTGCGACCTCGGCATCCGGGCGGCCCGCAAACTCCATCAACAGATGCATTTTTTCGTCGTAGTCGCCGCCACAGATACGGTACATGTTCCGCAGATTAGCCTTGTCCATCCCAATCAGGAGGTCGAAGCGCGCACAGTCCTCGTTCCTCAGCTGGCGGGCCGTTTTGCCGGCACAGCCGATCCCATGCTCGGCCAGCTTGCGGCGGGCCGGAGGGTAGACCGGGTTGCCGATCTCCTCAGTGCTGGCGGCTGCGGACTCGATATAAAATTGGCTCTCCAGCCCAGCTCTTTTCACCAGATCCTTCATCACAAACTCGGCCATTGGGCTCCGGCATATATTGCCGTGGCAGACGAATAAAATTCTTGTCATATCCTGAAACCTCTTGAAAGTATTGATATTCCGGGCCTTGCAGGTGTTTTGCGGCATTTTCTTCCGCTCATTCTCTTGGCATATCCCGGCATAAAATAGCACAGCTTTGACCCCGAAAGTAGTAGGAAAGGTAGTAAATCAAGGGGGGTTCTCCCGTTTTACTACTCGCCGCTGGCAACCCGTTTCAGCTCTGCCTGCGCATCCTCAAAGCCCAGGTGGGTATAGGTGTTCAGCGTAACGCTAATATCCGAGTGTCCCATGAGGTATTGCAGCGTCTTGGGGTTCATACCGCTCTTTGCCATGTTGGAACAGAATGTGTGCCTGCAAACGTGAGGGGTGACTTTGGGCATCTGCACCTTGTAGATACTGTTGTACTTCTGGCAGATGTGCTTGAAGTAATGCTCCCAGTGAAGTGCCACCATTGGCTTGCCGTCCTTATCCAAATATAGAAAGCCGCACCTGCCGCCGATCATCGGCTCGGTCTCGGTCTTGGGCTTTGGCCT
>CAJTSQ010000010.1 GCA_910578735.1 uncultured Oscillospiraceae bacterium
TTGTTACAAAAAGTATACTTTTCGTAACAAAAAACAGGAAAGACCGGCACAGGCCTGACGGGGTCTGTACCGGTCCTTTGGTTTTCACCCCTCCGCGCACTCCTTTGCCCTGCGCAGGAAGGTCTGATAGGAGATGCCCAGCTCCTGGGCGGCAGCCCGGGAGGAGATTTCCCCCTGCCGCCACAGCCGGGCCAGATGATCAAAGCGGTCGGGCAGAGTCTTGCGCCCCCGGCCGAACTGCACCCCCCGGGCCAGGGCGGCGGCGATGCCCTCCGCCTGGCGCTGGCGGATGTTTTCCCGCTCCGTCTCCGCCACATAACTCAGCAGCTGCAGCACAATGTCCGCAATCAGCGTGCCCGTCAGATCCCGGCCCTGCCGGGTGTCCAGCAGGGGCATGTCCAGCACCACAATGGCGATCTCCCGCTTCTTGGTCAGCAGCTGCCACTGCTCCAGAATCTCCTGGTAATTCCGCCCCAGCCGGTCGATGCTCTTGACAACCAGCACATCCCCCCGCCGCAGCTGCCGCAGCAGTCCCTTGTACCGGGGCCGGTTGAAGTCCCGGCCCGACTGCTTCTCTACCACAATGTTTTTTTCCTCCACCCCAAACTGGCGCATGGCAATCATCTGCCGGCTCTCGTTCTGCTCCTGGGCGGATACCCGCACATAGCCGTAGGTCTGATTCATAGTCCGACTCCTCCCTGTGATCCGTGAGATAGTCCCATTTTACCGGAAATCGGACCGGATTCGACAAAAACCCCCCGGTTTTACAAACCGGGGGGTTTTTCGGGGACGGTTCAGGCCAGAGCGGCTGTGATGATGGCCATGGAGTAGACCTCCTGGGCGTTGCAGCCCCGGCTGAGGTCGTTGATGGGGGCGTTCAGGCCCAGCAGGATGGGGCCGTAGGCCTCGAAGGAGCCCAGGCGCTGGGCGATCTTGTAGCCGATGTTGCCGGCGCTGATGTCGGGGAAGATAAAGGTGTTGGCGTAGCCGGCCACCTTGGAGCCGGGGCACTTGGTCTCCGCTACCCGGGGAGCCACGGCGGCATCGAACTGCAGCTCGCCCTCGATGGGCACGTTGGGCATGGCCAGCTTGGCCTTGTCCGCGGCGTTGCGCATCTTGTCCACAACAGGCCCCTTGCCGGAGCCCAGGGTGGAGTAGCTGAGGAAGGCCACCTTGGGGTCTATGCCGAAGATTTTGGCGCACTCCACGGTCTCAGAGGCGATCTCTACCAGCTCATCCTCGGTGGGATCGATGTTGATGGCGCAGTCGGCCATGGCCAGCACCTGGTTGCCGCCGGTGGCGTAGGGCCGGACCAGGATGAAGCAGGAGGACACGATGGAGTTGCCCGGCTTGGTCTTCACCAGCTGAAGGGCGGGGCGGACGGTGTCGGCGGTGGAGTAGGTAGCGCCGCCCAGCAGGGCGTCGGCTATCCCCATGGCCACCAGCATGGTGCCGAAGTAGTTGCCCTTCTTCAGCATGGCGCGGCACTCGTCGGCGGTCATCTTGCCCTTGCGCAGCTCCACCATACGCGTCACCATGGCCTCCATATCCTCATAGGTCTCCGGGTCGATAATGGTGGCGCCCCGGATGTTGAAGCCGGCTTCCTCGGCGGCGGCGAAAATCTCGGCCTCATTGCCGATAAGAATGGGGGTAAGGAAGGTGCCGGACAGCAGGCGGGCGGAGGCCTCCAGGATGCGGGGGTCGGTGCCCTCGGTAAAGACGATCTTGCGGGGATGTGCCTTCAGAATCTCAATCAGCTTTTTGAACATGGGAACATTCCTCCAAATCAAAGATGGGCGGGATAACTCGCCGGGTTTCCAAGAAATATGGTAGCATTTTCCCGAAAAAAAAGCAAGGGCGCAGATTTAGTTTTCTCCGCCGGCAGCAAGAAAAATTCCAGGATTTTTTTCATTTCCCTCTTTACGACAGATATTGCATCAGTTATACTATTACAAAATGTATTGCGGCAAATCGGGACAGGGCCGGCCTTGGCCGGCGGTCCCTGATATTTTGACTTGAGGTGAAACACAGTGAAGGAAGCAAATGCGGAATTTCCGCGTACACTGTCCCTGCTGCGGCAGGAGAAGGGGGTGAGCCAACGGGCGGCGGCGGCGGAGCTGGGAATTTCTCAGGCCCTTCTCAGCCACTATGAGAACGGCGTGCGGGAGCCCGGCCTGCCCTTCGTGGTCAAGGCCTGCGACTACTACGGGGTATCTGCCGACTTTCTCCTGGGCCGCACCCTCAGCCGGGACGGCACCACCATCAGCCCGGAGGAGCTCTACGACATCAGCGATGAGAAGAACAACTCCCTGAAGGGGGGCGTGCTGGCCCTGCTGAGCAAAAAGCTGCTGGTCAACTCCATCGGTGTGCTCTTCGGCCTGCTGGGCAAAACGGGTTCACGGGAGGCCATCCAGGCCGCCGCCGGCTACCTGTCTACCGCGGTGTATACCGTGTACCGCCGGCTCTACGACGCCAATCCGGACAACAACCCGGACTTTTTCTCCGTTCCGCCCCGGCACTTCCAGGCCGGCCTGCACGAGGCCGACATGAAGTGCTGCGAGGCGGAGCTGGCCGACGCTCTGGCCGCCCACGCCAAGGCCAAAGGCCCCTGGCCAGACATGACCAACGACGCCCTGGCCCGGGATTACCCGGTGCTGTACCAGTCCATCCTTCAGGTGGTCCACAACACCGGCGAGCGGGTCACCGCCATCAGCGCCAGCCGGAAGGCAAAACAGGAAAAGAAATAACGTCCAGGAGCGCGCAAAAAGCCTCCCCCTTTATGGGGGAGGTGGCTGGTCGGAGGCCAGACGGAGGGGGTGCGGGAGACGGTTCCCCCCTCAGTCACGCTTCGCGTGACAGCTCCCCCACAAGGGGGAGCCTTGCCCTGCGGGGGACGGAAGGAACAGGAGAAGGAATATGGAGAAGCTGATACTGGAGCCGGTCAAGGTCCCTTGGAAGCTGTCGGCATCGGATGAAATAGAGATATTTCGTTCTGACAGCGGCGCTGTGGAGCTGCTCCTTATTGCGGATTTAATAAACGATCACTCTAAAAAACCGAACATAGACGTATATGACGCTATCAATATTGTTCAGATATGTCTGAGGTTTCGTTGTGTCCAGTATTTTGAGTTTTCCAAACCGAGGATGAAACAGTTCGAGCTGGACCCGCAGAAATATAAGCTCCCAAAAATAGACTTCGGTGACAGGGACCGGTTTTTCAGAACATGGTTTTCCGAGCAGGCCTGTCCTTGCCCCAATATGTTTCATGTCAGAAATTCAGACGTGAAAGGACGGCTGAATATTGCGGATGACGCAATGTCCCATTGGCTGCTGGCCGGACACGATGAGCTTGTCAATGTGATTGCAGAGTCGTTCAGTTGGAATGTAGTGGAATATCTACAGTAAAACGGAATCATATCCCAAGGAGGGTCATCTATGACCGACCAAAGTAAAATCAGAAATTTTTCCATTATCGCCCACATCGACCACGGCAAGTCCACCCTGTCCGACCGTTTGATTGAGCTGTGCGGGGCGGTGGAGCAGCGGCAGATGGAATCTCAGCTGCTGGACAACATGGACCTGGAGAAGGAGCGGGGCATCACCATCAAGGCCCGGGCCGTCCGGCTGGACTACAAGGCGGAGGACGGCGAGACCTACCACCTGAACCTCATCGACACCCCGGGGCACGTGGACTTTAACTACGAGGTGTCCCGCTCGCTGGCAGCCTGCGAGGGGGCGGTGCTCATTGTGGACGCGTCCCAGGGCATCGAGGCCCAGACCCTGGCCAACACCTACCTGGCCATGGAGCACGACCTGGAGATTCTGCCTGTGGTGAACAAGATTGACCTGCCCGCCGCCGACCCGGCCCGGGTGAAGGAGGAGATCGAGAACGTCCTGGCCCTCCCCGCCCTGGACGCCCCGGAAATTTCCGCCAAGCAGGGGGTCAACATCCCCGCCGTGCTGGAGGACATCGTTCAAAATATCCCCGCCCCCGAGGGGGACCCCGCCGCCCCCCTGAAAGCCCTCATTTTTGACAGCCAGTACGACCCCTACGTGGGGGTGATCGTCTATTTCCGGGTTATGGAGGGGACCCTGAAAAAGGGGATGAACGTGAAGATGATGGCCTCCGGGGCCCAGTATGCGGTGTTGGACTGCGGCTATTTAAAACCCCTGGGGATGGAGTCCGCGCCCGAGCTGACCGCCGGGGAGGTGGGCTGGTTCACCGCCTCCATCAAGAATGTGAAGGACACCAGCGTGGGCGACACCATCACCGGCGCGGACGCCCCGGCGGCTGAAGCTCTGCCCGGCTACCGCCCCGCTCAGGCCATGGTCTACTGCGGCATCTACACCGAAGACGGGAGCAAATACCCCGACCTGCGGGACGCCCTGGAGAAGCTCCAGCTCAACGACGCCTCTCTGTCCTTCGAGCCCGAGTCCTCGGTGGCGCTGGGCTTCGGGTTCCGGTGCGGCTTTTTGGGGATGCTCCATATGGAGATTATCCAGGAGCGGCTGGAGCGGGAGTTTGACCTGGACCTGGTGACTACATTACCCTCCGTAATCTATGAGGTTACAAAAACGGACGGTACTGTGGTCCGGGTGGACAACCCCCACAACTACCCCGACCCCGGAGCGATTTCCGAAGCCCGGGAGCCCTACGCCAAGGTGTCCATCATCTCCCCCCCCGACTATGTGGGCAACATCATGCCCATGTGTCAGGAGCGGCGGGGCGTGTTCAAGGACATGCAGTATTTGGACACCAACCTGGTGGAGCTGCACTACTCCATGCCCATCGGGGAGATCATCTACGACTTCTTCGACGCCCTGAAGGCCCGCACCAAGGGGTACGCCTCCCTGGATTACGAGCTGGAGGGTTATGAGAGAAGCGACCTGGTGAAGGTGGACCTGCTGCTCAACGGGGACCAGGTGGACGCCCTCAGCTTCATCGTCCACCGGGAGAAGGCCTACGGCCGGGCCCGGCGCATCTGTGAGAAGCTGAAGGAGAACATCCCCCGCCAGCTCTTTGAGGTCCCCGTTCAGGCGGCCATTGGAGGCAAGATCATCGCCCGGGAGACGGTGAAGGCCATGCGCAAGGACGTGCTGGCCAAGTGCTACGGCGGCGACATCACCCGAAAGAAGAAGCTGCTGGAGAAGCAGAAGGAGGGCAAGAAGAAGATGCGCACCCTGGGCACCGTCCAGCTGCCCACCGAGGCCTTTATGGCGGTTTTGAAATTGGATGAGGAATAAGAAAAAAGGGGAGCCGGTTTTATGAATCGGCTCCCCTGCGCATATTTTACCGGCCTGTCCCATACCATGTAGGGAGAGGGGGCGGCGTAATTGGTGCGAGGGGACAAGGAGCGGGCCGGGAGGGCCCGCATGGTGGTGAGTACTGCGCTGGTTTTGACGGCGATTTTATTTTTCCTGCCCGTTTTGGTGCTCCGGGGAGAGCCGGTCTATCAGCGGGAGGAGGGCGGAGAGCTGCCCGGCGGGGAGAGCGTTCTGCCCATCAGCCCCATTTCCTCCGCAGCGCCCGCCGGAACCCGTGACAGGGGGCGGGCGGTCCGCCTGCTCACCAAGGAGGGGACAGTGGAGGAGCTGACCATGGAGGAGTATCTGTGGGGAGTTGTGGCGGCGGAGATGCCCGCCTCCTTTGAGGAGGAGGCCCTGAAGGCCCAGGCCTGCGCCGCCCGAACCTACACCGCCGTCCTGCAAAACGGCACCAGGCACCCGGAGGCCGACATCTGCGGCGACAGCAGCTGCTGTCAGGCCTACGTCACGCGCTCAGCCGCCGAGGCCCGCTGGGGGCTGAACGCCCGGGAGTACAGGGAGAAAATCGACCGGGCGGTGACCCAGACAGACGGGCTGGGCGTCCTCTATGAGGGCAAGCCCATCCAGGCCCTGTTTTTCTCCTCCGCCGCCGGGAAGACGGTGGATGCGGTGGAGGTGTGGGGCAATCCGGTGGCCTACCTGAAGAGTGTGGACAGCCCCGAGGGGGAGGAGGTGCCCAACTACCGGACCCAGACTGTCCTGAGTCCGGAGGAGGTAAAGGCCCTCGTCCTGGAGGCCTACCCCGGAGCGGACCTGACCGGCGCCCCCTCCAGCTGGTTTGGAGAGGCCAGCCGCAACGAGGGGGGCGGGGTGATCTCCGTGCCATTGGGAGGCGTTACTCTCACCGGAGGGCAGGTTCGTTCCCTGTTCTCCCTGCGCTCCGCCAGTTTCACTGTGGCCTGGGACGGCAGCCAGTTCACCTTCGATGTGACCGGCTATGGCCACGGGGTGGGGATGAGCCAGTACGGGGCCAACACCATGGCAAAAAACGGCAGCTCCTTTCGGGATATCCTCACCTGGTACTACACCGGGGCGGAAGTTGGAGAGCTGTGGTAGGGGCGGCCTTTGGCCGTCCTTTTTTTCCGCTCTGGAATAAAATTTCAAAAAACCCTCCATTTCAAATGTGAATAATTCTTGACAGAAAAGCTCTTTGCCTTTACAATGCTAAGTGGACAAATATGAAAAACCTGTGGGGATGTTTTTCAGTTGCCGCAGGGGAGGCAGGCAGCCCGCCTGTCCGGCTCCTTGCGGCCTTTTACTGCAAGCCTGTGCCGGGATACATGCCCGCCGGCAGGCACCGCGGCGGTCCGCCGCGGCCACGAAAAAATTTGGAGGTGTAACAAGACCTAATGGACCCAATTTTAGCAGTCATCGGCATAATCGCTGCGCTGGTGATCGGAGCTTTCGGCGGCGCCCTGTTCGGCTGGAACCGGCGGAAGGCCACGGCGGAGCGGGAGATCAAGTCCGCCGAGGACGAGGCCACCCGCATTGTCAACGAGGCCTATAAGAGCGCTGAGAGCAAAAAGCGTGAGGCACTGGTAGAGGCCAAGGAGGAGATTCTCAAGGCCAAGAACGAGCACGAGAAAGAGGTTAAAGACCGTCGTTCCGAGCTCCAGCGCCAGGAGAACCGCCTGCAGCAGAAGGAGGAGAACCTGGACCGCAAGATGGAGAACATCGAGCGGAAGGAGGAACAGCTGTCTGCCAGGCTGGCCAAGCTGGACGCCACCCAGGCCGAGGCCGAGGCCCTGAAGCAGAAGCAGGTGGACGAGCTGGAGCGTATCTCCGGCTACACTGCAGAGGAGGCCAAGAACTATCTGCTCAAGCAGCTGGAGGAGGACGTGATCCACGAGTCGGCCATGAAGATCAAAGAGATCGAGGCCCGGTACAAGGATGAGGCGGACACCAAGGCCCGGGAAATTCTCTCCCTGGCCATCCAGCGCTGCGCCGCCGACCATGTGGCGGAAGCCACTGTCTCTGTAGTTCCGCTGCCCAATGACGACATGAAGGGCCGCATCATCGGCCGGGAGGGCCGGAATATCCGCACCCTGGAGACCCTTACCGGGGTGGACCTGATTATCGACGATACCCCTGAGGCCATCACTGTCTCCTGCTTCGACCCCGTCCGCCGGGAGATCGCCCGGCTGGCCCTGGAGAAGCTGATCTTGGATGGCCGTATCCATCCCGCCCGCATTGAGGAGATGGTGGAGAAGGCCAAGCGGGAGGTGGACATGGTCATCAAGGCCGAGGGCGAGCGGGCCATCTTTGAGACCAACGTCCACGGCCTGCATCCCGAGCTGGTCAAGCTGCTGGGCCGGATGCGCTACCGCACCAGCTACGGGCAGAACGTGCTCAACCACTCCATCGAGGTGTCCCACCTGGCGGGGCTGCTGGCGGCCGAGATCGGCGCCAACGTCACCGAGGCCAAGCGGGCCGGGCTGCTCCACGACCTGGGCAAGTCCATCGACCACGAGGTGGAGGGCTCCCATGTACAGATCGGCGTGGAGCTGGCCCGGAAGTACCGGGAGAGCGAGAACATCATCCACGCCATCCACGCCCACCACAACGATGTGGAGCCCAGGACGGTGGTGGCCTGCCTGGTACAGGCGGCCGACGCCATCTCCGCCGCCCGCCCCGGCGCCCGGCGGGAGAATTTGGAGAACTATATCAAGCGGCTGGAGACCCTGGAGGAGATTACTTCCTCCTTCAACGGGGTGGAGAAGTCCTTCGCCATCCAGGCCGGCCGCGAGGTGCGCATCATGATTAAGCCCGAGGTTATCAGCGAGGACCAGATGGTCCTCCTGGCCCGTGAGATCGCCAAGAAGATCGAGGACGAGCTGGAGTACCCCGGCCAGATCAAGGTCCACCTTCTGCGGGAGACCAAGGCCATTGAATACGCCAAATAGACAAAATAAAACCCCGGAACGCCCCCCAAGCGTTCCGGGGTTTTTTCGGGAATGGTTTGTCATCCGCCCGCTTTTAAGGGGGGCTTTTGCCTATTCCCGCTGATTCTGCTTCTGAAAAAACTGCACCTGATTATGGACGGCCTCCTGCTGGTCGCGGTACAGGGTGCGGAATGTCTCCATAAATCGGCGCTCCGCTTCGTTCAGTCGTATTGGCGGGATAGGTTCGTCACTAAGACCGACTAGGTAATCCATACTTAGGCCGGTGCGCTTTGCAAACTTTACAAGTACATCCACAGATATCGTACTTCGCCCTGTTAAATAATTGCTCAATACCGCCTCTGTCACATGAAATTCCTTTGCCAAAACTTTTTGGCGAATATCATGGTCAGTAATCCACTCTTTCATTCTGGCCTCGTAGGTCATAATCTCACACCTCAAGACCAGTATTATCAAAATATAAATTAGAAACACAAAAATTATTAAATATTAAATTTTTATTTTAATTCTTGATAATTCGACAAAAACGATTATTAAATATGCTATTATCTATTTGCGGACAAAAAAAGAGCGCCGCATCTGCGGCGCTCCGGAAGGGAGGCGAAATTACTTGTGGTCGACGGAGTACATGTGCTTGATGAGCTCCAGAACCTTGTTGGAGTAGCCGATCTCGTTGTCGTACCAGGAGACGACCTTCACGAAGGTGTCGGTCAGGGCGATGCCGGCGTCCTTGTCGAAGATGGAGGTGCGGGGGTCGCCCAGGAAGTCGGAGGAGACGACGGCGTCCTCAGTGTAGCCCAGGATGCCCTTCAGCTCGCCCTCGGCGGCCTTCTTCATGGCGGCGCAGATCTCCTCGTACTTGGCGGGCTTGGCCAGGTTGACGGTCAGGTCCACCACGGACACGTCCAGGGTGGGCACGCGCATGGACATACCGGTCAGCTTGCCGTTCAGCTCGGGGATAACCTTGCCGACCGCCTTGGCGGCGCCGGTGGAGGAGGGGATGATGTTGCCGGCAGCAGCGCGGCCGCCGCGCCAATCCTTCAGGGAGGGGCCGTCAACGGTCTTCTGGGTGGCGGTGGTGGAGTGAACGGTGGTCATCAGGCCGTCGGTGATGCCCCAGTTGTCGTTCAGCACCTTGGCGATGGGGGCCAGGCAGTTGGTGGTGCAGGAGGCGTTGGACACGAAGTTCATGTCGGAGGTGTACTTGTCCAGGTTGACGCCGCAGACGAACATGGGGGTGTCGTCCTTGGAGGGAGCGGACATGATGACCTTCTTGGCGCCGGCATCCAGATGGCCCTGGCTCTTCTCCTTGGTCAGGAACAGGCCGGTGGACTCCACAACATACTCAGCGCCCAGCTTGGCCCAGGGCAGGTCAGCGGGGGAGCGCTCGGCGGAGATGGGAATCTCGTGGCCGTTGACAATGATGGAGGTCTCGGTGGAGCTGATCTCAGCGTTGCAGATGCCGTGCATCGTGTCGTACTTCAGCATATAGGCCAGGTAGTCAGCGGGGCATAGGTCGTTGATCCCCACGATCTCGATCTCGGGGTGGTTCAGGCTGGCGCGGAATACCATGCGGCCGATACGGCCAAAACCATTGATGCCAACTTTGATGCTCATGTTGCATAACTCCTTTTTTTATTCAAATATCCGCAGCGGACCTGCGGGTTTTGGTAGCTTCCATATTATATCCCAAGTCCCTTCCTTTTCCTAGTGTGTTTTTTCATAGATTTCCAAAAAATTTTCCTGAAAAATTCGCCATAGAGCAAGAGAAAGCCCCCTTTTTCCCCGGCGCGGGGCTGTTTTGTGTGAGCCTGCCGCCGTGCCGGCTCTTTTTTCGACCGAGCTCGACATTTTCTATTGTCGCCCTGGGAAATATTTGCTATACTGTTGCTTGTGTTATCGCCCAGACTTTGGCATATGCTATGAGGCGGAAAAAACAGGGGGCTTCCCTGATCCCGGGGCGGAGGGATTCTTCCGCCAGTGAGGAGTGTTCTATGCTCGATTCAATACAGGCCCTGCTGGACGGGTTTCCCGATGGTGTGATCCAGGTCAGGGACGGCGTGGTGCTGGCCGCCAACGCCAGGGCCCGGCGCAGCCTGCCCTGGCTGGAGCCCGGGACGCCCATTCCCCAGGAGATTGTCCTGGCCCCGCAGGGGGCGGGCCGGTTCAGCGCGGAGGGCGTCTGCTATACCTACAGTTGTGGACTGGCCGGCGAGGACCAGGTGGTCATCTTCCGCCCTGTGGAGCGGGCTGCCCTGACCCCCCGGCAGCTGGAGGGGGTGCTTCGCCAGCTGCGGACCCTGCTGGGCGAGATTTTGGCCGAGGTGGGCCCCGCCACTGCCAACCCCGGGGACCAGGTGCCCCCGGACGCCTTTGGCAAGAGCTTTCACCGGCTGTTCCGCCTGCTGGACAATTTGGAGTATATGCGGCAGGCGGAGGAGAAGCAGGCCTTCTGCCCGGTGACGATGGACCTGGACGGCCTCTGCCGCCACGTGACGGACAGCGCCTACCCCCTGCTGCGGGAGGCCGGGGTTGTTCTGGAGTATGAGAGCGCGGTGCGGGGCCTGCTCATCCCCGGCGACCCCGCGCTGCTGCAAAAGATGCTGCTGGGCCTGATTGCCAACGCCGCCCGGGCGGTGGGCGAGGGCCGGGTGGTGCTGGACCTGCGGGGCCGGGGGGGACGGGCCATCCTCACCGTGTCGGACAACGGTCCCCTGCCCGACAGGCGGCAGCTGGCCGCCCTGCTGGAGGAGGGGGACTGGGCGGATATCCCCCAGCCGGGCCAGGGGGCCGGGCTGGGCCTGGCCATTATCCGGGACATCGTCAGACGGCACGAGGGCACTGTGCTGGTGGACTTGGGTCAGGCCACCCCCAGCCTTGTGGTCTCCCTGCCCACCGGACCGATGGACAGCCGGATCAGGGTGCGCACCAGCTCCCTGCAGCGGGACGGGGGCCTGAACCCTGTGCTGGTGGAGCTGTCCGACGTACTCCCCGCCGGCGCGTTCAGCCTGGAGGGGCTGGATTAGAGAAAATGGGGCCCTGAATGGGGCCCTGAGAAAATTTTTCTTGACATTTCTCCCGATTCAGGTATAATAATTGAGCCCGTCTTCGTGAGCGGAGGCGGGATAATCCTTGCTCCCGGCCGGAAGCCGGGGGCCATATGTCCATAAGGAGGTGCGAAACATGGCAAAAATCAACGCGAACTATGAGGCTCTGTATATCCTGAAGCCCGACCTGAGCGAGGAGCAGACCGCCGCTCTGGTGGAGCGGTTCAAGGGCGTAGTGGAGGCCAACGGAACGGTGTCCGAGGTCAACGAGTGGGGCAAGCGCCGGCTGGCCTACCCCATCCAGGACCTGATGGAGGGCTACTATGTGCTGATGACCTTCACCGCCGCCGCCGCCGTCCCCGCTGAGCTGGACCGTATTTTCCGGATCACCGACGGCGTGATGCGCTCTATGATCGTCTGCAAGGACGAGTAAGGGGGAGCGGCATGTGCTGAACAAAATTTTTATTATGGGCCGCCTCACCCGGGACCCCGAGCTGCGGCGCACCCAGACCGGCACTCCGGTGGCCTCCTTCACCCTGGCCGTTGACCGGGATTTTCGGGACAAAGCCACCGGCGAGCGCGCCACCGATTTCATCGACGTGGTGGCCTGGCGCCAAACCGCCGAGTTTGTCAGCCGCTACTTCTCCAAGGGCCGTTCGGCCGTGGTAGAGGGCCGGCTCCAGATTCGGGACTGGACCGACAAGGAGGGCGGCAAGCGCCGCTCCGCCGAGGTCATCGCGGACAACATCTATTTTGGCGATTCCAAGCGGGACGGTGACGGCGGGGGGAGCTATTCCACCGGCTATCACCAGGGCGGTCAGGGCGGCGGCTATCCCGCACCCCAGCCCCCCGCAGACCCCTTCGGCGGCTACGGCGCCCCCCCTGCGGACGGCGACCAGTTTGCTGAACTCGCTACTGACGACGGCGACCTGCCGTTTTGACTTTGACCGATAACGGTTTCAAAAGGAGGTAAATTCCATGGCTATGGAACGGGATAACAGAGCTCCCCGCGGCCGCAAGCGCCGCAAGGTCTGCGCTTTCTGCGCGGATAAGGTGGAGCAGATCGACTATAAAGACGCCGCCAAGCTGCGCCGGTTCACGTCCGAGCGGGCCAAAATCCTGCCCCGCCGCACCACCGGCACCTGCGCCATGCATCAGCGCCAGCTGACCGAGGCCATCAAGCGGGCCCGTCAGGTTGCCCTGCTGCCCTACGTCACCGATTAATCAGTGAAAAAAAGCGCCTGTTTGCTGTGCAAGCAGGCGCTTTTTGTACCTTGCCCCTGAACGGGGGGATTTTTGATGCGCAAAGGAGGCCAAAACAATGACCATCACAGAGCAGCTCGACCGACTGGCCAAGTTCAGCAGCACGGAGGCCAACCGGGAGGGGGTGACCCGTCTGCCCTTCACGCCGGCCCAGGAGGGGGCGGCCCGGTGGCTGGCGGAGCGGATGGAGGGGTTGGGCCTGACGCCCCGGGTGGACCCCTGCGGCACTGTGGCCGGCTTTCTCCCGGGCCGGCGGGAGGAGGTCCTGATCCTAGGCTCCCACTACGACAGCGTCCCCCGTGGCGGACGGTACGACGGCTGCGCCGGAATCCTCACCGCCCTGGAGGCGGTCCGCCGGCTGAGGGCGTCGGGGGAACTGCCCCAATACTCCCTGATGGTGCTGGCCCTCAACGATGAGGAGGGGGTCCGGTTTACCGAGTCCTTCCTGTCCAGCCGCACGGCCTGCGGCGACTGGGGACCGGAGGAGTGGGCGGCAATCCACGACCGGGAGACAGGTGAGAGCCTGGCGGACCTGATGGCTGCCTCCCCCTTTCAGGGTGAGGTCATCCGCCTGCCGGAAAAGGCAAAAGGATATTTGGAGTTTCATGTGGAGCAGGGGCCTGTTCTGGATAAGCAGGGCCTCTCCGCCGCCGTGGTGGACAGGATCGTGGGGCTGTACCACTGCTGCTACCGCCTGCGGGGGGCCCAGAACCACGCGGGAACCACCCCCATGGACGGCCGGACCGACCCCATGCCCGTTTTTGGAGAGATAGCCGCCCGGCTGCCCGGGCTGTCCCGGGCCATTCCGGGGAGCGTGGCTACCGTCGGGTGGGTGGAGGTGGCCCCCAACGCCCCCAACGTGATTCCGGGGAGCGTAGAGTTCAGCGTTGACCTGCGCAGCGCCGATCCGGAAGGGCTGGAGGTCCTGCGGAACCGGACAGACGCTCTGGTCCGGGAGATGGCCGCCAGGGCCAGGATCGGTGTGGACCGCCGGGCGGAGGTGAGGGCTGCGCCGGTGGCCATGGACCCCGCTATGGGGGGACTGCTGGAGCGGTGCATGGTCCGGGCCGGCCTGCCGGTGTTTCACATGGACAGCGGCGCGGGGCATGACGCCCAGATTTTTGCCCAAAAGCTGCCCGCCGCCATGATCTTCGCCCCCAGCCGGGGCGGCTTGAGCCACTGCCGGGAGGAGTTCACCCGGGAGGAGGACTTGCAGCTGGCCTGCGATATCCTCCTCGGCTTTATACAGGAGGAATTTTAAATGGACATCCCTCCCGTCCCCCGCAGGGGGACGGGACGGGCCTCGGGCTGCTCCTCGGGCTGGTTGGGGTAGAGCCTGCGCAGCTTGGCGATACACAGCGCACTGGCTGGAATCAGGAACAGGTCGGCGCACACCCAGGCGGCGGGGGAAGCGAAGCAGGCGGCGGTATAGCCGAAGGCGGGCACCAGCAGCATCCCCACCCCGGTGCGGGCGGCCATCTCCAGCACCCCGGCCAGAATGGCGAAGGGGCTGAATCCCATGCCCTGGATGGAGAACCGGACGATGTTCACCAGAGACAGAGGGAAGAAGAAGGCGGACTGGATGACAATATACCGGGTGGTCAGCTGGGTGAGCAGGACCACATCCAGCTCCTTGGGGTCCAGGAAGAGCATGGCGCACCAGGGGGCGAGGCGGAGCATGGCGCCAAAGGCGACCGCTGCGTAACCGAACCCCAGCAGGGTGCAGGCGCGGATGCCCCGGCCAAGCCGGTCCAGCTTGCATCCCCCCACGTTCTGCCCGCAGTAGGTGGCCATCGTGGCCCCCATGGCGTCGAAGGGGCAGACCAGCAGCTGGACCACCTTGGCCCCCGCCGCTACAGCGGTGACATAGAGGCTGCCCAGGGCGTTCACCGAGGACTGCAGGACGATAGATCCAATGGCGGTGATGGAGTACTGAAGCCCCATGGGGATGCCCATGGCGCACAGCACCCCGCAGGAGTGGAGATCAAATCTCCGCTCCTCTCCCGTCATGCGGAGGATGGGGTATTTTCGTATCATGTACAGCAGGCAGATTGCCCCGGATACCGCCTGGGAGGCCACCGTGGCGATGGCCGCCCCGGCTACCCCGGCGTGGAAGCCCAGGATCAGGGTAAAGTCCAGGACGATGTTCAGGCAGGAGGACAGGGCCAGAAAGTATACCGGCGTCCTGCTGTCCCCCAGGGAGCGGATGATTCCGGCCAGCAGGTTGTACAGAAAGGTGGCGGGGATGCCCATAAAGATGACGAAAATATAGGCATAGGCATCGTGGAAGATGTCAGCCGGGGTGAGCATCGCCGTCAAAATCTGGCGGCAAAGCAGGCCGGTGGCGGCGGTGAGAACCACCGCGAAAATTATCGCCAGGTAGGCGGCGTTGGCCACGTAGCGGCGCATCTTGGAGAGCTCGCTGGCCCCCATCCGCTGGGCTACCGGGATGGCAAAGCCGCTGCACACCCCCATGCAGAACCCGATGACAAAAAAGTTGATGGAGCCGGTGGAGCCCACCGCCGCCAGGGCGGAGGCCCCCAGCAGTTTGCCAACAATCATGGCGTCCACCAGGTTATACAGCTGCTGGAACAGCATCCCGAACAGGGTGGGCAGAGCGAAGCCTGCAATCAAACGCATCGGGCTGCCGGATGTCAGGTCTTTGGTCATGCAGAGAGGCACCTTCCTTCAGAAAAGCTTCGAACCATTATAGCCGCCCGGCCCCGGTCTGACTAGCGGCTTTTTGACGGTTTTGAACCCGATATGCGGCGGTATTTTCATCAAAATACAGCAGTGCGAAAAACAGCCCCCGCAGAACCGGATGGTTCTGCGGGGGCTCGCTTGCGGTTTGAGAAGCTCAGTGGACCTGAGGAACTTCCAGAGTGCCCTCGGACAGTGCCGCGTCCACCTCCGCCTTCAGGGGGACGGAGTCGGCGGCGCCGGCCCGGCCCACGCACAGGGCGCTGGCCGCGGTGGCCAGGCGGAGGCAGTCGGGGATGGCCAGGCCGTGGAGTACGCCATACATGAAGTAGCCGCTGAAGGTGTCGCCGGCGGCGGTGGTGTCCACCGCTTTGACGGAACAGATGCCGATGGCATACTGCTTTCCCGCATAGAGACAGACCGCCCCCCGGCTGCCCAGGGTGAGCAGGATGCTCATGTGGGGATACTTCCGGCTCAGGACGGAGAGGATCTCCTCCTCCGGGCAGTTGCCGGCCAGCTGCTGGCCCTCCACTTCGTTGACAATGAGCCAGTCTACCAGGGACAGGTCGCACTGGTGGACCTGCTCGTCCATGGGGGCGGCGTTGAAGAAGATGGGCAGGCCCCGCTTGTGGGCGGTCTCGATGACGTAGGGGAGCAGGTTGATTTCATTTTGCAGCAGGACGGCGCCGTCCTGGCCAAAGGCGTCAAAGATGCCGTCGATGATCTCCTCGGTGAGCATCCGGTTGGTGCCGCCGTAGAGCAAGATGCAGTTCTGGCCCTGGCTGTTCACCTGGATTACGGTGTGCCCGCCCTTGCCGGGAACCTGGCGGATCAGGCTGGTGTTTACCCCGTTCTCCTTCAGCTTGTCCAGCAGCATCCCGCCGTCCTCGCCAATCAGGCCGGCGTGCCACACCTCGTTGCCCGCCCGCACGGCGGCAATGGACTGATTCAGTCCCTTTCCGCCGCAGAAGAGAGACAGCTCCTGAGAGAGCTTGGTCTCGCCGGGCAGAAGGAACGTGTCCACCTTATATACATTATCGACATTCATGGACCCCAAGTTTAAAACTTTCATAGATACAGCAGCCTCCCGTCAAAGATGTTCTGCATTTAAGATAACAGAAATTGGGGTGGAGTGCAATGCCTTCGAAATGTGGATTTATGTGGGAATTGTGGGATTTACAGGAGGGAAGACAGCTGGGTGAGGAGAAAACCGGGGCGGCTGACCGCGCTGAACCTGTCCGCCCGAGAGGGGGAGAGAGGGAGGAGGACAAAAAAATATTGGACAAAATATGTGGAAACAGGCCGGATATTACCTGGAAAATCCTGATAAAATGGGGGAAAAACGGCCTGCCGGCCGGGAGGAGGGCGGACAAAAATCCAGAAATCGAACGGGCAGAGAGGGGGGTGAAAAATAGACAAAAGGATGACATTTAATTTGTTGGAAAAGCTGAAAATTAACATTTTGCAACAAAAGGCCATGTCTTGCTCTTGTTTTTTCGGTGGTCATGTTGTATAATTGCCGCAAACAAAAGTCCTGTGCTTTTGTAAAAAAATCTGAGGAGGAACAAAATGAAAAGAAGAGTTTTATCCATGATCCTTGCTGCATCCATGGTGCTGGCTCTGGCCGCCTGCGGCGGCGGGAACGGCAACCAAAACAACCAAACCCCCGGCTCCACCAGCGGCAGCAGCAGCGGCAGCCAGCAGCAGACCCCCAACAACGGCGGCGACAGCACAGCCAGCCCCGTGGCCGGCAAGAAGGTCGCGTACATCATGATTATGCCCTCTGCCACCATCTTCCAGATGTGGGCCAACTCCTGCCAGGATCTGGCCAAGGCCCTGGGCGCCACCTGCGACGTCTTCTTCTGTGACGGCGACTTCAACAAGTGGCAGGACACCATCCGCACCTGCGCCGCCGGCGGTTACGACGGCCTGCTGGTCTCCCACGGCAACCAGGACGGCTCCTACGTCTTCCTGAAGGAGATCACCGAGCAGTATCCCGACCTGAAGATCACCTGCTTCGACACCCAGTTCTATGCTGACGGCGAGTATCAGAAGATCGAGGGCGTCACCCAGATGTTCCAGCAGGACGCCTCCCTGGTCACCGTTCTGCTCGACGACATGATCAAGAACTTCGGCGAGGGCGTCCGCCTCATCAAGGTCTGGCGCGGCCCCAACTACAACTCTCCCTTCGACCGCCGCGAGGTGGGCTGGCAGGAGTATCAGAACGCCGGCAAGATCGTCACCGTGGGCGAGGTTCAGCCCCTCCAGGACACTGTTGACTCCGCCAACACCGTGTTTGCCGCCTACCTCCAGGGCGTGAACCGGGCCGATGTGGACGGCGTTGTGGTGTACTACGACTGCTATGGCCAGGGTGTGTACAACGCCATTGTGGAGAATGCCAACTTCAACGGCACCAACGGCGCCGCGTTGCCCATGGGCAGTGTTGACATCGACCCCGTCGACGTCACCAACATGCTCACCCGCCCCGACATCTGGACCGCCGCCGGCACCACCGACTGGACCCTGAACGGCGAGATCGGCATGCGTATCCTGATGCTGGAGATCGCCGGCGAGTATGACAAGATTTACGATCCCGCCAGCGGCAAGACCGGCGTAGACGTGGTCGAGGTTCCCGGCTCTGCCATCCTGGCCTCCGCCCTGAAGGACACCTCCACCGTGGAGAACCTGGGTGAGATCGCTGACGAGACCTACGGCAACCTGAGCTACCTGTCCGTGGCCGACTGGATGCCCGCCGACCTGATCCACAAGTAATAAGAACCCCAAAATTTAATCAGCCATGCAATACAGGAGGCGCTGGAGGTTTCTCCGGCGCCTCCTCTTCCATGTTGCGGAAGACAGAGGAGAACAGGCGTCCAAACTCCGGTTTGAAAGACGGCTATGTGAATAAGAGCGGTAGAAAAGAGGGAATCCCATGGATCAAATCACACTTGAAACCAGAAAAGTTTCCATTGAATTTCCCGGTGTAAAGGCGCTGTCCGATGTGGACTTTCAGGTCTCCACCGGAGAAATCCGCGCCCTCGTGGGCGCCAACGGCGCCGGCAAATCCACTTTGATGAAAGTGCTGGCCGGCGCGAACCCCAGCTATCAGGGAGAGGTCCTCCTCAACGGGGAGGTTGTAGAGCTGCGCGACCCGTCCGCAGCGAAAAAACTGGGCATCCAGATCGTGTACCAGGAAGTGGACACGGCCCTGATCCCCACCCTGTCGGTGGCGGAAAATGTGATGCTCAACAATACAGTGATGAATACAAAGGGCCGGCCGGTTGTCAACTGGTCCAAAATGCGGCAGGAGGCCCGGGAGGTCCTGAGCCGGCTGAATATTACCAACATCAACGTGCGCACCCTGGTCCAGGACCTGTCCCTGGCCCAGAAGCAGATGGTGCTGATTGCCCGGGCCATCCAGAGCCAGTGCAATTTCCTCATCCTGGATGAGCCCACTGCCCCCCTCAGCGACACCGAGACGGTGGAGCTGTTCCGAATCGTGCAGCACCTGCGGGACACGGAGAACATCGGCGTCATCTTTATCTCACACCGCATCCACGAGATCATCCAGATCTGCCACCAGTACACCGTCATGCGCAACGGCGAGATCGTGGGCACCCGGGACGTGACAGCCGAGACCACCTCCAAGGAGATCGTGGAGATGATGCTGGGCCGTACCTTTGAGGAGAACTTCCCCAAGGAGGAGGTCCAGCTGGGGGAGGAGTTTTTCGAGGTGAAGGACCTGACCGACATCGAGGGAAAGGTGAACGGCGTGTCCATGCACATGAAGCGGGGCGAGATCATCGGCATCGCGGGCCTGGTGGGAGCGGGCAAGAGCGAGTTCTGCAAAACCCTGTTTGGCTGCTACAAGCGGGGCGGCGGCGAGGTGATCCTCAACGGCAAGCACCTGAAGATCAAAACCCCCTCTGACGCGGTGCGGGAGCGCATCGCCCTGGTGCCCGAGGAGCGGCGCAAGGAGGGCGTGCTGGTCAACGAGGACGTGAGCTTCAACCTGTCGGCGGCCAGCCTGGGCAAATTCTGCGTGGCCTCCTTTATCAACAAAGCCAAGACCGACGCCAACGCCAAGAAGTATGTGGAGCAGCTGGGGATCAAGACCCCTTCCATCCGGCAGTGGGTCCGAAACCTGTCCGGCGGCAACCAGCAGAAGGTGGCCGTGGGCAAGTGGCTGGCGGCGGACTGCGACGTATACATCTTCGACGAGCCCACCAAGGGGGTGGACGTGGGAGCCAAGCAGGACATCTTCCGCCTGATTTACGACATTGCCAAGGCGGGCAACGGCGTCATCTACGCGTCCTGCGAAAACTCGGAGCTGCTGTCCATTACCGACCGTATCTATGTGATGTATGACGGCAAGATCATGGCCGAGCTGGTCACCGCCGACACCTCAGAGGACGAGATCATGCACTACTCGGTGGGCGGCACCACCGCCTACGTCAAGGCGTGACCCCAGAAAAAACAACAGGAGGAAGCAGATATGCAAACGCTGGAAAAGAATAGTACGCAAAAAATCCTGCACTTTTTATTGGATTGGGCCGCCGTGATCGCGCTGGTGCTGTGCCTTGTGGTGTTTACCGCGCTGAAGGGCTCGTTCTTCATGTCCAAGGCCAACATGGTCAACATCCTGCTGGCCATGTCCATCACCACCGTATTCGGCATCGCCGCCACCGTCACCATGGCTCCGGACGGCTTTGATATGTCCGCCTGTACCCTGGCCAGCTGCTCGGCCTACATTTTCGTGTCGATGTACCTGTGGTACGGCCTGTCTCTGGCCATGTCCATCGTGGTGTGCATCATCGTCACCATGATCATGTATCAGCTCACTATGTTCCTCATCCTGGTGTGCAAAATCCCTGACATGCTGGCCACCTGCGCGCTGATGTTTGTACACCAGGGCCTGGGCCAGTGGTACATCGGCGGCGGCGCGGTGTCCACCGGTATGCGCACCCCCTCCGGGGCCGACCCCGTCCGCACCACCCTGAGCAACGCCTTCAGCGCCATCGGCCGCTCCCCCTACATCATTATCATCATGCTGGCCTGTGTGCTGGTGGCCCACATCTTCCTCAACTACACCAAGCACGGCCGCTTCCTCTACGCTATGGGCGGCAACAAGCAGGCCGCCAAGCTGTCCGGCATCAACGTGAAGAAGTACCGCTACCTGGCCGGCATGATTACCGCCGTGTTCATCGCCATCGGCGGCATCCTGGTCTCCGCCCGGGGCAGCTCCGCCCAGGTTATGTGCTGCGACAACTACCTGATGCAGGCCCTGGCCGCCGTGTTCGTGGGCCGGTCGGTGGGCGGCGCGGAGAAGCCCAACGCCCTGGGTACCCTGGTGGGGGCCATGCTGGTGTCCACCCTGGAGAACGGCCTGACCATTTGTGCCGTGCCCTACTACATCCTCCCCGCCGTGAAGGGCGCCGTGCTGGCCCTGGCCCTGATGGCTGCCTACGCCGGCAAGAAGGAGCAGTAAGGAAAAACAGGACCGGCCTGAGGACCGGCCCGGCATATAAAAATTGTATAGAAGGAAGGAACCAATCATGGGCAAGTTTGACAAGTACTTTCTGATGGGCATTGACGACATCCTGGAGTATACCCTGGAAAAGCTGCCGGACATGGGCTGGAACAAGGCCGCCATGCAGGCCAAGGAGATCGGCGACGGCAACCTGAACTACGTCTTCCGGGTGTGGGACGACCAGGGCCACTCGGTGATTATCAAGCACGCCGGGGTGTCTCTGCGTATCTCTGAGGACATGAAGGTATCCACCGACCGCAACCGCATTGAGTCGGAGATTCTCCAGCTCAACGACAGGTACGCCCCTGGCATGGTGCCCAAAATTTATTTCTACGACACCGTAATGAGCGCCTGCGGCATGGAGGATCTGTCCGACTACCAGCTGATGCGCTACGCCATGATGGAGCACAAAACCTTCCCCAAGTTTGCCGACGACATCTCTACCTTTATGGTGAACACCCTGCTCATGACCAGTGATGTGGTGATGGACCACCAGGAGAAGAAGGAGCTGGTGAAGAGCTTCATCTCCCCCGAGCTGTGCCAGATCACCGAGGACCTGGTGCTCATGGAGCCCTACAACGACATCAAGCATGAGAACAATGTGTTCCCCCCCAACGCCGACTTCGTGAAGCGGGAGCTGTATGAGGACGAGGCCCTGCACCTGGAGGTCTCCAAGCTGAAGTTCAAATTTATGACCGACGCCCAGGCCCTGATGCACGGCGACCTGCACACCGGCTCCATCTTTGTCAAGCCTGACTCCACCAAGGTCTTTGACCCGGAGTTCGCCACCTATGCCCCCATGGGCTACGACATCGGCAACGTGGTGGCCAACCTGATCTTCGCCTATGACAACGGCCTGGCCGCCGGGGATACCGCTTTCTGCGACTGGTGCCTGAAGGCCATTGAGGAGACTATGGACCTGTTTGTGGCCAAGTTCAACAAGAAGTTTGACGAGGCGGCCACCGAGCCCATGGCCAAGGTCCCCGGCTTCAAGCAGTGGTATCTGGAGGGCATCCTCAACGACACCGCCGGCTATGCCGGCACTGAACTGCACCGGCGCACCGTGGGCATGGCCAACGTGAAGGATGTGACCACCATCGCCGACCAGGAGAAGCGGGCCTGGGTGGAGCGGCTGAACATCCTGTGCGGCAAGGACTACATCAAGAACCAGACTAAATTCCGCACCGGCGCCGACTTTGTGGCCGCCGTGAAGCGGGCCCAGGAAGCGGCAAAGTAAGAGGAAGGAGTCCTGACATATGAACGCATTACAGCTGGACACCGTCCGCATGTCGGCGGACCGGACCTATCTGGAAATTCTGGACCAGACCCTGCTGCCCGGCACCATCAAGGTGCTCAACGTCAGCAAGATTGAGGACATCTGGGAGGCCATCAAGCTTCTCCGTGTCCGGGGAGCTCCGGCCATCGGGGTGTGTGCCGGGTACGGTATCGCCCTCACCGCCTCCCGCATCGACACCGCCGACCAGATGAAGTTTGCCGAGGAGTTCATGAAGCAGAAGGAGTACCTGGCCTCCTCCCGGCCCACGGCGGTGAACCTGTTCTGGGCCCTGGACCGGATGGAGCGAACCATGCGGGCCAGCCTGACCAAGCCTGTGGCGGAAATTAAGGAGATCCTCTTTGCCGAGGCCCAGGCCATCCGGGACGAGGACGTGGCCATCAGCCGGAGCATCGGCGAGATCGGCTTTGGCCTGCTCAAGCACGGGGACGGCATCCTCACCCACTGCAACGCCGGCACCCTGGCCACCGCCAAATACGGCACCGCCACCGCCCCCATGTATGTGGCCCAGGAACACGGCTGGACCGACTTCCGGGTGTACTGCGACGAGACCCGGCCTCTGCTCCAGGGCGCCCGGCTCACCGCGTTTGAGCTGCACAACGCCGGCATCGACACCACCCTCATCTGCGACAATATGGCCTCCATCACCATGAAGCGTGGGCTGGTGAACATCGTCTTTGTGGGCTGCGACCGGGTGACCCGCAACGGCGACGCCGCCAACAAGATCGGCACCTCCGGCGTGGCCATCCTGGCCAAGCACTATGGCATCCCCTTCTATGTCTGCGCTCCCAGCTCCACCATCGACATGTCCTTGGAGACGGGGGACCAGATCCCCATCGAGGAGCGCGCCCCCGAGGAGGTCACCGAGATGTGGTATAAGGAGCGGATGGCCCCCGAGGGTGTGAAGGTGTGCAACCCCGCCTTCGACGTTACCGACCACTCCCTTATCACCGGCATCATTACCGAGAAGGGACTGTGCAAGGCACCCTTCGACAAGGCCTTTGAGGAGTTGGGCATCGGCAAATAAGCGTTCGGAGCCGAAAAAGAGCCGGCGGCTGAACCGCCGCCGGCTCTCTGCGCGCCTGCCGCCCTAAAAGCAGGACACGCCAATGGATTTCAGGTGGTTCTGCCACACCGGGGAGAGAGTCTGATTGCAGATGATTCCCGTCAGCTCCTCCAGAGGGCAGATATTCAAAAAGGAGATCCCGTCCAGCTTGCTGTGGTCCACCGCCAGATAGGTGCTGTGGCTGCGGCGGAGCATAGTCCGCCGGGCCAGGGCCTCCCCCTCGTTGGAGTCGGTGGCACCGAACTCCATGTGGACGGTGCGGCAGGAGAGAAAGGCCTTGTCCGCGTAGTACCGGCTCAGATCCTCCACCGTCTGTTCCCCGCAGAAGGACATGGTCCGGGTGGAGTAGTTTCCTCCCGCCAGAATCAGCTTGACGCTGGCCGAGGCGGAGAGGATGTCCGCCACCTTCAGGGAGTTGGTCACCACTGTGATATGCTTTTCCAAAAGTTCTTGGGCGATGCACCAGTCGGTGGTGGAGGCGTCTAAAAAGATGGAGTCGCCCGTGTTGATCAGCTGGGCACATTTCAGAGCGATGGCCTTTTTCTCCTGCTTGCGGATGACCGAGCGGGCCGATACGCTGATGTCGTTTTGAACTCCGTCGGTGATGTAGGCGCCGCCATGGGTGCGGATGAGCAGGCCGGAGGCCTCCAGCTCCTTCAGGTCCCGGCGGATGGTCTCGGTGGCCACCTCCAGGGTGGAGGCCAGTTGGGTCACATTGACGCTCTGCTGCTCCCGCAGCAGCTCCAGAATCGCGTTGCGGCGGGCGATAGCCAACATAGCGATTCCCCCTTTCTTTTGGTCTATGCTACCATAAAAAAGGGCCGATTGCAAATTAAAAGAGGGATTATAATGAGAAAATTTGACCGGCTGTGGGCCGGAGAGGTGGACCGCATTGCCCAGGGCGTCCGCCTCCGGGTCTTTCAGCACACGGTGGAGCAGCGGGGGGGCTACCTGTCCCAAGCCTGCTCCTCCGGACAAATCCTGGGGGCGCTGTACCACGGGCTGATGCATCTGCCTCCGGTGGACGCACCCCTGCTTCCCGACCCCTGGAGCGGGGTGCCCGGGCCGGAGCACCCCGCCCGGACGGGAATCAAATTCAACTCCAACGGCCTGCCCGGCTATGACCGGTTTGTCCTCTCACCGGCCCAGTACGCCCTGGTACTCTACGCCGTTCTTATTGAGACGGGCCGGATGGACGAACACGGGATGAAGGACTACAACCAGGACGGCAGCAGCGTGGAGATGATCGGCGCGGAGCACTCCCCCGGCATGGAGGTCACCACCGGCTCCCTGGGCCAGGGAATCAGCCAGGCCAGCGGCATCGCCATGGCCCTGGGGCTCAAGGGGGAGACGGGCCGGGTGTTCGTCTTTCTCTCCGACGGCGAGTGCCAGTCCGGGGAATTCTGGGAGGCCCTCCAGGCGGCCAGCTTCCATAAACAGGACAACCTGATTCTGATCGTGGACCGCAACGGCTGCCAGTGCGACGGGGTGATGGACCCGGTGATGAACATCGAGCCCTTCGATGACCGGTTCCGGGCCTTTGGGTGCGCGTGCGTCCGGATCACCGGCCACGACCCCCTGGCCCTGGCTGCGGCGCTGGAGACGCCCCACGAGGGAAAGCCCCTGGCGGTGGTCTGCGACACCGACCCCTGCTATCAGATGGAGTTTCTCCGGGAGCGGCATCCCAAATTCCACTACATCCGCTTTACCCAGACGGGGCAGTGGGAGGACTACCGGGACCGCTATGAGGCCATGGCAAAGGAGGCGGGGAAGTAATGGAGATATGCAAACGGGTCCACGCCAACAACCTGGTCCGGTGGGCCAAGGACAAGCCGGAGGTGCTGGTCCTCTCCGCCGACCTGACCAGCTCCTGCGAGGCGGATTCCTTCCGGGATACCTATCCCGACCGCTTCTTCTCTATGGGCATCGCCGAGCAGAACATGCTGGGCTTTGCCGGAGGGCTGGCCCGAGAGGGCTTTGTCCCCTTCGTCCACACCTTCGCGGTGTTCATCTACCGCCGGGCTCTGGACCAAATCGCGATGTCGGTGGCCTACCCCAACCTGCCGGTGAAGATGATCGGGTTTCTTCCCGGCGTCACCACCCCCGGCGGGGCCACTCATCAGGCCATCGAGGACGCGGCCATTATGCGTGCCCTGCCCAACATGACGGTGCTGGAGGTGGGGGACGCTACCGAGGTGGAGAATGTCCTCCAGATCGCCTACGACATCCCCGGCCCGGTGTATGTCCGCATGCTCCGGGGGGAGGTCCCCCGGCTGTTCCAAACCCCCATGGAGCTGGGCAAGGCCCGGAAGCTGACAGAGGGGGACGACCTGGTGATCGTCTCCGCCGGCCTGTGTACCGAGGAGTGCCTGCGGGCGGTAAAGGTGCTGGAGACCAATGGCATTCAGGCGTCTATCTACCACATTTCCACCCTGAAACCCTTTGACTATCCGGAAATAGTTGCGCATATTGCCCGCAGCCGCTACGGGGTCATTTCTCTGGAGAACCATACGGTGGTGGGCGGCCTGGGCTCCTGCCTGGCGGAGGCCATGGCGGAGGCGGGAGTGGGCAAAAAGCTCATCCGCCTGGGGATTCAGGACCAGTTCCTCCACGGGGCCAGCCGCAGCTACCTGATGAAGGAGTACGGCATGGACGTGAACGCCCTGCTGTCCGCCGTGGAGCGGGCGGTGGGCAGGTCCCTCCTCATCCGGGAGGAGGACGTGGGCCAGGTGTTCCTCCCCGCGGCCCTCAGCGACGCCAAGCCAGAGGCGCTGTGAGGTAACCGGATGAAATTCAAGTATTACAACGACGGCGACCTGCGCCGCCAGTTGACCGGAGACGGCTTTACCGTCATCTACCGCGTCCGGGGCACGGAAAAGGAGGCCCTGGAGGTCGCCAAAAACATGTGTGTAGAGCAGACAGTGGAGTTTCCCGCCGCCCATATTGAGTGCCCCGCTATCCAGGACGGCATTCTGGGGGATATCGACTACACCGAGGACCTGGGAGACGGCTGGCAGCGGGTGGACATCGTCTATGCCGCCCAGACGGCGGGGGAGGACTTTCCTCAGCTGCTCAACGTAATCTTCGGCAACAGCAGCATCCTTCCCGATATCACGGTGGAGCGGGTGTGCCTGTCCGAGTCCATGAAGAAGACCTTCCCCGGGCCCAAATTCGGGGTCCAGGGGCTGCGGGAGCGGCTGGGCGTCTATGGACGGCCCTTTACCTTCACTGCGCTGAAACCGATGGGCCTGCCCCCGGAGGCCCTGGCGGAGGAGGCCTACCGGTGCGCGCTGGGGGGGATTGACCTTATTAAGGACGACCACGGCCTGATGGACCAGCCCTTTGCCCCCTTCCGGGAGCGGGTGGAGCAGGCTGCCGCCGCCGTCCGCCGGGCCAATGAGGAGACAGGCGGGCATACCGCCTACATCCCCAATGTATCCGGCTCCTTCCGCCACATGGACGAGCGTCTGCAGCTGGCTGCCGACTGCGGCTGCGGTGGAGTGATGGTAGCCCCGGGACTGGTGGGATTCGACCTGATCGGCTACGCGGCGGAGAAGACCGGCCTGCCGGTGGTGTGCCACCCGGCCTTTCTGGGCGGAAACCTGGACCGGGGCCAGGGGGGCATCGCCTGCCCCTGCCTCTTCGGCCAGCTGCCCCGGCTGGCGGGGGCGGATATCACCGTCTTCCCCAACTTCGGGGGCCGCTTCTCCCTCAGCGAGGCGCAGTGCGCCGGTATCCGGAATATGGCCTCGGAGGACCAGGGGGCCATCCGCGCCATTCTGCCCTCCCCCGCCGGAGGGATGACCTTTGAGAAGGTTGGGCCTATGCGGGAGTTTTACGGAAACGACACCGCCCTGCTCATGGGCGGCGGGCTGTTCACCGCCCCCGGTACCCTGACAGAGAACTGCCAGCGATTTTTACACGAATTACAATAAGAAAGGAGGAGACCAGCCATGTACGGTGAAGAGCGAGACCGCTACCTCTCCGACCGGGACGCGAAAGCGGAAATCCTGGAGGTGGGGCGGCGGATGTACGCCAAAAACTATGTGGTGTCCAACGATGGGAACATCACCTGCAAGGTCTCTCCCACCACCCTCTGGACCACCCCGACCGGGGTGAGCAAGGGGTATATGACCGACGAGATGCTGATTAAGGTGGACTTGGAGGGACATGTGCTCCAGGGGACCCGAAAGCCCTCCAGCGAGCTGAAGATGCACCTGCGGGTGTATCAGGAGAACCCGGACCTCATCGCCTGCGTCCACGCCCACCCCCCGGTGGCCACATCCTTCGCCATCGCGGGCATCGCCCTGGACCGGCCCATCCTGCCCGAGGGAGTGGTGCAGCTGGGGGTGGTGCCGGTGGCCCCCTACGCCACCCCCGGCACCCAGGAGGTCCCCGATTCCATCGCCCCCTACTGCCGCACCCACAACGGGGTCCTGCTGGCCAACCACGGGGCCCTCACCTGGGGTATGAGCCCCATGCAGGCCTACATGCGCATGGAGTCGCTGGAGTACTACGCCCTGGTTACCATGTATACCGGCAACATCATCGGCCGGGCCAACGAGCTGTCCTGCGAGCAGGTGGACCGGCTGGTGGAGACCAGGACCAAGCTGGGCATCACCACCGGCGGACGGCCGGTGTGCCGCTACGCCCCCTCCGGACAACCCTCCCCCTGCTCACAGGGGCAGAGCTGCCCCGGCGGTTCCCCCTGTGAAAACGGCGAGGTGGCCAGCGTAGTGCGCAACGTCATGGCCAGGATGCAGGGGCGGTAGCCTATGGAGAAGAAGGATATTCGCAACGCGGTACTCTCTCATCTGGCGGTTATGGGGACAAAGTATGTTCCCGCCGGAGTGAGCGCCCGGCACGTCCACCTGAGCCGGGAGGACCTGGACCGGCTCTTCGGGCCGGGCTGTGCCCTCCACCCCTGTAAGGCCCTGTCCCAGCCAGGACAGTTTGCCGCCCAAGAACGGGTGACTGTATCCGGTCCCAGGGGGGAGCTTGCCAACGTCCGGGTGCTGGGCCCCGTCCGAGGCCAAACCCAGGTGGAGCTGACCTTCTCCGAGGCAAAAAAGCTGGGCATTCCCGGCCAGATACGGATGTCCGGCGATGTGGACGGCACCCCGGGCTGCACCCTGAAGGGTCCGGCGGGTCAGCTGGTCATCCCGCAAGGGGTGATTGTCCCGGCCCGGCACCTGCATCTGTCCCCCCAGCAGGCGGCCTGCTTCGGCCTGAAGGACGGCCAGGCGGTGTCCCTGCGCATGGGTGGGCAGCGTGGCGGCGTGCTGGACCAGGTAATCTGCCGGGTGGGGGAGGGCCACGACCTGGAAGTCCACCTGGACACCGACGAGGCCAACGCCCTGTACGTCACTGACGGAGACCTGCTGGAGCTGGTCATGCCCGGCGGTGAAAAGAAGGGGGGCTGTTCCTGCGGCGGAGACTGTCACGGCTCCTGTCAGGGCGGCTGCCACTCTCATGCTGCTCCGGAGGCGCCCCCGGAAAAGCCCAGGGAAACCGAGCCCATGGACCTGGTCACCGAGCGGGACGTGGAGGAGGCCTGGAAACAGGGGATCCCCGTGATCCGCTGCCTGCCCCGGTGCATCGTCACCGACGCCGCCCGGGAGCGGGCCATGAGTCTGGAAATTGAGATCAAGCGTTAAAATAAAGTAGGTGAAGCTATGCAAATTGCCAGAGTGATCGGCTCTGTGGTGAGCACCTCCAAGTCCGACCGGCTGACCGGCCTGAAGCTCCTGGTGGTCCGGAACATCGACCTGGACACCATGGAGGAGAAGGGCTCCCCCATCATCGCCATTGACGCGGTGGGGGCGGGGGAGGGCGAGGTGGTCATGCTGTGCGCCGGGTCTTCCTCCCGGATGACCGAAACCACCAAGGACAAGCCGGCGGACTGCACCATCACGGCCATCATCGACTACATCGACATTGACCACAAGCGGGTCTTTGACAAGCACCAAGAAGGAGGTGAGCGGTAATGCTCTCCAAAGAACAGGTGGAGGAGATTGTACGCCTGACCATCGCCCAGATGGGAGGAGGAACCTCCCCCGCCCCGGTCCAGAGCGTCCCGGCGGCGCCCCAGGCGGTGCTGCGTCCGGCGGCGTCTGCCCAGGCCCCGGTTAACGTGGGAGGCTGGATGTATCAGGATGCCGACGCGGCGGTGGAGGCCGCCTGGAACGCCTTTCAGCAGTTTGGCGAGCTGTCGCTGGAAAAACGGCGGGAGCTGGTGGAGGCCATGCGCCAGGCCGCCCGGGACAACGCCCGGCATCTGGCGGAGATGGCCCATGAGGAGACGGGCTACGGCCATGTGGAGGACAAGGTGGTCAAGAACCTGCTGGCCGCCGACAAAACCCCCGGGCCGGAGGACATCCCCACCGAGGCCTATACCGGCGACGGCGGCTTTACCCTGGTGGAACACGCCCCCTTCGGGGTGATCGCCTCGGTGATTCCCTCCACCAACCCCACAGCCACCGTCATCAACAACGCCATCAGCATGATTTCCGCCGGAAATACGGTGGTGTTCAGCCCCCACCCGGCGGCCAAGCGGTCCTCTCAGGAGGCCATCCGGGTTCTCCATGAGGCTCTGGTGGCCCACGGAGCGCCCCCGGGAATCATCACCACCCCGGCGGAGCCCAGCCTAGAGAACTCCCAGGCGGTGATGAAGCACCCCAAGGTGCGGCTGCTGTCCGTCACCGGGGGCGAGGCCATTGTAAAGGTGGCCATGAACAGCGGCAAGAAGGCGGTCTGCGCCGGGCCGGGCAACCCCCCGGTGATTGTGGATGAGACCGCCGAGCTGGACAAGGCGGGCAAGCGCACGGTGGATGGGGCGTCCTATGAGAACAACATCCTGTGCGTGGCGGAAAAGGAAGTGTTCTGCGTCAGCACCGTCTTTGACCGCTTTCTGTCTGAGCTGGAGCGCAACGGGGCGTTCCAGATTCGCGGGGGGGACATCGACAAGGTCCTGCGCACCGTCCTGGTGGAGAATAACGGCAGGTACACCCCCAGCCGGAAGTTTGTGGGCCGGGACGCCGCCTATATTCTGGACCAGTGCGGTATCTCCTACACCGGCAGGCCCCGGCTGATTATCTGCGAGGTGGACCGCAATCACCCCTTTGTCGTGACGGAAATGCTCATGCCGGTGCTGGCCTGCGTCCGGGTGTCCGATGTGGACGAGGCCATCCGGGAGGCGGTGCGGGCGGAGAACGGCTGCTGGCACTCCGCCATCATGCACTCCACCAACGTGCGGAACATGAGCCGGGCGGCCAAGGCCCTGAACACTACTATCTTCGTGAAGAACGCCCCCTCCTACTCCGGCCTGGGGATGAACGCCGAGGGCCACGCCACCCTCACCATCGCCACCCCCACCGGCGAGGGGCTGACCTCCGCCCGGACCTTCACCCGGGCCCGGCGGTGCGTCCTCCACGACGACTTCCGGATTCTGTAAGCGCCTATGCTGGATAAGATATTTGAGGCCGGCGTGGTGGGGGCCGGCGGCGCAGGATTTCCCACCCATGTGAAGTATAAGGCCAAGGCTGAGGTGTTCATCGTCAACGCCATTGAGTGCGAGCCCCTGCTGCGCACCGACCGGTATATTGTGGAGACCTTCGCCCCGGAGATCGCGGCGGCTACCTTGCGTGTCAAGGCCCACCTGGGGGCGGAGCGGGCGGTAATCGCCGTGAAGGAGCACAACGCCGGTATGGTGGATGCACTCAAGCGGGCGGTGGAGGGCAAGGCTATTGAGCTGTACCTCTCCCCCTCGGTCTACCCGGCGGGGGACGAGCAGAACCTGATCCACTGCATCACCGGGCGGGTGGTGCCCACCGGGGGCCTGCCCCTGGACGTGGGGTGCGTGGTGTCCAACGCCGCCACCGTATATCAGGTGTATGAGGCACTCCAGGGCCGGCCGGTTACCCACAAGGTACTTACCATCGGCGGCGCGGTGGCTGACCCAATTACCGTATCCGCTCCCATTGGAACCCCTCTTGAGGCTCTGCCCGCCCTGGCGGGGGGCCCAATCGGAGACTGTGTCTACATCATCGGCGGGCCCCTCATGGGCCGGGTGGTGGAGTCCCTGGAGGGGGAGGCCGTCACCAAGACCACCGGCGGGCTGCTGGCCATTCCCCGGGACGCGGTGCTGCTGGAGCGGAAGGACGGGAACCTCCAACGGGAGGCTCGCATGGCCCGGGCGGTGTGCTGCCAGTGTTCCATGTGTACCCAGATGTGCCCCCGGAACGCTATGGGCCTGAATGTACAGCCCCACAAGATCATGCGGGCCCTGGCCGCGGGGAACTGCGGCCTCATCGGCGGGGAGACCAACGGGGTCTGGTCCTGCTGCGACTGCGGTATCTGCACCTATTACGCCTGTAACTTCGGCCTCCACCCCTCCAAGATGATGCAGGCCTACAAGGACCGCATGCGGCAGGAGGGAATTAAGCCTGTGAAGGAGGCCAAGTATCAGCCCCAGGGCTTCGACACCAAACGCCTGCCCACAGCCCGCCTGCTGGGCCGGCTGGACCTGGAGAAGTACGACGCCGACGCCCCCTTTGCCGGGACGGTGGAGGTTCAAAGGGTGCGTATCCCCCTGAAGATGCACGCCGGCGGGCCTTGCAAGCCGGTGGTGACGGCGGGGACAGCGGTCCAAAAGGGCCAGCTCATCGCCGAGCCGGCGGGCCTGGGGGCCAGGATTCACGCCTCTGTCGCGGGGACAGTTACCCAGGTGACAGAAACGTATATCGAAATAAGGATGTGATGGTATGGACGCGCTGGGTATGAATGAGGTGATGAGCATCCCCACCGGTTTTCTGGTGTGTGACACGATGCTCAAGGCGGCGGAAGTGACGCTGGTCTCCTCCGGCTGTGTCTGTGCCGGAAAGCATTACACTGTGGTCTCCGGCGAGGTGGCCGCGGTCCGGGCCGCCGTGGAAGCGGGCCGGGAGGTGGCCTCCGGAGTACTGGTGGACTCGCTGGTCATTGCCAACGTGGACAGGAGTGTGGCCCCGGCTATTATGGCCTGTACGGATACCGAACACCTGAAGTCGGTGGGCGTAATGGAGACCTATTCCCTGTGTGCCGCCATACACGCCGCCGACGCCGCCGCCAAGGCGGCGGATATCCGCCTGCTGGAGGTGCGGCTGGGCCGGGGATTGGGCGGAAAGTCCTTTGTCCTGCTCACCGGTGAGGTGGCGGCGGTCACCGCCGCCGTGGAAGCGGCGGAGGCCCTGGAGGAGACTCAGGGCCTGATGGGGAAGAGCGTGGTCATTCCCGCGCCCCACCCCGATTTGTTGCGGAGTATGCAGTAATTTGTGAACCCTCCGCCACGGGCGGAAACAATAAGTAATCTTAATTCAAATTATAAACGGAGGTTATCAACATGAAAGAAGCTCTTGGAATGATCGAAACCAGAGGCCTGATCGGCGCCATTGAGGCGGCGGACTCCATGGTCAAGGCGGCTAACGTATCCCTCATCGGCAAGGTCCAGATCGGCAGCGGCCTGGTCACCGTGATGGTGCGGGGCGACGTAGGCGCGGTCAAGGCCGCTGTGGACGCCGGCGCCGCCGCCGCCAAGCGGGTGGGCGAGCTGTTCGGAGCCCACGTGATTCCCCGGCCCCACTCCGACGTGGAGTACATCCTGCCCTCCCTGGATAAAGCGGAGTAAGCTGTGATTACCGGCAGAATTACCGGCACGGTGGTGGCCACGGTGAAGGACCCCTCCATGGAGGGGGTCCCCCTGCTGACGGTGAAGCTCATTGTCAACGGGAAGGACACCGAGACCGTGGTCGCCGCCGACCACACCCGCCAGGCTGGGCCGGGGGACTTTGTGTTCCTCATTCCCAAGAAGGAGGCCTCCCGGATTTTCCGGGACAGCCAGGGCCCCTATGACATGGCGGTGGTGGGCTTTATCGACACGTACAACGAAGAACTGTAGGGGGTGGGGGAATGCGAATTGGAAGAGTGGTGGGCAATCTGGTGTCCACGGTAAAGGACGATGCCCTTCCGCCCTACAAGCTGCTGCTGGTGGAGTATCTCAACCCCATGACTATGGAGCCGGAGGGGGAGCGGGAGATCGCCACCGACTGCGTGGACGCCGGCACGGGAGACATCGTGGTGGTGGACACCGACGGCGGGGCGGGCAACATGCTCCACGGGGACAACAACGTCATGACCGACCGGATCTGCTGCGCCATCATCGACAGCTTTACCTGCCACGGACAAAAGACCGTCACCCGCCACGGCGAATACTACTAAGGAAGAAGGGATCGGCTTATGCTGAGAGGAATCCCCAACTGCATCAGTCCCGAGCTGCTGAAGGTTCTGCACGAGATGGGCCACGGCGACACCATCGTGATCGGCGACTCCAATTTCGCCGCCGCCTCCATCGCGGCGGCCAAGGGGCACGTCAACATCCGCTGCGACGGCCACCGGGCCACCGAGATTCTGGACGCCATTTTGCAGCTTATGCCCCTGGACGACTTTGTGGAAAAACCGGTGACCATCATGAACAAGACCGAGCGGCACAAGGACCTGGAGTGTTCCGTCTGGGACGAGTTCAAGGCCATCGTGGCCAAGCACGACCCCCGGGGGGCGGACGCGGTGGACTTTATGGACCGCTTCCCCTTCTACACGGCGGCCCAGAACGCCTACGCGGTGGTGTCCACTACCGAGACCGCGCCCTATGCCTGCATTATTATCCAGAAGGGCTGTCTGTAGCGTTTGAACAGCTGGATCATTCCCGCCCCTTCGGGGCGGGAATGATCCAAATTTCACATCAGGAGGTCTGGGAATGAAAAACTGGAAACGAGAAGTCATTGACGCCGGTATCCGCATGCTCAGCGAGGGAATTACCATCGGCACCTGGGGCAACGTCACCGTCCGGGACCCGGAGACGGGGTACGTCTACCTCAGCCCCAGCGGGATGCCATATAAGACCCTGATGGAGGACGACATCGTGGTGGTCCGGCTGGACGGCAGCCGGGTGGAGGGAGAGAGAAAACCCACCATCGAGACCGAGATGCACCTGGCCATCTACCGGGCCCGGCCCGCGTGCAACGCCATCATCCACACCCACCCTGTATACTCCACCGCCTTCTCCGCCATGGGGGAGGACATCCCCCTGCTGCTGGACGAGGCGGCCCAGGTGCTGGGCGACGTGGTGCGTACCACAGCCTATGCCCTGCCTGGCTCTCAGGAGCTGGCGGACGAGTGCGTCAAGGCCCTGGGGGACAAGGCCATGGCCTGCCTGCTCCGATCCCACGGGGCGGTGTGCCTGGGCAAGGACCTGGAGCAGGCCTTTGGCAACTCCACCGTGCTGGAGGCCACCGCCCAGATTTACAGCATCATCCGCTCCATGGGCGGGCAGTTCGACCCCATCTCCCCGGAGAACATCGCCTTTATGCAGAATTTTGTGAAAAACAGTTACGGGCAGAGATAATTTTAACAGAAAAACGGCTCCGGCACATATTTTGTGCTTGGGGCTGTTATATTGAGAAATTTGTTGTATAATAAAATCAACTATCTGCCGTTTTGGGGAGGATACAGCATGAAAGCAATTACCGCAAATCCGGAGACCATCCGAGAGGTTTTTTCCAAAAGATACATCATTCCGGACTTTCAGAGGCCGTACTCTTGGGATAACGACCCTTGTGAAAAGCTGTGGGACGATATCATTGACTTTTATGAAGGAAAAGAGACAAAAGAAGACAAATATTTTTTGGGAAACATCGTAATCAACCCGGCCTCTAATCTATCCTATGAGGCTTGGGAAGTAGTAGATGGTCAACAGCGCCTGACCACGCTGCTGCTGCTTATAAAGGCTCTGCATTCTCGGGCAGGGACGGTCAAGGCGTTGGAGGAGTGTCTGCGGATCAAGGATCCCCTTACATCTGAGCTGACAGATGAGCTGAGAGTCAGTTCTTTTGTAATCAGCCAGGACAGGGAGGATTTACATACCATCCTTCTAGGCGGAACAGAACCAGCAAAAAGCCACCTTTTGGATAATTACAAGTTGTTCGGAGAGAAAATCGATGAATGGTGGCTTTCTCAGGGGCAGACAGCAGAGGCGTTAAACCGACTGATTCTCACCCTGCTGGACAGTGTGGTGCTTCTGCCTATCCACTGCGGCTCAGAGGACGATGCCCTGACCATCTTTGAGACAATTAATAATCGGGGGATGTCCTTGTCCGACGCGGATATCTTCAAGGCCAAACTTTACCACAATATCCCTCAGGAGGATCAGGCTGCCTTTATTGAGGACTGGAACGCACTGGAAGACCACGATTGGCTCTTCCGTGTGTTAATGCACATTCTCCGAGCCAAGACCGATGAAACTGGTAAAGAGATTGGCCTGCGCTCCTATTTTACCGCTCAAAAGGGCATATTGGGCGACTATGCCTCCATTATGAGGAGCTTGAAGATAATCCATGCTGTTAATGTCAACTGGTACGGTGGCGATGAGATTAACGCGTTATGGCGGATTATGGAGACCTATCCCAACTACTACTGGAACTTCCCGCTATTTGTCTTTTTGCACAAGTACGGGGCCTTTGAGGAGGAGGGCGGCTTCTCTCTGCCAGAGGACCATCTGCCCCAATTTTTAGAACTCTTAAACGCCACTGTACGGTATTTCTTTATTAAAGGATTAGTCTATAATGCGGTTAATGCGGTGAAGGATACTGTCTACCGGGTATGCGCCGACATAGAGCAGGAGCGGGACTACCTGGCCAGCTATGAGGCCAATATCTCTAGAAATGACAGAACTGTTCTTGATGCGATTCTTCATGGCGATCTGCGCCGGCGCTATCAAAGGGGGATTGTATTGCTCTCAGCCTATCTGAACCCTGGCCAAAACCGGAAGGCGTTCAGCCAATTTATGGATGGGAAATACGATATTGAGCACATTCTCCCCAAAAAATGGAACAATTACGACGGTTGGACGGATGACCTTTGGCGGGAGCAGTTGAACAATTTAGGCAATCTGATCCCTCTGGGCCGTGCGCTGAATATTGCGGCTAAGAACGAGTTTTTTGAACGAAAAAAGGGAGAATATGCCAAGTCCGATGTTCAAGACGCCCGAGACTTGATCATGTTGCCGGAATGGACGCCAGATGCTCTAATTGAAAGTCAAGAGGAGAAAATTGACAGATTACTGAAGTATTTTCAGGTTGAGCTATAAAATATGGTATAAAGTGAGCGGTGGGATACCCTAATGAGGTATCCCACCGTTTTTTATAGAAGTTTTGTTTAAAGCCCCTCCAGGCCCCGCTTCAGGCCCTGGATCATATACATTCCGGCCACGGCGCCCTGGTCGGCCACGCCGGCGGCCTTGGCGGCAAAGACGGCGGCCTTGCCGAATTTGGGGGTCATGGACTTGGTGGCCTCCACCCCCTGGGCCGCCCCCTCACAGGCGGCGGCGATAACGGCGGCCAGGTCGCCCCCCGCTTCGGCAGCCTTCTGGGCGGCCTCGCCGGCGGGGGAGACGGCGTCCAGAATGGTCCGATCCCCCAGCTGGCACTTGCCCCGCTTCTGAATGCCGGCGGCGAAGGCGGTGAGGTAGAGGGCCAGCTCGGCGGGGCCCAGCTCCGCCTTGCCCTTGAGGGCCTTGCCACCCTCCATAATGCCGCTGGACATGAGGGTGCCCATGGTGGAGGGGACGATGCTGGACATCTTCATGCCCGCCTTCATCAGGGTTTTGCCTGCGTCGCCGGCCTCCGTGTTCTCCTGGAGCAGGCCGGGCAGGGCCCCATAGCCCTTGTCCATGGTGAGGCCCAAGTCGCCGTCGCCCATGTTGGCATCCATCTCACACAGTTCCTCCTTCTTCTCAGCGAAGATGGCGGCAACCCCCTGGAATAGAGCAGGAAGCTGTTCACAGGTAATAACGTTCATCGTGTCGTTCTCCTTTCATCACACTTGGGTGTAGAAGGGGGTGTGAACGGGCATGTCGATCCACTGCTTCATCTCGTCGCTGGCCACCTTGCAGATGGAGATGGAGGCCCCCGCCATCTCCATAGAGGTGGCGTACTCGCCTACAAAGGTGCGGTAGGTCTTAATCCCCTTTTCGTCCAGCAGCTTGCGCACGCTGCCGCTGAGGATATACAGCTCCTCGATAGAGGTGGCGCCCAGGCCGTTGATAAGCACGCAGACCTCCTCGCCGGCGGCCACGGGCATATCCTTCAGGATGGTGTCAACCGATTCCAGGGCCAGCTCGTCGGCGGTCTTGATGGGGCCGTTCCACACGCCGGGCTCGCCGTGGATGCCCATGCCCATAGCCATCTCGCCCTCGGCCAGGGTGAAGTTGGAGTGGCCTACCTCGGGGATGATGCAGGGGGACAGGGCGAAGCCCACGGTGCGGGTGTTGTCCTTGGCCAGCTGGGCGGCGGCCAGGACCTCGTCCAGGGTGCCCATCTGGGCGGCCTTGGCCCCGGCGCACTTGTACATGAAGAAGATGCCGGCGACCCCACGGCGGGTGGCGGGGTCCGCGTTGGAAATCACGTCGTCGGCGCCTACGATAGATTTGGTGGGGATGTCATCCATGTCGCACATCTCGGCGGCCATATCAAAGTTCATAATGTCGCCGGTATAGTTGCCGTAGAGGTACAGGATGCCTGCACCGGCCTCCACCTCTTTGGAGATGTTGTAAATCTGCTCGGCGGAGGGGGACTGGAAGACGCTGCCCACGCCGCAGCCGTCCAGCAGACCCTCGCCCACATAGCCCAAGAACAGAGGCAGGTGCCCGGTGCCGCCGCCGGTGATGATGGCTACCTTGCCCGGCTTCTTCTCGGCCACACAGTAGCAGCGCAGGTCATCTGCGGCGTATTTCACCTGGCTGTGAGCGGCGTAAATCCCGCGGAGCATATCGTCGGTGTAGGCCTCAGGCGCATTGATGATTTTTTTCATAGAAGAACCTTCTTTCTACAGACTACAGATTGTGGTCGGCCCAGCCGGCCGGTTAGACGGCCATGCTGTACGCTGCCTCTATTATACCTGTTTTCCTGGTATTCTTCAATCCCGTTTTGTGAAATTCCCCCATAAATTTTATGCCGGCAGAACGCCTTTGGACCGCCCCGGGCCGGAGGAGTAAAATCGTTCGGACGATTTTGGAAGATGGGACGAAAAACGGTGGTATTTTCCATTGTTCTGTGGTAAAATGAAAGAAAATCGCCCGTTGCGGGCCAGATAAAGGAGGATCACAATGAATCGATTTGGTATCGACGTGAAGCTGAAAAACATCCCTGCGCTGGACCCGGACTTTCTCCCGCTGATGCGGTTCAATCACGCGTTTCTGAAGACGGCGAAAAAGCCCGTCTCCATTGCCGTGGAGCGGGCAGACGGGCAGATGTCGGTCCGCCACACCTTTGTCCACGGCACGCCTGAGATGGCCCAGGCCGACCTGTACTATGTGGAGCGGCTGATCAAGACCATGCTGTGGATGTACGGCGGCTTCTCGGTTTGGATCACCGACCAGGACCTGTGCAAACAGCTGAACCGGCTGTATGGGCCGGACGGGCCACAGTGGTTTGATGTGGAGTTTATGCACGATGTGTTTGAGGCCCCCTTTACGATTCTGTATGTGGACGAGGTGCCGGAGGAGAAGAACAGCCCCAAGGCCATCGGCGGCCATCTGGAGGGCTGCCGCATCGGCTTTGACGCGGGCGGATCAGACCGGAAGGTGTCCGCCGTCATCGACGGGGAGACCGTCTTCTCTGAGGAGGTGGTCTGGTTCCCCAAAACCAACGCCGACCCGGACTACCACTACCAGGGCATCACCGCCGCTCTCAAGTCCGCTGCGGCCCATATGCCCCGGGTGGACGCGGTGGGGGTGTCCTCCGCCGGCGTGTTTATCAACGACCGGACCATGCGGGCCTCCCTCTTTCTCCAGGTCCCCCCCGACCTGTACGACGCCAAGGTGAAGGACATCTACATCCGCGCTATCCGAGACACCTTCGGCGATGTGCCCTACGCCGTCATCAACGACGGCGACGTGTCCGCCCTGGCGGGGGCCATGAGCCTGGAGGACAACAGCGTGCTGGGCATTGCCATGGGCACCAGCGAGGCGGTGGGCTATGTGGACGAGGAGGGCCGGATCACTGGCTGGCTCAATGAGCTGGCCTTTGTCCCGGTGGATGCCAACCCGGAGGCCATGCGGGATGAGTGGTCGGGGGACATCGGCTGCGGGGTGAAATACTTCTCTCAGGACAGCGTCATCAAGCTGGCTCCCCGGGCGGGCATCCAGCTGGAGGAGGGGGCCTCCCCCGCCGAAAAGCTGAAGGCGGTGCAGACCCTGATGGCGGAGGACGACCCACGGGCCGCCCAGGTGTATGAGTCCATCGGGGTCTATCTGGGGCACACCCTGGCCTACTACTACGAGCTCTACCGCTGCCGCCACGTGCTGCTGCTGGGCCGCGTCATGAGCGGCAAGGGCGGTGACCTGATTCTGGAGACGGCAAAGAAGGTCCTGGCTGAGGAGTACCCGGAGCTGGAGGGCAAACTCCTGCCCGCCCTGCCCGACGAGAAATTCCGCCGGGTGGGCCAGTCTATGGCCGCCGCCAGCCTGCCGGAGCGCAGAGCCTGATAATATCCTCCCCTGCAAAAACGCCCCAAATTTTACCCACCAAAACAGCCGCCGCGGAGTGTTCCGCGGCGGCTGTTTTATAGCGGGTGGAAGATGGGCTGCCGCCTGTCAAAGGTACAGAATTCCCGAAAACCGATTTTCTTCAGGACTTCCCGCACCTCCATGATATGGTCGGCCAGGTGCTCCGGGGCGTGGGCATCGGAACCGATGGTGAGGATCCGGCCGCCCAGCTTGTGGTACAGCTCCAGAATCCGCGTTGAGGGGGTCAGGTCATGAAGGCCATACCGGAAGGAGGAGGTATTTACCTCGATCCCCTTGCCGTCCCGGATGGCCCTGCGGAGAATCTGCTCCACAATAGGCAGGATGGGCCCGTCCGGGTAGGGCCCGCAGGGGTCGTACCGCTTAATCATATCCAGGTGGGCCAGGACGGAGTAGTCCTGATATCCCTCCATCACGTTATAAATGGCCTGGTAATAGGCGGCGTGGAACTCCGCCTGGGTCTTCCCCTGCTGAAATTCGCCGTTCCAGAACTCCTTGTTGCCCACCTGATGGTTGCTCAGAAGGATGAAGTCGAAGGGGAAAGCCTGGGCATCCGTCTGGTACTGGGGGATGGTCTCCGCCTGGACGCCGAATTCGATGCCGGCCCGGACGGTGATCCGGTCTCCGTATTTCTCACGCATCCGCGCTGCCCCGGCCAGGTAGGATGGGTAGTCACAGTTTAGGACGGTCTTGACTCCGTAATCCACATGCTCGGTGAAGCAGATTTCCGCCAGGCCCAGCTCCAACGCCCGGCGGACCATGTCCTCCATGGGGGCCTGGGAGTCGTCGCTGAAGGCGGAGTGCATGTGGTAGTCGGCCAGCAGGCAGCGTTCAGTCATAGGTCATCACCACCCGGAAAAAGCTGTCCGCGCTGGAGATGAGGATCATGTTGAACATTGTAAAGCTCCTTTCTTGACATTGTGGAAAATTTCTGCTTGACATTCCCGTTGGTGGAAGGTGTAAAGTGTGGCTGTCACGGGAAATCTTTCCCAAATCTTTACCTTTTTCTTTACCGCAGGCTTTATGTATGCACGGTATGCTTCACAGGTCCCCGCGAGGGAGCCAAAAATTTTAATGAAAATTTTATCTTTTCTTTGGAAAAATGTAAGGATTACCCAGTACAATAACCCCAGGAAAATCACCGGGAATCCGGTGTACATAGGGGCGCGTCCCCGGAGCAAAAACAAGGAGGAACACTATGGAAACAACAACTGTCTTAACGCCGGAGGCGTCCCAGGCGCCTGAGAAGCAGAAGCAGAGGCTTCCCCGTCCCCATCTGCCAAAGACCCGGAAGGGAAAGAAATGGCTGCGCCGGGGTCTCATCGCCGCTGTGGTGCTGCTGGGGGTTTACTGGTTTTTCATCCGAGGCGGTCAGGGGGGCGGCGCTCCCGCCATGGGGCAGTTTACCCCGGACACGGTACAGCGCCGGGACCTGACCTCGGCTGTGTCGGGCACGGGCACCGTCACCCCCATCGAGTCCTACTACCTGAAGCCCCTGGTCACCGGCGAGGTGCTGGAGGCCCCCTTTGAGGTGGGGGACCGGGTGGAGAAGGGACAGCTGCTTTACCGCCTGGACGCCAAGGACGCGGAGATGAGCATCCAGCAGGCCGAGCTGTCGGTCCGCCAGGCCCGGAAGAGCTATGACGACCTGGCCTCCAACCTCACCGTCCGGGCGGGCGGGGCCGGAGTGGTCCAGAAAGTGCTGGTGCAGAAGGGGGACCTGGTCTCCCCCGGCACTCCCGTCGCCGAGGTGGCCGACACCTCCACCCTCACCGTCACTCTGCCCTTCCACTCCGCTGAGGCCCAGGGCATCCGGGCCGGCCAGTCCGCCCAGGTGACTATCGGCGGCACCATGGAGACCCTCCCCGGCACGGTGGAGTCGGTGTCCTCCGCCGAGCTGGTGGGGGCGGGCGGGGCCCTGGTGCGGAACGTGAAGATCCGGGTGAGCAACCCCGGGGCCCTCACCGCCGCCAACTCCGCCACCGCTGCGGTGGGGGATATTGCCTGCGCCGGCAGCGCCAATTTTGAGGAGTCCCTGCGCCAGACGGTGGTGGCCCAGACCAGCGGCGAGGTCACCGACGTAGCTGTCACCGCCGGCAGCAAGGTGTCCGCCGGGTCCGCCCTGGCCACCCTGGGCGGGACCGCCGCCCAGAGCTCCCTGGAGGACATGGCCATCGCCCTGGAGAATGCCCAGCTGGCCCTCCAGCGGTCTCAGGACGCCCTGGAGAACTACACCATCACCGCCCCCATCTCGGGCACCGTCATCGAGAAGAATGTGAAGGCGGGGGACAATGTGAACAACATCGAGGCGGGGGCGCTGGCCGTCATCTACGACCTGAGCTACCTGAAGCTGGAAATGAATATCAGCGAGCTGGACCTGAGCAAGGTGGCCGCGGGCCAGCCGGTGGACATCACCGCAGACGCCATCCCCGGCGAGGTCTTTGAGGGCCGGGTGGACCGGGTGAGCATCAACGGCACCACCACCAACGGCTTTACCACCTATCCCGCCACCATCCTGCTGGAGGACTACGGCGGACTGAACCCGGGCATGAACGTGTCCGCCGACATCGTGGTGGAGCGGGTGAAAAACGCCCTGTCCATCCCGGCGGCGGCGGTCCAGCGGGGTGACACCGTGCTGGTGCCCCTGGAGGGCTGCCTGTCCCCCGACGGGGCCTCGGTACTCGACCCCACCAAGACTGAGGAACGCACCGTCACCCTGGGCGGCGGCGACGGAGAGTATGTGGAGATCACCTCCGGCCTGAACGAGGGGGACACCGTTCTGGTGCCCGCCCAGGCCCAGAGCGGCATGAGCGGCGGAGTAATGGCCGCCGCGCCTGCAGGAGGTTGATGAACGGTGGAACACCTCATTGAACTGAAAAACGTCTATAAAATATATCAGATGGGCTCGGAGACGGTCCACGCCCTGGATGGGGTGGACCTGACCATCGACCAGGGGGAGTTTGTGGCCATCGTGGGCTCCTCCGGGTCGGGTAAGTCCACCGCCATGAATATCATCGGCTGTCTGGACGTGCCCACCTCGGGCACCTACCGCCTGGGGGGCGTGGACGTGTCCACCATGGACGACGACCAGCAGGCGGAGATCCGCAACAAGATGCTGGGCTTCATCTTCCAGCAGTACAACCTGATCCCCAAGCTGTCCGTGCTGGAGAACGTGGAGCTGCCCCTGCTCTATGCCGGGGTGGACAGCGGCGAGCGCCGGGAGCGGGCTCTGGCCTCGTTGGAGCGGGTGGGCCTGCGGGACAAGGGGAAGAACCTGCCCTCCCAGCTGTCCGGCGGTCAGCAGCAGCGGGTGTCCATCGCCCGGGCGCTGGCGGGAGACCCCAGCCTGATCCTGGCCGACGAGCCCACCGGCGCCCTGGACTCCCGCACCGGCCGGGAGGTGCTGAAATTCCTCAAGCAGCTGCACCAGGAGGGAAATACGGTGGTTCTCATCACCCACGACAACTCCATCGCCGTGAAGGCCGAGCGGATTGTCCGCCTTCAGGACGGCAAAATCATCTACGACGGGGACTCCCGCGACCCCCGGGCGGTGGTCCAGCCCCACGGGGAGGACGAGGACGAGGAGGTGGGCGCATGAACTTCACCCAATCCTTCCGCCTGGCGATAAAGTCCCTCACCACCAGCAAAATGCGGGCCCTGCTCACCATGCTGGGCATCATCATCGGCGTGGGGGCGGTCATCGTCATCCTGTCCCTGGGCAACGGCCTCACCGGCATGGTCCAGCAGCAGGTGGATAAGCTGGGCATCAACATGATCCAGGCCCAGTTCTTCGGCGGCACAGCGGATAGGCTGCCCGACCCGGAGGATATGTATGACATGGTGGAGGCGAACGCGGACATTCTCACCGGCGTATCCCCCTATCTGGGGGTCAATGCCGTGGTCCGCCACGGCAGCGACAAATTCGACCGTACCAGCCTCTACGGCGTCAGCGAGATTATGTACAACGCCGCTACCGGCTACACCATCGACGGCGAGCAGCTGGCCAAGGGCCGCTTCGTCAGCTACATGGACGTGGAGCGGCGGGAAAACATCTGTGTAATCGGGGCCTATCTGGAGGAAGAAGCCTTCGGCGGCGACGCCCTGGGGAAACAGCTTTCCATCAACGGCCGGCCCCTCACGGTGGTGGGGGTACTCAAGCGCAACGCCGAGCTGGAGATGCTCCCCGGCAGCCAGGACGACCAGATCTACATCCCCTACACCACCGCCCTGGAGATTATGGGCAGCCGGTGGGTCAATTTGTACATCTTCACCAGCACCTCCGGCGAGACCGCCGACGCCGGCAAAAGGGTCATCGAGGCCTATCTCAACGACTTTTTCCGTACCGACGACGGGATGTATAATTACTTCTACATCACCACCATGGCCGAGCAGGCCAACCAGATCAACGCCATGATGGGGGTAGCTATGGGCGTGCTGGTGGCCATCGCCGCCATCAGCCTCCTGGTGGGCGGCATCGGAATCATGAACATCATGCTGGTGTCCGTCACCGAGCGCACCCGGGAGATCGGCGTGCGCAAGTCTCTGGGAGCCAAGCGCCGGGACATCCGCAGCCAGTTTGTCATCGAGGCGGGCACCACCTCCGCCATCGGCGGCATTCTGGGCATCGGCTTCGGCTGGATGCTGGCCAAGGGCATCGGCGCGGTGCTGGGGGGAATGCTTTCTGAAAATATGGGCGGCGGCGTCTTCGACGCCACCCCCACCCTGGGGGCCATCGGCCTGAGCTTCGGCGTGTCGGTGGGCATCGGCATCCTGTTCGGCTACCTGCCCGCCAACAAGGCGGCCAAGCTCAACCCCATCGACGCTTTAAGATACGATTAAAGGAAGGAGAACGCGCGATGAAAACAAAACGCTTTTTTTCCGCCCTCTTGGCGGCCTGTCTCACCCTGACGCTGGTCCTGCCCGCCACGGCGGCGGGGAGTGCCGCCTCTCTGGAGGAGGCCACCCAGGCGGTGAACGCCTTGGGGATTTTGTCCGGACAGGTGTCTCAGACGGTGACCCGAGCGGAGTTTGTCGCTATGGTCATCAAGGCCTCCCCGGGCGGGGACGGGGTGGGCCAGGCGGCCACCTCCCCCTACCCCGACATCCCCCGCAGCCACTGGGCCAGCGGCTATGTGGAGGCGGCGGTGAGCCGGGGGCTGATCTCCGGCTTCAGCGACGGCACCTTCCGCCCCAATCAGGAGATCAAGCTGGCCGAGGCGGCCTCCATGGCCCTGGCCCTGCTGGGCTACGGGCCGGAGGACTTCTCCGGGGCCTACCCCACCGGCCAGCTGGCCATGTACCACAGCTTGAAGCTGGACCGGGGGGTCACCGCCTCCGGCGCGGCCTCCGCCCTCACCCGGCAGGACGCCGTCTGGCTGTTTTACAACCTGCTGTCCGCCCGGACCAAGGAGGGCGCGCCCTACATCCAGGCCCTGGGCTACGGTCTGGACGCTTCCGGCAAGCCCGATCTGGTGGCCCTGATCAACGGGGAGATGGAGGGGCCGGTGGTGGCGCAGGGCTACGGCTGGAAGTCTGAGCTGGGCTTTACCCCTGGAACGGTGTACCGCAACGGCAGCTCCGCCGGGCTGAACCACATCCAGGACTACGACGTGCTCTACTGGAACGCGTCTATGAACACCCTGTGGGCTTACGCAAAGAAGACCACCGGGGCCATTCAGGCCATTGCCCCCTCCGGCGCGGTCCCCACCTCGGTGACGGTGGCGGGGCGGACCTATGAGATCGAGAGCTCCGCTGCCGCCTATGCCCTATCCGACCTGGGCCAGTATCACCTAGGGGACACCGTCACCCTTCTGCTGGGCCGAAGCGGCGGTGTGGCCGCTGTGGCCGATGTGTCCGCCAGCGCCGGAGAGCGGGTGGGCATTGTGACCGAGGTGTCCAAGTCCGATTACCCAGACGGGACCGGCGGCAGCTACACCGCCCAGACCGTTACCCTGCTGGCCACCGACGGCCAGACCTATCAGTATCAGGTCCAGGGCAGCTATCGGAAGGGCAGCGTGGTCCGGGCCGTGGTGGCCGCCAAGGGAGGAAAGGTCACCCTCCGGGGGTTGAGCAACGCCTCCCTGACCGGCAAGGTAAACAAGGAGGGCACCAGGCTGGGCCAGTACGCCTTTGCCCAGGGGGCGGAGATTCTGGATGTGAGCGAGGACCGGGGCGCGGTGGTCTATCCCGGCCGCCTGGCCGGGCTGGACCTGGGCAGCGGCAAGGTGAAGTACTACGCCCTTAACCCCCAGGGGGAGATCGAGACCCTCATCCTCAACGACGTCACCGGCGACGCCTATCAGTACGGCGTCATCACCCGCTTTGAAGAACAGGGCCAGGGGATGAGCCGGTTCTGCACCTACCAGTATGATGTGGGCGGGGTGAGCTATACCCTCTCCGGCACCACCAAATTCCTGGCCGGCGGCGGGCCGGTCCGCATCCTGGGAGACCCCGCCGCTCCGGAACGGCTGTATGCCCTCACCGCCGCGGGAGCGGGTCAGGTGTCCGGCGGCCAGTTTGTCACAGGCAGCCAGCGGTATACCCTGTCTGACAGCGTGGCGGTCTACGAGATCCGGGACGGGCGGTACTACCTGTCCAGCCTGGCCCGGGCGGAGGAGAGCGGCGCCGCGGTGACCGGGTACTATGACAAGGCGGAGTCCGCCGGCGGACGGATCCGGGTCATCCTTGTGAAATAAAAACGGTGCGGCCTGGGCCAATGCCCAGGCCGCCGCTGTTTAAACAGACTGCCGCGGCCGGTCGGGATGTTCCCCGCCCCAGCCCAGCTGAGGGAGGGTCCGGAGGCGGAACATGTCCTCCTCTGTGATGGAAAAGCCAAACAGGTCCAGGTTCTGCGACATCCGCTCCGGGGAGGAGGACTTTGGCAGGGGGACCACCTGGTTCTGCACCGCAAAGCGCAGGCACAGTTGGGGCACTGTGACGCCGTACCCTTCCGCCATGGCAATCAGGGCGGGCTCATCCTTCAGGCGCATCCGCCCGATGGGGCTCCAGCCCTCCACCAGGATGTTCTGGCCCTGGCACCAGCGCACCGCCGCCTCCTGAATGTAGCCGGGGTGGTACTCCAGCTGGTCCACCATAGGCCGGACGGCGCAGCGGCCCATCAGGTTCATCAGGTGATGGGGCAGGAAGTTGCTCACCCCGATGGCCCGCACCGCGCCCTGCCGGTACAGCTCCTCCAGGCAGCACCAGACCTTTATGTCCAGCTCCTTCCAGTCCGCCCGCTCCGGATTGGGCCGGGGCCAGTGGATCAGATACAGGTCCAGGTAGTCCGTCCCCAGGGCCTGCAGCGAGGCGCGGAAGGCGGCCATGGGGTCGTCCATCTGATCCTTCCACAGCTTGGAGGTGAGGAAAAACTCCTCCCGGGGCAGGCCGCTGGCCCGCACGGCCTGGCCCAGGGCCTTCTCCGTGCCATAGAAGGACGCGGTGTCGAAGTGGCGGTAGCCCGCCTGGATAGCAGACAGCAGCACGTCTACCCCGTTTTCCTCCGGGAGCTTGTAGCAGCCGAAGCCAATGCCGGGTATCGTGACGCCGTTGGACAGGGTTGAATAAATCATAGCAGTTTCCTCCTTTTCACCCATCATACCACGGGACGTCGGGGAGGCGCAAGAAAAATCCGCTCTCCCGGGACCGGGGTTTTCCTTCTTGCATTTTTGCCCGGGGGCGGTATAATAAGAGAAGATATATGAAGAAGATCATGCCCGGACATGCGGCAAGACCACTTGATAAATGAAGGAGGCAACTGAACATGGACCTGTACAGTATCGGCGAACTGGTAATCGACTTCACCCCCGGCAGCGAGCCTGCCAGCTATATCCGCAATCCCGGCGGGGCCCCCGCCAACGCGGCCATCACCGCTGCCCGCAGCGGCCTGTCGGCGGGGGTGTGCAGCAGCGTGGGAGACGACGACTTCGGCCGGTTCCTGCTCCAGACTCTGGAGGAGAACGGGGTGAAGGTCCTCAACCCCAGGCTGTGTGAGCGCGCCATCACCACCCTGGCCTTCGTCACCCTGGCCCCCGACGGCAACCGCAGCTTTACCTTTGCCCGCAAGCCGGGGGCGGACATGTTCCTGGAGGAGGAGGCCGTCAGGGAAGATGACATCCGAAACAGCGTCATTGTCCACGCCGGTTCCTGCTCCCTGTCCGCCTCGCCTGCTGCGGAGGCCACCGCCAAGGCCCTGCGCCTGGGCCATGAGACGGGAAAACTGGTCAGCTTTGACGTGAACTACCGCAATGTGATGTGGAAGGACGACCAGGCGGCCTGCGCCGCCAAGGTTCGGGAGATTTTGCCCTATGTGGACCTGCTGAAGGTGTCCGACGAGGAGGTGGGCATGATGGGCGGCGAGCCCGCTCTGCCCGGCCTGATGGAGGAGTTTGGGATTGCCGTGGCCGTTGAGACCCTGGGCGGCGCGGGGGCCAGGTGCTTCTTTGGGGGCGAGAGCTGGGACGCGGCCAGCTTCAAGGTCCCCTGTGTGGATACCAACGGGGCGGGAGACGCCTTCTGGGGCGCCTTCCTGGCCAGCCTGCATATCCAGGGGGTGAAGGCGGCGGGCCAGATCACCAGGGAGGTCCTCAGCCGGGCCGTGACCTACGGCAACGCCGCCGGCGCGCTGACCGTTCAGAAGAAGGGGGCCATCCCCGCCCTGCCCACCCGGGCACAGATTGAGGCCTTCCTGGCCGGTAACGGAGGAGAGAAGACGCTGTGAAACGCTCTGAGATCAACCGGGCCCTGAGAGAGCTGGAGGACATGTGCGCCCGATACTCCTTTGCCCTGCCGCCCTTCTGCCGGTTCACCCCGGAACAGTGGCAGGAGCTGGGCCAGGAGTACGATGAGGTCCGGGACTGCATGCTGGGCTGGGACATCACCGACTATGGAAAAGGGGATTTTGACCGCTTCGGCTTCTCCCTCATCACCATCCGCAACGGGAACCGGGCCATGGCGGACAAGTACCCCAAAGTGTATGCCGAAAAGCTGCTCTACCTGAGGGAAGGGCAGTACGCCCCCAACCATTTCCACTGGTACAAAACGGAGGACATCATCAACCGGGGGGGCGGGAATGTGCTCATCCGGGTGTATAACTCCCTGCCTGACGAGGAGATTGACTATCAGTCGGATGTCACCGTCCACACCGACGGCCGCACCTACACCGTCCCCGCCGGAACCCAGGTCCGGCTGACGCCGGGGGAGAGCATCCACATCCAGCAGCGGCTGTATCACGACTTCTCCGTGGAGGAGGGCACTGGCCCTGTGCTGCTGGGCGAAGTGAGCCAGTGCAACGACGACAACACCGACAATCGCTTTAACCCTCCGGTGGGCCGTTTTCCGGAAATCGAGGAGGACGAGCCCCCCTACCGCCTGCTGTGCAACGAGTATCCCCCCGCGAAGGACTGATGAATCAAGGAGTCCGCCTGTCGGCGGACTCCTTTTGTCTATTCCAGATTCAATTTGTGTTCCAGAATCCAGCACACAGCGGCCAGGAACAGCGCGGCGGGGATGAGCATGATGGCGCTGGCGGTGAGCATGGAGTTGTAAGCGTTGGTATTGGTCATATTCATCAGCGACTGGACGAAGCCATAGGAGAATACTCGGCTGTAAGCGTTGACCAGCAGGATATACAGGACGATAAAGGCGGCCACGCTGATAAGCCTGCGATGACGGGAGAACAGGTGCCCCACGGCCATAGCCAGATACATGGACGCGATGAACAGCACAAGGAATGCGACGATCACCAGGCAAAATTCCGCCATCAGGAGCAGAACGTCGGGGTGCTTCATGATACCCCGGAACGCCCCCGGCCAGGGAAACTGGAACAGGTCGGGCAGGTTAAGGGGAAGGGTGAGGACAGGGGAGATGATGGCCACCACCCCGCAGCCCACCCAGGTGACCACCCCGGAAATCAGCTTGGAGGCCACCAGCTGCCAGGGGCGGACAGGGAGGGTGTGCATCAGATATCCCTCGTTCCCCAGCAGACCCTTGGAAAATCGATTGATGACAAAGCCGATCGAGATTACGAACATGGCTGCGATGACGCCGATAAAGGCCAGCATAAACACCTCGGAATTGGTAAACAGGCTGTCGCCCAAGTCCCGGAACATGGTAAATCGGTTGACCAGCGCCAAGGCCAGGGCCGCCCCCCACACAAGGGAGAACTGCTTCCACATGGCCCGGAGGTCATACTTCAGTAATTTTAACAGCATTAGAATTCTCCTCCTCCCATAGGCACGGCCTGGAAGACCTCCCGGAACAGGGCATCCACGCTTTTGCCCTCCTTCGCCCGGATGGTGTCTACCGTCTCGTGGAGCATGATTTTCCCCTCCTTGAGGAAGATGGCCTCGTCCAGAATCTTCTCAATGTCGGAGATCAGGTGGGTGGAGATAAGGACGGTGCCCTCCTCGTTATAGTTGGTTAAAATGGTGCGCAGGATAAAGTCCCGAGCCGCCGGGTCCACCCCGGCGATGGGCTCGTCCAGCAGGTAGAGCTTGGCCCGCCGGGCCATTACCAGCACCAGCTGCACCTTCTCCTTGGTGCCCTTAGACATGGCTTTCAGCCGGTCCTTCGGCTCCACCCCCAGGGAGCGGCACATGGCCAGGGCCTTCTCATACTCAAAATCGCCATAGAAGTCCCGGAACAGGTCGAACAGGTCGGTGGCCTTCATCCAGTCGGCGAAATACATCCGGTCGGGCAGATAGCTCACCACCGATTTGGTGTAGGGGCCGATGGCACAGCCGTCCACCGCCAGCTCCCCCCGGGTGGGCTGGAGCAGGCCGCACAGCAGCTTAATGAGGGTGGTCTTGCCGCTGCCGTTGGGACCCAGCAGACCCACAATCCGCCCCGGGCCCACCGCCAGGTCCACCCCGCTCAGGGCGGGGCGCAGGCCGTAGGACTTATACAGTCCCCGGCACTCAATCAAACAGTCGCTCACGAAAATTCCTCCTTTATCAGCTCCGCCGCCCGCTCCCGGGGGTAGCCCAGGGCGGACATGTCCTCAAAATACCCCTGGATTACCGCCTGAGCCGCCCGCAGGCGGGCGGCCTCCAGAACAGCGGTGTTCTGGGTGACAAGCCGGCCGGCGGTGCGGTCAGCCCAGGCCAGGCCCTCCTGCTCCAGCTGGGCCAGGGCCCGCTGCATGGTGTTGGGATTGACCCCAGCCTCCGCAGCCAGCTCCCGCACCGAGGGCAGCTTGCTCCCCGGGGGATAGACCCCGGTGATGATCCGCCGGGCCAGCTGCTGACTGAGCTGTGGCCAGATGGGCCGGCCGTCGTCCAGCTTCCACTCCACAGGTGCCCCTCCTTTGTATTATTGTACTACGCACTTAATACAATAATACGAGCGCCCTGATTTGTCAACCCCCTTTCAGAAAAAATTGGCCGCCCCAACCGGGACGGCCCGGTATCACACGGATTAACTTTATACATGTGATATGTTATAATTACACTGTGAGGTAATGGGAAAGTGCCAAAGAGGCCGATTGAAATGGAGCGGCTTAATATATCCTGAATAAATTTTGAAAAATCCTTCGGCCTAGCCGAAGGATTTTTTATCAGATCAATATTTGGTGTTCCGCCCGCCGGGTGTAATTCTGCTCCAGCATGGACACATGGGAGAGAAAGTCCGGGTCCTCAAAATATTTGGCGTGCAGGGTGCATTTCCGCACACAGGCCTGGCACTTGATGCACAGCCCCACCGCCTCCATGGTCGACCGGTCGATGCTGCCCATAGGGCAGGCCCGGGCGCAGGCTCCGCAGCGGAAGCACTTGGACCAGTCGGTGAGGGGCTTGGCCTTCAGGAACTTGGCGGGGGTGCCGTCGGCCTTAAGGGGGGTGTAGTAGGGGCCGATCTCACTGCGGTCCAGCTCCAGGGGGGGCAGGGTGTCCCCGGTCAGCTTCTCTGCCACCTGGGCGGCAAAGTCCGCTATCCGGGCAAGATCCTCCCCGTCAGGCCGGCCCTGGCCCACCTTGTCGGAGAAGGCGTGCCGCCCGGCAAAGGCCGCCCCCCCGGCGGCCTGAAAGCCGTTGCTCTCCAGCAGCAGCACCAACTCCCGCAGGGCCTCGTCAGGGCTCCGGTTGCCGAAGACGCAGAGGGGGACGGCGGGGGTCCCCTCTCCAAAGATTTTTGCCTTGTACTCGGGCATCAGCTTGTTGGGCAGACGGCCGGCGTATACCGGCGAGGCCATCACCACCAGGTCCTGGGGACCGAAACGGTGCTCCTTTTCCCGCTCCCGGGGTTTGGTAAAGGAAATGTACTCCGGCTCCAGGCCCAGCCTTTTGCCCAGCTCCCCGGCGAAGAAACGGGCGATCTTCTCCGTGCCTCCAGTGGGGCTGAAATAGAGGACGTGGATATGGTTAATTTTCATGGCAGCCTCCTTGAAAATAGTATTATCTGGCCCATTGTATCCCAAACAGGGGGAAAAAGCAACAGCAGGACAGGCTTAATGAAAGTTTAATTTGTTTTCTTGGAAAATTGTGCTATACTATACCCGATAAATCATAGAGCGGAAAGGATGGACAGCTTTGGGAAAGAACTATGACGTCTGGGTGGCGGGGGCCGGCTACGCTGGTGCGGTATCCGCCCGGGCCCTGGCGGAAAGGGGCAAGAAGGTGCTGGTGCTGGAGCGCCGGGACCACATCGGCGGCAACGCCTACGACTGCCTGGACGAGTACGGGGTCCTCATCCACAAATATGGCCCCCATATTTTCCATACCAATGATAAAAAAGTCTTCGACTTCCTGTCCCGGTTCACCCACTGGCGGGACTACCAGCACCGGGTAGTGGCGAATATTCCCGATCCGGCGGGGGAGGGCCGTCCCGGCTGGCGGATGCAGTACCCTGTTCCCTTTAACCTCACCTCTCTGGAGGAGGCCTTCGGCAAGGAGGAGGGCAAGACCCTGGGGGACAAGCTTATCGCCGCCTACGGCCCGGAGAAAAAGGTCACCATTCTGGAGCTGCGGCAGAACCCCGACCGGTCGATCGCCGCCCTGGCGGACTACGTCTATGAACACGTCTTCGTCCACTACACCATGAAGCAGTGGGGCCAGAAGCCGGAGGACATCGACCCTAACACCACCGCCCGGGTGCCGGTATTCCTCTCCCGGGATGACCGGTATTTTCAGGATGCCTACCAGGGGATGCCCCTGGAGGGCTACACCAAGATGTTCGAGAAGATGCTGGACCACCCCAACATCGAGGTTTTGCTGAACACCGACGTGCGGCAGTATCTGTCCCTGGAGGAGTATGACATCTTCCTCCGGGGCGCGGGGATGCCCCTGTCCGTCCCCCTGATCTATACCGGCCCCCTGGACGAGTTCTTTGGCCTGTGCTACGGCCGCCTGCCCTACCGGACCCTGGACTTTGTCTTTGAGACCTGGCAGGACCGGGACCACAGCGCCCCCGGCATGCCCTACCCAGACCCGGACCACCCCCTCCGGGGCGGCGGCTTCTACCAGACCCACGGCACCGTCAACTACACCGTGGACGAGGACTACACCCGCATTACCGAGTTTAAGCACCTCACCGGCCAGGACCTGCCTGGGGTGACCACCATCGTGAAGGAGTACTCCCGCCCCTACACCGGAGACCCGAAGGAGACCCCCTACTACGCCATCATCAACCCCGAAAACAACGCCCTTTATGCCAAATACAAGGCGGAGGCGGATAAAAAACAGCAGCTCCATCTGCTGGGCCGGCTGGCGGAGTACAAATACTACAACATGGACGCTATCGCCGCCCGGGCCCTAGAGCTGGCGGAGCGGCTGGCGTAAAGGAGAGAACGACCAATGGAAAAGCTGATTACCTTCGCCGTCCCCTGCTACAACTCGGCGGCGTATATGGAGCACTGTGTGGACACCCTGCTCCAGGGCGGGGACGACATTGAGATCATTCTGGTGGACGACGGCTCTACCAAGGACGACACCCCCGCCATCTGCGACCGGTACGCCGAGCAGTACCCCGACATCGTCCGGGCCATCCACCAGGAGAACGGCGGCCACGGCGAGGGGGTGAACCAGGGCATCCGCAACGCCCGGGGCATCTACTACAAGGTGGTGGACTCCGACGACTGGGTGGACACGGACGCCCTCCGCCAGGTTTTGGACAAGCTGCGCCAGTTCACCCGGGACGGCAAGCCCATCGACCTGATGATTGCCAACTATGTCTACGAACACGTGGAGGACAACACCCAGAGACCGGTGAACTACCGCAACGTGTTCCCGGTGGGGCGGGTGTTCAACTGGAGGCACATCGGCCGGTTCAGGCCCTCCCAGTATCTGCTGATGCACAGCGTGATCTACCGCACCCAGATTCTTCGGGACGGCGGACTGGAGCTGCCCAAGCACACCTTCTATGTGGACAATATCTTTGTCTATCAGCCGCTGCCCCATGTGCGCAATATCTATTACATGGACGTGGATCTGTACCGCTACTTTATCGGCCGGGCGGACCAGAGTGTGAACGAGAGCGTGATGATCGGCCGGGTGGACCAGCAGCTGCGGGTGACCTACCACATGATTGACTGCTGGAATCTGCGCTTTGTGTCCAAACAGAACAAAAAGCTGGGCAGATATATGTTCAACTACCTGGCCATGATGATGGCCATCTCCTCCATCTTCCTCACCATGGACGGCAGCCCGGAGGCCCTGGGGAAGAAGACCCAGCTGTGGGAGTATCTGCGGACGGTGGACAAGGGGCTGTACCACCGGATGAAATACTTTGCCGTCCCCGCCGCCACCAACCTGCCCAACGCCCCGGGGCGGAGGATGTCTATCGGGCTGTACCGGATTGCGCGGAAAATTTATAAGTTCAACTAGAGCCGCCCCAGCGTCAGGCCGATGGAGATGCCGGACAGGAGGAGGGGCTGCTCCCGGTAAGCGTGGATGTTGTTCAGCTCCATCTCCAGGGTTTCAATCTGCTCCTCCGCCTCCGGGTTCAGGGCGCTGAGTGCTTTGGTGATCTGATTGGCCCGGAACCGCGCCGACTGAGTTTTTGGGATGTTTTCCCGCAGGAGGCGGGACACCAGATTTTCTTCTGCGTATTGAGCGAGAACTTCCAGTAAAGTTTCCATTGTGATTCCTCCTTATTTGCACGTCTGTGCAATTCTGTAGTATATTATAATTGCACAGCTGTGCAAAGTCAAGAGGGGTGAAGTAATTTTGTCAATTTTTTCTGAAAGGCTTCTTTCTCTGAGGCATCAAAACGGACTGTCGCAGAAAGAGTGCGCAAAAAGTCTTCGGATCAGCCCTCGTGCCTGTGCATACTATGAAGCGGGCGAGCGGGAACCCCAGCTGTCCGTCCTGATCCGCATGGCCGACTTCTACGGTGTCTCCCTGGACTACCTGGCCGGGCGGACGGATGAGCCCTGACCCCCGCAGCGCCAAAAGCCTCCTTTGGCAAAGGAGGCTTTTGGCGTGCGATCCTGAAGGCTGTACTGCCGAACGAAAACAGGCATTAATTTTGAGGTAATGAGGATGTGGGAAGCATGGACGAACAGAAGAAGTTCTATCTGAAATGGCCTTGGAACTGGGTGGTCTGCGGTGTGTTTGTGGTTGGGGCCGGGTACTTCATCGGCTATCTGTGGAGCGCCCTGCTGGCCGCCCTCTTTCTGTGGCTGCAAAAAAAGCGGCATCCGGGGGAGGTTCCCCAGGGGGGCTACTGCCTGGACCGGACCCGGAAGCGGCTGGCCAGGCTGGTGTGGTCGGCGCTGTATCTCTTCCTCGCCGCCGGCTGCGGCGTGGTGTTCTTTATGGGACTGGGGGAGGACAAGTCCGCCTGGGGCCTCAAGGACTGGGCGATTGAGATTGTCAGCGGCGGCGGCTTTGCCATCTTTGTCCTGTGCTGCCTGTATGAGACCTATACCGATTTGCGGGACGCCTTCTTTCCCGCCAAAAGCCGGCTGGCCCGGTCCATCCGGTCCCAGCTGCCCTACCCGGACGAGGCCCCGCCGGTGGAGGAGCTCTTCGCTATGGTGGACCGGGACATTCAGGAAAACGGCCAGTGGTTCGGCCGGGTGGCCATCGGGGAGGAGTGGGTGTTCGGCGATGATGTCTCCGCCATCTCCCGCATCCGGGGGGTCTTCCCCCGGGATGAGATCGAGGTGCACTACAACAATGGCCGCCGGCAGTCCACCCGGATCATTGAGCTGTACATCGTGGACGACCGGGGACAGGTTCAGTCCACCAGCCTGCGCAAGCCCGGCGACCTGCAGGCCGCTGTGGACTGCCTGCGCCAGCGGGTCCCCGGGGCCCGCTTCGCCGATTACAGCGATATGGGCAGCATGGCCCGCCAGGAGTGACAGCCCGGAAAGGGCTGTCTTTTTTTGCCCTTGACATACCTAGAGAAACAAGGTATAATATACCTAGAACAACGAGGTAATCCTTTGGCCAAGACAGGAAAACATTTCGTCCGCCTTTTCAAAGGCGGCGGGGTCCGGGGCAGGACTCCGGGACAGAAAGGATGGTAAACATGAAATTTGACAAGGGCCTGATGGCGGGGAGCGGGACGATGCTGGTGCTGGCGCTGCTGGAGGGGGGCGACATGTACGGCTACCAGATGATCGAGGAGCTGGCCCGGCGGTCCAATGACCTGTTCCAGATGAAGGAGGGCACCCTGTACCCGATCCTCCACGCCCTGGAGAAGGACAAGTGTCTGTCCTCCTACCAGCGGGAGGCCCCCACCGGCCGGATGCGGAAGTACTACAAGCTCACCCGCAAGGGGAAGCAGCTGCTGGACGACAAGCGGGCGGAGTGGGCGGCGTTCCACCGGGGGGTGGACAGCGTGCTGTCCGGCGGGGCCAGCGCCCTGGCGTGAGGAGGCCTTCCGTATGAGAGAGAACATGGCGCTGCTGCGCTGGCTGGAGACGGCTACCTCGGGCATCCGCTTCGGGCCTGACCGCCTGGCTGTCCGGGCGGAGCTGTATGCGCACCTGGAGGACAAGACGCTGGACCTGATCCGGGTTTTCCCCGGCATGGACCCGGACGAGGCCCGGGACCGGGCCCTGGCGGGGATGGGGGATGCGGAGGAGCTGAAAACAGAGCTGGCCAGGATCCACCGGCCCTGGCTGGGGTACCTGTGGCAGGCCAGCCGGTGGCTGCTGTGGGCCATGAGTGCCCTGTGCCTGGTCCTGCTGATCAACTGCTTCTTTGACGGCACGGTGAGCGGCCTGTCCAGCGGGCTGAAGAGCGGCGCCCAGGTCCAGGCGCTGGATCGGGAGCTGTTCGGAGACGAAGCGCCCTCCTGGGAGGGGGTGCGCCTGGCCCTCTGCGCCCCGGGGGCGGAGGCCCGGATGGGCGGCGGGACCATCTCCGTTCCCGCTGCCGCCTGGTGGCTGGAGGAGGGGGAGGACGTCCTCTACCTCCAGGTCCGCATCACCTGGGACCGGCCCTGGGAGGTGGAAAAGGCGGTCGTCTGGCACGTTCAGGTCCGGGACGGGGAAGATGTTTTGGACAGCATCGCCGCGCCTTGGAGCGGCAACAGCGTTCTGCGGGGCTGGAACTGGGCCCAGCGCACCATCCGCCTGCCCGGTGCGTCCAGAGGGACGGAAGAAGTCCAGGTGGTCTATCTGCCTGGAGTCCCCGGGGTGGGCCCCGCGCTGACCGTGGACCTGAGTCAGGAGGTGGAACCGTGAAAAGAACATGGAAGCTGTCCCGGGGACAGAGGGTGGTCCGGAATCTGGCCGCCGCGCTCCTGCTGCTGGCGCTGGCCCTGGTTTTGGCGGGCTGGCCCGAGTGGATGGGCCTCTGGGCCTTCCGTCAGCTGGAGGCCAGCTATCTGCTGACCCCCTCCCGGGTGATCTGTGTGAACCGAGCCTATGACAAGAGCTGGGCCGCCTACCTGACCGAAGGGGAGGACTGGATTACGGTGGGGAGAGCTACCGCCGTGGAGTTTGAGGGTCTGCCCTTTCACCGGGCGGTGCCCGGCATCAACCACATACTGCCCAAGGAGGGCATCGCGGTGGCTGCCCTCCCCGGCCCCAATGAGGAGAGGGGCATGACGGTGGCCGTGTGGGGCGCGCCTCCGGAGGCGGTGTCCGGCACGCTGGAGGTGGACCTGATTGGGGTGGACGGCATCTTTTGGGAGTGCCCCCAGAAGGAGACCTTTTCCGCCCAGGGGGAGCGGCGGGAGGACGGCTGGATGCTTTTTCAGCTGGCCGGCCACCCGGAGGGGCACGGCGGACAGATGCACTGCGCCATGAGCTGCCTTTGGGACTGGGACGCCCGGAGGGTCTACGGCTTTGTGGGGGAGCACCCCTACCGGCTGACCCTGACCGACGTCCGGGGAGGGGAGGTCCTGGCGCAGAGCGGTACCCTTCCGCCCAACCAGTGCCTGACCGGGCGGTAACAAGGAAAATACATGAGGAGGTAAGGACTATGGGGACAGGGGACTGGCTGGACCGGGCGGTATCCGGCATCCGCTTTGGCCCGGACCGAGCGGCGGTGCGGGCGGAGCTGAGTGCCCACCTGGAGGACAAATCCGCCGATCTCCAGCGTATTTTTCCCGATATCCCCCTGGATGAGGCCCAGGACCGGGCCCTGTCCGCCATGGGGGATCCGGAGGAACTGAAGGCGGAGCTGGCCAGGGTCCACCGGCCCTGGCTGGGCTGGCTGTGGTACACCTGCCGGGGGATGCTGCTGGCTGCTGCGGCGGCGTGGCTGATCTTCGCCGGACTGCCCGCCTTGATGGGCGGCGGCGAAGATGTGCGGAGCTATTACTATGACAGCTGGTATCGGGGCGTCCAGCCCGGCGAGTGGGCCCCGCCCGCTCCGGTGGAGGCGGGGGGCTTTACCCTGGAGATTACCCGGGCCTCCCGGTGGGAGGAGACCATCCTGGACCTGGGGGTCTCGGAGGAGGAGCGGTGGGGGTGGGAGAGCGCCTCCATGACCCTGCGGATCACCGCCCGCCTCCCCTGGGAACGGCCCCCGGAGACCGTCCACAGCCTGGAGCAGTGGATGACGGCAGCGGACAGCGGAGGACGGAAATTCTCCTTCCGCCCGGACCCGGAGGCGGAATTTTTCAGCGACCAGCCCCTTCAGGGGACGGAGACGGGGCTGTGCTGGCGGGAGTATGAGCTGATCTGCCGGGACATCACCCCGGGGGCGGAGTGGATTGAGCTGCGCTATGACTTTGGCGGCAATGCCTTCACCCTTCGGGCGGATATCCCGGAGCGGAGCAGCTATGGCAGCAGCCGGGTTTTGAGCGGGACGGAGGAGGGGACGGCATGAGAGAAAGGTGGAACCGGGCGCGCCTGCGCCTGAACGGCCTGCTCACCCGGCGGCGGCGGATCGTCCTGGACCTGCTGCTGACGGCGGCAGTGCTGGGGCTGACCTGGGCCTGGTCGGGCTGGCCCCTGCCCGGAGAGGCCGCCTTCCGGCGCCTGGAGCGGCAGAACTTCCTCAGCCCTGGAGAAATTGTTTTCCACCAGCCCGGCGGCCGGGATTTTTCCGGGGCCGGCCGGCTGGCCAAGGAGATTTATATCAGTCTGGGGGAGGACTGGGCAGCGGTGGGCTATCTGGACAACCAGGGGGACTACCGCTATATGAAGCCCGTGGGGCCAGGGACCTACACCATGGTCCCGGTAGAGGCCCAGTGGATGGAGCTGTGGGCCCTGGAGCCCGGCCCGGTGGTGGTGCCGCTGCTCTTTCCCGTCCGGGATCCGGAGGGGACGGATGCCCTGGGCTGGGGGGCGGCCGCCCTCCGCCTGCCCGCCGAGACCGCCGGAGGGGTACTGCGCCTCACCGACCGGGAGGGGCGGGAGCATGTTCTCACCGGGGCGCGCTGCGAGGAGGGCGCTCTGTGGTTCTGGGAGGTGAACGACAGGGAGAAGCAGTACTACGAAGGGACGAACCTGTATGTGCTGGGCCCGCCCTGGATGCCCGGGCTGGACTACTCCTTGGAGCTGTATGACGAGGCGGGAGAGGCCGTGGCCCGGCTGGACGGGACGGTCCTTCAGGAGAGAGAAGGCTAGTCTATATGAAAAACGGCCCTGTGCTTTCACAGGGCCGTTCCGTTTGCGGGGGCGGAATCAGCGTTTCTTCTTTCGGCTGGCGAAGTTGCTCTGCGCAATGAAGCTGACCAGGTAGAGCAGGCACTCCACCACAATCTTCATAACGGCGGCGGGCAGGCTCAGCACATCCACCAGCAGGAACATCAGCCCCGTGTTGAGGGCCAGCACGCACAGGGCCAGCTTCAGGTAGTTCCAGGCGGTGTAGCTGGTCCCGCCGGCCTTGAAGACAAGGCTGCGGTTGACCAGAAAGTTTACCGTGGCGCTAAAAATCCGGGCGAGTACGGTAGCGGGGACAGTGACATGGAACAGCAGGTAGTACAGCGCATTGAAGGCGGCGTAGTCCAGCGCAAAGGAGAGCAGGGAGGAGAGAAGAAATTTGGGCAGGTCCCGGAACAGAATGCGGTAGATTTTTATCCCGTCCGCCAGGGGGCGGAAGTGGGAGGACTGGTTTTGGTCCAAGTAGATGGTCTGGATGGGAATTTCCAGAATGCCGTCGGGGAAGAGCAGCCGACTGTTGAGCAGCATCTCCATCTCATACTCATACCGATCCCCGGCCAGCTCCAGCAGGGCAGGCATACTGTCCGGGGTGAGGGGGATGCCTCGCAGGCCGGTCTGGGTGTCTTGCAGGCTGATGCCGTGGAGAATGCGGAAAAGCTTTTGGGTGATGGAGTTCCCCGCCCGGGAGCGGGGGACCATCTGTGCGATGTCCCGGGCTCCCATCACCAGTTGAGAGGGGTGTTCTGCCAGCGCCTGGGCGATGCGGCAGATGTCGTCGATTGAGTGCTGGCCGTCAGCGTCAGCAGTGATGACGGCTTGGAACCCCTCCCGGGCCATATGGGCGATGCCCGTCTTCAGGGCCCGGCCCTTGCCGCAGTTCTGGGGGTGGCGGAGGACGGGAACCCCCATCTGCTCCAGCTGCTGAAACAATGAAAGATTGACCGTACTGCCGTCGTTGACGACCAGTACGTCCAGGCCGCGGTTCTGGGTACCCAGAACCAGGTCTATCAGCCGGTGATCCGGCTGATAGACCGGAATCAATACTCCGCAACGCATGATAAATCATCTCCTGTTCCGATCAGCCGGTAAGCTCCCGCACGAGGGTCAGCTGATTGGTATCATCTTTATAGTACAGGCCGGGCTCCTCCGGCACCATAATTCCTGCCTGGGCCAGGGCCTCCTCTGCCCAGGCGCTGGGCTCCAGCCACAGAATGTAGCAGGGATCGTTTTCCCCGGTGTAGTAGCTCTCCCTCCAGTAGTTCTCGTTGAGCGGCCAGATGCCGGACTGGAAGAAGGCGTAGCGCAGCACGTAGTACATCAGGCCGTGGGATACCCGGTCGTAGTCCACACAGGCCAGCATGGGGGGGCGCTCCTCCGGCAACTGGCCCTCTAATTGATCCGCAGCAGAGAGGGTCCTGCTTACGGCAGCGGCCTGGTTGAGGCGATGGTAGGTCTGCCACCGGGCGGGCAGCCAAGTGAGCCGGCCGGCCAGCAGAACACAGCAGGCCAGCGCGCCCAGGCCCAGGGCAAAGCGGCGAGGCGGCAGGGCGGCCAGCGGGTCCTCCTCCCCGTCCATCAACAGGGCGGTGAAGGGCAGGCCCAGCTGGTAGATCATCACCGTGCCGAAGTAGCGGGGGAAGGAGGCCACCACCAGGCTCTCCTCCTCCGACATCATGAAGATGTACATGGCTGTCAGGCACAGGCTGTAGAACAGGACGCAGCCCCAGGAGAAGGGAATAAGGGCCCGGGCCCGGCGGGGGAGGCTGATCCTGCGGAATACCGCCGCCAGAAACAGGGCCAGCAGGAGCAGGTTGACCAGAAAGAAAAACCGGCTGCAGGAGTTAGACCAGGTCACGTAGGCGTGAAGCAGGGCCTTGGGGAAGTCGCTCCAGAATTGGGCGGACTTCCCCTGGAGCTTGTCGGCGAAGTTGGACAGGGTGAGCTGAAACTGGTTGCTGGATACCGCCTGCCCGAAAGTCCGGCTGACGTGGAGGTGAAAGGACAGGTAGGCGGCCCCGCAGGTTCCGGCCAGAGCCAGCAGGTGGGCCCGGATGGCGGGGCGTTCCGGACGGCGGTATTTCAGCACTACCAGCAGAGCGGCGTGGAGGATCAGCAGCATGGCTCCGCTCATTTTGGTCAGGATCAGCAGTCCGCCCAGCAGAGCCTGGGGGAGGGCGGTTTTCTTGGAGAAGCCGTCGTCCCAAAGGGCCAGGATGCCCATGGCCAGCAGGATGAAGCCCAGCAGGGCATCTACATAGAGGTTGCGGAAGTGTTCCACAATTACAGTCAGCACTCCAAACACCAGCAGGAGCCGGACCAGGAGATTCCGCCGCCGGTCCCACTGGGCCCCCACAAAGCAGCAGGAGACCATGGCGCCCTCCAGAATGTTCATGGCCAGCACCATCTGCCGTTCCCCAAAGCCCAGGAACTGGAGCAGGTAGTACTCATAAAGGGCGGTGGCCGGGGGGTAGTTGGTGAAAAGGACCATGGTCCCCTCGCCTGGCAGGGCGTCGGTGCGGTACAGCTCCTTGACGATTACCGCCCAGTGGGAGAAGTTGTCGTAGCCCACCGGGGTGAGATTCCAGTTAGCCAGGGCAAAGAAAAGGACATAGAGGAAGAAAAAGGCGACCCCCGGCGTCAGAAATTCCCGCCAGAGCCCCCGGTCCCGAAAGGCGCACCAGGCCAGGGCGGCCAGGCCAAAGAGGGTCACCCCGTATACCCCTGCCCGCAGCAGTCCTGCCAGGGCCAGTACATACAGGACAAGCACCTGTCCCGCCAAGGCCAGGGCGGGACAGAAGACGGCCGGCAGCCGGGAGGTCCGCCGGACAAAGGCGACTGTGCCCGCCAGAGAAGCGAGCAGCACTAGACCCAAGACAATGCGCATGAAGATAACCATTCCCTTCCAGCTGATTGCTGAGATTAGAATATCACAAAACCGGGCCGGTTACAAGTTTTTTGGCGATTTTATGGTCTGGCCCGGAGGGCGGGACCAAAGGGGGGTTGGCGAGATGGACAAAGGGAACCGGGGCAAACAAAGGAAAATAGGGCAGAAAACTTAAAAAATATAGTTGACATACACGGGAGCGTGTAGTATGATAATCAAGCGCCTGCAAGGGCGTGCCCTGCGATGATGCGGGAGATTGCTCAGAAATGAGGTAACTTCCGCGGAGTATGTCCGACGATCGGGCGGCTGAGAGAGTGCTGTACGCGGCGTATATCGCCTGGTACGGTAAGAACCGGCCTGTTATTGCGCCGGTTTTTTCGTGGCCGGAAGTGATACGCACGGAAACGTGTACACCTTCCACTCACCGTACGGAGGACGAGCAAGACCCAAAACTCAACTTCGTATGAATCAAGGAGGAACAAACAACATGGCAGCTCAGAAAGAAATGATCCGCATCCGGCTCAAGGCCTATGACCACCAGCTCATCGACCAGAGCGCCGAGAAGATCGTGGAGACCGCCAAGCGCTCCGGCGCCAACGTCTCCGGCCCCATCCCCCTGCCCACCAAGAAGGAAGTGGTCACCATCCTGCGGGCCGTCCACAAGTATAAGGACAGTCGGGAGCAGTTCGAGCGCCGCATCCACAAGCGCCTCATCGACGTCATCAAGCCCTCCCCCAAGACGGTGGAGGCCCTGATGAGCCTGGAGCTTCCCGCCGGTGTGGAGATCGAGATTAAGCTGTAATTTTCCCGGGGAGGGACGCATCATGATGCGTCCGCGATATGTCCGGCGGGGCGGACGCTTCATGAAGCGCTCCCGCAGGCCGGAAATCAATTTTTGTGTACCCGCAGCCTGTCGCCAATCGAGACAGGCGGGTCAAGTCGCCGGAGCAATAGCCCCAGCCCAATGGGAGCCAACTCCGCCGACCAATAACCTTTATTAGGAGGAAACATCCCAATGGAGAAAGCGATCATCGGCAAAAAGATCGGCATGACCCAGATCTTCGATGAAGCCGGCCGGGTGGTGCCCGTCACCCTGATCCAGGCCGGCCCCTGCACCGTGGTGCAGAAGAAGACCGCCGAGAAGGATGGCTACGACGCCATTCAGCTGGGATTCCAGGAGATTCCCGAGCGCAAGCTCACCAGGCCTGAGCTGGGCCACCAGAAGAAGGCCGGCCTCACCGAGTACAAGAAGGTCCTCAAGGAGTTCCCCCTGAAGGACTGCTCCAAGTATCAGGTGGGCGACGTGCTCACCGCCAACGTCTTCGCCGCCGGCGACTTCGTTGACGTGACCGGCACCAGCAAGGGCCACGGCTTCCAGGGCGTTGTCAAGCGCCACGGTGCGGCCGTTAAGCGCAACACCCACGGCGGCGGCCCTGTCCACCGCCACCAGGGCTCTCTGGGCCCCGGCACCACCCCCGGCCACATCGCCAAGGGGCGCGACGGCGCCGGCCAGATGGGCAACGTGCAGGTCACCGTTCAGAACCTGGATGTGGTCCAGGTGGACGAGGAGCTGGGCCTGATCGTGGTCCGGGGCGCGATTCCCGGCCCCAAGGGCGGCGTTGTGTACGTGAAGAACACCGTTAAGACCCTTATCGAGAAGCACGCCACCGAGGGCGGCCGTGTCAACCCGCAGAAGGCTTCCGCCCGTGTCAACCCGCAGAAGGCTTCCGCCCGCAACAAGTAAGGAAAGGAGAGATTGAGTTATGCCTAAAGCGAACCTTTATGATATGGCTGGTAAGCAGATCGGCGAGATCGAGCTCTCCGAGGCCATCTTCGGCATTGAGCCCAACCAGGCTGTGGTCCATGAGGCCGTCAAGAACCACCTGGGCAACTGCCGTCAGGGCACCCAGAGCGCCCTGACCCGGGCCGAGGTGTCCGGCGGCGGCAAGAAGCCCTGGCGTCAGAAGGGCACCGGACACGCCCGTCAGGGCTCCACCCGGGCCCCCCAGTGGACCCACGGCGGCATCGTGTTCGCCCCCAAGCCCCGCAGCTACCGCACCAGCCTGAACAAGAAGACCCGCCGGCTGGCCCTGAAGTCTGCCCTGTCCGCCAAGGCCGCCGCCGGCAATGTGCTGGTGGTAGACGGCCTGAAGCTGGACGAGGTGAAGACCAAGTCCATGCAGACCTTCTTGAACGCTATCGAGGCCGGCAAGTCCGTGGTAATCACCCCTGACGTGGACAAGAACGTGGTGCTCTCTGCCCGGAACATCCCCGGCGTGGTGACCACCACCGCTAAGGTCCTCAGCGTCTACGACATCGTCAACGCCAAGCAGCTGGTCATCGACAAGGCTGCCCTGGCTATCATCGAGGAGGTGTATGCGTAATGGCTACTACTGCCTATGATATCATCAAGCGCCCCATCATCACTGAGCAGTCCATGGAGCAGACCGAGATGAAGCGCTACACCTTTGAGGTCGACAAGCGCGCCAACAAGATCGAGATCGCCAAGGCGGTGGAGGAGATCTTCGGCGTGAAGGTGGCCAAGGTGAACACCCTGAATATGCAGGGGAAGGAGAAGCGGATGGGCGCCCGTCCCGCCGGCCGCCGGCCCAGCTGGAAAAAGGCTATGGTTACCCTGACCGCTGACTCCAAGTCCATCGAGTTCTTCGAGGGTATGGTGTAAGGAGGAATTGAACAATGGCTATCAAGACTTATAAGCCCACAACCCCCTCCCGCCGTCACATGACTGTGTCCGCCTTCGAGGGGATCGACAAGAAGGCCAAGCCCGAGCGCGCCCTCACCGAGGTGCTGAAGAAGCACGCGGGCCGCAACAGCTACGGCCGCATTACCGTCCGCCACCACGGCGGCGGCAACAAGCAGAAGTACCGCATCATCGACTTCAAGCGGGACAAGGAGGGCAAGGCCACCGTCGTCAACCTCCAGTATGACCCCAACCGCTCCGCCAACATCGCCCTCATCCAGTATGAGGACGGCGAGAAGCGCTATATCCTGGCCCCCAACGGCCTGAAGGCCGGCCACGTCATCATGACCGGCGCCGGCGCCGACATCCTGCCCGGCAACTGCCTGCCCATCGCCAACATCCCCGTGGGCGAGACCATCCACTGCATCGAGCTCTACCCCGGCAAGGGCGCCCAGCTGGTGCGCGCCGCCGGCGTGGCCGCCCAGCTGATGGCCAAGGAGAACGGCATGGCTCAGGTCCGCCTGCCCTCCGGCGAGGTCCGTCTCGTCCGGGAGAACTGCAAGGCCACCATCGGCCAGGTGGGCAACACCGACTGGGCCAACATCCAGATCGGCAAGGCCGGCCGCAAGCGCCACATGGGCTGGCGGCCCACCGTCCGCGGCTCCGTGATGAACCCCTGCGACCACCCCCACGGCGGCGGCGAGGGCAAGAGCCCTGTGGGCCGTCCCGGCCCTGTCACCCCCTGGGGCAAGCCGGCCCTGGGCTACAAGACCCGCAAGACCAAGAACCGCACCGACAAGTTCATTGTCAAGCGCCGCGGCAGCAAATAAGGAGGGAGTGTAAAAGATGAGCAGAAGCATTAAGAAAGGCCCCTTTTGCGCCCCTGAGCTGCTGAAGCGGGTTGATGAGCTGAACAAGAAGAACGAGAAGAAGGTTCTGAAGACCTGGAGCCGCGCCTCCACCATCTTCCCCTCCTTCGTGGGACACACCTTTGCTGTGCACGATGGCCGCAAGCACGTGCCCGTCTATGTCACCGAGGACATGGTGGGCCACAAGCTGGGCGAGTTCGTGCCCACCCGCACCTTCCGGGGTCATGCGGGCAGCAAGACCGGTAAGTAAGGAGGAGAGACGAGATGGAAGCAAAAGCCAATTTGAAATATCTGCGGATCTCTCCCCGTAAGGTGAAGATCGTCCTGGACCTGATCCGGGGCAAGGATGTGGGTGTGGCCACCGCCATCCTGATGCAGACCCCCAAGGCCGCCTCTGAGCCTGTGCTCAAGCTGCTGAAGAGCGCCGCCGCCAACGCGGAGAACAACCACCAGATGGACCCTGAGAAGCTGTACGTGTCCGCCTGCTACGCCAACCCCGGCCCCATCATCAAGCGCATCATGCCCCGGGCCCAGGGCCGCGCCTATCGGATCAACAAGCGTACCTCTCACGTCACCATCACCGTGAGCGAGCGCTAAGGGAGGAGGAACGATATGGGACAGAAAGTTAACCCCCACGGCCTGCGCGTGGGCGTCATCAAGGATTGGGACTCCCGCTGGTATGCCCGCAACGAGAAGGTGGGCGACCTGCTGGTGGAGGACAAGAAGATCCGCGACTACCTGAAGAAGACCCTCTACGGCGCCGGCATCCCCAAGATCGAGATCGAGCGGGACAACGCCAAGGTTCGCATTTACCTGCACTGCGCCCGTCCCGGCGTGGTCATCGGCAAGGGCGGCGAGGACATCAAGAAGATCGAGGCCCAGCTGGTGAAGCTCACCGGCAAGGCTGTGGACCTGAAGATCGTGGAGGTCCGGGACGTGGACACCAACGCCCAGCTGGTGGCGGAGAACATCGCCCAGCAGCTGGAGAAGCGCATCGGCTTCCGCCGGGCCATGAAGAACTCCATGGGCCGGGCCATGCGGGCCGGCGCCAAGGGTATCAAGACCGCCTGCTCCGGCCGTCTGGGCGGGGCTGAGATCGCCCGGTCTGAGCACTACCACGACGGCACCATCCCCCTGCAGACCCTCCGGGCCGACATCGACTACGGCTTCGCGGAGGCTGCCACCACCTACGGCCGCATCGGCGTGAAGGTGTGGATCTACAAGGGCGAGGTGCTCACCCAGGCCCTGCGCACCACCCCCCGTACCCTGGACACCAGCAAGCCCTATCAGGAGCGTCGTGACCGGCCTCGCCGCCGGGACGACCGCCGGGGCGGCTTTAACCGGGACCGCCAGGGCGGCGGCTTCAACCGTGACCGCGGCCCCCGTCCCGCCGGACAGGGCGGCTTTCACAACAACCGTGGCCCCCGTCCTGCCGGGGACAACACTCCGAAGGAAGGAGGCGCTCAGTAATGCTGCTCCCCAAGAGAGTTAAATACCGCCGTGTCCACCGTGGCCGCCTGAAGGGCAAGGCCAGCCGTGGCAACTTCGTCAGCTACGGCGATTACGGCCTCCAGGCCACCGAGCCGGCCTGGATCACCAGCAACCAGATTGAGGCCGCCCGTATCGCTATGACCCGCTACACCAAGCGCGGCGGCAAGGTCTGGATCAAGATTTTCCCCGACAAACCTGTCACCGAGAAGCCCGCTGAGACCCGCATGGGCTCCGGTAAGGGCTCCCCCGAGTACTGGGTGTCCGTGGTCAAGCCCGGCCGGGTTATGTTCGAGATCGCCGGCGTCTCCGATGAGATCGCCCGCGAGGCCCTGCGCCTGGCCAGCCACAAGCTGCCCGTCAAATGCAAGATCGTCAAGCGCGAGGAGACTGAGAAGGGTGGTGAAGCGTAATGCAGGCTAAGGAAGTTCGCAAGATGTCCGCCGAGGAGCTCCAGACCAAGCTGGTGGACCTGAAAAAGGACCTGTTCAACCTCCGCCTTCAGCACGCCACCAACCAGCTGGACAATCCCCTGCGTATCGCTGAAGTGAAGAAGGATATCGCCCGAGTGAAAACCATCATCCGCGAGCAGCAGCTCGCAGGCCGCTAAGAGGAGGAATAGAAGATGGAAAACAGAACTTCTTCCCGCAAGACCAGAGTCGGCCTGGTGGTTTCGGATAAGATGGACAAGACCGTTGTGGTCGCCATCGCCGACCGCGTGGCCCATCCTCTGTATAAGAAGATTGTTAAGAGAACCTATAAGCTGAAGGCTCATGATGAGAACAACCAGTGCGGCGTGGGTGACCGCGTCAAGGTCATGGAGACCCGCCCCCTGTCCAAGGACAAGCGGTGGCGCGTGGTTGAGATCATCGAGAAGGCGAAATAAGGAGGTGTCGGCAGCATGATTCAGCAGGAAACTTATTTGAAGGTGGCCGACAACACCGGCGCCAAGGAAATCAAGACCATCCTGGTGCTGGGCGGCTCCAAGCGGAAGTTCGGCAACATCGGCGATGTGATCGTGGCCTCTGTCCGCAAGGCTCAGCCCGGCGGCACCGTGAAGAAGGGCGAGGTGGTGAAGGCCGTTATCGTCCGCTCCTCGAAGGGCGTGCGCCGTCCTGACGGCTCTTACGTCCGGTTTGACGATAACGCCGCTGTGTTGATCCGCGACGACAAGAACCCCCGCGGCACCCGTATTTTTGGCCCAGTGGCCCGCGAGCTGCGCGACAAGGATTATATGAAGATCCTGTCCTTGGCTCCCGAAGTGCTGTAAGGGAGGGTTACCGATGAACAAGTTGAGTATCAAGAGCGGCGACACCGTCGTCGTCCTGTCCGGCAAGGACAAGGGCAAGCAGGGCAAGGTCATGTCCGTGGACCCCAAGGCCGGCAAGGTGGTTGTGGAGAAGGTCAACATGGTCTCCCGCCACACCAAGCCCCGCCAGCAGGGCCAGCAGGGCGGCATCCTCCAGAAGGAGGCCCCCATCTACGCCTGCAAGGTGCAGCGCGTGTGCCCCAAGTGCAGCAAGCCCACC
>CAJTSQ010000011.1 GCA_910578735.1 uncultured Oscillospiraceae bacterium
GATGAAAGATTAAAGCTAAGACACGGTTTAGGTGTTCTGTTGGTCCGTCAAATTGTTGAGGCGCATCACGGAACCATGGAAATTCTTAGTGAGCCGCAAAATGGGTATCAGACAGTTTTAGTTTTTCCCGGCGGGGAGACATAAGGAAACGGAGAACGCTTGCATACGTTCTCCGTTGCTCTTTATTTGGTTCTAATATATCAGCTCCGCAACTTGATTTTCATTGTAATGCATTTTCTCCCAAAAATTGGATTGGAAACAGCTTGTCCCATCGAAAATTTTAACAGGTTGTCTTTACACCATCGCCGCCGGAAAAGGCTTATCCTACCAACAATCCAGTGTTTTCAAGGCTTTCCGGTCTTGTTGCGCTTACGCCATCGCCCCATCTGCGGCCAGGTCCTCAGTTAGGTCGGCGATTACATCGCCGGTGGACTGGATGGAGCCGGCGCTCCAGGGGAAGCCGGAGGCGGCGGTAGGGTAGACGCCGGTGGTGTGATCCACGAAGTATGGGGCGAAGGACGGATTGGCCCGGACCTCCTCGTCGCTGAGGTTCCGGGTCAGCTGGTGGACGATGGCCGCCACCATCTCCATATGGCCCAGCTCCTCCGTGCCGATGTCGGTGAGTAGCCCCTTGGCCTCAGGGTACGGCATGGAGTACCGCTGGGACAAGTAACGCATGGATGCACCCAATTCACCGTTGGGCCCCCCATACTGACTGATGATAAAAGCGGCCAGCTTGGGATTTGGCGTAGCAATTTTTACCGGGAATTGCAGCTTTTTTTCATAATGGAACATCTCAATTCACCTCATTCTGCGCATAATTCCAGGGCCAGGGGTCGCAAAGCCACTGGTAGCTGTCGCCTGCGGCGGCGGTCTCCTTGGTAATGGGACCGTATTTAGACTCATAGGCCGCTTTAGCGGCCTTCTCCATGGCGGAGAACTGCTTGAACATGGCAAAGGCCTCGGTGTCATCTTTGTGAGTATCCAGATAGATGCCCAGCTCCAACACCACAAACTCCAGGGCCTGGAGCTCGGCCAGGGGAGTGGCGGGCAGGGTAGAGCCCTCCACTGCCAGGCGGAAGGGCAGGTTCAGGCCGGGGAACAGGGTTCCGTTGCTCAACGCCTCGGACTGGGAGTATTTCTGCGGGTTGTTTTGCTGAAAGGGTACATAAGGTACCGCCAGCCCTGCGCAGGACGGCAGGGTGCCGTTGGGCTCCGGGCAGCTGGCCGGGGTGGTCTGCGTCCCGTTTTGAGCGGCAGCGGACCGGGAACCGGTATTATTTTCCATAAACAAGGGAAATTCCCTCCTTCATTCAATCCAAGGAGGACGGGCGCGGGGAGCGCACAGCGTCCCCCTCAGTCCATTCTATGTGTTCGGCGGCCGATGGGTACACGCATAGCGGACAAGTCGGTGCCCATAGGATAGGGAGGAGGTGGTCATATTGAAAAAAGGTATCCTGCTGGCCGGGGCGCTCATTGGCACGGTGGCGCTGCTGGCGCTGGCCCTGGGCCGGCTGAACAGCCTGGTGGAGCCGGCCATGGAGCCGTCGGCCGTTCAGCGGACTGGTCCGCTGGTGCTGGACGCCGGGCACGGCGGGGAGGACGGGGGCGCGGTGTCCCTGACCGGAACTCCGGAGAGCCAGATCAACCTGGCTATCGTGCTCAAGCTGCGGGACGTGCTGGGCCTGTACGGCGTGGACCCCATCGTTCTGCGGGAGGAGGACATCTCCCTCCACGATGATGATGCCAACACCCTGCGGGAGAAGAAGCGGTCCGATTTAAAGAACCGGGTAGCGGCCATTGAGGCGGTGGAGGGGGGGACTTTGCTCAGTATCCATCAGAATACCTACCCCGGCAGCCGCTACCACGGGGCCCACGTCTTTTACGCCCCCACCGAAGGCTCTCAGGAACTGGCGGAACACGTTCAGAACAGCATAAAAGCCGCCCTCCAGCCAGACAACGAGCGGGCTGTAAAGCGGATTCCCGATACAGTCTACATCATGAACCACGTCACCTGCCCCGCCGTCCTCATCGAGTGCGGCTTCCTCACCAATCCCGAGGAGGAGGCCCTGCTTCGGGACGAGGACTACCAGCGCAAGCTCTCCGCCGTCATCGCCGCCGCATGGATGACTGCCCCTTGAATCCGGACACTGTTTGTGGTAAAATCAGACTGAAAATGAGACGGCGGCGGTGAACAAAAATGTGCCTGAGACAAGCGGTCCTGTCCGATCTGAATACAGTAAAATATGTTGTTGAAAGCACAATATCTGAAGTATATCCCCATTATTACCCCAGGGGAGCGGTGGATTTTTTCCTCAAGCATCACAGCGAGACCAATATTGTCCATGATATCGAACAGAATCAGGTGTTTCTCTGTCAGGACGCGGCGGGGAATGTCGTAGGCACTGTTACGGTATCGGGGAATGAGATATGCCGGTTATATGTTTTGCCTGCGTTTCAGGGAAAAGGGTACGGCACGGAAATGCTTGATTACGCAGAGAAAACGATCTCCGGTCAGGCCCCTGAGATTGTTCTGGCTGCCTCGTTCCCGGCGAAAGGGATGTATTTGAAACGGGGATATGAGGCGGTCAGCTATCACATGCTTCCCACGGATAACCATGACTTTTTATGCTATGATATGATGAAAAAGCGTGTTTGAAATGCTATAACCGTCACACAAAGGAGAACAGGTCTGTGAAGGCAAAACCCTATTTTACTGCACCGACTGCGGCAACGAGCTGCCCAAGTGGACGGGCCAGTAAAGCAAAAGAGAAGGGGACAAAATATGCGGTACCAACATCAGATTGGCCATAAGGAGTATTTCTTTTTGGCCGATGCGGCTTTGAACACGGCGGCGGATTTGTTGTCCAATATTATCAAAGATCAGGAACCGCAGTTTAATATATTGCAAGACGGAAAGCTGCTCCAGATCGGATGGAATTACTTCCGTGTGTCAAAAAAAGAGGGACAATACCAGCTTTTAGCTCCGGACTATACACATAACCCTTTTGAGGACACTACTGTGGACCTGTCCCTGGCACTGACCTACTTTAAGGAGCAGTCTAAAGCAATCAGTCATGCGGGGATTCAGCCGCTGGAAACAACCTTTCAGGATACGCTGATTGTTGAGACAGGGGCGCTGAGCGCGGACAGAATCTACATGATTCGAGACAGCGCCCCAGAAAACGGCGATTCCGGCTGGACCTGCACGTCAGTTTTCTTCAGTGGGCCGTCTAGTTTGGAGGACTATGTTAAGGCGTATACCTACCAGCTGCGCCGGTTTTGTGAACAGGCCATCAGTATCCTGCACTTTCCAGTGGGTACCATTGCTGTGTTTGAAAAGGGCCGGCTGATAGAAGCGGTGGGAGAAAATAACGAAAAATTGCTTTGAACAGAGGAGAACGTATGAAAGCGAAGACCTTATTTTATTGTACCGACTGCGGCAACGAGCTGCCCAAGTGGGCGGGGCAGTGTCCGGCCTGCAAGGCCTGGAACACCATTGTGGAGCAGCCGGCGGAGAAGCCCGCCAAGCGGTCCGGGCCGGTGAAGGGGGGCTCCGTAACCGGGGTGGCCATCAACCGCCCCCGGCCCATGAAAGACATCGAAACCACCGACGAGCTGCGCTTCGCCACCGGCATGGGGGAGTTGGACCGGGTGCTGGGGGGCGGCGCGGTGAAGGGCTCCCTGGTGCTGGTGGGGGGGGCGCCGGGCATCGGCAAGTCCACCCTGATGCTGCAAATCTGCGACAATCTGTGCCGCTTCGCCAAGGTGCTGTATGTATCGGGGGAGGAGTCGGAGCGGCAGATCAAGCTGCGGGCGGAGCGGCTGAGGGTGCGGGGAGAGAGGCTCTACCTGCTGGCGGAGACCAACCTGGAGAACCTGGTGGACGCCGTTCATCAGCTCAAGCCCGATGTGCTCATTGTGGACTCCATCCAGACCCTGTACCACGGGGATGTGACCTCCGCCCCAGGCAGCGTAAGCCAGGTAAAGGAATGTACCTTGACACTGATGCAGCTGGCCAAGGGGGAGAATATCACCGTTTTTGTTATCGGACACGTGAACAAGGAGGGGTCCATCGCCGGGCCCAAGGTGCTGGAGCATATGGTGGACTGCGTCCTCTATTTCGAGGGGGAGCGGCACATGGCCTACCGCATCCTCCGGGCGGCAAAAAACCGCTTCGGCGCCACCAACGAGATCGGCGTCTTTGAGATGGAGGATGTGGGACTCACAGAGGTGCCCAACCCCTCCGAAGCCATGCTGGCCGGCCGGCCTGCCGACTCCCCCGGCACCTGTGTCACCTGCGTAATGGAGGGGGTGCGGCCGGTGCTGGCCGAAATTCAGGCCCTGGTGGTGCCCTCCAGCCTGGGCAACCCCCGGCGGGTGAGCAACGGCTTTGACTACAGCCGTTCCATGCTGCTGCTGGCCGTTCTGGAGAAGCGGGGCGGCCTGATGGTGGGGGGCTGCGACGCCTACGTCAATGTAATTGGCGGGCTGTACCTGGAGGAGCCCGCCGCCGACCTGGCCGCAGTGCTGTCTCTGGCTTCCAGCTTTCGGGACAGGCCCGTTCCCAACGACCTGGCCGCCATCGGAGAGGTGGGCCTCACCGGCGAGCTCCGGGCGGCCAGCGCCCTTGGACAGCGGTTGGCAGAGGTAAAGCGTTTAGGCTTTACAAAGTGCATGGTTCCAAAGCGAACCCAGGGCAAGCTGGCTGTTCCGGATGGGCTAGAGCTGATCCGGGTGGCCAACATCCGGGAGGCCATGGCCGCTCTGCTGTGACAACGTTTTTGGGACAAAATTGATACAGCCAGAGGGACCTGGTTCCCCAGAAGAAGCGGCACGAGATAAGGAACAGTAGCCGTCTCTTTGATACACACAGGGGTCTGTGCAGACAATCAGGCTCACAGGCAATCCTCCTCCACAAAACAGAGCTAGTATCCCCCTAAAGGGTAAAAACATGCAAAAAGTGCCGTCCCATCGGGCCGGCACTCCCTTATCTTTAAAATCCCCCCAGCTCCCGAACCACCGCCGAGGCCAGCAGCAGGCCGGCGGCGGCGGGGACGAAGGGGGTAGAGCCTGGAGTATCCCGCCGGGCGGTGGAGCCGGGGCGGGTCTCGGTGGTTTGCGGCGGCTCGCAGTCTACAGAGGCCAGGGGAGAGGCAGGCAGCTCGGTGGAGTAGACCACCTTGAGGTGATGGATTCCCCGTTTTCGCAGCTCCTTGCGCACGGTGCGGGCCAGAGGACAGCCCTGGGTCTTGGAGATGTCGGTGACCACCAGGGCGGAGGGATCAAATTTGTTGCCGGTGCCCATAGCAGAGATGATTTTTACCTGTAAAGCGTTACACCTTGTCACCAGCTCCAGCTTGGCGGCTACTGTGTCGATGCAGTCCACCACGTAGTTGTATGGGGATAAATCCACCTGATCCGCGTTTTGGGGGAGGTAAAACAGGCGGATGGCCTCCACCTGACAGGCCGGGTTGATGTCCCGGACCCGCCGGGCCATCACCTCCGCCTTGGGCTGGCCGATGGTGGAGTGGAGAGCGACGAGCTGCCGGTTCAGGTTGCTTTCGGAGACGGTGTCGTCGTCGTAGAGGTGTAAAGTACCTACACCTGACCGTGCCAGCGCCTCAACGGCGTAGCCCCCTACGCCTCCCACGCCAAAGACGGCGACCTTGGCGTTTTTCAGCCGCTCCAACGGCTCGTCTCCCACCAGCAGGCGGGTGCGGATGAATTGGTCGGACATGGTGTGTCACCTCTCAAATGATCTGCCGGAACAGCCCGTGTTGGGTGCAGTACCACAGCAGAATCCCGTGGCCAAAGGCTGGGATGCGGGTTTGCAGGTCCCACTCGGGGTAGAGCCGGCGGAGGAACAGGGTGTCTCCGGTGAGCAGGGCCACGAAGGAGACGTAGTGGTCCTTGGTCATGGGGTGGGGGGAGGAGACGAACCAGCTGTCGTCGATCTTCTCCACCGACAGCGGCTCCTCCGGCTTTTGGGGCTCCAGCGGGAGCAGCGTCCTGCCGCAGCAGGACAGGTCCGCCTCAGCGGCGGCGGTGATGAGGTTGCCGCAGTCGGGACAGACATAACATTTCAGCTTTTTCATATTGCCTCTTTCCTGGTCGTTGGCGTCCAGCGCTCCGGAGAGCAGGGCCTCCAGCCCGACGCCCAAAACCTGTGATAGTTCCGGAAGGAGGGACACATCGGGGCACCCCAGGCCACGCTCCCATTTGCTGACCGCCTTGTCGCCCACGCCCACCGCCTCGGCCAGGGCCTTCTGGGTCAGTCCCTTTTGGGTGCGCAGGGCCCGAATCAGCCCGCCGGTTTTGGTCTGGTCCATGTGTTCCACCTCCTGAAAACAGGGTAGCAGGTCTTTTTGGAAAAAGCAATCGACGCTCCGTAGAGTTGGCTAACGCTGCATGTACTGCTTTTTGAAGTCATCCAGCCGCAGAATGTCCCGCCCGTACACAAAAATTCGGTAGGCAGTCTGTCCTGCGCGGTATGGGATATCGTTGTGTTTGTATCGGATTCTCATCCATTTTAACTCACTTTCCGCCTTTTGAATCTGCTGTTGGTCAAAGGTAAACGCAACGATGTGGGCCTTGCACCAGGGGTCCGCGTCCAGCTCGGCCAGGGTGTAGCGGACCAACTCCTCTTCGGTTTGGAAAGCTTTGAGCAGGGTCTCATGGCCCCGTTCCGACCAAAACAGGCAGTACCCCAAGGCGCAGTTTTTCACCACCAGGCCCTCGTGGGCGTAGTGGCGGCCGATGGTGATGCTGTCAAAACTGTAGCAGTTCTCCTCCAGATACTGCTCCAGTTCCTGAATAGTTTTCATCCTTTCGCCTCCCAAGTGCCAGAATTATAACATAAGCCGATAGAAAAGACAAGAAAAAGGGAAGCAGGAGCGGCGCAAAGCCGCTTCTGTTAATCTGTTACAGTCCCTCCAGAAGCTCCTCCGGCGATACCCCGTAGAGCTTCGCCAAAGCGATCAAATTGGCGGTAGAGGGGTCCGACGCGCCGTTTTCCCATTTGCTCACCGCCTGACGGCTGACGCCCAGCGCCTCGGCCACAAACTCCTGGGTCATCTTACAGCGGACCCGGTGCTCCCGCAGCTTTTCCGCCAGGGAGCCGCGGACGGCCCTGTTTTCCTCCCGGATGGGCGCGCTTTTTATGTACTTGCGCAGCGCCCGGATGATGAGGACCAGCAGGTAAATCAGCAGCGCAGTCAGGGGGAGCATGACCAGAGTAAAAAAGATTGCGTTTCTCATATCGCACCTCCTTTCTTGGACCGATTTTACCTCAAAAGTGCCGTTGCCGCTACAAACTATCGCGCAACTTTAGGTTGCGAAGGAAAAAACAGCGTGTGGAGCGGGTCCACACACTGTTTTTGACTATTTCACCAGACAGCTCATGTCATACAGTCCCGGCTTTTCTACGCCGGCAATGAACTTGGCGGCTTCCACCGCTCCCTGGGCGAAAATTTCCCGGGAGAGGGCTGTGTGCTTGATCTCCATAATCTCGTCGTGGCCAGCGAAGATGATCTCATGCTCCCCCACGATGGTGCCGCCCCGGACGGCGGAGATGCCGATCTCCTTCTTGTCCCGTGGGTGGCGGGTGGAGTGGCGCTCGTAGACGTACTCCGTCTCGTGGCCACAGGCCTGGGCCGCCGCGTCGGCGATCATCAGGGCGGTGCCCGAGGGGGCGTCCACCTTCCGGCGGTGGTGGCGCTCCACAATCTCGATGTCGTAGCTGTCCCCCAGGACGGAAGCGGCCTTCTTCACCAGTTCCAGCAGCACATTGATGCCCAAAGACATGTTGGCGGAGCGGAAGATGGGCACGTCGCAGGCAGCGGCCCCCACCTGGGCCACCTGCTCCGGGGAGTAGCCGGTGGTGGCCAGCACCAGGGGGATCTTTCGGGCTTTGGCAAACTCCAGCAGTCCGTCCAGGGCGGCGGGGGAGGAGAAGTCGATCACCGCGTCGGCCTGGCCGGCGAACTGGGCGGGGGAGGTGCAGACGGGAAAGTCCCGGTCGGAGGCGCCCAGCACATCGAAGCCGGCGCACACCTCCACAGCGGGATCGTTGGCACACAGGGCCTCCACCACCCGGCCCATGTGGCCGTTGCAGCCGGAAATGATTATCTTCAGCATAGGAGGCGCTCCTTACTTCAGCAGACCCATCCGCTCCATGGAGGCGCGGAGGACGGCCAGATTCTTCTCCGACATATCGCACAGGGGCAGGCGCAGGGGACCGGCCTCCATGCCCATCAGATTCATGGCGGCCTTGATGGGAATGGGGTTGACCTCGCAGAACAGGGCGTCGATCAGGTCCATGTACTTGATCTGGAGCTGAGAGGCGGCTGCAAAGTCATTTTCCAGACAGAGGTGGCTCATTTTCACCATGACCTCGGGGATGATGTTGGAGGCCACCGAGATGACGCCCTTGGCCCCCAGGGCCATCATGGGTACCACCTGGTCGTCGTTGCCCGACCAGATGTAGAAGTCGTCAGGGCAGAGGTAGCGGGTGTGGGCCAGGAGGGAGAAGTTTCCGCTGGCCTCCTTCACGCCGTTGATTTTGGGGTTTTCCGACAAAATCTTATAGGTGTCGGCGGTGAAGGACACGCCGGTGCGGCTGGGCACGTTGTACATGATAATGGGCAGCTCGGTGCGGTCGGCGATGTACTCGTAGTGCTTGATAAGACCGGTCTGGCTGGCCTTGTTGTAGTAGGGGGTGACGTGGAGCAGGGCGTCGGCGCCGGAGTCCTGGGCGTGCTGGGACAGGTAGACGGCGGCGGAGGTGTCGTTAGAGCCCGCGCCGGCAATCACCTTGACCCGGTGGTCCACCCGCTTGACGCAGAACTCCACGGCGGCGATGTGCTCCCGGATGGACATGGTGGCCGACTCGCCGGTGGTGCCGCAGACGCACACCGCGTCCACGCCGGATTCAATCTGAGCGTCAATCAGCTTGCCGAAGGCGTCGTAGTTGATGGTGCCGTGTTCGTCAAAGGGGGTGACCAGGGCAGGACAGGAGCCGGTGAAGACTGGAGTTCTCATAATATTAAGCATCCTTTCTGGAATGATAATGTAGGGACGCTTCATGAAGCGTCCGGATTCGTTTTGCTTGACGCTGCGGCGGACGCTTCATGATGCGTCCCTACAGATGGATATATTCCACCCTGCCAATCATTTGTGGTCAATATACCCCTCGGCGCACAGCAGCTCGGCCAGCAGGACCCCACCGCCGGCGGCGCCCCGGAGGGTGTTGTGAGACAGACCGACGAACTTATAGTCGTACTGGCTGTCGGGGCGGAGGCGCCCGGCGGAGATAGCCATGCCGCCCTCCAGCTCCCGGTCGGTCCTGGCCTGAGGACGGTCGGGCTCCTCGAAGTAGTGGATAAACTGCTTGGGGGCGGAGGGGAGGTCCAGCTCCTGAGCCCGGCCCTTAAAGCTCTTCCAGATCTCCTTGATCTGCTCCTCCGTGGGCTTTTTGCCCTCCTTGAAGCGGACAAAGACGGCGGCGGTGTGGCCGTCGGAGACAGGGACCCGCAGGCACTGAGTGGTGATGGCGGGGCCGGCGGCCTTGACGATCCTGCCGCCCTCAATGTGACCCCACACCTTCAGGGGCTCCTGTTCGCTCTTTTCCTCCTCGCCGCCGATGTAGGGGATGAGGTTATCCACCATTTCGGGCCAGCGCTCGAAGGTTTTTCCCGCGCCGGAAATGGCCTGATAGGTGCAGGCCAGTACGCTGTCCACCTCGTAGCCCGCCCGCATCAGGGGGGTGAGCAGGGGGGTGTAGCTCTGGATGGAGCAGTTGGACTTGACGGCGATAAAGCCCCGCTTGGTGCCCAGACGCTTGCGCTGGGCGTCAATAATCTGGATATGTTCGGCGTTGAGCTCGGGCACCACCATGGGCACGTCCTCGGTCCAGCGGTTGGCGGAGTTGTTGGAGACGACAGGGCACTCGGCCTTGGCGTACCGCTCCTCCAGGGCGCGAATTTCGTCCTTTTTCATATCCACCGCGCAGAAGACGAAGTCCACCATGCCGGCGATCCTGTCCACGTCGGCCTGGGCGTCCAGCACCACCAGGGCCTTGGCCTCCTGGGGGATGGGGGACTTCATGGCCCAGCGGCCGGCCACGGCCTGTTCATAGGGCTTGCCGGCGGAGCGGGGGCTGGCAGCCAGAGCGGTGAGCTGGAACCAGGGGTGGTTCTCCATCAGGGTGACAAACCGCTGGCCCACCATGCCGGTGGCACCGATAATGCCTACCTTATATTTTTCCATGTTAAACAACCTCCAAATCATGTCAGGACATTCTATGTCCTGACAGAAAAATAGATGAATTTCAGCTGAAAAAATAAGAAAACTAAAAAAATAAATCAGCGGCTTTTCAAGCGGCTGATTTTGTACTATAATGTCGGGGAGGGAAATTTGCTTACGCAAAGCCGCAACCCTCCACAGTGTTGCTATCCTACCATGTTTTCCGCCATGTTGTCAATAGAAATACGCCTAAGAAACCAGAGAAATGGAGTACATTATGAGAAAAAGATTTATGCAGCTTGCCGCCGCGCTTCTTGCGGCGTACCTGGCCGTTTCCCCCGCCGGAGCGGCGACCGTCAACCGGGATGGAGATGTGATGATCCGGGTGGGGCTGGCCTCCTCTAACCCCCATGTGCCCACCGGGGAGATGGAGGCCGCCCATCTGGAGAACAACAACAGCGAGGGGCACGGCAGCGGCTATCGCTTCGGCTGCTTCGACAGCGGCCTGAACTTTGTGGAGCTGGCCCGCACCGATCCTGGCACCATCCAGGTGGCGGTGCTGAAAACCCAGAATCTCTATTGGGGCACCGTGGGAGGAAAACAGACTTATTCTTCCTCTATCACCAGCGATGTTCTGGTGGGGTGCTATCACGTCCAGATTCCCGGCAGCTACAACTATGAATCTGCCCAGGCGGAGGCCAGCCGGTATGACGGCGGCTTTGTGGCCTGGATCGATGGGGCCTATCAGGTGCGGTCGGGAGCCTACGGCACCGAGGCGGAGGCCAGGGCGGCCCTGGCCAGCCTGCCCGAGGGGGCCAGAGTGGTGTATACAAGCGCCTACGGGATGAATGTGGTAAAGACGGGCACCAATCGGATTCTGTTCCAGTACGACTGTGGAGAGTCGGGACGACTGGGAATTTTCCCTGATGTCACCAATGCGGCGGAGCCCCGCACCTGGTTCTCCGGCTATAAGTACCGGGGCGGGTTCCAGTACCACCGGCGGACCGGGGGTAACCTCACCGTGGTCAACGTGCTGGAGCTGGAGGACTATATCAACGGCGTGGTCTGTTACGAGATGGGCCGGGAGTGGCCGCTGGAGGCCATAAAGGCCCAGGCGATCTGTGCCCGCACCTATGTGCTGAAAAACCTGAACAAGCACAACAGCTATGGGTTTGACATCTGCCCCTCCGACAGCTGCCAGGTCTACCACGGCATGGGCAGCAATAAGCCGGATTACGGCCCCAGTGATGTGAGTATGCGGGCGGTGGCCGAGACGGCAGGCCTGGTGGCCAAATACAATGGCCGGCTGGCCGAGGTCTTTTATGTCTCCAGCTTTGGCGGAGCCAGTGAGGACGCCAAAAATATTTGGGGGACGGATACGGTCAACGAGTATCCTTACCTCCGGGGGGTGGTGGACCCCTATGAGGCTGACCTGAACGACCGCAACAGCATGTCTCCGTGGACCAAGACCTACACCGCCGCCCAGCTGACCCAACAGCTGCAAAAGTATGGCCTGGGCATGGGGACATCGGTGAAGCAGCTGGACCTGACTTACTCCCAGCTGGGCAATGTGATTCAGGTAACGGTCCGCTGGGCCAACGGCCAGAGCAGCACCATCAGCGCCAGCAACATCCGCAGCCGGTTCGATGTAATGTCTATTCGCTTTACAGTTAATGGCGCAGGGACCGGAAGCGGGACCTCCTCCAACGGGCCCGCCACGCCGGCCTCCGGCTCGGACCTCTACATCAACGGCTCTAAAGTGTCGGGCGGGATGGAGGACAGATATGTGATTTCCGGTTCCGGAAAGGTTGCTGAGGCGGGGGAGGATATCTATGCGATTACGGGTACAGGCTCCGTGTCTCAGATTGGAACAGCCGGGACAGACCCGGACATCCCGGTTACCCAGCCGGGGAGCGGGACGGTCACTGTCTCCGGCGGTACATATACCTTTAACGGCGGCGGCTGGGGGCACCAGGTGGGAATGAGCCAGTTCGGGGCCAACGCCATGGCCCGCCGGGGCTTTACCGGCAGCGAAATTGTGATGTTCTATTTCCCGGGCGTTCAGGTGTTGCACTACTAAATTATGTAAGGATGTACTTCTTTGAAAACTTCAGAGTTTGATTTTCAGCTCCCCGAGGAGCTCATCGCGCAGACCCCCCTGGAGCGGCGGGACGCCTCCCGGCTGCTGACTTTAGACAAGACCACCGGCGCTGTGGGCCACCACCATTTTTACGACCTGCCCCGGTTCCTCCGGCCGGGGGACTGCCTGGTACTCAACGACTCCCGGGTACTCCCCGCCCGGCTCATCGGCAACCGGCTAACCGGAGGAGTCTGTGAAGTACTTCTCCTTGTCGATAAGGGCGGCGACCTGTGGGAGTGTCTGGTCCGTCCGGGGCGGAAGCTGAAGCCGGGGGCTCAGGTGATATTCGGAGATGGCCAGCTCACCGCCACCGTGGAGGGGGAGCTGAACGACGGAAAGCGGGCGGTCCGGTTCCGCTACCAGGGGATTTTCCTGGAGATTCTGGAGCAGCTGGGCCGGATGCCTCTGCCGCCCTATATCAAGGCGGAGCTTCAGGACCAGGAGCGGTATCAGACGGTCTACTCCAGAGTGGTGGGCTCCGCCGCCGCCCCCACCGCCGGGCTCCATTTTACCCCGGAGCTGCTGGAGCAGGTGAGGGAAATGGGTGTAAAGGTCTGCTACGTTACACTCCATGTTGGCCTTGGGACCTTCCGCCCTGTGAAAGCGGAGGAGATCACCGACCACGAGATGCATTCGGAATTTTGCATGATCTCTCAGGAGACCGCCGATACCATCAACGAGACCAGGAAAAACGGAGGCCGGGTGATTTGCGTAGGCACCACCTCCTGCCGCACGGTGGAGAGCTTCGCGGCGGAGGATGGAACTATGTCGGAGCGCTCCGGCTGGACCAGTATCTTCATCTATCCGGGGTATAAATTCAAGGTGCTGGACGCCCTCATCACCAATTTCCACCTGCCGCAGTCCACCCTCATCATGCTGGTGTCCGCCCTGGCGGGACGGGAGCATGTCCTGGCGGCCTACGAGGAGGCGGTGCGGGAGAAATATCGCTTCTTTTCTTTTGGTGATGCGATGTTTATTTCGTGAGGAGGGGGCTCAAGATTTTCGATGAAATATTATTATTTGGGGCATATTTTGGAAAAATACTACGATGACTGCCGTACGGGGATTTTAAAGCATAGGTGGGACGATCACCTGACCCTATGGGCGTTGGATATGCTTGAAGCTGGTTATAGCAGTCCGGCTCTGCTGGAGGCAGCCGGCGGCTTCAACTGGGAGCGGACCCACGACCTGTTTGAGACCATCCTGGCCGAGCTCCATATTGCGGAGGACCCCTCAGTTATTGACGACGACTTTATCGACAACATCTTTATTGAGGAATACAAACATGGCGTCATTGCAAGCGGATGCGAGCTTTTGTTCCACCGGGGACATTTGAGGGAAAAAATCAACTTTCCTTACTATGTTTATCATGGAAAGTATTACCCGGACGGGCCGGATGGGCGCTTTAGGCTGGGCTGGCGCACCTTGGAATACTCAGACTGGTCCCAGATGACCGTTGTGATGCACACGGACGAGCTGGAGCGGTTTGTCACGGAATTTTTGCGTCAGAACGGCATTACAAGATAAAAAGGAGTTTTTGCGTGTTTAAAGTTTTGAAAAAAGAGGGAAGCGCCCGTCGGGGGACCTTCACCTGCGCCCACGGGGTAGTGCAGACCCCGGTGTTTATGAACGTGGGCACCCAGGGGGCTATCAAGGGGGCGGTTTCCGCCCACGATCTGAAGGAGATTGGCTGTCAGGTGGAGCTGTCCAACACCTACCACCTCCATCTGCGCCCCGGGGACGGGGTAGTCCGTCAGATGGGCGGGCTCCACAAATTTATGGGCTGGGACGGCCCCATGCTCACCGACAGCGGGGGGTTCCAGGTCTTTTCCCTGTCCGGTTTGCGGAAGATCAAGGAGGAGGGGGTCACCTTCGCCTCCCACATCGACGGCCGGCGTATCTTCATGGGGCCGGAGGAGTCCATGCGCATCCAGTCCAACCTGGGCAGCGACATCGCCATGGCCTTTGACGAGTGCGTGGAGAACCCGTCCCCCTATGAGTATGTAAAAGCCTCCTGTGAGCGGACAGCCCGGTGGCTGGAGCGCTGTGTGGCAGAGCATGTAAGGCTAAACAGCCTGTCAGATACGGTGAACCCGGAGCAGCAGCTGTTCGGCATCAATCAGGGGGGGACCTTCTCCGATCTGCGGGTGTGGCACATGGAGGAGATCGCCAAGCTGGACTGCGACGGCTACGCCATCGGCGGCCTGGCGGTGGGGGAGCCCACCCAGGTGATGTACGACATCATTGACGCAGTGGAACCCCACATGCCGGCGGACAAACCCCGTTACCTGATGGGGGTGGGAACCCCGTCCAACATCATCGAGGGAGTAGCCCGGGGGATCGACTTCTTCGACTGCGTCATGCCCGCCCGGAACGCCCGGCACGGCAAGCTGTACACCTGGAAGGGGACCATCAACATCAAGAATGAGAAATACAAGCTGGATGAGCGACCCATTGACCCTACATGTACCTGTCCCGCCTGCCGCTCCTTCTCCCGGGCCTATCTGAGGCACCTGGTGATAGCCCAGGAGATGCTGGCCATGCGGCTGGCGGTGCTTCACAATCTGTACTTCTACAATGAGCTGATGGCCCGCATCCGGAAGGCCCTGGACAGCGGCACCTTTGGGGACTTCCGGGCCCAATACTCCGGCCTGCTGGACCAGCCCTGCCGGGAGGAGTAGAGAAATTTGACAAAAGGGCTTGTCAATCGGGAAAATATCCGCTATAATACTTTTCACTGCGTTAAATAATTGTTCAGTTGACAGACTTAATCTTGCAGTAGTTTTGGAGGAAAGATTTTATGGACCCTTATTTTATTGTTATGATTGTCCTGATGTTCGCCATGCTGTACTTCTTTATGATCCGCCCGGAGAACAAGCGGAAGAAGGAGGCCCAGAATCTGCGGGACTCCCTGAAGGTGGGCGACGTCATCACCACCATCGGCGGCATTGTGGGCACCATCTGCAAGGTGGACGAGAGCACCATCGTCATTGAGACCAGCGCCGACCGGGTGCGCATCGAGTTTACCAAATGGGCGGTGTCCAGCAAAAATGTGATGCCCGAGCAGCCTGCCAACTAAGTTATAGGCATGTCTTTTTCCCTCCCTGCATAGGTTTTATCAAACCATGGGGGAGGGTGTTTTTATGAAGAAGAAAGAGCGAAGGACTGAGGAACTGGGCAGTCAATGGCTCAACACCATGTGTGAGGTGCTGATTGGGGGCGTGCTGGCCGGGGTGACCGCTATTCTGGCCCTGTTGGTGTGCGCGGCGCTGATCTCCGCAGGGGTGCTGCCTGTGAACGGGATGTATGGCGCGGTGCTGGCGGTCTGCGTCCTGGGGGCCCTGGTGGGCGGGACCTTCGCCATCCGGCGGGTGGGACGCCGGTCTATTCTGGTGAGCCTGGGGGCAGGGGCGGTGCTGTTTTTGCTGCTGTTGACCGCCGGACTGATTGTGTATCAAGATGCCTCCATGGCCAATGGCGGGGCAGGAATTTTGTGTGCCTGCCTGTGCGGAAGCGCGATCCCCGGCTTGTTTGTCGGAAAACCAAAGAAAAAACGCAGAAGATGATTGAAATCTCTCCGGCACTATGTTATAATGACTGTCACTATGGCAGAATCTGCTGTAAGCAACCAAACAGGAGGAGATACCAATGAAACACATCCAAATTCTGAACGGGGCCACTCTGAAGGCCAGCGCCGCCAAGGGCGGCTGCGGCGAGTGCCAGACCTCTTGCCAGTCCGCCTGCAAGACTTCCTGCACCGTCGCCAACCAGAAGTGCGAAAACAAGTAAATCCAAAAGCCTGAAAGGGCGGGCGCGTTCGCGCCTGCCTTTTTGTTGTGTCCGGTTATTTAGGAGGACGTATGGCAAATATAATTGGAAGGAATCCCCAGTCCTGCAGCCGCGAATGCCTGCAAATGAGCAACGGGCTGACCGATGTCTTTGTGAACGTTCTGGTCCTCAGCGGCTCGGCGCTGGCCAAAACGGTGTCTGAAAAACGGCTGATCGTATGGCTGGCGGAGAAGGACCAGAGCAGGGTGGGGGCGGGAACGGTAGATTTCGACCTGTGGGAGATGCCCTGGGACTCCAACACCTTTGAGGAAGACCGGGCGTTTCTGCTCCGGGTGGTTTTGGGGGCAAAGGAGCGGCTGGGCTGGGAAAAGCTGGACTACCGCCCCAATGAGGACATGCTGTTTCCCTGCCTGGACCACTTTTCGGAGCTGATATCCGGTCTCTCTCAAATTCAGCCGGGCGCCCTGGAGGAATGGCTGGCGGAATCAGACCCGTCTGACCCGGTGATGTCCGGGTTTCCCAGGTGTTCCAGGCATCAAACCCTGCTGTCCATCTTTGGCTGTCACATCTGCAACAACTTATGAGCGGATGTTCGCCTACTACGAGGAGGTTATTTGAGAATGGAACAGGTGTGGCGTGAAATTTTGAAACAGATCAAGCTGGCTTCCGAGGACATTTACGCAAGCGTCAACCCACCCGCCGATGCTTTGGAGATACAGCGCCTGGAGAAGACGGTGGGGGTGGAGTTGCCCCCGGCCTTTCGTGACTATCTGTCCACCATGAACGGCCAGCGGAATACCGAGGAGGCAGTGCGGGACCGGAACACAGAAATCCCTCTCCTTGGGTACAATCCATTTCTGTCCGTCACCGGCATCCTCGAGACCTGGCAGATGATGAACGAGCTCTTTGAAAAGGAGACGGAGCCGTTGGAGTGGGTGACGGAGGACAAGATCAGGCCCTATATCTGGCGCAGGCACTGGATACCCTTTACCGAATATGAGGGAAGCTACTATCTGATTCTGGACTGCGACCCAGGGAAGAACGGGACCTATGGACAGGTATTTTGCTGGTGCTCCGGCATGGACTATTCCGATGTCACGGCAAACTCCTTTACAGAGTTTTCCGAAGAAGTACTGGTCCGATTGACAGGGAAACGATATGAGCTGACCGAATTTGGAACCATTGAATTGGAGGATTATTACATTTAAATCATTAGAACAGGAGAGAAAACTATGAAAACTGTACATACCTTTACCGCCCTGGGGCAGTACCTGGCGGCGGACGTGAACAGCGGAGCGGTCCACGTTTTGGACAAGCTGACCTATGATTTGCTTTCAGCCGTGGGCGAGGGGCCGATAGGGGAGGGGAGTGTCCCCCGGGAACTGGTGGACCGGCTGTGCCAATATGACCCCGCAGAGCTGGAGGAGGCCTGGCAGGAGCTGCGGGTGCTGCAAAACGCCGGACTGCTCTTTACCACCGACGACTATCTGGACCCCGAGGCCGCCATGGCCCTGCCCAAGGCGGCGGTGGTGAAGGCCCTGTGCCTCCATGTGTCCCACGACTGCAACCTGCGGTGCAAATACTGCTTTGCCTCCACCGGCGACTTCGGCACCGGCCACCGGATGACCATGGATTTCGATACCGCAAAGCGGGCTATCGACTGGGTGGTGGCCAAGTCGGGCAAGCGGCGGAACATCGAGGTGGATTTCTTCGGCGGCGAGCCCCTGATGGCTATGGACACGGTGAAGCGGACGGTGGAGTACGCCCGGTCTCTGGAGGAAAAGTATGACAAGGTGTTTCGCTTTACAATCACAACCAACGGCATCCTGCTGGACGACGAGACCATCGACTACATCAACCGGGAAATGTCCAACGTGGTCCTGTCCCTGGACGGCAGGGGAGAAGTGAACGACCGGATGCGCCCCACGGTGAACGGGAAGGGCAGCTATGAGATTATCGTCCCCAAATTTCAAAAGCTGGTGGCCGGGCGCGGGACAAAGGACTACTACGTCCGGGGCACCTTCACCCGGGACAATCTGGACTTTTCCAAGGATGTGCTCCACATGGGGGACTTGGGCTTCCGCCATGTGTCGGTGGAGCCGTGCAGCGGCCCTGCCGACGACCCCTTTGCCATCCGGGAGGAGGACCTGGGCAGGGTAGAGGAGGAGTATGAGAAGCTGGCCAAGCTGCTGATGGATCGAAAGGATATCAATTTTTTCCACTTTAACGTGGACCTGGCCCAGGGGCCCTGTGTGATCAAGCGGCTCCGGGGCTGCGGGGCCGGCTGTGAGTATGTGGCCATTACGCCGGATGGAGACATCTATCCCTGCCATCAGTTTGTGGGCAAGGAGGAGTTTCGCATGGGCAGCGTCTACGACGGGTCCTTCGATATGGAGATTTCTGGTCAATTTGCCCAACAGAATGTGTATACCCGTCCAGCCTGCCGGACGTGCTGGGCGCGCTTTTACTGCAGCGGGGGCTGTTCCGCCTCAAATCTGCTTGTCAATGGCGACATAATCACCTCAAATGAGGTGGCCTGTGCCATGGAACGCAAGCGGCTGGAGTGCGCGATTGCTTTGAACGCAATCGCCGCGGGCCTGAGCAGCGAGGGAAATACAGATTGTAATAATACAAACTGTAATCTTTGTAATCACTGAACTTTTGGCGGTTTTTCCCGGATTTAGTGCCGGACACAATGTTTTAACCCTATATTTAGACAGATGCGAGGCCTCAACGGGGCCTCGCATCCTTTTAGGTTCCAAGGTTTACATAATGATGTTGACATAAAGTATTGAGAGAATGCACAAAAAAGGAGAAATTGTCCAAAACCTCTTGCAGAAAATTGCGGATGGCGGTATAGTTAAAGCATCCCTTCGGCGGATATGGTCGTTCACGTCTATTTTTTTCTCCTTTCTCATAGGGTAACACTGAGGTGACATGGGATGGGAGTACGAAAAAAATGGGACTTGCCGTCGGAGCATCGGGCAGCTCTGCTGGTTCTAAGCGCGGTGTTTTTGCTGGGCGGCGGGCTTGGCTGCCTCTTTGCGGCCCTGGCCAACGAGGCGGGGGCGCAGGAGTTGGCTGACTATCTGGCCGACTATCTGTCGCTGGCTCTGGATGGCCGCCTCCCTCGCGGACTGTGGGTGGCCCTCTGGAGGCAGCTGAAGTACCTGCTGGCCGCCCTGGTATTGGGCCTGACGGCGCTGGGTGTTGTGGGGCTGCCCCTGCTTTTTGGGGCGCAGGGCTTCGCGTTCACCTTTTCGGTGGCCTGTTTCTGCCGGGTTTTCGGGGTCCGGGGCCTGTTTCCCGCTTTTGCCATCTTCGGAGTGCCCGCCCTGCTGTGGGTGCCCGCCCTGTTTTTCGTGGGCCCGCCGGGGTTTCTCTCTGCTCAGCGGCGGCTTCGGCTGTCCTTGGGAGAGGGGGGCGGTTCTCCGCTGAACGGCGGCTTTTGGCCTCGTGCCGGCCTGTGTACGGCCCTGGGTTTGGCGGCGGGTCTGCTGGAGTACTGGGCGGTCCCCGTCCTGCTGCGGACCGCGGCCCGTCTGGTCCTGTAACTTTAAGTTTGGGGAGTTTTTGAGTGTGTCGGATCTGCTGTCAGTCTATGAGGATTTTTTAAAAACTGAAAAGAAAGCCTCGGCAAACACAGTCAGTTCCTACATGAGGGACGTCCACCAGTTTGCCGACGCCATGAGCGGAAAAGCTCTGCCCCTGACCCGGGTGACAGTCCGTGATGTGGAGGACTATACCAACACGCTGCTCAAGCGAGGCAAGTCACCTGCCACTGTGACCCGGTCGGTGGCCTCCATAAAGTCCCTTTACACTTGCCTGACCGTTAAAGGTTATGTGGATCAAAATCCGGCCAAGGATGTCTCCCCCGCGAAGGTGGAGCGCAAGCTGCCCCAGGTACTCACCGGGAAAGAGGTGGAGCTGTTCCTGGAACAGCCCGAGTGCACCGATCTGAAGGGCTACCGGGACCGGGCTATGCTGGAGCTGCTTTATGCCACCGGGATCCGGGTCAGTGAGCTGATTGAGCTGGATGTGGATGACCTGAACCTGCCCGGCGGGGTGCTCAAATGCTTCAGCAAAGGGCGGGAGCGAATCATCCCCCTGTATCCCACGGCGATCCGGGCCTTGGGGGAGTACATCAACAACGTGCGGCCCCAGCTGGTAGAGTCTATAGACGAGACCGCACTCTTTGTCAATATGGGCGGCGAACGCATGAGCCGCCAAGGCTTCTGGAAGCTTATCAAGTACTATCAGGAGAAGGCGGGGATTCAGAAGGACATCACCCCCCACACCCTGCGCCACTCTTTTGCCGCTCATCTGCTGGAGAATGGGGCCGATCTGCATTCCATCCAAGAGATGCTGGGCCACGCGGATATCTCCTCCACGCAGATTTATTCCAAGCTGATTAACCAGAAGATTAAGGATGTATACAAAAAAGCCCATCCCCGGGCATGACAGACAAGGAGAACATAGTATGACGGATCAGGAACTGCTGCAGGCAATAGGGCAAATTGTAGAAACAGCGCTGGACAACAGGCTTGACGCCAAATTAGAACCTCTCCGCAAAGACATTCGTGAATTGAAGGACAGCGTCGTAAGCATGGACGTCAGGATCAATCAGTTGGAAGCTATTACAGACATGGTAAGTACCAGAATGGACCGTCTGGAGTTCAATATGGACCGCTTGGAGTCCAGGCTTAAGCTTCTGGAGCGTGGAACGGATCAGCTGGGAATCCGGATGGATAAGCTGGAGGCCGGAACAGACGGCCTCAAAGAGAGGGTGCACGGCATCCGCGTCTATTTGGAAAACGATCAGAAGCGGACGCTTAACTTGCTTTTCGAGGGCCAGCAATCGCTGTGGGACCGGTTTGTCCCCCTGGAAAGGCTCGATCCGCTGGAGGAACGGACCCAGGTCCTGGAGGCAACGGCAAGGTACCACAGCGAGGAGATTCGGGAATTGCAGCTGCGGCTTGCCTGAATAACAATACAAAAGCGGCCCGCGCGGCAAATGCCGTGCGGGCCCTTTTTGATGGGGTTATGATTGAATTATCCGGGGAAATATGGTAGTATAAAAAAGGAAACGAAAATGATGGAAGGAGGACGTTCTATGTCCACCATGTCTGAATATTTGGAAACGCTGCGGGGCCGGTCCATTGCCGTGATCGGTATGGGAGTGAGCAACACCCCCCTGATCCGGACCCTCCTCCGGGCGGAGCTGAAAGTAACCGTGTGCGACAAATCTTCTCGGGAACGGGTGGCCGAGCAGGCCGCCGAGCTGGAGAGCCTGGGCGCCAAGCTCCGGCTGGGCCCCGACTACCTGGCCAAAATACACCGGGCTGACGTCATTTTCCGCACTCCCGGCCTCAGTCCCAACACACCGGAGCTGCAAAAGGCGTTGGAGGGGGGGAGTATCCTCACCTCTGAGATGGAGCTGTTTTTCCGGCTGTGCCCCTGCCGGATCATCGGTGTGACGGGCAGCGACGGCAAGACCACCACCACCACCCTTATCAGCGAATTTTTAAAGGAGGCGGGCCTCAATGTCTATCTGGGGGGCAACATTGGCCGGCCCCTGCTCCCGGATGTGGATGATATGAGCCCGGAGGATGTGGCTGTAGTGGAGCTGTCCTCCTTCCAGCTGATGACCATGGACCGCAGCCCCAATGTGGCGGTGTTCACCAATCTGTCTCCCAACCATCTGGACTATCACCACACTATGGAGGAGTACACAAGCGCCAAGCTGAACATCTTCTGCCATCAGAAGCCGGAGGACCGGGCCATCTTCAACTATGACAATGACATCACCCGGTCCCTGGCCAAGACCGCCGTCGGACAGGCGATGCTGTTCAGCCGCAAGCAGAGGCTGGAGGAGGGGGTCTACCTCCGGGACGGCGCCATCTGGCTGACCAACCGCATGGGCAGCCGGGAGGTTTTGCCGCTGACGGACATTCAAATTCCCGGCGTGCACAACATTGAAAACTACATGGCCGCTATCGCCGCGGTGGACGGCATTGTGCCCGACAAGTGTGTCCGGGCGGTGGCCCAGCGGTTTACCGGAGTGGAACACCGCATCGAGCTGGTGCGGGAGCTGGACGGGGTCCGCTACTACAACGACTCCATCGGCACCAGCCCCACCCGGACCATGGCCTGCCTGGATTCCTTTGATCATAAGCTGATCCTCATTGCTGGCGGATATGACAAGGGCGTTCCCTTTACACAGCTTGGGGCAGAAATTGTTCGCCAGGTGAAAGTCCTGATCCTTACCGGAGACACCGCCTCCGCTATCAAAAAGGCGGTGGAGGAGGCGGAGGGCTATACCGACAGCGGTTTGAAGCTGATCGAGACTGAGGACTTAGCTGCCGCCGTGTCCGCTGCCCGGGAGATTGCCCGGGAGGGGGATGTGGTGGTGCTGTCCCCGGCCTGCGCCGCCTTCGACCGGTTTAAAAACTTTATGGAGCGCGGCAAAGTGTTTAAGCAGCTGGTAAACGAATTATAATTGAGACAGAAGGACTGACAAGTAATATGCACTTACAGATAAACGACCGTGTCAGAGCCCTGGGCAGTCAGGCCCAGGGCCAACTGACCGAGGAATTTGCACGCATTGATGCCATAGCGGAGGAGAATACCGCCCGGGTGCTGGCCGCCTTTCAGAAGCACCGGGTGGCAGACGGCTATTTTGCCGGTACCACCGGCTATGGCTACGACGACCTGGGCCGGGACAAGCTGGACGAAATTTATGCTGACCTCTTTGGTACGGAGGCCGCTCTGGTGCGCATCCAGTTCGTCAACGGCACCCATGCCATTGCCTGCGCTCTGTTTGGAGCCCTGAAAAGCGGTGATGTGCTGTTGTCCGCCGTGGGCGCGCCCTACGACACCCTGCTGGGGGTAGTGGGGGCGGTGGACAAGGGCCCCGGCTCCCTGAAGGACTACGGCGTGGAGTATAGGCAAGTAGAACTCCTTGACAACAAGCCCGACCTGGACGGGATGGCCAGAGCCGCCGCAGACCCCCGGGTGAAGGCGGTACTCATCCAGCGCTCCAAGGGTTACTCCACCCGTGCGTCCCTGTCGGTGGAGGAGATCGGGGAGATGTGCCGCGTGATTAAGGCGGCCAACCCCAGTGCCGCCATTCTGGTGGACAACTGCTACGGCGAGTTTGTGGAGACCGTCGAGCCTACCCATGTGGGGGCCGATCTGGTGGTAGGCTCCCTCATTAAAAACCCTGGCGGCGGACTGGCCCCCACCGGAGGCTACATCGCCGGGCGGCGGGATCTGGTGGAGGGGGCCGCCATGCGGCTCACCGTCCCCGGTATCGGAGGGGAGTGCGGGTGTACGCTGGGGCAGAACCGTCTGCTCTATCAGGGCCTGTTCCTGGCTCCACACACGGTGGCCCAGGCGGTGAAAACCGCCGTCTTTGCCGCCAAGGTGATGGAGCTGCTGGGCTATGAGACCCAGCCCCACTCCTCGGCGGTCCGCCACGACATCATCCAGATGATTCACATGCGGGAGCCGGAAGCCCTGAAAAAGTTCTGTAAGGGCATCCAGTTCGGCGCGCCGGTGGACTCCTACGTCACCCCGGAACCCTGGGACATGCCGGGGTACGACTGCCAGGTCATCATGGCGGCGGGGGCCTTCATCCAGGGGGCGTCCATCGAGCTGTCCGCCGATGCCCCCATGCGGGAGCCCTACACCGTCTACCTCCAGGGGGGACTTACCTTCGAGTCTGGCCGGCTGGGCGTCCTGCTGGCAGTCCAGGAGCTGCTGGGCGGCAGCTCTTAAGTTCCTCGGAAGGAGGTCAGAATGAATCGTAAAGATATCATAAAATATTTCTATGAAGTTGTCGTTTCCCAAAATATGCTTGATGAACTTTTCAAATACGTTTCGGAGGATTGTGTGCTGAGAACCGGGGAAAAAGAAATTTTTATGGGGATAGACGGAATGAAACGACATCTTTTGGCATTGAGAGAAACTTATCCCGACTACACCATGAAAATTATTCGTCAATATACAGCAGATGATTATGTTATTTCAGAATTTGTCATGAGGGGAACACACAAAGGGAATTTTGCTGGAATAACACCTACGAATCAAGTTTTGGAGGTTACAGGAGTAGATATTGACAAAGTGATAGATGGAAGAATCGTTGAGCATGGCGGCGCTGCGAATACTTTTGAGACCTTTTTTGAGCACCATTTAATTAAACCTGTATAGGCCAAGCCCACTCTGGAATATCCTGACCCATAGGGGGTGAGGGTAATGCGTCCATGGCGGCGGGAGCTGGTGCGGTATCTGCGGCGTCCGGTACGCCGCCGGCGGGCGGCTTGGACGGGCTCCGGCCCTGCGCTGCGAATCCCCCCGGCCTTTCTCACTTTGGGGGTGGCCCTGGTGGTGGCGGCGTCGGTCATCGCCCTGCTGGAGAACAAGCTGCGCCCGGTGGTGGTGGAGATCGCCGCCGCCCAGGCGCAAAACACCATGACCGCTGTGGTGGAAAACGCCGTCACCGCCGACTTGGCTGCCCGTCAGGTCAGCTACGCCGATTTTGTCACCATCCAGCGGGACGAGGGGGGCGCCATCACCGCCCTGACCACCGACATGGCCCGGATGAATCTGCTTCGGTCGGAGCTCACCGCCGCTGTCCTGGAGGCCCTGGAGGGGGTGGACGTGTCCGATGTCCAAGTTCCCCTGGGCAGCCTCTTCGACCTGGAGCCCCTGTGGGCCAAGGGTCCGGCGCTGAAAGCCAAAGCTATGACGGTAGGCACGGTGCGGGCGGAGTTCGACAGCCAGTTCACCTCCGCCGGGGTAAATCAGACCCTCCACCGCATCTGGCTGGAGGTGGATGTCCCCATGACCCTGCTGCTCCCCGGCGGGGAGGTGGAGGCCAGCCTCCACACCCGGCTGTGCGTGGCTGAGACGGTAATCGTAGGGAAGGTGCCTGACACCTACTTACAACTGGACCGGACCTAGACAAAAGACAGGAGAATCGACGTGATACTGGATATTTTAGGCTATGTAAGGCAGATGGTCCCACTGGGAGCCGCTGCGCTGGCTGTCTTTTTCCTCCTTCGGCCGGCACGAAAAAGGCGGCTTAGCGGGATGAATCTGGTTAGCTCCGCCTGCCGGGAGACCGCACTGGCCCTGTTTTTGGTGTTTTGTGCCGGGTTGGCGGCACTTACCCTGTTTCCCGCCAACCTCTGGGCCTATGTATTTGACTGGGTCTTCCGCCGGGACTATTGGAACTGGGGGTGGGGCGTCAGCGGCTGGCGGTTGGCAGACTTCTATCCCAGCTGGGAGGAGACCGCGTCGCAGTTTGCGTACCTGCCCAACATGCTCACGCCCTTTGAGGAGATATCCCGGGCGCTGAACCGGCGGAGCTACTGGCTGCTGTTCATGCTGCTGGGCAATATCATCATGTTTATGCCCCTGGGCTTCTTCCCGGCCCTGCTGTGGCGGAGGTGGAGGTGGTGGAGGTCCCTGCTGGCGGGCTTCTGTACCTCCGCTTCCATCGAGTTTATCCAGTTTTTCATCGGCCGCAGCACCGACATCGACGACGTGATTCTGAACACCACCGGGGCTCTGGCCGGCTTCTGGGTGTTCTGCCTGCTGCGGGCGATTTTCCCCAATTTTATCGAAAAGTTTCAATGTCAGCCCAGAGGAGGATACTATCGTGGATGATTTTACCGAAATCGAGGCCCTGCGCCGGGAGCTGATCCAGGCGGGCCATGAGTACTATGTGCTGGACAAGCCCACCATGTCCGACTTCGACTACGACCACAAGCTCCGCCGCCTGGAGGAGCTGGAGGCGGCCCATCCGGAGGCCGTCACCCCCGACTCGCCCACCCAGCGGGTGGGTGGCCAGCCCCTGGACGCCTTCACTCAGGTACGCCACCAGGTGCCTCTGGAGTCCCTCCAGGATGTGTTTGATTTCCAGGAGCTGGAGGCCTTCGACCAGCGGGTGAAGGGAGTTGTCCCCGAAGCGGAGTATGTGGTGGAGCCCAAGGTGGACGGCCTTTCGGTAGCGCTGGAGTATGAGGACGGTCTCTTTGTCCGGGGGGCCACCCGGGGGGACGGCCAGGTGGGGGAGGATGTCACCGAAAATCTGCGCACCGTCCGGTCCATCCCCCTGAAAATTCCCGACGCCCCGCCCCGGCTTATCGTCCGGGGAGAGGTGTATATGCCCAAAAAAGTGTTCCACGCCCTGAACGAGGAGCGCGAGCGCAGGGGAGAGGCCCTGTTTGCCAATCCCCGCAACGCCGCCGCCGGCTCTCTGCGCCAGCTGGACCCCAAGGTGGCCGCCTCCCGCAGGCTGGATATCGCGGTGTTTAACATCCAGTGGCCCCAAGAGGAGTTTTCCACCCACCTGGAAACGCTGGACTACCTGCGGAACAAGGGGTTTAAAGTGATACCACATTACAGCTGTGCCCAGGTGTCTCAGGCTACGGAGCGCATCACCGAGATTGGGGAGACCAGAGAGACTTTCCCCTTTGATATTGACGGCGCAGTTGTAAAGGTAAATAACCTGTCACAGCGTGCGGCGCTTGGCTCCACGGCCAAATTTCCACGCTGGGCCGCCGCCTACAAGTACCCCCCGGAGGTCAAGCCGGCCCAAGTGGTGGATATCGTGATTCAGGTGGGGCGCACCGGGGTACTCACCCCCAAGGCGGTACTCACTCCCGTCCGGCTGGCGGGCACTACCGTCACCAACGCAACCCTCCACAATCAGGATTTTATTTCGGAAAAGGACATTCGCATCGGAGACACCGTTCTGGTGCGCAAGGCGGGGGAGATCATCCCCGAGGTGCTGTCGGTGGTGGAGGACAAGCGTCCGGAGGGGACGCAGCCCTGGTTTCTGCCCAAAACCTGCCCGGTGTGCGGGGCCCCGGTGGAACGGGACGAGGACGGGGCCCACACCCGCTGTACCGGAGCGGAGTGCCCCGCCCAGCTGCTGCGCAACCTGGCCCACTTTGCCAGCCGGGACGCCATGGACATCGAGGGCCTGGGTATCGCCGTGGTGGAAAATCTGGTCAATGCCCAGCTGGTCAAAACTCCGGGGGACCTGTATTTCTTAAATGAGGAGGATGTGGCCCGGCTGGAGCGGATGGGCAAGCGCTCCGCCAAAAAGCTGCTGGCCGCCCTGGAGAAGTCCAAGGAGCAGGACCTGTCCCGGCTGATTTACGCCTTTGGCATCCGTCAGGTGGGGCAGAAGGCGGGCAAAATTCTGGCGGCCCGGTTCCAGACGCTGGAAAACCTGCAAAATGCCACGCTGGAGGAACTCACCGCCGTGGACGATATCGGAGAGATCACTGCCCAGAGTATTCTGGACTGGATGGCCAGCCCCCAGAGCCGGCACCTGATCGACCGGCTGCGGGAGGCCGGCGTGAACATGACGGCGGCGGAGCAGGGGAGCGACCGGCGGTTTGAAGGCATGACCTTTGTCCTCACCGGCACGCTGGAGAAATTCACCCGGGACGAGGCCAGCGAGATGATCGAGGCCCGGGGGGGCAAGTCCTCCGGCTCGGTGTCCAAAAAAACCACCTACGTGGTGGCAGGGGAGGCGGCCGGCTCCAAGCTGCGGAAGGCCCAGGAGCTGGGAATCCCCGTCCTCACAGAGGAAGAATTTTTAGCGCTGCTGAAGTAAGAGAGAAAAGGGGAGAGGCCGGGTGAAAAAAGGATACCTCTATATTGCCGTGGCAGTGGTGATGTTTACCTCCTTCGAGGTAGTGCTGAAATTCATCGCCGGACAGATCAACCCGGTCCAGCTGACGTTGTGCCGGTTTGCCATCGGCTTTGTGTTCCTGCTGCCAATGGCCCTGCACAATCTGAAAAAGCGGGGGAAGCGGCTGGACGGCAAGTCCATGGCCTATTTCGCCCTGCTGGGCCTTATCGGTATCGCCCTCTGTATGCCCATCTTACAGATGGCGGTGAGCTATACCGGCTCCTCGGTGTCGGCGCTGATGTTCAGCTGTAACCCGGTATTTGTGGCGTTTCTGGCCTTTTTTCTGTTAAAAGAGCCCATTAAACCCCGCCATATTGCCGCCCTGACCCTGGAAATTATCGGCACAGTGGTGATTATCAGCCCCTGGAACACCAGGGTGAACATGACCGGCGCCGCCCTGGCCCTGCTGTCCACCCTGCTGTTCTCCCTGTACGGGGTGATGGGCAAGCGGAAGGTGGCGGAGTTCGGCGGGGCGGTGGTCACATGCTTCGGCTTCCTGTTCGGCAGCCTGATTGTGCTGGCTTTCATCCTGATCTCCCACATCCCGGCGGTGGCTCAGCTGTTTCAGGCTGCCGGCCTGGAGAGCTTCGCCAACATCCCCGTCTTTGCGGGCTACACCCTGCAAAATCTGCCCTATGTCCTCTTTGTGTCCGTGGGAGTGGCGGGGATTGGCTTCTGCGCTTACTTCCTGGCCATGGAGTACCAGCCGGCCAGTGTGGTCTCTCTGGTTTACTTTTTCAAGCCCGCCCTGTCGCCCATTTTAGGATGGGCAGTCCATGGGGAGGAAATATCCCAAAACATGCTTCTCGGTATCGTGCTCATTGTGATCGGCTCCCTGTGCGCCATTATCCCGGGGATTCTGGAGAGCAGACAGGAAAAATCATAATTTCCTCTTGACTTAAAGGGCACTTCATATGATATAGTTCTAACACATTTACTTAGAAGGAGAGGCAATCATGGAAAAAGCAAAGGTTTATTTTACTGATTTCCACACAGAGGCCTTTGGCGACGGCCTGCCCACCAAGCTGAAAAAGCTGATGAAAAAGGCGGGCATCCAGGAGTTGGACCTGGAGGGCAAGTTTGTGGCCATTAAGATGCACTTCGGCGAGCTGGGCAACATCAGCTACCTGCGGCCCAACTACGCCCGGGCGGTGGTGGACGTGGTCAAGGAGCTGGGGGGCAAGCCCTTCCTTACCGACTGCAACACCATGTATCCCGGCAGCCGGAAAAACGCCCTGGAGCATCTGGAGTGCGCCTGGCAGAACGGCTTTACCCCTCTTACCGTGGGCTGTCCCATCCTGATCGGCGACGGCTTGAAGGGCACTGACGACGTGGAGGTCCCTGTGGAGGGGGGCGAATATGTGGAGAAGGCCAAGATCGGCCGGGCCATCATGGACGCCGACGTATTTATCAGCCTGACCCACTTCAAGGGCCACGAGATGGCCGGTTTTGGCGGCGCCATCAAGAACATCGGCATGGGCTGCGGCTCCCGGGCGGGGAAGAAGGAGCAGCACGCCAGCGGCAAGCCCCGAATTGCCGTTGATGCCTGCCGGGGCTGCCGTCGCTGTCAGAAGGAGTGCGCCAACAGTGGACTGGTCTTTGATGAGCAGACCCGGAAGATGCGGGTGGACGACGCCCACTGCGTGGGCTGCGGCCGCTGCCTGGGGGCCTGTAACTTCGACGCCATCTACTTCACCAACGACAACGCCCAGGCCGCTCTCAACTGCCGCATGGCGGAGTACACCAAGGCGGTGGTGGACGGCCGGCCCCAGTTCCACATCTCCCTGATTGTGGATGTGTCCCCCAACTGCGACTGCCACGGAGAGAACGACGTGCCCATCCTGCCCAACATCGGCATGTTCGTCTCCACCGACCCCCTGGCCCTGGACCAGGCCTGCGTAGATGCCTGCCTGGCCGCCCAGCCCATGCCGGGCAGCCAGCTGGCCAAGCACCTGGCCGACCCGGCGTTTCACGACCACCACGACCACTTTATCAACTCCACCCCGGAGTCGGAGTGGCGCAGCTGCCTGGAGCACGCCGAGAAGATTGGACTGGGCACGCGGGAGTATGAGCTGATTGAGATGTAAAGGAAAAGCACCTGTCATAAAACACCCGTAAAAATTAACGGACGCCGCAAGGATTTTTCACCTGCGGCGTCCGTTTTATGATTTCCATGGGCGCTGCAGGTGGACCCTGATGGCTCTGCCCGTGTATGATGGCTATTTCAGTTCAGTCACTTCTTTTTTCGCTGTTATCGTCAGAAAATGTATTTTTCAGCAGCAGGTCCACCATGAACACTGATACGCAGAACAGCGCCATCTGGCCCACAATCAGCCACACCCAGAAGGCGGCGTAATTGTCCTTAAAGAGGACCATCAAAACAGCGCTGGCTCCTCCGCTGATAATCCCGATCCGCATCCACAGACTGGAGCAGTGGCGGTGGGCTGTGGACCAGGCCTCCGGGTCCTTCCGGGTCAGCTCGGTGCTGTAGGCCAGGCCCTTGGACTGATAGGGGGGAGGGGAAATTTTCCACATCAGTCCCACAATCACCATGGCTGCCGGGGCCAGCATGACGACGATAAAATAGAGTGTGTACATGGTAAAACCTCGCTTTACTCAGATTCTTTCTCTTTTTTAGGCTTTTTCCGCTGCTTCGCGCCCCCCAAGGGGTTGGCCTTGGCGGCGGCCCGCAGGTCCTCATTGTCCACATGGGTGTAGATCTGCGTGGTGTTCAGGTGGTCGTGGCCCAGCACCTCCTGGAGAGTACGCACATCCACGCCGTTTTGCAGCATCAGGGTGGCGGCGGTGTGGCGCAGCTTGTGGGAGGAATACTGGGTGCTGTCCAGCCCGGCAGCGGTCAGGTGCTTCTTCACCAGCTTGTGGACCGCCGCTGTGGAGATGCGCCGGCGGTTCTGCAGGGTGACAAACAGGGCATTCTGGTCCACCAGAGTCATGGCGTCCCGCTCGTCGAGCCAGTCTGCCAGCGCCCGCTGACAGGCGTCGTTCAGATACAGCATCCGCTCCTTGTTGCCCTTACCAAGCACCCGCAGCTGATCGCCCCGAACATCTGTTTTATTCAGCCCAACCAGCTCGGAGATACGCAGGCCGCAGTTGAGGAACAGGGTCAAAATGCAGTAATCCCGATTGGCATTTTTTCCGTCCACATTGTCCAAAAGGTCCAGACTTTCATCCAGATTCAGGTATTTCGGCAGGGATTTCTTCAATCTGGGCGAATCCAGGTCCTGAACGGGGTTTGTCTCCAGCAGCTTGGCCTTGTTAGTGAGGTACTTATAAAAGGACCGGATGGTGGCCACCTTGCGGGCCCGGGACGTGTTGTTCAGACCGCGGTCCCGGGACAGGTAATTCATGTAGGAATAGATATCCGTCAGAGTGATGTCCCGGACCAGAGACAGGTCCACATCGTCAATGGAGATATCGTCCAGCGGGATATCTTTGAACGCCGGGCGTTTGTTCTGCTTCAGGAAGCGGAAAAAGTTCCGCAGGTCCAGACAGTATTCATCAACCGTCCGGCGGGAGTGTCCCTGAATGGTCTCGTGGTAGACCAGAAAATCCCGGAGAATGGGCGGCGCTTCGGTGCGGTAGTCCATAGACAGGCCGGATTCCTCAAATCATAGCGTTCAGCCTCCACTCAGGTCAACAAAATTTTTATTTTGTTGACCTGATGCTCTGGGAGAATTTGAGGTCCCGGCGTCCCTCCTTTCTATCCATTCCAGCTCATGGTGTACTCTGATTCCGACGTCTGCGGGTCAACGCCCTCTGCGTCGATTTGAAAACCTCGATTGCGATAAAACGACACCGCTGTTACATTCTTTTTGTAGACGCTCAAGCTCAGCTTCTGGCGGTTTTTCTTGGCGCGGTCGAGCAGCTGACTGCCGATCCCGTTCGTCCTGGCGGAGCTGTCCACAAATATGCCCGCGATGTAGTCGCCTGCAATGCCGATAAAGCCGTTGATTCCATGGCCGTCTTCCGCAACATAGACCTCCGCCTGTGGGATCATGGCTTTGACCGTGTTGTAGCAGCTTCTCCAGTATTCCGGGTCGACAAAATGATGGGCTTCTATATTGGCGTTCAGCCAGATGGACATGACAGCGTCCAAATCGCCGGCCCGAAATGTTCTTACCATAATTTTCTCCAAAAATCCAAAGGTTGTTTAGTAGTATAGCACAGTTGCAAGGTACGGTCAACAAAAGTATACTCCCCTGCCGTCCGATAATACTTCTGCCCTTTGCCCGGCAAAATATGACGAAGAAATCAGGAAAACGCTCCCATATTAGGAGGATTTTTATAAGCAGGTGGTTCGGTTTTTATCCAATTTGAAGATATTTTACAAGCCTGCAGTGGCGGCGGCTGGTATAATGGACCGCAAGGAGGCAGGTATGAAACGAGAGATAAGAACTGTATTTCAGACCAGAGCCACCTTACCAATTATTTTGACCGTTTCCTCGGCCTGTCCCCCGGAGCCTATCGGAATATTTTCTCCAGGAAAAAATAGAAGGAGGGTTTGAAATGGACTGGAAAAATGAAAAATGTGTTATGATTCTTGATGAAAGCCTGCCCTTGGGACTGATTGCAAATACAGCAGCGATTATGGGCATTACCCTTGGGAAGCAGCTGCCGGAGGTGGTGGGCACAGATGTTGCGGACCGGAGCGGCAATCTGCATCTGGGAATTATCGAGTTCCCGGTTCCGATTCTGAGAGGTTCCCCGGAGACCATCAAAGCGGTGCGAGAAAAACTCTACCAACCGGAGTTTCAGGAGCTGACTGTAGTTGATTTTTCCGACCTGGCCCAGGGGTGCAGGACCTACGGGGAATATATCTGCAAAATGGAACAGGTCCCGGAGGACGGGTTACAGTATTTTGGCGTGGCTATCTGTGGAGCAAAGAAAAAGGTCAATCAGCTCACCGGAAGTATGCCGCTGCTGCGATAAAACAGGGAGAGGCGCTTTGCACCTCTCCCCTTTTGCTCACATATGGGCCCGGTGGTACACCTTTTTGCCCTTCTTCATCATCAGGCCGTCGCCGGACAGGTCGCCGGCGGTGTAGCTAACGGTCGCAGCGGCCACCTTCTCGCCGTTGACCTCCACCCCGCCCTGCTCCACCAGGCGGCGGGCCTCTTTTTTGGAGGGGGCCAGCTTGCACTTGACCATCAGGTCCAGCACGCCGATGGCGCCGTCGGTGAGGTCGGCCTCCGTCAGCTGGGTAGCGGGTACGTTGGACATGTCGCCGCCCCCCACGAACAGGGCCTTGGCGGCCTCCTGGGCCTTGACGGCCTCCTCCTCCCCGTGGACCAGCTTGGTCAGCTCAAAGGCCAGAATCTCCTTGGCGGTGTTCAGCTGGCTGCCCTCCCACTTGTCCATCTCGTCAATCTGCTCCAGGGGCAGGAAGGTGAGCATCCGCAGGCACTTCAGCACGTCGCCGTCCCCCACGTTGCGCCAGTACTGGTAGAACTCATAGGGGCTGGTCTTGTTGGGGTCCAGCCACACCGCACCCTTGGCGGTCTTGCCCATCTTCTTGCCCTCGGAGTTGAGCAGCAGGGTGATGGTCATGGCGTGGGCGTCCTTGCCCAGTTTGCGGCGGATCAGCTCGGTGCCCCCCAGCATGTTGGACCACTGGTCGTCGCCGCCGAACTGCATGTTGCAGCCGTAGTGCTGGAACAGGTAGTAGAAGTCGTAGGACTGCATAATCATATAGTTGAACTCCAGGAAGGACAGGCCCTTTTCCATCCGCTGCTTGTAGCACTCCGCCCGGAGCATGTTGTTCACCGAGAAGCAGGCCCCTACGTCCCGCAGGACCTCGATATAGTTCAGCTTCATCAGCCAGTCGGCGTTGTTGATCATCATAGCCTTGCCGTCGCCGAACTCGATGAACCGCTCCATCTGTTTCTTGAAGCAGTCGCAGTTGTGGCAGATGGTCTCCTCGGTCATCATGGAGCGCATGTCGGTGCGGCCGGAGGGGTCGCCGATCATGCCGGTGCCGCCGCCGATGAGAGCGATGGGCCGGTTGCCCGCCATCTGCAGCCGCTTCATCAGGCACAGGGCCATGAAGTGGCCCACATGGAGGGAGTCGGCGGTGGGGTCGAAGCCGATATAGAAGACCGCCTTCCCCTCGTTCACCATCTTGGAAATTTCTTCCTCATTGGTCACCTGGGCGATAAGCCCACGGGCCTTCAGTTCTTCATAACAGGTCATGTTGTTGTCTCTCCTTTATCATTATAGTTTACTTCCATTGTTCCCGGTTGCTGCCGGTCTCATAGCTCAGGGGAGCGATATGGGGATAGTCCTCCTCCGGCCTTTTGTGCTTCAGGGCCCAGGCCCGCGGCGGAACGTAGAGGAGCGCTTCAAATTCCATGTTCCATATCTCCTTTGCTCCCCCCTGCTTCGCCTTCTCATAGTAGCCGGGGCCGTTAACCAGAGCCACACAGCGGGAGTACAAAAAAGAATCGTCGTTCATAAGGGGCTCCGCTGTTTCACACTGAGCTGCCAGCTTTTGGGTATCCAGCCCATACAGAAGCTCAGACATGAGATCGTCGAACTGAAAAATCCTGTCGTCCTCCTGCTGCGCCAGATACTGGATGACAGGCCTCAGTACCTGGCTGTCGTCTCCCTCGTGGGACCAGTCGCACAGTTCCATGGTATCCCAGAAAAATTGAAATTTGTTCATAGCGCACCCCCTGTCTCTGATGGCTCTGTGTGCCGGGCCAGCATCACATTGTACAGCACCACGCTGCCCACCACCACCATGGCCCCCACCAGGGCGACGGGACCGATCATCTCATGGTAGAACACGGCCACCAGAATGGGGTTGAGCACCGGCTCGATGCCGGAGACCAGGCTGGCGGTGACGGGCGGGGTGGTTTTCAGGCCCTCCACCATCAGAATATAGGCCAGGGCCACCTGGAACACCCCCAGCACCAGCAGGGCAACGAAGATGTTCCCGGAAAACTCCGTCTCGTACCCCAGAAACGGCAGACCCACCACCGCGCTGATGACGTCCCCCCAGAAGACGGAGGAGATAGGGTCGCTGTCTGGCATGTCGTTCATCATGAACACGCCGGCATAGGATATCCCGGACAGCAGAGCCAGGATATTGCCCAGCATCCCTCCTGCCGACAGGCTGTCGATGAAGAACAGCAGCACGCCCCCCAGCACCAAACCGCAGGCGGTCAGGTCCAGTTTTTGGGGCTTTTTCCCAAAAAAGAGGACGGAAAACAGGATCACAAAGATGGGAGCGGTGAACTGGAGCACGATGGCGTTGCCGGCGGTGGTCAGCTTGTTGGCGATGGAAAAAAGGATGTTGGTGCCGCAGACGGCCAGCGCTCCCACCAGCACCCAAAGATTCATTTTGGGTCTGTGGCCGGTCAGTTTAAGATACAGTCCGATAACCACCAGAGCAATAGCGGTACGTGCGCCGTTAATGGCCATACCGCTCCAGGGGATCAGTTTGATGCAAAGTCCCCCGATGCTGTACAGCACAGCGGCCAGGAACACACACAGCGTTCCTCTTTGACGCGCTGACAAAACAATCACTTCCTTACAAAAAGCCCTCCGCCCGAAAAGCCGGACAGAGGGCGTAGTTACGCGGTACCACCTCTGGTTCGCCCGTCCCTCGCGGGGCGGACCTTGTGGAGCACATGGCTCCGGCGCGATAACGGGCGTGGCCCGGCCTGTCCCCTACTGCGCCTGCGCGGTTCGGGCGGCTGCTCCAAGGGGTATTCACAGGGCGCTCCCCTCCCCTGTTCCACCAACTCAGGGGCTCTCTGTGCGGGAATTCACCGCGCTACTTGTCCTTTTCTTTGCAGTGGTCACACTCTACCACAGTTTTGCGCCTTTGTCAACCGGGAAATCCCATGCTTTTATTGCAGCCAGTCCTATGTATACATGATCTGGTACCCCTTTGAATTGCTACGGCTGTAAACCAACTCCGCAACCCTATACTAGACAATATTTTCACCCAGTATAATTTTGGGCATTGTGGTCAAACAGCGGTTCCATCTTTTATAAAACTGCTCCAATCCCAGCTTTGAAACGCGGGCATGGGTTTCTGCGTCCTCAAGGGTCCAGTGTAAAACATATGTGACTTTATCCACCCATTTTGTCAATCGAACAGGTGTTTTTCCTGCCTTAACAGCATTGAAATCCTCCTGCCGGTGAGTGCGTTTTATATATTTCACATCAATAACCCCGGGCTGAGAAAGATAAAATTGAGCAACCTCTTTCATCAAGGTTTCAATTTCATCCTGCTTATCGATTTTTGCTTCATAAATGCAAATTTCATTAAACAATTGGCGCTCCCCTTTCGCGGTTGCTTCCCTCACGGTCAAATCCTCGCTACGCCGGATCTGCGGGCGGCCTCGGCAACTGCCTTGGCCACTGCGGGGCCCACGCGGGGGTCGAAGGCCTTCGGGATAATATAGTCAGCGCTCAACTCCTCCGGCGCAATCAGTCCGGCCAGCGCCTGGGCGGCGGCCATCTTCATCTCCTCGTTGATGTCGCTGGCCCGCACGTCGAAGGTTCCCCGGAACACACCGGGAAAAGCCAGCACGTTGTTGATCTGGTTGGGGTAGTCGCTGCGGCCGGTGGAGATGACGGCAGCCCCCCCTGCCTTGGCATCGTCGGGGAAAATTTCCGGAGTGGGGTTGGCACAGGCGAAGACGATGGCGTCCTTATTCATAGTCTTCACCATCTCAGTGGTGACGGTGCCAGGGGCGGACACCCCGATAAATACATCGGCCCCCGCCAGGGCATCGGCCAGAGAGCCGGCCTGCTTCTCCAGGTTGGTGACCTTGGCCATCTCCTCCTTGATCCAGTTCAGGCCCTCGCGCCCGGCGTAGATAGTCCCTTTCCGGTCGCACATGGTAACATGCTGAAACCCGGCGGACAGCAGCAGCTTGACGATAGAAATGGCGGCGGCCCCCGCGCCGGAGGTGACCACCTTCACCTCCTCTTTGCGCTTCCCCACCACCTTCAGGGCGTTGGTCAGCCCGGCCAGGGTGATGATGGCGGTGCCGTGCTGGTCGTCATGGAAGATGGGGATATCGCACTTCTCTTTTAGCTTCCGCTCAATCTCAAAACACCGCGGGGCGGCGATATCCTCCAGATTGATGCCCCCGAAGGAGCCGGAGATGTTATAAACTGTTTGGACAAACTCATCCACATCTTTGGTTTTCACACACAGCGGGAAGGCGTCCACGCCTCCAAAAGCCTTAAACAGCACGCACTTGCCCTCCATCACAGGCATTCCCGCCTCGGGACCGATGTCTCCCAGACCCAGGACGGCGGAGCCGTCAGTGATGACGGCGCAGAGATTATGCCGCCGGGTGAGCTCATAGCTTTTTTCGATGTCCTTTTGAATCTCCAGGCATGGCTGGGCTACACCGGGGGTGTAGGCCAGGGACAGGTCGTCTTTGGTCTCTACCGGGACCGCAGCGATCACTTCAATCTTACCTTTCCATTCGCCGTGCAGGCGCAGGCTTTCCTTCGCATAATCCATTGGGCGCTCTCCCTTTCTTGTCAGTCAGTAGGTTTTCGCTGATTCTATTATACTAAACTTTGGAAAAAGCGCAATGGGTACTTTATTTTTTTACCTGTTTCACAGTATTTTCCTAAAAAAAATTCATTTCCGTAACTTATATAGTTGACGAAGGGGGATACTTCTGATAAAATGTCGTTTATCTGACATTTCAGTGTGAATAAATTGTAAACGGGAGGATATTATGGAAAAACATCATAGAGGAGAATGGGGCAGCAACCTGGGCTTTCTTATGGCCGCCGTGGGTTCTGCGGTGGGCCTGGGCAACATCTGGGCCTTCCCTTATAAAATGGGTGAGGGCGGCGGCTTTGCCTTTCTGGTCGTCTACCTGATTCTGGCCGCCACCATCGGCTTCAGCATCATGCTGTGTGAGCTGGCCATCGGCCGGCGGGCGGGACGGAGCGTTCTGGTGAGCTATCAGCAGGTGGGCAGTAAAATGGGTACTTTCCTTGGCTTTTTGGCCATGCTCTCCCCCTTTCTGATTCTCAGCTTCTACACCGTTCTGGGCGCCTACTGCATGGAGTATATGTCCCTGAACCTGGCCGACCTGGCCTTCGGCGTGGCGGCCATGGCGGGCATGTCCGGCGGCGACACCTTCAGCGCGGTGCGCGTCAACCAGTTTGGCGCGGTTGCTTTCACCTTCCTCTTTATTTTCATCTGCTTCCTGATTATCCGGGGCGGCATCAAAGACGGCATTGAAAAGTTCAATAAGGTTGGTATGCCCGCCCTGTTTATTATGTTGGTCATCGTCATCATCCGGGCCGTCACTCTGCCCGGGGCCGGCGAGGGTCTGGCCTTTATGTTCGCCCCCAACTTCGCCCCCCTGAAGGACGACTTCTTTAAGGTACTCTCCAAAGCCGGCGGTCAGATGTTCTTCTCTCTCTCCCTGGCCATGGGCATCACCGTCACCTATGGCTCCTACCTGAGCAAAAAGGAGAGCCTGATCAAGAACTCCCTAATCATCATCATCTCCGACACCATTGTGGCTATCCTGGCCGGTATGGCCGTTTTGCCCGCCGCTTTTGCGTTAGGCGGCGCCGGAGCGGAAAAGCAGGGTCCCGCCCTTCTGTTTATCACCCTTCAGGATGTGTTCAATGCCATGGGTCCCACCGGTCCCCTGTTCGGCGTGCTGTTCTATCTGCTGGTAATCTTGGCCGCTATCACTTCCGCCATCGCCCTGCTGGAGGTGCTGGCCACCTTCCTGTCTGACCGTATCGCCCTCAAGGGCAAAACCCCCAATCGGGCCAAGCTGGTCACCGTCGTCTGCCTGGTAGTCTTTGCGGAGGCTGCCCTGGTGGCCGCCGACGGCCTGGGGAAAAACGGTCTTTGGATTCCCTTCCATGAGACCGGTCTTCCCTTCTCCGCAAGCTGGCTTGACTTTATGGACTCCGTCTCTGAGGGTATCGCGATGCCTCTGGGTGCGCTGCTGATGTCCATCTGGCTGGGCTGGTTCGTAGGGCCCAAGCTGGTCAAGGATGAGGTGGAGCTGGCGGGCAATAAAATGAGCTCCGGCCTGTATGCCTTCTTTAATTTCTGCATCAAGATCGTCGCCCCTCTCGGCATGGCGTTCGTCCTTTACGGACAGCTGATGGCGTTCTTTACTCTCCCCGCCACTTAACCCAAACGTGTCAGGGCGCATAGCTTAACAGCTGTGCGCCCTGTTTTTATTTCTTATGGTAGGCCTCGGCCTGGTCCAGCAGCTCCGCCGCGCTCCCGCGCAGAACATCGGTGACAGTGGCCCCGCCAATGAGGCGGGCCAGCTCCTCCACCCTGTCCTGGCGCTCCAGCCAGGCCACTCTGGTGTAGGTGCGGCCCTTCTCCTCCCCCTTCTCCACCATAAAGTGGACGTCCGCCATGGCGGCAATCTGGGGCAAGTGGGTGACGCACAGTACCTGCTTGCGCCGGGCCACATCGGCCATCTTCTCGGCCACCTTCTGGGCCGCCCGGCCGGACACACCGGTGTCCACCTCGTCGAAGACCAGGCTGCCGATGCCGTCGTCCTCCGCCAGCACGTTCTTCAAAGCCAGCATGATCCGGGCCAGCTCGCCGCCGGAGGCCACCTTTTGGATAGGCTTGAGGGCCTCACCCAGGTTGGCGGACATGAGGAACTGCACCTGATCCATCCCGGTGTCGTCCATGCCGTCCTGGCCGGGGCTTGGGACAAACTCGGTGATGAACTGCACCTTGGGCATATCCAACTGGCGCAGCTCCTCCTGAACCCGCTTCTGGAGCTGCTCCGCCGCCTTTTTCCGGGCCTTGGACAGCCCCTCTCCCCTTTTGATTGCTTCCTTTTTTGCCTTCTCCAGCTCCTTCTCCAGCCGCTGAATGGTATCATCGGCATCCTGAATCTGCTCCAGCTCTGCCTTGCACCGCTCCAAATAGTCCAGCATGTCGGCCACTGTGGGGCCGTATTTCTTTTTCAGGCGGTAGATTACGTCCAGCCGGCTCTCCAGCTGGTCCAGCTCCTCCGGGGAGAAGTCGAACGCGTCGGCAAAGTCCCGGACGGTCTCTGCCGCGTCGTCTGCGGCGTACCGCAGATTGCTGAGCTTCTCCCCCAGCTCCTCCATCTGCGGACTCAACCTGGCCACCGACCGTACAGCCCCCTCTGCCTCACTGATAAGGTCGCAGGCCCCCTGGCTGTCCTCCCCGCCGGATAGGGCGAACTGGGCCTCCTGAATGGCCTCCATCAGCTTGCCCGAACTGCGCAGCAGCGTCTTCCGGGCGTCCAGCTCCTCGTCCTCGCCGGGGCGCAGCTCGGCCCGCTCCAGCTCCTTGATCTGATACTCCAGGGTGTCCACCCGGCGTGAGCGCTCCGCTTCGTCCATCTCCAGCTCTGAGATCCGCCTGCGCAGCTCCGCCATAGAGCGGTAAGCGGCCCGGTAGCGCTCCAGCAGGGGGGCTGTCTTCCCAAAGCTGTCCAGATAACCCAGGTGACACTCCGGGTCCAGCAGCTGCTGTCCGTCATGCTGACCGTGGATGTTCAGCAGCTGCCGGCCCAGCTCCCGGAGCTGGGCCACCGTCACCGGCCGGCCGTTGACCCGGCACAGGTTCTTTCCATCCCCCCGGATTTCCCGCTGGAGCAGCAGCTCCTCCTCCTGGGGACCCAGGCCGTTATCCTCCAGCCAGGCCAGCCGGGGCAAATCGGTGAACACGGCGGTGACCAGGGCCGACTTAGCCCCGGTACGGACCAGCTCCCGGCTGGTGCGCTCTCCTAAAACGGCGCCAATGGCATCGATAACGATAGATTTGCCCGCGCCGGTCTCACCGGTGAGGACGTTGAAGCCTCCGCCGAACTGAATGTCCACCGATTCGATGATGGCAATATTCTCAATATGCAGCAGTGAAAGCATATCAATCCCTCCCGATTACCGCAGCAGCTTGTGGACCTCGCTGCTGAACCGCTGCGCGAGGCTGCTGTCGTGCATAATAAGGATGCCGGTGTCGTCTCCGGCCAGGGTACCCACCATGCCCTCAATCTCCATATTGTCCAGGGCGGAGCAGGCAGCGGAGGCCAGGCCAGGCATGGTACGGACCACCACAATATTCTGGGCCACATCCACCGAGACAACCCCCTCCTTAAAGATATTCCGCAGCCGGGTGTCGGAGGCGGAGGACAGCTTCCGGTCGGACAAGACATAGCGGTAACGGCCGGAGCCAGTGAGTTCCTTTACCAGGCGCAGCTCCTTGATATCCCGGGAAATCGTGGCCTGGGTGGTGGTAAATCCCCTGGAGCTTAAAGCCTCCAGAAGCTGCTCCTGAGTCTCCACATCCTGGGTCTGCACAATTTTTAAAATTTCGCCCTGCCGTACATTTTTCATGGAGCAAGCCCTCCCAGCTTTTGATTGATCACCTGGTAAAAGCTGCGGTCCGCTAAACGCAGCAGCTGGGTACAGCGGTCCGCCCGGCAGATTTCTACCCGGTCTCCCCCGGACAGCCGGACCGCTTTGCCCCCGTCTATTGACAAGTATAAATACTTGCGGTTCCCTCTGGGGAGCTGGACTGTGACCACACGCTCCGGCGCCAGCACCATCGCGCGAGCGGCCAGCTGATGGGCGCAGACCGGGGTGACAATGATGCTTTTGGAAGTGGGCTCCACAATAGGCCCTCCCGCCGACATGGAGTAGGCCGTGGAACCGGTAGGTGTTGCAACAATGACACCGTCGCCTGTAATGGCAGTAACCTTTATATGGTCTGCCATCACTTCCATCTCGGCCACCCGGGCCATAGAGCCTTTGGAGATTACCGCGTCGTTCAGCGCCACGTCTTGACTGACCACCTTGTCCCCGCGCAGGACTTTGACGTCCAGCATCATCCGTTCCTCAATGGTAAACTTGCCCTGGGCCAAGGGGGCCAGCAGAGAGAGCTCACTGCGTTCCAGCTCCGCCATAAAGCCTACACTGCCGGTGTTGACACCCAGAATCGGAACTCCGTGCAGTGTGGCATCCCGCGCGGCGTGGAGAATGGTGCCGTCCCCGCCAAAACAGATCAGCAAATCGGCGGCAGGGAGCTCCTGCTCCAGGCTGGCCAGGGGTATCTGGCGGGGCAGGTCCAGCCTGTCCCCTTTCCTGGGCCGAAAGGGCAAACACAGGGCCGTCTGGGCCCCGGCGCGCTCCAGAATGCGCCGGGCCTCCAGGGCTACCCGCAGCCCCTTGTCCCGGTACGGATTGGAACTGAGTAAAATTTTCAAGGCTGTTCCTCCTTCCAGACGCCGTGGGACTGGGCGACCAACGACTTTAAATCACCTGTATAGGCCGGCCCCTCCCCCGCTTGGAGATAGCCCAGATATTCGATATTGCCTTCCGGGCCCTTTATGGGGGAAAACGTGAGGTCTTTGACGTGAAATCCCCCTTGAACGGCGTGGTCCAGAAAGTGTTCCAGCACCTCTAAATGGACCTCAGGGTCTCGGACAACCCCTTTTTTGCCCACCTTGTCCTTCCCTGCCTCAAACTGCGGCTTGACCAGGCACACCGCTTGCCCCCCCTCTTTCACCAAAGGGCGCAGGGCAGGCAGGATCAGGTGGAGGGAGATAAAGGAGACATCCACCGAGAAAAAATCCAGGGGCTCAGGAATCTGTTCCCGCGTCAGGTAACGGGCATTGGTGCGCTCCATACACACCACCTGGGGGTGGGTACGCAGCTTCCAGGCCAGCTGGTTGCGGCCCACATCCACGGCATAGACCAGAGCGGCCCCATTCTGGAGCATACAGTCGGTAAAACCGCCGGTTGAGGCGCCGATATCGGCACAGGTCTTCCCATTCAGATGGATGGGCCACAGGCCTATGGCCTTCTCCAGCTTCAGCCCTCCCCGGCTCACATAGCGCAGGGGATTTTTTTCCCGCACATCCAAGGAATCCTCCTCTCCAACGGAGGCTCCCGCTTTCAGCTGTTTTTGCCCGTTGACATATACCTCGCCGGCCATAATCAGAGCCTGGGCCTTTTGGCGGCTCTCCGCCAGACCCAGCTCCGTGATGGCCACATCAAGTCGCCGCTTTGCCACGGCCCAACACCTCCAGTGCCTTCATCGCCAGCCCCGCCCCGTCCAAAGACAGGTCCCGTCTCAGCAGAGCGGAAGCCCCATGGGAGACGAACGACTCGCCGCAGTTGACCAGGCATACCTTGGCAGGCAAACCGGCCAGCTCCAGGCGGGCAGCCAGCCGCTGGCCCACGCATCCCCGCGCCCCCTGCTCCTCCGCGATCAACAGGGCTCCCGTCTTGCGGACCGACAGCTCTACCAGGTCTGGGACAAGAGGTGTAAGCTGATTTAGCTTTACAACCTCAGCCTGGACACCCTGCTGCTCCAGCAGGTCCGCAGCGTCCAGGATCTGATTAATCTGGACGCCATAGCTTACCAGGGTGATATCCTGTCCCCAGCGCAGGATTACCGCCGGGTCCTCCCCGCCGGTGCCCAGGTACCGGCCCTCGCCGCCTCTGGGATAGCGCACCGCCACCGGGCCGCTGATCCGGAACAGCGCCCGCTCCAGCATGACCTCCAGCTCCGCAAAGCTGGAGGGGGACAGAACCGTCATGTTGGGTATGCTGTCCAGATAAGCTGCATCATAGAGGCCGTGGTGTGTTTCGCCGTCTTCTCCCACCAGTCCGGCGCGATCTACCCCCAGTACAACGTGGAGGTTGTCGATCGCGGTATCGTGCAGCAGCATATCATAGGCGCGCTGGAGAAAGGTGGAGTACACCGCAAATACCGGGATGGCCCCCTGCTTTGCCATGCCGGCAGCCATAGAGACGGCGCAGCCCTCCGCGATGCCCACATCAAAAAAGCGGTCAGGAAACCTCTGGGCAAACTTTTCCAGTCCCGTCCCCCCGGTCATAGCGGCGGTCACGGCACACACCCGCCTGTCCTGTCCCGCCAGGCGGGTCAGGGTACGGCCAAATACGGCGGAAAAGTTCTCCCCTGCCTCCCGTCTGGGCTTTCCGGTCAGTGGATCGAAGGGAGCTACCCCGTGAAAAGCGTCGGGGTTCTCTTCCGCAGGCAGAAAGCCCTTCCCCTTTACCGTCTTGACATGGAGAAGCACCGGCTCATCGATATCCTTGGCATACCGCAGGATTTTTGTCAGCAGGGGCAGGTTGTGCCCATCCACCGGGCCCAGGTAGCGGAACCCCATGTCCTCAAACATGCTGCAGGGAAGCAGGCTCTGCTTCAGCGCCTGCTTTACCCGATGGGTCACCCTGTAAACCGCCCGCCCGGCTTTGGTGGCGTTCATGATCCGGCGATAGTGCTTCTTAAAGGTGAGATACTGGGGTTTCAGCCGCTGCCTGGCCAGATGGTCCGCTACCCCCCCCACATTGGGGGTGATGGACATTCCGTTGTCATTCAGGATCACCAGAATTTGGCTGCCGGAGTCCCCCGCGTTGGACAGCCCCTCATAGGCCAGGCCGCCTGTGAGGGCGCCGTCTCCAATCAGGGCGATCACCTTGTAGCTTTCCCCCAGCATAGACCGGGCGCGGGCCATGCCCAAGGCTACCGCCACCGAGTTGGAGGCGTGGCCGGCGATAAAGGCGTCGTGGACACTCTCATTGGGCTTGGGGAACCCAGCCACACCGCCATACTGCCGGAGGGTGTCCATCCGCTCCTGCCGGCCAGTGAGCATCTTGTGGACATAACACTGATGGCCCACATCAAAGACAAGCCGGTCCACAGCAGTGTCAAAAACCCGGTGAATGGCCACTGTCAGCTCCACGGAGCCCAGGTTGGAGGCGAGATGGCCGCCGGTCTGAGACACATGCTCCACCAGCTCCCGGCGCAGCCGGGCACACAGAGCCTCCCCCTCCTGGTCGGTCATGCGGGAGAGGACAGGCTCATATTCCTGTTTTAAGGTGGAGTTGGTCAATTCCATATTCCTCCAGGAAATCATTTGTTCCGGCTGGCCAGCTGTCTGGCCAGCCAGATGTGAAAGGCGGGGTCCGCAAAGCCGCTGAGGGCATCGATCCCCTCTTGGGTCAGCTTGTCCACTAAGGCGGCACAGCCTTCCAGGCCCAGAGCGGAGACGAAGGTACTCTTTTCATTGGTCCGGTCAGAGCCCACAGGCTTACCCAGCTCGTTCTGACTGCTGATTACGTCCAACATATCGTCCCGCACCTGAAAGGCCCGGCCCAGGGCCTGGGCGTAGGTCCGTACCTGCGCCCGCTGTTCCCCGGTCCCTCCGGCTGCGATGCAGCCCAACTCCGCAGCCGCAGAGATGAGGGCCCCTGTTTTCAGGCTTTGGAGCAGCTCCAGCTCCTCCCGGGACAGAGCCCGGCCCTCCCCTGCCATGTCCAAGGCTTGTCCCCCCACCATGCCGGCAGAGCCGGCGGCATGGGCCAGGCACTTTACGCCCTCCACGATCTGGCTGGCCGGCAGGTCCGCCCGGACCAGCTGTCCAAAGGCGGCGGTAAGCAGGGCATCTCCTGCCAGAATGGCGGTGGCCTCTCCATAGACCACGTGGCTGGTGGGCCGGCCCCGGCGCAGGTCGTCGTTGTCCATGGCTGGCAGGTCGTCGTGGATCAGGGAGTAGGTGTGGATCATCTCCACAGCACAGGCAAAGGGCAGGGCCGCCTCCGCCTCTCCGCCGCACAGGCAGCAGGTCTCCAGGGTGAGTACCGGACGGATACGTTTGCCCCCGGCCAGCAGGGAGTACTCCATGGCCTCCTGCAAATCGGCGTGGGGGGACTCTGCAGCAAAAGCCCTGGCCAGCCAATCCTCGATCAGCGCCTGGTCCTGGACCATTCTCTCTGTAAAGTTTATTTCCATGTCAGCTGTTGCCTCCAAAGGGTTCTTCCACCGCCTCCCCGTCTTTTCCGGCGGTCAGCAGACTTACCTTCTGCTCGGCCTCATCCAGCTGCCTGGTACACTCCCGCAGCAGCTTGGCCCCCTCCTCAAAGAGGGCCATCGCCTGCTCCAAAGGGGCTTCTCCCTTCTCCAGCAGAGATATGATCTCCTCCAGCCGGGCCATAGAGCCCTCAAAATCCGGTTTCTTTTTTGCTGCCATAGTTGTTCCTCTTTTCTTCATAATACACGGCAATCCACACTTCCGTCTGCCAGTGTCAATTTCAGCAGGTCATCGGGGGCAACATCTCCGGCGGAGACAACAGCTCTCCCGTCTGCCCGCTGGGCTATGGCGTATCCCCGGCCCAGCACCTTAAGCGGGCTCAGGGCGTCCAGAGAGGCGGCCAGAGCATTCAGCCGTTCCCGGCGCTGCCGGATGGCCATCGCCCCGCTCCGCGGGAGGGCACTGGCCAGTTTTCCCAGCCGTTCCCGCTGTCCGGAGGCGCTGTTCCGCAGGCCGTGGGCCAGGCGGCTGCTCTGATAGTCCAGCAGCAGCCGTTTCTCCCGAAAATAGGAGGCCGGCTCTGTCATAGGCCGGCTGCCGGCCAGGCGGTCCAGGACCTGCCTGCAACGGGCCAGGCGGAGGGATATGGCGCGGTCCAGGCGCTCCCGGTCTCCCAAGAGGGCGGCATAAATCTCGTTCTGGTCGGGGGTAGACAGCTCGGCGGCGTTGGAGGGGGTGGACGCCCGCAGGTCAGCCACAAAGTCGGCGATGGTCACGTCAGGCTCGTGCCCCACAGCGGAGATAATAGGGGTCTGCGTGTCGTAGATAGCCCGGGCCACGATCTCCTCGTTGAAGGCCCACAGGTCCTCCATAGAGCCGCCGCCCCGGCCGGTAATCAGCAGATCGGCCACACGGCGGGCGTCTGCCCAGCGGATGGCGGCGGCGATTTCGCCGGGAGCCTCTGCCCCCTGGACCCGCACCGGAATCACATATACCTTCGACAGGGGCCACCGTATCCCTAAAATCCGGATCATATCCCGCACCGCCGCCCCGGCGGGAGAGGTAATCAGAGCAATTTTGCGGGGAAAGGCCGGTATTTCCTTCTTGTGCCCAGGGTCAAACAGACCCTCCCGGGCCAGCTTTTCCTTCAGCTGCTCGAAGGCCAGGGCCAGGTCCCCCACCCCCTCCGGAGTGAGGCGGGCACAGTACATCTGATACTGCCCATCCCGTGGAAAGACGGTCACCCGCCCGGCGGCGATGACCTGCATCCCGTTCTGGGGCCGGAACCGCAGGGACTGGGCGTCCCCCCGGAACATGACGCACCGCAGGGCTCCCTCCCCGTCCTTCAGCGTAAAATAGTGGTGACCGGAGGGGTACATCTTATAGTTGGACAGCTCCCCCCGCACCAGCAGGCCGGAGAGCAGCCGGTCCCGATCCATCATGCTCTTTAAATACTGGCCCACCTGGCTGGGGGTCAGAATCGCGTCCTCTCTCATAGAATTTCCTCCGCTTGCGCCGCCCGCCAGGTGAGGACGGCGGCGCCTATGGCGTTATCAGTGGAGTACTGGGGCTCCGCAAAGATGGCCCCGCAGAGGTGTTCCAGCCCCACCCGCAGCCGGGAGTTGGAGGCCACCCCCCCGGAACACAGCACTGGCCAGCCGGGGCAGCGCCGCTGGGCCTCCTGGGTAGCCCGCCACACCACGTTGGAAATGGCGTCGATGGCAAAGCGGGCCACGTTGGCCGGCTTCTCTCCCTCCTCTATGAGCGCCTTCACCTGGTTCTCCATTCCGGACAGGGAGAATGTAAGGTCATTTAGCTTTACCCTCGGCTCATAGCAGGCATCTGCCTGGATATACAACTCGTCCATTGCCTTCCCTGCCGGGAACTGGAGGCCCAACAGCACCCCTGTGCGGTCGATGAGCTGTCCGGCGGAAAGGTCGCTGGTTCCGCCGATGATCTCGGCGGTAACGGTCCAGCCCTCCGGCCTTACCAGCAGCAGCTCGGTGGTTCCGCCTGACAGATGCCAGGCCAAAAAAGGTGCATCCAGCAGGTCCAACCGTCCGGCGGACCAGGCGGCGGCGGCCAAGTGCCCCTGCTGATGGGAGTGGGTGTAAAAGGGGACGCCCAAGGCGGCGGCAATCCCCCGGCCCTGGCTCTCTCCCGCTAAAAAGCAGGGCATATAAGAGCCCTCCACCGCCCTGGGCCGGGTGGAGGCCCCTACGGCCAGAAGTCCGGACAGCATATCCCCCGCCGCCAACTGCTCCAGCAGCTCCGGCAGGCGCTTTACATGTTGAAACAGGGCGTCGCTCTGGCGCAGGCCCCGCTCCCCGGGACGGACCTCCAAAAGGCGGCTCACATTGCGCCCCTTCCGCCCGTCATAGACAGCGGCGGAGGTGGTGTAGTTGCTGGTATCCAGCCCCAGGACAGTCATCAGTCCTCCCCCTCCTGGGGCTGGTCCGGGTTCTTCTCCGTCTGGGCCGGGACATCCTCACATTCCGTCCGAGCAAAGGAACCCAAAATGCCGTTGAGGAAGGACACCACCTCCGCCGGCTCATACTTCTTGGCAATCTCTACCGCTGCGTTAATGGCGGCGGCGTTGGGGATATCGGGCATATAAAGCACCTCATACATGGCGGTACGCATGATAGCCGCCGCCATCCGCGGGATACGGGCGAAGGCCCAGCCCACAGAATAGCGGCCAATGCAGTCGTCCAGTTCAGGCCCGTGGGCAAACACTCCCTGTACCAGGTCCCGTATGTACTTCTCCTGCTTCTTATTGGGGAACTGGGCGTAGAGGGGCAGCTCCTCCGCCAGCTCCCGAAAGCGTTCCTGGGTCAGCTCCGCGTCCAGAACCTCCTGGGCGCTGCGGCTGTCAAAGCCCAGGGCAAAGATGATGTGTACGGCAATTTCTCTCGCGCTGCTTCTTGTCATAAGTACAGCCTCCTAATTATGGTCCATAAACTTCCTAGAGTATTATATACATGAATATACAAAAAGAAAAGCCCTATTTTAAAATTCTTTTCCAGGGGCATCATGTTTCGTCCCGGGCCGGCCGATATATTAAAGCGGTCCCCGCCCTGGACGCTCTCTTTTCCTGGACCGACAACAGTAAAAAACAGGGACGCTTGCAAGCGTCCCTGTTTTTTAACCGTAGAATTTGTGTCCGCCTAACGTGGCGATGTGGGTCTTGTTCCGGGCGGCCCAGCTGTTGGAGCCGGAGTCGAAATACAGCGCGCCCTTTGTCTCCTCCACAACGCCGCCGTCCATCACCAACTTGGCGGCAATGGTGCTGGATGTGGAGGGCTTCGTCTTGGCCAGAGCCCCGGTGCGGTAGGAGCTGAACTGGTTCTTCTGGGCCAGCACGCCCTCCACCGTATTGGGAAAAACAGGGTTGGCCACCCGGTTCAGTACCACATTGCCCACCGCCATCTGTCCCTCCAGAGACTGATTGCCGCTCTCACGGTAGATAATGCGGGAGAGCCAGTACAGGTCCTCGGCGTTATAGAAGCTCTCGCCGGAGGCGATTACGCCGCTCCCCCGGGTGATGGTAGTTACACCGGTGGCCGGGTCAAAGTTCACGGAGGCGTTAAACACCTTGGCGGCGGTCCGCAGGGGGATGGCGACTTGGCCGGCCGCGTTCAGCAGCACGGTCTCAGGTACATAGAGATACCGCTCGTTGGCCACCAGGTAGAGCTTCCCCACCTGAGCGGACAGGGTCAGTTCCGGGGTGGTGACCGTCATGGTCTTGCCGTCCCAGGCGACCTGGGCGGCGGGGTCCATCAGCTGCGCCATTGCGGACAGGGCCACATAGGCCGTACTCTTTTGATAGTACCGGCCCAGGGTCAGGGGCGTGGGCTGTCCGTCCAGCAGCAGCATGTTGTCTGTGGTCGGCACAGGCTCCACAGGTTCCACAGGGTTTACCGGGGCCGGGTCGGCGGTGCTGTCGGGCGGCGTCTCAACCGGCTGGGGGTCTGGGGTTTGCGCTTCAGGCTCAAGTGCCGGCTCCTCAGTAGCGGCACTCTCCTCCTCTGCCACGAGGGCGGCAGCCGGCTGCTCAGGGACAGCGGCCGCACCCATCAGGAGGAGCAGGGCAAAGACGCTCAACAACGCGGAAAAAAGCTTGCGTTTCATTGTCTGCACTCCTTGGATACAAATTTTGTCAGAATTATGACAACCAAAGGCAACTATCTGTTACTTTTGTAACCACATTGTAACCAATTCTTCATGTGAAAGCAAGGGCAAAATTGCCCATAAATGTCTGCCTGTTATTGTGTATTTTGTTATAATTATTTAAGAATAATCCCCTTTCCACCAGTTTTTTTCCAAAGGAGATCATTTTTGACAGTATAAAAGCGTCTGCCCCAAAAAACAGGACAGACGCTGATACTCAGGCAAAATGAGTGATAAATTGACAAAATCGTCAAAAATAGGCATAGTTTTTGTTCAAAATTCAGATGCCCCTGTCCAAGGTTTTTCGCAGTCTGATCTTTCCGGCCAAGGCCTGGTCGATCATGTCCAGGAATTTAGCCCGGTCCTCGGGCAGGCCGCCCTTCAGAGGCAGGTAGTTGGAAGCATGGTTGCTGGTAAAGTGGAGGGGGACCACATCCAGATGTTCAATCAGCAGGCGGCATTCCTCCAGCACGTGGTCAGCGGAGCAGACCTCAAACCGCCCGGCCAGCACCTCCTCTCCCAGAGGGGTCCCCTTGGCCGGAGCAAATGTCATGGCGGAGAGATGCCGGGGCTTCATGGCGTTTATCATTTTGGCGGTAGACAGGATATGTTCCTCCCAGTCCCCTCCCTCGCCGTTGGCGCCGGTCATCCCCAGGATCACAGTGACCCACAGATCGATCCCGGCCTCCACCAGCCGCTGGCCCGCCAGCAGCATCTCATCCGCCGAACAGCCCTTGTGAATGAACTGGAGGACCTGGTCGCTGCCGCTCTCCACCCCCAGGTAGGCCCGGGACAGCCCGGCCTCATGGAGGGCGCGCAGCTCGTCCGGCGCTTTGGACAGGGTACTCTTGGGCCCGGCGTAGAGCGTCACCTTCTCCAGCTTGGGGAAGGCGTCATACAGCTTTTGAAGAATTTGCAGGAGGTCCTCTGTCTTCATAATGATGGCGTCGCCATCCATGAGAAACACACGCCGCAACTCGGGGCCATAGTAGTCCCGGGCCATGTCGATGTCCTCCAAAATCTCCGCCACCGGGCGGATACGGAATTTTTTCTCCTTGTACATCCCGCAGAAGGTACACCGGTTGTTGGAACAGCCGATGGTGCATTGCAGCAGGTAGCTTTTCCACTCTCCCGGCGGCCGGTAAAGCAAATCGCTGTCGTAGCGCATAGAATAAAGCTCCTTTCCTTTACAGGTTGTCTACGGGCTGGCCCTCCCGGAGAACCTTTCGAATGTTCTTTTCCACCTTGCTTCGGGGCAGCATCACCTCGTGGCCACAGCCCTGGCAGCGCATTTTAAAGTCCATCCCCACCCGGAGGACCAGCCACTCCTGACTTCCACAGGGATGCTTTTTTTTCATCTTGAGTACATCGTTGATGTGAATATCCATGTCGGCCCTCCTAACCACGCTTATGTTCTGCTATTATAAGGGACCAATCCCCGTCTTGTCAATGAGAAAAGGAACCGTTATGTCTGGTACACGCCTAAAATATGGAGAAACCGCACTTCAAAAATCGGGTAGGTGGAAAGCGGGCGATAATCCGCGTCCTCTGTGTGGGCGGCTACCAAAATATTTTCCAAGGAGGGCGGACTGCCTGCCGCTACAATTACCGGATTGTGGGCAAAGGGCCCAGGCGTGAACCGGAGTTGGACAAAATCCCCAGGCTGAATTTGGTCCAAGGCGGCCTCTTTGCCCACCGGACCCGGCCCTTCCTTTTTTCTGGTGAGGAAATTATAGAAGAATGGCACCCCCGTCCAGGCGGGGGCCCGGCTGTACTGGCTGTTGTAGTACCAACCAAAGGTAGGGGTATAGTCCATCACGCCAGAGCCGGCATAGAGACACTGGGAGGCGAAGTTGGTACAGTCGCCTCCCAGTTCATCAAAGTTGTAAAAATCAGGATTTCGATGATAGGCCCAGCGGTGGGCGTAGGCTACCGCCGCCTGGCGGTTATAGGGGTACAGCGTCATAGGGAAAACCTCCTTGTTTTCCCCTATTCTATGCAGGTCAGCAAGGGAAAGTGCCTGTCAGCCCAGCGCCCATTGAATCACGTCCCTGACCCAGCTCCACATGTGGGGAAAGGCCTCCTTCACCGTGCGCCAGACGTCCTCAATGTGGTATCCGTACGCCCGGAGATAGGAAAATGTCCCCTGGGCCTCGTTGGTCCCCACCGCAATGTGTCCAAAGGCGGAGCCTCCAATGGCCACCCCCCTGGACCAGGCTCCCCCGCCGATGGCAAGGTAGTTGGAGAACGCCCCGCCGCCCGCGGCCAGCCACTGCCCCACGGCGCAGCCGCCTGCCGCGAAGCCGCCCACGGCCAGCCCGCCCAGAGCAATCAGTCCAAAGCTGACCCCACCCAAGGCCAGGAGCAGCCCTAAACAGAGGCCTCCCAAGGAGATCACCCCCAGGGAACAGCTTCCGATGGCCACCACCCCCAGGGCCAGGTTTCCAATGGCAACAATCCCCTTTGCAACCTGGGGGCCGTATCCCAATCGGACATGTACAAGCGGCAGGCTAAATACCTTTACAGGGCTGACATACTCATAAAAGATGCCATAGGACCGCGCCCCGGTGCGGTGCACCGGCTCCTCCCAGGGGTCGTGCCGCTCCCCCACCGCCTCCAGGCCCACCAGCCGGTCGATGGACATGCCAAAGAGCCGGGACAGTTCCACTAGCTTTTCCAGCTCCGGGGTACTCTGGCCCATCTCCCACTTGGATACCGTCTGGCGGGTGACGCCGATCTGACTGCCCAGCTCCTCCTGAGACCAGCCCCGCTGCCTGCGCAGAGCCATCAGGTGTTCCGCAAAGTTCATGAAAAAAACCTCCTTTTCTGCCCCTACCATAGCAGATAGTCCCCCGCCCCGTCAACCAAATGCCCCTGGAAATCTGTCAACCAAAGTTAACAGGGGCCCAAAACAGCCCTGTGGGAGGGCTCCCACAAGGCTGTCTGGTCAACAAAAATTAGGTTTTATTTACCGGATGCTTTCTGAATAGGCAGCCAGACCTGGAATTGCAGCTCCTCTGCCCCGGGCTCGCTCAGGTAGACCTCCACGTCCGGGGCCTGGGCCCACTCGTAGCCCGAATCGGGCAGCCACTCGGCCACAATCCGCTTTTGCAGCTCCTGGATGGCGGTGGGCTGCTGCCCCGTCCCGGTGAACACCGCCCAGGTGGCGGCAGGCACCGTCCACGCGTGGGTCCCCTCCGGGGCCGGCGCGTTGGAGGCCACCGCGATATAGTAGTAGTTTTCCTCCTCCCGGTGACAAGTACATACCCCTAACAGGCCGGGCGTCTCAGGGTCCATCAGGGGGATCAGCGCCCCAATCCGTGGCCCGGTCTCGCCCCAGAACCGGGGCACTGCCTGAAAGCTCTCCTCCGCGTCCATGGGCAGGGGCATGCGGAAGCCAACAATGCGAAATTCCCCCCGCCGGACAATCTGATACTCCATCTCCGTATCTCCTTTGAGTACAAATTTGAAGCGGATACGTGGAAAGGCTTTCAGCTTTACACCATCTTGCTTTGCAAGGGATGGGGCCACGCCTTGGACCGCCTGGAAGGCCCGGTTGAAGGCGGTGGGCGAGTCGTAGCCGTAGCGCAGCGCCACATGGAGAACCTTCTCCCCGGTCCGCAGGTCCGCCGCCGCCCGGGTCATGCGCCGCCGGCGGATATACTCCTTCAGCGGCACGCCGGCCAGGTAGGAGAACATCCGCTGAAAGTGGTAGGCCGAACAGCCGGCCAGCCGGCCCAGCTCCTCCAGCTTGATCTCTTTGTCCAGATTTTCCTCCAGATAGTCCAGCGCCCGGTTCCAGTTTTTCAGCCAATCCATCGCTATCCACTCCTTACTTTCCAGTATACCCGCTCTCCCCCGCCCTGTCCTCGCTTTTTCGGTGCAGAAAAAGGGAGCGCCGAGGCGCTCCCTTGGAAAGCGGAAAGCTTAGGCCTTGCCGTTACAGCCCAGGACGTCCACCAGCTTGTGGCGGACCAGCTCCTTGATGTTGGCGCGGGCGGGCTTCAGGTACTGCCGGGGGTCGAAGTGGTCGGGGTGCTCGTTGAAGTACTGACGGACAGTGCCGGTCAGGGCCAGACGCAGGTCGGAGTCGATGTTGATCTTGCAGACGGCGCTCTCAGCGGCCTTGCGCAGCTGAGACTCGGGGATACCTACAGCGTCGGGCATCTTGCCGCCGTTGGCGTTGATCATCTTCACGTAGTCCTGGGGCACGGAAGATGAGCCGTGGAGTACGATGGGGAAGCCGGGCAGACGCTTTACGACCTCGTCCAGGATGTCGAAGCGCAGCGGAGGGGGAACCAGCTCGCCCTTCTCGTTGCGGGTGCACTGAGCGGCGGTAAACTTGTAAGCGCCGTGGCTGGTGCCGATGGCGATGGCCAGGGAGTCGCAGCCAGTCTTGGAGACGAACTCCTCCACCTCTTCGGGGCGGGTGTAGTGGGAGGCCTCGGCGGAGACGTTCACGTCGTCCTCCACGCCGGCCAGAGCGCCCAGCTCGGCCTCGACGACCACGCCGTGGTCATGGGCGTACTTGACCACCTCTTTGGTGCCCTCGATGTTCTCGGCGAAGGGCTTGGAGGACAGGTCGATCATGACGGAGGTAAAGCCGTCGTCAATGCAGGACTTGCAGGTTTCAAAGCTGTCGCCGTGGTCCAGGTGGAGTACGATGGGAATCTCGGGGCACTCGATGACGGCGGCCTCCACCAGCTTTACCAGGTAGGTGCGGTTGGCATAGGCGCGGGCGCCCTTGGAGACCTGGAGGATCACAGGGGCCTTCTCCTCACGGCAGGCCTCGGTGATGCCCTGAATAATCTCCATGTTGTTGACATTGAAGGCGCCCACGGCGTAGCCGCCGTTATAGGCCTTCTTGAACATTTCGGTAGAAGTAACAAGGGGCATGGGAATAACCTCCTTATAATTAAGTCCCTTTTATTTTACCACATTTTCCCCAGATTGCAACATCCCAGCGGGAAAAAACTCCCGCCGGACAGACAGGAGTTTTGTGGGATTTGTGAGTGGTCAGTCAATCTGCCAGAGTTTGTCCACCAAAATATTGGGCCATTTCTCCTTCTGCATGTCGTGAAAGAAGTACAGCAGGGCGGTCACGGTGAATTTTCGGGCAAATTCTTCGTCATACCCCTTCTTCCCCCTCTGCAGCGCGGCGGACAGCTCCTCCACCCAGGCGTTGAGGGCGGGCGTCAGCTTGCCATAGCAGTAATCGTGAAAAAACACGGTTTGGGAGGGGGCGGAAAAAATATGTTTCTGATTTCCGTATTGTTCCCGGTATTCATCCGCCAGCCGGTCCACACAGCGGTACACCGCCCAGATGTCCTCTTGGGTCAGGTCCCCAACGTGCTCCCGCAGGAACCGCCGGACGGGTCTGCACTCCCGTGACTCCCGGTCCAAAAAGCCCTGCTGCTTGTCATAGGACTGTTGAATCTCACCCTGATGCTCCCGATACCACTTCCCCAGCTCCTCCAGTGCCCCGTGCAGGCTGTCCCGGTCGTTATCCGCCAGGAACCAGGGGGACTGCACCTGAAATCTAGGGGACAGCTGGGACAGCTGACTGTAACGGCTGTTGTTCAGCACCTTGCCGGTACACTGGGCCGTGCCCCAGTCGTACTTGATGTAGCTGACCAGAATGCCTCCCAGCTGCAAATAGATTTTCTCCCTGGCAAAGGCCCGGCGGACCTCCAGATGGCAGAAGCTCCCCTCCGGGCGCTCTTTCGCAAAGCGGTGGACGGAGCCGTTCAGCTCCTTGTATTTGGGGTCATAGGTGTGATAGAAGTTATCCTGTTTCAGGTCTGGCAGGGGCAAGGTGACCTGAAAGCCCTCGAACCGCTCCTGAACAAAATCAATAATGTCACTTCGACAGCTGATACAGCGCGCCATAGCCGGGGCCCTCCTTTTTCCTTCCGATTGCAGTATCCCAGCGGGAAAAAACTCCCGCCGACAGGCAGGAGTTTTGTGGGATTTGTGAAGAAATTCCGTGTCAGTTCAGCGTGATATCCTCCACATTCACGCCCCACGATGACAACTTGGCAACGATTAACTTTAACTCATAATCAAGCTCGCTGTTCATCTGGTCCCCATTTGCCTTTTTAATGCGCTGTAACATACCGTACTGGTCAATTATTACACAAATTAATTCTTTATCTGACATGATAGCATTTCCTTTCACTGGCATGCTCCCGATAAACTGCTGAATCCATTATAGCAAATCAGACGGCGAGTGTAAACCCTGTTCATTCAGCTGGAAGCTGTCGATGTGTTTATTTTGTCTGAATACACAATAACTTTATACGTTCCGACAAAATTGTCACAACCGGCGACCAGCGTATATGTCCCAGAACGTTCCAGCGTAAAATAGGCCGCCAGCTCTTTTGCGTTATCCAAGGTATATACCGCATTACCAGCCGCATCATACAGTGTCATATCCAAAATTCCGCTCAAAACATCCGATTGCAAAACAAACTTGATTCTGCTGCCTGCTTCTCCTGTGAAGGAGATGTCAGAAGTTGTTGTGACCTGCTTTGAATACTTGTTGCTCATATTGCCTAATACGGTGGGCCGGGCCAGCAAATAAACACCCGTGATTCCCGCAGTCACAGCGAAGAACGAAATGATGAGGATAATATATTTTTTCTTCATATTATTTATCCTTTCAAACTATCCCTTCAAACAGCGCCTGTTTCTACTCTGATTTTACCATTATCAGCGCTAAAATGCAAGACAAGGTCGGCTATTCTTCCCGTTTACAACAGCGGGAATCTTTGTTATAATGTTCCTGTTTCGGTTATCACCATCCCACAGAGGATATTTTGAATTTGGAGGTAATTAACATGAGCAACACATTAAAGGGCGCCCTGATTATCGGTCAGTCCGGCGGCCCCACTTCCGTGATCAACGCCAGCGCCTACGGTGTCATCCGCACCGCTCTGGACTGCCCCGACATCACCGCCGTCTACGGCGCGGCCCACGGCATCAAGGGCGTGCTGAACGACAAGCTGTACGACATGGGCCAGGAGGACGCCAAGGAGCTGGAGCTGCTGCTCAATACCCCCTCCTCCGAGCTGGGCTCCTGCCGCTACAAGATCGCCGACCCCGACGCCGACGACACCGACTACAAGCGCATCCTGGAGATCTTTAAAAAGTACGACGTGCGCTACTTCTTCTACAACGGCGGCAACGACTCCATGGACACCTGCAACAAGATCTCCAAGTATATGCAGAAGGTGGGCTACGAGTGCCGCATCATGGGCGTGCCCAAGACCATCGACAACGACCTGTTCGGCACCGACCACTGCCCCGGCTTCGCCTCCGCCGCCAAGTATATCGCCACCTCCTGCGCCGAGGTGTATAAGGACGCCCGGGTGTATGACACCGGCATGGTGACCATCATCGAGATCATGGGCCGTCACGCCGGCTGGCTGGCCGGCGCCGCCGCCCTGGCGGGCGTCGTGGGCTGCGCCCCCGACCTGGTCTACCTCCCCGAGGTGAATTTCGACATGGACAAGTTCCTCTCCGACGTGGAGCGCATCTATAAGGCCAACGGCAACTGCATCGTGGCCGTCTCCGAGGGCATCCACTACGCCGACGGCTCCTTCGTCTCCGAGGCCAAGACCTCCGCCACCGATGGCTTCGGCCACGCCCAGCTGGGCGGCCTGGCGGCCCTGCTGGCCAGCGTGGTCAAGGAGAAGACCGGCGCCAAGGTCCGGGGCATCGAACTGTCTCTGCTCCAGCGCTGCGGCGCGCACGTTGCCTCCCGCACCGACATTGACGAGTCCTTCCTGGCCGGCAAGACCGCCGTGGAGGCCGCCGTGGCCGGCGAGACCGACAAGATGGTGGGCTTCGAGTGCTCCCGCGAGGGCGGCAAGTACGTCTGCCAGACCAAGCTGTTCAACCTGTCCGAGGTGGCCAACTTCGAGAAGAAGGTCCCCCTGGAGTGGATCAACGCCGAGCAGAACGGCGTGACCCAGGCCTTCATCGACTACGCCCTGCCCCTCATCCAGGGCGACGCCAAGGCCCCCACCGAGAACGCTCTGCCCCGCTTCGCCCGCCTGAAGAAGGTCCTGGCTAAGTAACTAAAACGCTGAAGGCCCGCCCCAATGGGGCGGGCCTGTTTTATTTAAAAAATGCTTGAAATTCATTTTAATTGCCTGTATTATCAACTTATCTGGCCAGAAAATTAAATATAATTTGGAGGCAATTCATTTTGAAAATCGAGACATTTCAGAGCATTACCATAGCTTATATGCGCCGCACTGGGGCATACGGGCCCGAAAATCGTCAGCTAATGGAGAATTTGAAGGCCTTTTTAGCGCAGCACGGCCTGTTTCACGAGAAAAGCACCATATTAGGTATTCCGCTGGATGACCCGACTATCACACCGGCAGAACAATTAAGATATGATGTTGGCCTGATCGTCCCTGCGCGTGCGGCCATTCCCCTGCCCACCCGCAGCATTGACGACGGAACATACGCTGTCTTTGAAGTTCAGCATACACAACAGGGCGTATCATCCTTTTGGCAAAATATTGGGCTGCTCACCTTGTCCATAGACAATACAAAACCGATCATTGAACGCTATTCTTCCCAAAAAATCGCGGAGCATTTATGTGAGTTTTGTGTTCCAATCATTCGTTAAAAAAGCTCAGCTGCCGGTCCCCATAGCTCCGGGTAGCGGCGGAGACGATGTGGCGCATCTCGTACAGCAGCCCCAGCTCCCGGCATCGGGCGGAGAACAGCGCCCACAGCTCCTTGGCACTGGGGCTGGAGCAGTAGTAACGGGAGCCGTAGCGCTTGCGGTACCTCTCCCCCATCCCCGGAAAGGCCCGGTCCAGACCGTTGAGGAAGTAGTCCCGCTGGCCGTCCCGCATGGTGACACCAAAGGCGGCGTAGACAAACCTGGCCCCCGCCCGGGCGGCGCTGTCCACCACTGACAGTACATTTTCCGCTGAATCCTCCACGTAGGGCAGTACGGGCATAAGGAGCACCCCGGAAAAAATCCCCGCCTTCGCCAGCGCCTCCAGCGCCCTGAGCCGGCGGCTGGGCAGGGGCGCGTGGGGCTCGATTTTCTCCGCAAGAGCGTCGTCGGTGGTGGTGACGGTCAGTTTACAGATCACCGGGGAGTGGTCTTGAATCAGCCGGTACAGGTCGATATCCCGAGCAATCAGGTCGCTCTTGGTGGCCGCCGCCACCCCGCATTGGTAGGCGTCGATCAGCTCCAGGGCGTGGCGGGTGAGCTGGAGCTCCTCCTCAAAGGGGTTGTAGGGGTCGCTCATGGAGCCCATGGTGATAAAGGCAGGCTTCGCCTTCCGGGCCAGGTCGTCCCGGAGCAGGCGCAGGGCGTCCGCCTTGGCTTTTACCCGGTCGAAGTCCGGATTTTGGTAGCAGGCGCTGCGGCTGTCGCAGTAGAGACAGCCGTGGCAGCAGCCCCGGTAGAGGTTCATGGTGTGGTCGGTGCCGAACCACTCTGTGGATTTGCTCCGGTGGAGCAGGTGCTTGGCGGGGATGTATTCCATCACCACAGCTGGTAGCTCTCCGAAACCGTAAAGGCCCGGGACATCATCAGATCCTCCACCTTGCTGCCGCCGTTAAGGGCGTTGTTCAGGCCGTGGAACATGGCGCTGGTACCCACAATGGACATGATCTGGTCCTTGGTGGGCCCGTCCTCGTGAAAATGGTCCATGATGGCGCTGTAGACCGGGGCCCAGGCCCGGCACTGGGTAAACCAGACCGAGGTCTGCCCCGCCCCATGCCGGCTGATGCTAAACCGGCTGGTGACCTTCACCTGAGGCAGGACGGCCTGGGCCATCAGCTCGGGCAGGAAGCCGAACACATCCTCCGCCAGGGAGGGGTTTGGGGCGCGCTTTTCCAACTCCTCCGGGATGCTGTCATAGGCCGTGCCGCCCTCGAACAGGCGGATGGCCTGCCGGGTCAGGTCCTTGGCCTGGCCCCAGGTGTAGGGGCAGGCGGGACAGGTGGCGTCGTCCTGGACCAGCACGATGTACTGCTTGGCCATTTTCACCGGCGCACCCTCCAGCGGCCAGCTTTTGGCCAGCTGAACCATGGTCTCGGTGAGTTCCGGGACGATCCAGCCGTTAATCCGTACCTCGCAGGAGGTATCGCCGCCGTTGATGTGGGCCATATAGAGCTTCACCCAGTAGACCTTCTGGCTGCCCAGACAGCCCAGCACCGCCTGCGCCATCCGGCTCCACAGGTCCCGCCGCTCCAGCGGCTCCTGGGCGTTGGTCAGCAGCACGCCGGACACGCTGGCCTTAAAACGGTGGGTCCGGCCCCAGAGCTCCACCGGCGGCACCGGCTCCCCCTCCCCCCGCAGGGCGGGCAGCAGAGCATCCAGCACCGAATCCGCAATCTGCCGGGCGGCGTATCTGGCCTTGTCCTCGTCGCTGTCGGCCACCCCGGCGGTGGACTCCACCAGCGGACCGAAAAAGTCCGGGTGTTCCAGAATAGCCTCCATGCGGAACTGGGGGCCGTCCAGGTCGGGAAACTCCACCCGCATGGTCAGCCCGCCATAGTCGGGAAACCGCAGCCGCTCCCCCTCCAGCACCGCGCCGGGCGTCAGCTGCGCCACGTGGCGCAGAACACGCTCCTCCAGGGAGAGGTCCGCCTCCGGGGCTTTCTGTACCGGCTGAGCCGCGGGGGCCTTCTCACTCTTTTTCTTGAACCATCCGAACATAGTACTCACCCGCCCCCTCTATAGATGTATCTATTATACCGGTCTTTCCCAAATTTGTCAAGAAAAAATAGAACAAAAGTTTGACTTTTTCTCCCCGCTGCTGTATAATGGCCGCAAAGGAGGTGCGGTCATGGACCGGGTCATTTTTCACTGCGATTTAAACAGCTTTTACGCCTCGGTGGAGCTGCTGTCCCACCCGGAGCTGCGCCACCTGCCTGTGGCCGTCTGCGGCGATCCGGCCAGCCGCCACGGCATCATCCTGGCCAAAAACGAGCCCGCCAAGATCTTCCAGGTGAAGACGGCGGAGACCATCTGGCAGGCCAAGCGGAAGTGCCCCGACCTGGTCCTCCTCCCCGCCCACCACGGGCTGTATCGGGATTTTTCCCGTAAAGTAAATTCCCTTTACCAGGAGTACACCGACCTGGTGGAGCCCTTTGGCATCGACGAGAGCTGGCTGGACGTCACCGGCACCCTCCACCTCTTTGGCGGCGACGGCGCCGCCCTGGCCGACCGGCTGCGGGACGAGGTGCGAAGCCGCTTCGGCCTGACCATCTCGGTGGGGGTGTCCTTCAACAAGGTCTTCGCCAAGCTGGGCAGCGACTACAAAAAGCCGGACGCCACCACCGTCATTACCCGGGAAAACTTCCGGCAAATGGTCTGGCCCCTCCCCGTTACCGACCTGCTCTACGTGGGCCGGGCGGCGAACCGGACCTTTGAACAGTTCGGAATCCGCACCATCGGTGACCTGGCCGCCTTCGACCGGGAGCAGCTGTTCCAGCTTCTGGGAAAAAACGGCGTCCAGCTCCACGACTTCGCCAGCGGACAGGACAGCTCCCCTGTGGCCCCCGCCGGGCAGTATACGCCCCCCAAGTCCATCGGCAACGGCTACACCTTTCCCAACGACCTCGAGGGCCGGGCGGAGATCAAGGCGGGGGTGGCCCAGCTGGCCGACCAGGTGGCGGGCCGTCTGCGCAGGCACCGCATGAAGTGTCAAGGGATTTCCCTTGCCATCAGGGACCCTAATTTTCGGGACATCAGCCGCCAGATCCGGCTGGACCCGCCCACCGATCTGGCCCGGGAGCTGATGCAGGCGGCCATGGAGCTGGCGGACAGCTGCTGGAACATGGCCAGCCCGGTGCGGGCCCTGACGGTGACTGCTATCTACCTCATCCCCGCCGACGAGGCAGGGGCCCAGCTGGACCTGTTTTCCGCCGGGCAAGAGGAGCAGCGCCGCCGGCTGGAGCGGCTGGAGAACACCCTGGACATCATCCGGGCCAAGTACGGTCCCGGAGCCATCGCCCCCGCCTCCGCCCCCCGAGACCCCGGCCAGGAGCGCCACGCCCCGCCGCCCGGCGGCGGGAAATGACGCACCTGTGCTAACAAAGAAAAAATCCGCATACCCTGGGACATGGAGGTGTTGTCCATGCCCCTGTCGTTTTTTGACTTTTTAGGCCAGTTAGGCGGGAATCCCGCCCTGTTTGGCACAGTTCTGCTCACCCTGGCCGTCCTGCTGGTGAACGGCTGGACCGACGCCCCCAACGCCATTGCCGGGGCGGTGGTGACGGGGGCCCTTCCCTTCCGGCCTGCCGTGGCGCTGGCGGCGGTGTGCAACTTTCTGGGGGTGCTGTGCGTCACCTCGGTAAATGCCTCGGTGGCCGAGACGGTCTACGCCATCGCCTCCTTCGGCGGAGGCCCCAAAGCCGCCCTCACCGCCCTGTGCGCCGCCATGACGGCTATCGTCCTGTGGGCGGCGGCGGCCTGGTATTTCGGCATCCCCACCAGCGAGAGCCACGCCCTGGTGGCCGGCATCTCCGGGGCGGCGGTGGCCCTGGAGGGCTCCCTCTCCTGCATCCGCTGGGACTGCTGGGCACGGGTGATTTTGGGGCTTGTCCTGTCCACCGCCGCCGGCTTCTGGGCGGGACGGGGGGCGCAGAGCCGCTTGAAAGCTGTAAAGCTTTCTAACCGTACATTCCTTCTGGCGCAGCTTCCCGGGGCGGCTGTCACCGCCTTCCTCCACGGGGCCCAGGACGGCCAGAAGTTCATCGGCGTCTTCCTGCTGGGGGCTGCCCTGGCCCGGGGCCGGGCCGACGAGGGCACCTTCCTGGTGCCCCTGTGGCTCATGGCCCTGTGCGCTTTTTTCATGGCCCTGGGCACCCTGATGGGGGGCCGGCGGATTATCAACACCGTGGGCCGGGAGATGGTGTCTCTGGGCCCCCGGGAGGGGCTGGCCGCCGACCTGGGGAACATCGCCTGTCTATTCGCCGCCACCCTGCTGGGCCTGCCCGTCTCCACCACCCACACCCGCACCTGCGCCCTGCTGGGGGTGGGCTCCGCCGGGGGGCACCGCCCCGACTGGGCTACCGCCGGAAAAATCGCCCTGGCCTGGCTGCTCACCTTCCCCGGCTGCATGGCCATCGGCTACTGGATGGCGCGGGGGTTCCTCTCCCTGTAGAGACGGACATTGTCCACCCCCGCATACACCTCGGACCGCCCTTCTACATAGCCTAATCTGGAAGCAACCGTACAGGCGCCCGCCTGCGAGTCTTCCAGAAGGGGTTCTTACATCGTGTTACAGGCACTTACTTGGGCCGCCGCCGGCACGGGCTTTACCGCCCTGATGACCGCCGCCGGGGCCGCCGTGGTCTTTTTGTTCCAAAAGGAAACCTCCAAAACCCTCCACCGGGTGATGCTGGGCTTTGCCGCCGGAGTGATGATTGCGGCCAGCATGTGGTCGCTGCTCATTCCCGCCATCGAGAAGGCGGAGGAGCTGGGTCAGACAGGCTGGCTCCCCGCCGCGGGGGGCTCGCTGCTGGGCATCGGGTTCCTCCTGCTGATGGACTTCCTCCTCCCCCACTTCGGGCCGGAGTCCTTTCACCGGGGGGCCAGTCCCAGCCGGACGGCGCTGCTGGTGCTGGCCGTCACCCTGCACAACATCCCTGAGGGGATGGCGGTGGGGGTGTCCTTCGCCCTGGCCGCCCAGAACGGCGACGCCGCCCTCCTCACCGCCTCCACCGCCCTGGCTTTGGGCATCGGCGTCCAGAATTTTCCTGAAGGGGCGGCCATCTCCCTCCCCCTCTACCAGGAGGGTATGGGCAAGGGCAGGTCCTTTCTCATCGGGGCGGCCTCCGGGGTGGTGGAGCCCGTGTTCGCCCTGCTCACCGTGCTGGTGGCGGGAACGGTGCAGCTGGTCCTCCCCTGGCTGCTGTCCTTTGCCGCCGGGGCCATGCTCTATGTAGTGGTAGAGGAGCTCATCCCCGAGGCCAACCTGTCCCAGGGGGGCCACTCGGGCACCCTGGGGGTGATGGCGGGCTTTTTGCTGATGATGATTCTGGACGTGGCACTGGGATAAAAAAGGTTGACAAACCCTCCGCCAGGGTCTACAATGGACTGCGAACCGCAGTACAATCGAACACAGGGGCGCTGGGAGCCTAGTTCCCGGCTGAGATGCAGAGACAAACACAGCTGTCTCCGGTCCCTTGAACCTGATCCGGGTAATGCCGGCGTAGGAAGTGAAAGAGAGACCGTGCCGCCGTCTCCTCTAAAACCGCACTACACCCGTCCGGATGTAATGCGGTATTTTTTTATTTGGAGGAATCGACAATGACAAAAAACAAAACCACCCGGATGCTGGCGGAGGCCGGTATCATGATCGCCCTGGCCCTGGTGCTGGGGATGATTAAGCCCTATGAATTCCCCAATGGCGGTTCCATCTCTCTGGAAATGCTTCCCTTGTTTCTGTTCTGTGTACGCTGGGGCATAGGCCCCGGTCTGGTCACCTGCACCGCCTTCGGTGTGCTCCAAGTCTTTGTCCAGGGGGCGGTTGGATATGGCTGGGTCTCCATTATTCTGGACTACATTGTGGCACCCATTCCAGTTGCCCTGACCGGCTTGGGAAAGGGAAAACCCGGCGGAATTTACTGGGGCAGCGTCCTTGGCGCCGTTGGCCGCTTTCTGGTCCACTTTGCCAGCGGCATCACCGTTTACCGTATCCTGGCTCCTACTGAACTGATGGGTATGGTATTTGATAATCCCTATCTTTATTCTTTTGTCTACAACATCAGCTATATCGGTATCGACCTGATCCTTTGCCTTGTGATTTTCGCCCTGGCATCCAAGGCCTTGGAAAAATACTATCAGGGCGAGGACCTGCGGCGGGACTAAACCTCCCCCGTCACTGTCTCCCGCTCCAGCAGCCGCCGGAGCCGCTCCATGTCCTCTCTGGCCCGGCGGTCGGCTGTCTCCGGGTCCCCCCTTTTCTGACACTCCGTCTTGCCCTGCTGGCGGTACTCCCGTCTGTTCAGCCAGGCGTCCGTGTCCCGCTGGATGGCCGCGCCCATAAAGCCGCAGGCCATCCGGGCCTCCGGGGACAGCCTGGGAAACCCCTCCAGCACCTCCTCCAGGGTGACCGAGCGGTCCCGCCACACCCGGTCGGCGTAGATCATGAGGGCGGAGAACAGCAGTCCCCGCTGCTCCATAGGCAAGGCGGACAGGATGGGGTAGCTGTCAAAGTAAACCACAAAACTCTTTTTCGGCTTTGTCATATCAATCATCTCCTTACCCCACAGGGGGGAAGGGATAAAGTTGCATGTTTGCATACATTGAAGGCCGCGTTACTGTTACTGAAACCGTTACTGATACTGCTACCGCTACTGATACTGTGCCGCTCTGTGGGCGGCGGAGAGAGAGAAACCGCTCTGGATTTTTTTGAAGTGCAGGAGAGCTCCAAAGCCTCCCTTGCCAAAGGGAGGGGGACCGCCGCCGAAGGCGGTGGTGGAGGGATTCCA